>NZ_AJLK01000151.1 GCF_000317205.1 Fischerella muscicola PCC 7414 | reverse complement strand
TTAATAGCAGCTACTAATGCTTTTGTAATCTCTGGAATTTTATATACGGCAAAGCTTATCAGGATAAATTCCTGTTTGGCTTCCCGAATCATTTGTAGCAACACCTGTTCAGTTCTGCGTAGAGGCATTCCTTCAGTCGCAGGCCCAGTCCATACTAACTCAACCGATAACTCATCCCGTGCTGCTACTTCACAGTAGCTTGCTGTAGAAAGGGCAGCAGCGATCGCAGTACTGTCTAAATAAACAGCTTCCCGGCACCAAGTTTCTAACAATTCCCCTACCAGTCGGCGAAAGTTAGCATTGGGCAATTGTTTCAAGATAGATGCTTTCAATTCAAAATTACAATATTTTGCTGGACTGTTTGTCAACAAATCAATCACAGCTTCCAAAACAGGATATGGAAGTTGTTTGGCACAAGTGCGAATTTGAGCTAATAAAAGCGGCGGCAAGAAACTCACACTTTTACCTCTGGGAAGAATGCCAAATCTGTAGTTAAGACAGTGGGAATCAAAACTGCGCGATCAAGATATTTATTACCGCGTTCACAAGAAGTTTCTGGGCTAAACAGACAAGCATGGCAAGCTGCCCAATGCAAAGATGTAGCTCCTTTAAATGGGGTATGTTCTGCACACAATGGGTCAGAAGCACATAAGCGCATTTGTTCTAAAGCTTGGTCTATATGATATCCAAGTGTTTTAGGCTCTCCCAAACTGACTAAACCACCCAAAGTACCTTCGCTATCAGGTGCGGCAGTATAAATTAGTATACCTGCCATTGGCCCACCTTCATCTTCTGGACGTTTGGAATAGATTCGCTCTTTTAAACTGGCAGCATTGTAACCACACTCAAGAGCCATTTGCCGCATTAGGGCATGAGCGAAGGAGTGAAGTAAAATGTAGCGTACACCAGGAAAGTGAATTTTGTCTGGATCGAGAGAACGGACTCTACACCAGTTTCTATGAGCATCGATAGCTTGAAGCTTATAATCTTGTAACTTTGGATTTTTTTCCCATTGATGAAGTGTCGTTTCTTGGAACTGGATAAAAATACCTTCGCCTTTGACTTCACTGGCTGGTACCCATTTAGGATTGCTGCGGCTTAAATGCACTCTATGTTCTGTAAGAATTTCGCCAGAGTCAATAAAGTCCCCTGGGGATTGAATACGTGTAAAACCAATTAAGGCACGCACTTCTCGCAATCTTTCTACTAACACTACCTGCGAAAAGTAATTTTCATACCCGGATGGTGGTTTTACAGGGCGTAGCTGAAAATCTGGAGTGTTAAGATTTGGGTCAGCAGATGAAAAAACTTGCCATTCAGGTGTTTTCAAATCTCTGGCACTTTCATCATCAATATTGCTCTGCTGCTGAAGTTGTTTTTGTTGAATTACTGACCAAATTCTATCAGTTTTGTACTTAGATAATTCCTGAAGTTGTCCTATAGCGGAGAACGCTTGTAATAATACTTCTAAGGCGTTTAGGTTATTAGTTTTTCCTAAAACAGTCCAGTTTTGTTCAACCAACTGCTCTAATTGATTTGAAGTTATGGGAATTGATAAAGCTGAGAGTGTAATTGGAAACCAGCTATTAGATGCCCCCAATAAAATGGTTTTCATTTGTTCATCACAGCTTTCATCAAAATTGCGTAAATGCGGATGACGACCGCGACAACGCGGCATATTTTTCTTGGCTAGTTCACCAAAGGCATCAGACAATCGACGTTCACTATTGCAGCCATTGCATTTAACTACAATATCTGAAGGGGAACCAGATACACCGTATTCCTCTAGCCTTAATGGACCCTTGCAGGCTGTATTGCCACGATGAACAAAATATAACCAAGGAAAATCATCTAAATGTCCGCGATCGCAAGAGACGAGAAAGCGCGATGGTATTGCTGTTGGGTCTTTTTTTTGACTTTTGGGACAGTTGAGATGAACATAACGGGTTTGGTCTGGACGATAAGGATTTTCTTTAAGTTGGAAATAAGGATATAAAGGTGCTAACAAACGACATTTTGGGCATACCATCCATCCAGGAAAGGGCGCAACAGGAATTCCTGTTCTGGCGTATTCGTCAAATGGGCTTCCGGAGGAAGCATCCTCAGCAGGTATTGGAGGTGCAAGTAGTTTTTTAACTTGTTGACCCAATTCACGGCGAATAGCTGCAAGGAGACGTTGTTCCCCCAACTCAACTACCCCTTGTTGTGTATTCCAGTCTTCCAAACCCATAACCATAACTGAAAGATTGGGCAGGTCGAGTACAGCACCTACACCAAAGGAAAATAAAATTTGGCTGGGTCGCAGTTCACCTACTCTGTATTTATAGTTAGATTGGCTCATTTTGGTAATGGGTAATTAGTGATTAGTAATTGGTAATCAGGGATTAGGGTTTGCTGATTAGTGATTGATAATTGGTAATTGAAAGTTTACCCATTACCGATTACCTCTTCTTTCATTGGTTGAGGCAAGCGACTAAAGTCATCATCCGGCACTTGGTCTTGAAAAATTAAGCCCACTGTCGGTTCGACATTTCGTAGGGAGTTTAAACAAGTAAAGTCCTGCCAAATTCCTTGACCTGCCGACTCTAATAATTCAATGGTCAAACCATCGCGCTTGTCTGTTTGATATTTGAGAGTACCGCCCCCAATCAAGTTTTGTGCTTTACTTAGCCAGACATCTAACTTAGCTTCCAGGGCTTGTTTAACAAGTTTTTGGGTTTCCGTACCTGCAATTAAATTAGCGCGATCGCAAATTGTATTAATGGCAGATTGTATATAAGGATGGTTGCGTTCAATTCGTCCTGCTTGGCTGTTACCGTTAAATTCTCTACCCGCTAAACGCACAAGGGATATAAACAATGCAGCTAATCCCCTGTCAATGGCACGAGGCGCAAAGGGAGTCAAAGATAACGCTTCTACGTGTTGATAAAATGTAGCGTGATAATGCTCAAAACGTTCGTAGTGTGATAAATCTCTAGGACGCGCCCAGTTGTAAACTGTAAATACGATACCAGGGAATGTCCGTCCGACACGGCTGGTGGCTTGAATATACTCGGCGGTATTTTTTGGCTGACCTGTAACTGCCATCACCCCCAAACGTTTCACGTCTACACCTACGGAAATCATATTAGTAGCAAGTAAAACATCCAGTGGTTCAAGCTGCTCGACTTTTTCCCCAGCTTTGCGTTTGGCTTTGATTTGTGCTTCTCGCACTGGATCGAAGGATGTTTCTAGTCTATCTAGAACTACGGGAATATCGGTGGAATCCTTACGAGATGTTAGTTCTTCTAAGTTAATTCGTAGGCGTTTCGCTAGTCCCCGGCTATCCATTTTGGCAAGGCGGATGCGGATGTCATCATCTACCAAGCGTCGCATACCTCCTAGTTCCCGCATAGAGTTGAAGTAACCAACTAATGTCATCCAGGGGTCAACACGGTTGCCATATTGTTTATTTTCATACAGGTCTTGAGATGCCGCAAGGATAGCAACATAAACTCGAATTAATGCAGCTTTTAACCGTCGCCCTGTGGCACAAATACCGACATAACGCCGTCCTGGATTAGTCTCATTTGGTTCTCGCTGGCGTGAGAAGAAATTATCTCCTACATCCAAGCCTTGCGGTGGAAACACTTGTACTTTCCGCAGAAAAAGGTTATGCATCTGAGTTTCTGCCTGACGTATTGTGGCGGTAGAAGCTATAACTTTGGGACGAACCTTTTGTCCATCGACTTCCCAGGAACATAACTGGTCTACTGCGGTTTCATAAAGTCCCACTAATGTACCAAGGGGGCCACTAATTAAGTGCAACTCATCTTGGATGATCAAATCGGGTGGACGTAGGGCGTTGCTAGGAATTGTTTTAGCTGCGGGTAAATACGCAGTTTTTTTATGTGAATCAGTATCTTCAATATCCGAAGTCCGAAACCCATGCCGTTCACAGTAACCGTCTACCTGTCCAAAAAGCATTTGAATTTCGCCCTTCCAAGGCATCTGGGCAAATTTATCTACAGTAGCAATTAGCAGTGTGGGTAAGCGACGGTAAATTTCTTCATCAACTACGAGAATGGGTAAACCTTCGTTTGAAGATTGTTTTTTACTAAACAGGCAACGCCCCAAAGAGTCGCCACAGTATATTAGGGTACGGGCGCGACCTTTACTAAAAGCTTCGACTTCAATATTTTTACCTGGGTCGATTTTAGAACCGCACCACGGGCAATTTGTGAGTTGGTGAGGGGAACCGCTAGCACTTTGTTGGTACTGTCCTCGCGCTTGCTTGCAAAATTCTTCGCTTTGGTCAGTGTGGTTGGGGGTAGTACGCTGACCTACCCATAAACCGATACGGAATGGTTCGTTGCCCCATTTAGCTGGGTTGTCTCGGCGGATAGATTCACAAGCACAAATTAAGGCGGTGGCGCGTTGAAATTGTTGTAGGGTAAGCAGGCGTAGGGTATAGCGCATCAGCACTGCAACGCCATATTCTCCGGAACGTCCTGCAATTACCCCTTGTAACCTCCGCAGTCCAATAGTATATGCGGTTAAACCCAGGTAAGCTTCGGTTTTACCACCACCAGTGGGAAACCACAGTAAATCTGCAACAGCATCGGTTTCATGACTGCGATCGCAATGGTGTAAATCGGTTATGCTGGGTAAATTCAGTAAAATAAAGGCTAACTGGAAGGGAAACCAAGTAGGTAGTGGTATTTTATCCAAATCTGGTGTTTTACCTTGGCGTACTTGTTCTGAGTAAATGGAACGAAGACGCTGCAAGTACATGGCTTGATTCATAAATCGGAAAGCTTCAGCTGCTTGGGGGTTAGTTTGCAGCAGCGTCAAACCTTCTTGAATACGTTGCAGAGTGCGATCGCATTTTTTAATCGCTTCTTTTGCAACATCTTGGTAATCCACTAATCCTTCATTCGGGTCAGAGATGCGTTGTGCTTGTTGTTGAATCCAGACTGTGTAAGCTGTGACCAGGGGATTTAGTTTACTGATAAAATCTGGGGTAGCAGTTTCCCCCAATTCCTTCATATCTAAAACCAGTCCCGCTAATTCAGGGATTTCATCTGCTTGAGGTGGAGAGGTTTTGGGAACTTCGTATACAGGTACTACACTGGTAGATAATTTAACAGCACGTTCTTTAGTGTTTTGTGCTGTTTCGGCGTGGACACTTACCCCATGACCAATGGCGAATTCTACTTGTTTACGATAAAGCATTGACATTGCTTTTTCTTCAGCATAAATCACCGGGTCAAGCTTACCTGCCTGACGCGGTTCCTTGCGTTTGAGAAAAATGTCGTAATATTGAGGATCTGCTGATTGTACGCTTAATTCTGGTTGAAATAACCACGCTTCATCACGTAACTTGGCGGGTTCTTTTTGTCCGTTAATTAAAAACAAGCTAACAATCCAATCTCCGTTAATTTGTTGGCGAATTTTTCCTTGGACATAAACTTGAGGATAATCAGGATGCACTATCCAAGTAGCAATGTCTCCCTCAACTAAAGAAATGGGAGGTGAATTTTCTCGAATTTGTTGGCGTTTCCACACCATTTTGGGTGTGTCATCTTTTTTAGTAATAGTTTCGCTTTTTTCGCGTTTATATTGCCCCCAACCTGCGTTAATTTGTAATTTTTTAGCTGTACCACTAACACAGAAAGTCATACCGAAGGAAGAGGGAAACATGGTTTCAGCAGGTGGTACACTAACTTCGGTCGTGCCTTCCTCCGCAGTACCTTTGCCAACTACAGCTAATTCATCGAGATTTTCTGGTTGTTGGCAGTCAACTTCTCTGAAGGGTTCGTCTTGTATTTCGGTTTCTGGGTTTGGCAGTTCGGAATTGACAGGTGCTGTGACTTCCGTTCCTTTTCTAGGAGACGCTAGGCTACCAGCAACAGCCGATTTATTAATAGTCCCAGCACTCATGCTGCGTTGTAGTGGTGCGAGTAACCCTACAAGATAGCGATCGCTTACACTATCCTCATCTACCTCTTCTTCCTCGCCACCCGCAGGCCCCAGTAAATCTGCCAATACTGCCTTTTCTAATTCATCACGGATTTCATAGGGCGTAGGTATCTTTGATTCAAGAATGTTGGAAACTTCAGCTTCTATTGTTTCTGGCTGGTCTTCAACAACTAAATTATTACTAGCAGGTATAAATTGTTCTTTTAATAATTGACCTTCGTTTTGAGAGGGAACAAATTGTGTCTCTAATAAATTCCCCTGCGTCCACACTTGTGGTGTAACTTTGGTTTCTTGTGGCTTTTTCTTGGCACGCGATTTCTTTGCTTGTTGCTTGTGCTGTGCAAAATAACGCAGAATGCCAGCAGCTACATTATCAGCGATCGCACCCTCAACTCCCAACCAATCTGCATCATTTGTCAGGTCGAGTCCTTGGAGCAAAATCGCCAGTTGAGGCTCCGGTGCAGACACTACCGCACTCCAATCAAGCTGAATTTTATGTTCCCGCAGTTGTTTGTTGATATCTAGTAAATCTAATTCACCTGGAAGTACGGAAGGTAGCTGGATAATCATTCGTTAGTTGTTAGTAATTAGTAATTAGTAATTAGTAGTTAGTTTTCTCCCTATTCCCTATTCCCTAAATTCCATAATTGAGAATCAAAGTTTTCGAGGAGAACAGGGGATTTGCTTGCAGGAACAATAATGAGTAATGCCCTCATAGCACGAGTCATACCAACAAACAAAGTACGGCGTTCGCGTGCCAAAATTTCTAGAACTTCATCCTCCGGTGTGCCTTTGGCAATTGTCGGATAGGGTGAATCCAAAAATCCGGCTAACGCTACGATAGGAAATTCTAACCCCTTGGCAGCTTTCAGCGTAATAACCTTAACACCTTGTTTATTTAAATCTAAGTCTTTGCTCGTCATGAAATGCGCTTCTAAGCCTAAGTATGAAAGTTGAGCAGCTATTTTTGTACCAACACTCTCTGTTGGCACAATTACCGCACAAGCGTTAATACCCAAGCGAAATTCACGGGCAGCACTTTTACAAAAGCGTACCAGCAATTCTGCTTCATCCCCAGGATTGTTTACAGCACGGACAGCCGGCGGTGGGCCATTGTGAATATAGTCCCGTGTATTTTCAATTTCATCCAATGCACCGTTAGTCAAGTACAAAATCGCCGCTTCGTTAATTTCGCGGGTAGTGCGGTGGTTAACACGCAATACTCCTGTGCGTCCAACAAATTTCAAGTCTTGGCTAACGTCAGTCCATCGGAAGCTACTACCATATATGGATTGATTAGCATCGGCGGTAATAAACAGACGGTTAGGGTAACGGCAAAGCCGGGTGAGGATACGCAAAGTGTTGGGGTCTAAATCTTGGGCTTCATCAATCACTACCGCATCATAAATTGGCGGGTTATCCATCTCCTGCAATGTTGACAAAGCACGGGTACGGAGTTGCTGCCAAGTTTCGAGTTCTTGTTTTTCTAGCAGCTGGTAGAATTGTTGACGCAGATGCCAGATTGCTTGACGTTGTGTTTTATTAAGAGAAATTGTTCTACCGTTTCGTGGTGTTGCTTGGTAAGCATCGAGGGTTTTGAGTTCGCGTGCTTCGATAACTGTACCGATTTCATCAATTAAATAATCGATGCTTAGGCGTTTTAACGTTTGTTCTTGGGCTTGACGTTGTAGTAGATTGCCTTCGAGAGAATCAATAGTATTATTTAACGCCTGCTTCATGGTTCTTCGCAGAACTTCACCAGAAGCAATATTGGGTTTTCCGGTGCTTTGGGAAATTATTGAAGCTATTATGGCATCGGCAGTTTTTACCTCAACATACCGGATGTCTTCGCCTAAGAGACTTGCTAAAAGTTGTTGAGAAAACGCAACTAGCGCATTTGTATAGGTTGTGAATAATATCTTGGGTTTTTCGACCCCGTTGGCTTGAAGTGTTTCTAGTAACGCACGAACACGGTAAAGTGCGACGGTACTTTTACCTGTACCGGGGCCACCTTTTAATAGGGTAGGGCCACTGGCATTAATTGCCCAACTGACAAATTTCTCTTGTTCAGGGTTGAGTTTCAGCAAAAATCCCAGCAACTCACCTTCAGTGAAGCGCAGTAAATCATCGGTGCTACCTGTAACAAAGCTGGGTTGATTAAGAACTTGGTCAAAATTGGGTTCAGCAATACAATCAAAAATGCGTTCGATAATCGACTCCGTAGGAGTATCGCACCATTTACCGGGTAAATTGACTGCCATCAAATCATCTAATGTCCGACAAGCAGTTAATGTTGACCAATATTCTTCCGGTACTCGCAACCTACGAAGCAAATCTTCTGTAATTTCCACAGGTAGCGGCGTTTCTGTGCTGGAGACATTAGGTAAAGCAAAGCTTGGGGTATAAGTTGGTTTAACGGTCAGCATTGCTTCTACATCTGGTAGGTTGCTGATATCGATATCAGTTGTTTCAGCAACGAGCTTATCACCTTTGTATATATCTTTACGAGCATCAACACCCAGCAAGGCTACCCATTTATCGCCAAAAGTATAAATTATGCGATAGTCTCCTGAACGTAGGCGATAGACATCACCCTTATAGCCGTGTAGTTTCTTCTTTAAATTACCGTGGGGTTTGGGATCATCGCGCAATACTTCGATTTTCTCTAAGATTTGCACTACATACTCTTTAGGAATAGCCAAGAGTTGGTTAGTGAAGGTGGGTTTGTGGATGATCTCGAAGGTCATGGTAAATGGCTATTTCTATACAAGGCTTAAATTCATTGTATAAAATAAAACTGAAACTGGTTAGTTATATACTTCTCCATTACCCATTACCCATTACCAATCACCAATTACCCATTCCCTATTCCCCAGCTTGTTGTTTCAATAAATTAACCAAAGTATCGGATAACCACAACCCAGCGTCACGCAAAGCTTGAATACCAGGAGATATGCTGGGGATCAGTCCACGTCTTTTTGCTAATATCAGCAAACCTCCTGTCCCAATAGTCCTAACACCTAAAGCTTGACCACAACGCCGTGCTGCCCTATCGTCAACAATAGCCGCACAATCTGAATTTTTTAGTGCCAAACTCAATACTTGTGATTCTCCTTTTCCCAAATCCCAAGCTGCTACTTCAGGTGCAATAGTATTAACTTCTACTATTTGTATCCAAGAGATACTAGGTAATTGCGTTGATGCTACATCATCTTTTGTGGTGACTTCTTCAAAAACACCCGATGGAACTAAGATTTCTGTGAATAATTGTGGAATTAATTGCGCTTGTTGACTTTTTAAAAGCACAATCAACGGTGAAGAATTAATAATTGCACGATTAATCGACATTTGCCAATTCCTCAGCTAACTCTTGGGCAGTATATTGCATAAAATCTACTTTGTAGCGTGATAAAGCATGAATAAATTCAGCACGAGTTAGTCCAGCAATTTCTGCTGCTTTGGCTTGTGATATTTCGCCTAATTCATACCATTTAACTGCTGCTGCAATTCGCATTTCTTGAATAAATTCTTCAGGATTTTTGCGGAGTGCTGAAAATACTGTTTCGGGTAATTGGATTGGTACTGTTCGCATAAATTTTTCCTCAGTTTAGTAAGAATGACACATCACTGCTATCGTGTTGTGAGAATGTTGAAGATTTGGCGTTCTTTCTAGATAATCCTGCATTATTACCGTTAGCACCTTTAACACAGACAGATTCACCCCAGAGGTTATTATCGCAGGTTGCCCAAAGTGTTGCTAAAATTTCGGATAGGGAGACAAAGCAGAATATCGCAGCTTACACAGAGATATTAGCAGGTTTGAAGTTTGAAAAAGATTTAATTCAGCAATTTTTAGAGAGGATATTATGCAAGAGTCAGTAAATAATGATGATATTTTATATCCTGGTGCGTATCATTTATTTACTTGTTTATTTCGTAGTCGCTTTGGTACTCTTGATGAACTTGAGGAAGAAATACCTGGAATCTCCGAACGCATTAGCGGATTGAATCTGCAACAGTTGGAAGGGTTTGCAATAGCTTTTATGGAATTTACCGATGCAATTGATTTAAAGGTTTGGTTGGATGAATATGAACATGAAAAAAATTGGGAAAATCGCTTTGTAAAAAAGATAGGAAATTATTAGCTTATCCTCCCATTCCCTATTCCCTATTCCCTAAAACAAACTCAATTGCTCACTATCATTATCTTGTTTTTTAGGTTGTACTTGCGCCTTTTTCTTACCTCCAGATTTAGCTTTTTTCTTGCCTTTATCATGTAAACCCTGTGCTACCTCTTCAGCATAGCGTTGGTGATTTAATTCTAATAATCTATCTAGCACTTCTCGCCGTGCAGTTTCGCTAATGGTGAAGCGTAAGCCTTGTTTAGTTTGGTGGAAACCATGAGATAATTCTAAATGTTGCCAACCGTAAGCAGCAGCTACAGCATTATCCATTTCTATGTGCAATTCGCGCAATTGTTGAATATCGGCGGCGGTGTCGTCGGGGTTGTGGAAGCGGTTGTAGGTTTTGGTTAATCCTTCAGACCTTGCTGTCATTCATACTAAATCTAAAGTTATAATACTCTTGACCGCTTATATTAAGCTGTTTATACACAACTGTTTTATCTTCTTCATATAATATTTGTGGCAATGGAAAAGTATTACTACATCTTTTTGGAGAATATCCTAAACTATCGCCTCTTCTAACTCCATATTTCCAAGCCCAAATATCATGAACATTTGATTGCAATATTAAAAAACTTGCCCAACTTTGGCATGGAAACACTATAATCTTATGCTTAGGAATAATTCCAATACTAGGTATTTTTGCAAAAGATAATTGACCGTAAGTTGTTTCTGCACAAGCAAAATTAAGTTGGCTCATATTTAGCCTTAATCTCAATTCTTTAGCAGGACGGGAGTGATTAATATCATTGATAGAGAGACTTTGCCCTGTTATTTTACAGTATTCTTCCAAATCTTCCTGTGATAACAGATCAGAAGAAAATGAATAATGACTTTCACTAAGATCAATGAGTTGATATAGTTCTTCCCCTCCTACAGCAGGCAAAAAAGCCTTGCAAATTCTTTGTGGTAGCTTATTTATATCGCTCTTAGTAAGAGATACATTTTTAGGAGAAAGTTTTATACCCATGTAGCCTTCTAAATAAAAATCAACAAGCTCGTATGGTTCCGAATTATTAACAAATGTTGCTTCAAGATCAGCAGTAATACTTGGGACTTCCAACTCATCCAAAATAATACTTGCTTGCCATTTTGAATTTGTAAGTAATACAATAACCGCATTAACCTGTGCTTTACCTGGCCAAGGAAATGGTGAACGAGCATGATAAATAACAGAGTTTGCTTGTAGTAAGGGAACTAATGTACTTTCTACAGTTTCGCCACGAGTGAGAGAAGAAGTAGCTAATACTCCAATAAAACCTTTTGTTGTAAGCAAGCGAAAGCCTATTCTTAAAAATAGTCCAACTAAATCAGCTTTCCCATGCCAAGGTTGATTTTGGTTGCGAAGGTGACGCATATAATTTTCACCTAACACCGCAGAAGCTAGCGTTCCACCCATAAAAGGTGGATTACCAACTATTGCATTAAACCCCTGTCTTTCTTCATCAATAAATACTTCAGGAAATTCCAACTCCCAATGAAAAGGACGCAACTTTTCAAAATCAGGTAAAGCCTTACCCATACCTTCAGGAATATCTACACCATCCCGAAATGTAGTTAACAAAGTCTTCCTTAAACCTTCCCGTTCCTTCTCAGACCAATCATTAAAATAACTACCAACCAATAAATCGCAACCTCTACGTAAATCAAAACTTCTCGCATTCGCCTGGGCTAACAAATATGCCTTGCGATTTTGGTCTTCCCTCGTCAACACTGGAAGCGATGCTATCTCTCGCCGTAACTCAATTACCTTATCAACTTCCCGCCGAATCTGATCGGCAAATAACTCTGGTGTCCCAGTCGTGTCCAAATTCCAATAACGCAATTGTTCCAAACTCACCCCAATCAGCGAATCCCCACACTTTAGGGCATGATCCACAAACGTAAATGGACAGTTCTTTTGCAGTGTTATCAACCACAGCGATAACTTCGCCATCTCCACCGCTAAGGGATTTTTATCCACCCCATACAAACACCTGTCCGCAATTATCCGCCGCGCCACCATCAACCGTTCATCGGCATCCTTGGGAATTACACACTCCTCTGGACGCGACTTAGATAAAGTTCCCTCCGGTGCTGTCACCACTTTACCAGGATTCGCCTTTTCCGCATTTTCCCACGCCTCAACCAACCGTTCCGCCAAATAGCGACAAGTCTGCACCAAAAACGCACCCGAACCCATCGCCATATCGCAGATTTTCAGCTTCAATAAATCTGCTGCTGACTTGAGTTTCCACTGTTCTTTCGGCTTACCCTCAGCCACACCCTCATACACCAACGGTTCCAAGGTGTACTGCACAATTTCTTCCGTCAAACTGCGCGGCGTGTAGTGTGTCCCTGTCTCCCGCCTGTCGCTTCCCTGCGTCACATACACGCTTCCCGTGGGAATCACCACCGGATAACCTAAAGTATCTAATCTTACTAACCCAGCAAAAGGCAACACCCGGTTAAATAATTCCTGGTCATTGTTACAAGCCGTTAACAAACGTTGTTCTTCATGGGGTGTCAACTCCTGCTGTAACGCTTTCTGCAAAGCTGACTGCGATCGCCCTGTTTCCGCCTTCAAAAATTTAACTAATTCCCCATTCTCTATCCCTTCCAACCTTGCCAAAGCAACTTCCGGTTCTTGATACCGTGTTCCCATTAAACCCAAAACAGGCGAAGTTGCCTTGACTGCTGTATGGTCGAGTAAACCTTCATAAACATGACCAATTTGTTCAATATCTAATGCCCGGAAAGATAGCCTACGTGGTTCTACAGCACCAGCCACCTTCACCTGTAATACTTGCAAAGCTTCCAACAGGTGCAGCACAATCCGGTTATTTACTGGAATCGGGTCGGCGGGAGTTGCTTCCCAGCTTGTCCCCGTCATTCGACCTTCTAAAAATGGGAACCTGTCAGGGTCAAACAAACTACCACCATAGGCGGGAAGCTGCAAAGTATCATGCTGAACACCGCCATAAACTGCCCGAAATGTCGCCAACAGCCGACACCAAGCATCATAACGCCGTTCTAAAACTTCCTCACCTTCTTTATCAGCCCGTTGCTGCAACTGTTCCCGCAGCGTCGAAACAGCATAATACTGGTCGTAAAGCGGGTCGCCCAGTAGCAACAAACCCCGTTCCTCCGCCGAAAACAAAAACACCAGCCGCATCATCACTGTCAACGCAGCTTCGTACAGTTGGGTTTCCGAAATACCTTGCAGGAGAGTGCGGTTTCTATCTTGGTCAATGCGGTCTAACGCCTCTACCAACACCTCTACTGCTTTGCGGACTTGATAGCCAAGTTGGTCGGTAACTTCTTGCTGGTCGGTAACACTTTCTTTTAGCAAAGTCTCCAAGGTTTGGGAGTCATCCACCCCAAAAAAGCGTTGTACACCCAGCAAACTCCGAAACGCCCGCAGCGTAATGTGTTCTTCCAGCCACAGCACCCCATACCAGGAAATAAAACCAGTCGTTTCCCCCCGTGGCGCGTTTACCAGCAGCCAATGTTCTCCATTCGTCACCAACCCCAACCGCACATTACAGGCGTGCAGCAACTCCATCATCCGCGTTGCTGGGCTGGCTTTCCATCGACGGTCTTTCAGGGGTTTTTCTAAATCTTGCTCAGGCGGTACAATTTGTACCAGCAACCGAGGTGTCCCTGCGTCTGGTGTTCCCGTAGGATTTACTACCACCCAGTCAGGACGTAAGGTTTCCCCATGTTCTGCAATAGTCGCAGCCAGCCCCGTAGAAATGCGCTGCCCTGATAGCAACACCTCATCTGTAAATTCCAAAGTCTGCCGCAGCACAAAATCCACCCAAGCCCGATGAATCGCTGAGTCAGGACGTGCGCCTAATTGGTTATCCTGCCATTCCTCGCAAGCCAACCGCAGTAGTTTCAAGTGTTCTGGATCGTGAGCATCCAATCCATTAGGAAATGCTTTTACCAGTACGGGTAAACTAAGAAATGGGCCAGAAGCTTCAACTAAAGATAACCATTCGGCGTGATGACGGGCGGTAGACATGGGGAATTGGTAATGGGTAATGGGGAATAGGGTTTAGTTTTTAAACTGAAAATTTACCTAAATAGATTTATTTGTGAGGTCGGAAAATAGAATAATTCAAAAATTTAACACACCAATTATTGAACTGTTCCCATAAGTCATCATCGTCTTCTAAATACACGAGAATATAATCTGCTTTTGATATCTTTAATCTTTTGATCATTTCTTCTGGAGTAACAACTTCGTAATCTTCCATACTAGCGCAACAGAAACAATCTCCAGGTTCAGGAATTTCAAAGGCTTCGTAGCTAGGAGGTAAATCCACTCCTGGATTTTCTACCGTTCCAGGATAACCTCTATCTTCCCATTCTTGTGCTGTTGTAACTGATGATGAGAAAGTTACGTATCTACATTGACACGCTTCATAAGCGACAGACATTAAAGCTAAATCCTCATCCTCTGTTTCAACATAAACAGGAAGATAAGCTAAATTCTCATCTTCATCCGCTTCTAAAAATTTTTCATCGTCTTCATCGTTTTCATCATCTTTATTCGTTTCTAAAAACTCTTCATTTTCTTCATCGTCTTCATTTCCATATTCATAATCATCTTCATAGTCGGAATAAAATTCTTGTCCGGTTTTGTAAGGTACTAAAACAACAAGTCCTTTTGTACTCATATTTTTAATTTTTTAATATTATTAGTTAGTAACTTGATATGGACTAGAATTATTTATCTATTTAAATCATAAGAATATCAGGGGTATTCAATTAACAATGGTCTTTCAGGAATAAAGCGAGGATTATAGTACGACTTTTTACCTAAACCTTTTAAAGAGCCAATTTTTTTAGGAGAAGTTAGTGGTTTCAAATCTTGCACTTCCCAAAAACTAGCCCAAGTGGGCTTATCACTAGCAGTAGATGGTGGACGAAACCTAGCGTTACCAGGATACCTACCATTACGAGAATTTACATGACCGATGTATAAAGCTTTCCAAGACACTTCTGAGTCCAAAGGTTGATCTGTATCTGAGTGAGAAGCATAAATTAATACTTCGACACTTTTATCCCCCCGTAACTCATCAACTTTCCGAAATAACTCAAAATCCATACTACCAAAAGCCGTTTTAACCGCTTCATTACCTAGTTCACGTTCTAATTGAGTTATTGTCTCCATTGCTGAAAGCAAGTGCATTTCTGGAACAGGTGCAAGAATTGCAAACGAATGTGTTTTGGCCATATTCGCACAAAATTACTTTGTAATTATATTTACAGTTATACTCACCGTGCTAACTTTTGAGGAATTAGGTAAGTAACCGCCAAAGGAAACAATCTTGGTGTTGGGTTAGCAAACCTCGCTTGGATTGCAGCCACCTCACGCTCAATTTCTGCGGGTATTTGTTCAACTCTGGCTTTAAGGCTGTTAATATTACGCTCGAACTGTTCTTTTTCTGTGGTGTTAAACAGTTCCAACTGCTTAAACTCAGGTTCATCCAATTCATTAAGGATGCTTTGGCGCAGTTCCGTCAAAATCGCCGTAATATCAGCTGCCTCTTTTGCAGCGCGATCGCCTAAATCTCGTTGTAAACTTTTACTACGGTCTTGCATCCGCGCCTCCAAAGCTTGCATTAAAGCCGATGCGTGGCTATCCCATAACTGGGCTAATCTCTGCGTGATATTCTCCGGTGCTAATTCTGGTAAGGCACTTGCTAAAGCTTCTTGAATTTTCATTACACCCAAACGGCTAAATTTTCCTTCTTTGAGCAACCCACCCGCCGTAATTACTTCCTCATGTAATCGTTGCTGGTCACTACCTAAAATCACCAATCGACCGTAAGCTATAACTGCTGGTGTATCCAACACTGAATTTGGAACTAAACGCGCTGTTACCCGGTGCAAAGCTTTTCTACCTTCTTTTGACCAAACTTCAGCACGTAACAAGCGCAAGCACATCTGCACCAAACGATGATTTAAGTGTGCTAACACTACATCATCTCTACCATGTGCTAATTCCGGGTCAAAAACAATCGGACGAATTTTTTTAGTGTGGGGATGGGCTAAACCTTCGCTGCAAACTGCCCAACTACTTTTTAATGGTGGTAGGTAAAATACTTGTCCATTTACTCCCTCTACCTCGGTAGCAATCAAAGCTGGTTGTTGGGCTAATTCCAAACCAATTTTGACTACCGCCTCAATATTATCTGGTGTCAGCCGCAAATGCTGGCGCGTTTCATCTAGCTGTTCCCTGAGTTTCTCAATTTGCTCCCGCACCTGACGCTCAAACTTTAACATCCGCCGTACAACTTCAGATTCCCTTTCTGCGACTGAAGTATCCAAAACGCTGCGATACCCCATCATCGCTTCTTCCACCTGCGCCGCAATCACTGGCCCCACCTTACCTAAATCTTCGCGGATGTTGTTAATTTTCAACGCCGCCCGCATGAGAAATTCTAAATCCCCTTCCAACTCCCCAGGACGTAGACCAGTCGTTGCATTATGCTGATAATCTTTACCCACAAAGTGGTAAACCCTCACTTCTTTAGCTTTTTGCCCGTGACGATCAATTCGTCCGTTACGCTGTTCCATGCGGTTCGGGTTCCAAGGAATTTCGTAGTGAATGAGGCGTGAACAGAAATTCTGCAAATCCAAACCCTCACTCGCTGCATCCGTCGCCAGCAAAATTCGGACTGGGGAAATATCAGGGGATGCTTGAAACGCTGCTTTTACCTGCTCTCGGTCTTCTGACTTCATTCCGCCGTAAAGCGTCATTAGGCGATCGCCATCTACTAACCCTTCTGTGGCAAATAAGTTATATAACCATTTCTGTGTAGCTCGATATTCTGTAAAAATTATTACTCTTTCGTTAGACCATTTACCACCTAGTTTAATGTAGGTATTAATCCAATTCAGTAATTCTCTAGCTTTGGTATCTAAAGTATTTGATGTTGTCTCTGCCCATTCTCGCATCTGCCGCAGCAAGGTCTGTTCTTCTGCACTCAGTTCTCTAAATAACCGAGTGGTATTAGTAATTGCCTCATCTGCCGATTCTTCATAAACCTCATCATCTGCAAAATCTTCTTCAATTTGTGCTAACTGGCGGCGTAAAATTCCTTCGGTTGGTCGAGATAAACTGCTAGAACTGCGGCGACGGGCATTTTGTAGAGATTCTTCATGCTGGGCGAGAGTGAGAGCGAAGGCTTGAGGAGAGGAAAACAGCCGCTTTTTTAACAGTTTCAGCACAAATTCAGTAGCATATTTTTCTGTATTATCTTTTACCCCCTTGCAGCGCAATTCGGTATAACGCTTGAGAGCAGCGTGTGCTTGGCGTTCGGCTGCGGGATAATCTACAGGAATCGCTTCTAATAAACGCTGTGGAAATAAGTCAGAACCGTCCCAACCTTTGATCTCCGATTTGAGACGGCGAACCATGATTACTTGTAACTGCTTACGGTCTGGTGCTACTCCCCGTGCAAAGCGTTGGCTATCCAGTAATTCCAACAGTGCAGTAAAACTTTCGGGATAGCCGTTATGTGGTGTCGCTGTCAAAAATAACTTGTGTTCAAAATGCGGCACTAAAAACCGAATAGCAGCCGTTCTCAAGGAATCCACAGCATAGTTCCCGCCACCAGAGGGAGCAACATTATGTGCTTCATCCACAATCAGCAAATCAAATCGCCGGGGATACATTGGTTCGCCTTCTGCGGGTAAGATTTCGCGCAATAAGCGCAGAGGGCGATCGCGTTTGAGAAAATCTACCGAAGTAATCAACCGGGGAAAATGTTGCCAGGGGTTGACGTGGATTCCCCGCTTCCGCCGCAGTTCCTTCATTAAGGCACTATCCACGACGCGGAAATCCAAACCAAACTTATCGCGCATTTGGTCTCGCCACTGAATTTGCAGTGAAGATGGACATACTATCAAAATGCGCCGACAGCGATGACGGATAATTAATTCTTGAGCAACTAACCCCGCCTCAATGGTTTTACCCAATCCGACATCATCTGCAATCAGCAAATTAACGCGAGGCATTTGAATTGCTCGCACTACTGGGTCAAGCTGATAATCTTCAATATCAATGCCACTGCGAAAGGGGGATTGTAAAGTACGAATATCAGCTGTTGATGCTGCCCCCCAGCGCACGGCATCGAGAAATGCATCTAACCTTGCAGGTGGGTCAAATCCTGTGGGTTTGGGCAACTCCATCTTTTCATAAACTACTGCCCCAGGCTCCAATTCCCAAATTACTTGTAATTCTTCTCCCAAACCATCATCTTCAACAGAGGATAGACTAACCAAATGCTGGGTCTTTTCCACTGCACTCAGCATTGGATTGGTGGGTAAAGTCGTATTACGCACATCCGTAACAACGAACTGCCGGGAGCGAACGTTAACCAGTTGACCTTGTTCTGGGATAGCTCTGACTATGGCCATAGTTTGGGGAGCGAGGAATTAGGTAAGGAGGAATAGGTAATTACCAATCACCAGTTCCCGAAGACAGCTTTATATTGTTACTATTGTTACTGCTATTTTCTAATACAGTCAAAATTCTCTGTGATGTATTCTCAAAATAGTGTTGCAAAGCATCTGCTATGGAAACACACGCAGTAAATCAAAATGTGGAATTTACGTTAGATTTTTTACTTAGTGGGGCTATGTGTAAGTTTGCGTAGGTGCAGCCTGTTGTAGGCATCACCTGCATAAGTCAGTCAGGAGGGCAAAATCTAATCTCGCCGTTATGCACGGAGAATGACCAACGTCTTTAGCTTATTTGTTCCAGTTGAGATGTTTTCCTCTAGCAAGCAAAAAATAATGAGTATCACTGCTATGGCAGTCAAAGCTAATTGCATTTATTATAGTAGCGTAAGTCTTGTTTTACACAAATTAAGTTGAGACCACTTAAGTAGAATAAAACTTATCAATTGAGTAAATAAACCAGAAGATAATAATGTTGCACACGACATCACAATCCAATTCAAATCATAAAGAAAATTTAAATAATGCCACCTCATCAGAATTTTCTCAAATAATAAAAAGTCTCAACCCTAAACACCCAGCACTTAATCGCGTTCGAGCTAAACTGCTAGCCGTTGAAAAAATTGAAACTGCTATTACTAGCTATGATCGGATGCATCATCGTCATAATCGCTCTTAGCTCTTTGTAAACACTAATGCAGAGTAATCCTCGTCTCACTTGTTTTTTAGTCAAAATCGCTTCACGCTGTAATCTTGCATGTGACTACTGTTATATGTATCGTCATGCAGATCAGAGTTGGCGACTTCGACCTTCGATTATGTCGGAGAAACACCGCCAACTACTTGCTAAGCGTATTGCAGAATATGTTCAAAGTGAGAATATAGAGGAAATTGCTGTTGTGTTTCATGGTGGCGAGCCACTTTTAGCTGGTGCTGAGCGGATTGTCGAGACAGTTAGTTGGATTCGCTCAGAGGTAACACCCTTCTGCAAAGTGAGCTTTTCGCTTCAGACAAATGGTGTGTTGCTTAATGAAGCATCTCTTAACGTTTTTGCAGCAGAGGATATCGGTGTCTCCCTAAGTCTTGATGGGCCAGAAAAAGTAAACGATTTACACCGACTCGATCATAAAGGTAAGTCATCATTTAGAGCAGTTGAAGCAGCATTAAACCGTTTAAAAGATTATTCTCAAATTTATGCTGGGCTAATTGCTGTCATTGATCCAGCAGTGTCGCCACAGGAATTATTAGAATTTTTTAATGCCCACCAGCCTCCCCGTCTTGATTTTCTTTTGCCTGATGCGAACTACCTGCGATTACCTCCAGGACGAAATGAAATTCCTGAACTATACGTATCGTGGTTAATTCAAGCTTTTGACCTTTGGTTTGATAAATATCCTCATCTACCAATAAGAAGTTTTGATGCTATCTTAAATGCCTTGGCCGGGCTACCCAGTGAAACTGATGCACTAGGGTTGGGTGATATCAGCCTTTTAACAATAGAAACCGATGGAACATATCATGATTTAGATGTATTAAAAATTACAATAGAAGGAGCTACAGCATTAGGGATTGGATTAGAAACAGCTTCTATTGCTGATGCTGCCGCTTTGCCCCAACTTCAAGAACATAGGAAGCTGTTGCGTCGAGAGAATTTGGCTTCAACATGTCAAAAGTGTTCTGTTGTAGAAATTTGTGGGGGAGGCTCAGTACCTCATCGATACGGATCAGATGGTTTTTTACATCAAACTGTATACTGTCGTGAAATGTTTGCACTCATTACTCACGCCCGTAATCGATTAATGCAACAGTTGGATGATGAAATTGAGAAACAGCAGCTTAACCGCCAAACTAAAGGGATTGCTTTTATTGATATTGCTGCGTTTGAATCACCTTTAACATCAAGTGCTAGTATTCAACAACTTCTCGAACACTGGGCGGCCGATGCTCGAAAGGAATTTGAAAAAGCACTGATGGCTGTTCTTGAAAAGGAGCCAGGGAAACGGGATATTATTAATCAATTTCAGACTTGTCCGCCTGAAATTTTGAACAAACTGGTACTTCGTCCGTCTGTGGTTTTATGGACTACCGTGATGCTACAAGCATCTAATGGTATTACAATACATTCTATTGATGGTGAATTAATTGCACCAGACATCAACTACCTTGAGGAGCTTGCGGAATCGCTGAAATCCCCAAATGAAGGCGTACCCTATATTAATAGGGATGATCTCTGGCTACGACTCCCATTTGGTCAACGAATATTATTTGAAAGCGATGAAGTTGGAAACATTGGCACAACTATTGTGCATGAAAGTCTAAAATTGATCGAATCTTGGCGGCCAGCCTTATTGTCAGAAATTATAACAATCAGTCCAGAGATTCAATTTATTAAAGACCCAACAGCCCATCCAGACAAAGTAGTGTCATTTAGTGATAATTCTGTTCCGGGTGCGCTTTATGTGTCAATCAGGCAAGGCAGCAGATATATTGACCAATACGACCTTGCAGATTCTTTAATCCACGAGCATCGGCATCAAAAGCTCTACTTATTACAACGCTCCATTCCTCTTATCGAAATTGATGCACCACTTGTACCTTCTCCGTGGCGGGAAGATTTAAGACCTCCCAGTGGTTTATTACATGCAATTTTTGTGTTCACACATTTGTTGGAGTTTTGGGCTTATTTGTCTAGAGAAGGACAAGATCAAATAAAAGTCCGTGCTAAAAATCAAGTTGAAACAATACGCACACGTCTTTTAGTAGCAATACCCACACTCAAGCGCACTCATTTAACCACAGCAGGTAGAGAGATGGTTGAGCAATTAGAAGAACTTACAACTAATATGGGAGCTATTAAAGTGTGAAATTCATAACACTGATCTTTGATTTCAAAACTCTCCTAGTTACTCCTTTGTCATGGACAGATAATAATGTCACGAGGAAAAGAACCATACTTATCGCGTACCATTAACAAACTACTTTTGAGACTTTTTAATGATAGTTGTCCCACACCATCTATTACCTGATGATCAACAAGCTCGCGCTGAGCTTCTTCGTAGTTATTTCCCAAATCAAATTGTTACGAGTACTTTAACTGATGAAGGTTGGTCGATTACTCTTAAATGGCCCACTACTGCTGAATTTTATGTTGATCCAAACCTGACAAAGGGATTGCATTGGTGGTCACAAAATGTAGACGTGGAAGATATTCCTTTTTCTGTAAGGCAAGAGCGGCAATGGCAATTATCGCTGAATGATTCATGGACACTATTTTCATGGAGTCGTTGGCTAACTGTGTGTGCCGCTAATAATGCGTTACCGACAGATGTGGTACTGCTTCATGTAGATGATCATGACGATCTTATGAGTCCCCGACTGTGGTTCAACCCAGGTGGGTGGAACGATGTTGTTACTCAGCAATGTGTAGACTTATTGATGCCAGAAACAGTTTCTGCTGCAATTAACAGTGGAGCAATTGGGATTGGAAGTTTTATTGTTCCCCTGCTTTACCAAATTCCTCGGCTGCATATTCGTCATTTATGTGCTACAGGATATAGCTCTAGTCGTTGTGGTATGTATCGTCTTGAACGAGCCACTAAAGTTGATGAATTGTTAAATCCAAATATGTTGAGACCATCTGTACGTTTAGAAGGTATGTTGGAGCCAATTAACGATAACCTTGGCAACTTGAGTACATATTCTGTAAGTGCCAAACCAGAAGACTGGTTGCATAGCTTGCCTAATGTACCCACTCTGTTACATATTGACTTAGATTACTTTAACAATCGTTTTAATGGTGATTCAGATTGGGAACTGCATAGCTCTCGTCACGATCCTGCTATCCACAAAATATTAAAGGACATCGATTCGGTTTTTGATGCCTTATATTTGCAAGGAGTTCTTGAGCGAATTGTAAATGTAACAGTAGCTTTATCACCTGGATTTTTTCCAGCAGAGTTTTGGTCGAAAGCAACAGAGCGGATTAATTATCATATTGACAAGTTAGGGATAAATTCTGCTGCTTAAACTTTCAAAGTTAAACTATTAATGGCAACTCAAAAGCGTTCGGCAAAACGAAAACCTCACAATTCAGTGTCTAAAAAGCAACAAGAGCCAGTTCATCCAGAAGATATTCACCTAGTGCAAGGAAAAGGTAGCAAAGGTCGTGGGGGAGATCCTGGAGGAGCGTACTGGCATATCAATGTTATTGACCAACGTGTTGGCTATGTTTACATAAATATCATAGATGAAGCACCTTTTGGTCGCCATGCTTCGCTACAAATTAAAGTAAACGCACAACATCAAGGACGACACATCGGACGTGTTGCATATCGGAAAGCCTGTGAACAGAGTGAACATAATGAAGTGATTGCTCATATGCGGAAGTCTAATATAGCTTCCCGACGGGCAGCAGAGGCGGCTGACTTTCAAGTTGTTGAGGATACAAGTATCCCACAACTAGCTATGATTTGGCGACGTGAACCTAAACATGACTATGCTTCAAGCACTACGCTCATTTCCTAAAGAAGTATTACCTGCCTCAGCAACTGTTGACTTTCTGCATTTTGTCGTATGTAATAAACCTGCCGTTAGAGTAAGGGTGCAACAGGCGATCGGTTTGACAAAACTGGCTACTTGGTGTGAACAATACAGCTTTGCCTTTCAAGTGGATGATGAAGGCTATGTTTGCGTAGCACGTGACATACATTTGGCAAACATGATCCTTTCTGTTGATCGAAGCCTAGAGCCTCATGAATCAAGGCTTGGAAAGCTTCTGGGTTATCCTGCTTGTTGCTGTAATTTTGTATCCGTAATTGGTGAGGCAAATATTGATACTATTGCAGCAGAAGTTGCTACGTGGTTATTTGTTGGGCGTTTCCGTTTGATTAACCCGAGCGGCTATTTAGATGGAAAGTCATTAATTTGTCATCTACCTTGTTCTGCAAAATGTTTAGCGTCACTAAGAATAGCTGAACAAGCTTTGAGTTTCATACAAGCTAATCATGATGAAGCAATTATTTCTCCTTGGTTATTCTGGTTAAAAACTAATTTGGATTAACCTGAAAGCTGATTGGCAAAGTAAATTTTAAGTACCTAATTGCTTGATTA
Organism: Fischerella muscicola PCC 7414; assembly: GCF_000317205.1. Taxonomy (GTDB): domain Bacteria; phylum Cyanobacteriota; class Cyanobacteriia; order Cyanobacteriales; family Nostocaceae; genus Fischerella; species Fischerella muscicola. Next base: position 73,624 of record NZ_AJLK01000151.1, on the reverse strand, counting down.
TAAAACGAAGCAAAGAACCATAAATCATCACTTCACTCACCTCTGAAACTTTCATTTAATCAAGGTTTAAAGCTTTCTTTTCTAAGAAAAACTAAAATTCATAGCCAAAAACTAAAACTGTAAAGTTGCGGATGCTTTCAGAAAATAGCTTCTCCAGATTGATAAAACAAAGTTAAGATGCGTTTGCCCTAAACAACCATCTCTTCAGTTTCTGCCAAAGGCTCCTTTTTGGTTTGCCTGTTCCTGCTTCCACTTCTCTACTACTGACAATTGCATCATGAACATCTAGGGTCTTGGTGCTGCTAAAGTATTTTTCCTTGGCTAAGGAATCATGGAATCTTCCAGCGTTAATCTCTTCTTGCGACCATTGTGATGCCCATTTGACCTTATTACCTCTTATCCAATAATGAGACTGGCAAGCGAAATTCCAGTTTCCAATCGATGGATGGAGCGAAACTGAATGCCCATCAAAGATTAGTTTCCAATCTGTAGGAGAAAGTGGAGTAACAACCTCGTTCCCGCATCCACAGCAGCATTTATGGACCACTGTCGCGAAAGCCATCGACACATAAATCGTTCGCTCCTTTAAATCATTAGGAATGTATTCAACGAATTCGTGTGTGAGGACTATCTCTTGCTTCATAGCTGATCCTCGTTAGTTAACATATTGCCATCTATGGTGTATGTACTGTGATACTCTTTCTCCAAATCTACGTAAAAGCCACATATCTTTTTCCACTTGATGACAGCCAGCGCAGCATTGAGAGCGTTAAGATCGACAATTTGGATGTTCCGAGAATATTCATTATTGTCATCACCATCTGAAAAAGGGATTCTGCTCTTAGCACTGACATGATCGCGCTGTTCAACAGTGCTGGTCGTTACCCTCATAACGCCAAGCAACGCATCATCAACTAGATTTAAGCCTATACCCACGTCAATGAAGCAGATACCAAACTCCTCTAGTTTTTCGACAATCAGCCTTTTAGCTCCACCTTTATCAAGACAAAGGAACACAAAATTCATTCTGTCCAACTGAGCAATATTTGAAGCATCAACATAGACAGGGTTTGGGAAGATACCTTTACGCATTTTGGAATACAGGTTTGCATAGTAGGACACCTTATGTAAACCTGCCCTCAACTCATCAACAGACGGAGCGCCTGGCGATCTGAATGCGTTATGCTGTAAAAACTTATCCCCATCAAAAAGATGGATTTCTTTTACTGGAGTCTTGGCAAGCAGATCCAACACGTAAGATCCAGTACCACCCAAGCCCACAATTGCAATCTTTTCTATCTCCAATTTCTTGGTGAGTGCGTTGACCCCAGCCCGACTTGAGGCCGTATCAATATAATTGAACACCGATTCTTCTTCCCTGGATTCAATAATCGGAAAGGTTTTTGCTGTAACGCTGGAATCAAGTGATTGAGCCGGACTGGAGATAATCGCAATGTATGTTGTCATCTTCTCGTAGTAGTCTTTGTAGTTACCGTTAAGCGGCTTGCTCGAAAATGAATGATGGACTACGAGATCCTGAGCAAATAGCTGCTGGGTGCTGTTGTGTTTAATCTTGTTTATCTCTGAACCATCCTTATTACAAGGGTGGTCTCCTGAAAAATAAGCAACATGAGTACTGGGTGTGACTGTTACATCACCAGCCAAACTCAATTCTGAAACGAGAGTTCCAAGTTTGATCTCTTTATTGGAGTTTACATAAGGAACATTCTTGACTATCAGATAGTTAGACCTAACTTCGATGTCATAGCCCTCGTTTCGCATTCGCAGGAGATCGGGACTACGATTTATCAGTTGCTGTGACATTGAATATCATTCCGTCCTTGATTTTGACTGTTTCTCCTTCAACAAGTGTTCCTTCAGGTTTGTTACCTTCTCCCTTTCTATAGGTAACGGTGAAAACGATGTTTGGTCCTGTTGGAAGGTTGTCAAAGGCCAATGCGACGATTTCGGTAAATGACAAATGTTTTGCTGTTACTACCTTTTGGCGAGCATTCACAATGATTGTGAAGTCTTTGTTGCTCCCTTTTTCCTCGTGTTTGTTTTCTTGTGGGCTATTCATTTATTTCCTCTTACAGTAGTTAACTCAATGGAGCAGCAAATTTCTATTGATAACGATCTGTGAACATACAACTTCCTTGAGGTAAATTAAGTTGAATCACAGTACGCCATCTTGTTGACAAGAGTACCCAAAAAAAGTTATTGGATAATTTAGAAAACGTGTTTACAAAATAGTGCAAAAAAACCTGAAATGTAAACTAGTAGAATTACGGATAAATACATGATTGGTAAGAGATTGAAGCTAGCCAGGCAAGGAAGTGGGTTGTCATTAAGAGAACTAGAGTTAAAAATTGGAAACTTAGTGTCAGCTCAGGCGATCGGAAAGTACGAGCAGGACAAGATGATGCCCAACTCGACGACCTTAATAGCTTTAGCCAAAGCTTTGGGAGTTTCAGAAACTTATTTACTAGGACAAAGTGAACTAGAAATTGAAGGTTTAGAGTTTAGAAAGAAAAAAATCACTAGCAAAAGAGAAGAGACTCACGTTGTAGCAGCTGTCCTAAGCCATGTTGAGCGATATCTAGAAATTGAAGAAATTATTTATGCTCCAAGTATGGAGTGGGAAGCACCACGAGAAGCTCCATTTCCTGTAAATTCTCTAAACGATGCCGAACTTGTGGCTGAACGCTTGCGTGTCCATTGGCAATTAGGGACAGACCCGATTATTAATTTGGCTGAATTACTTGAATCTCAAGGCATTAAAATTTTGTCTCTGCCTCTAGACAATAATGTTTCAGGATTAACTTGCTGGGTAAAACGCCGTAATCGTGAGCAGGTTCCAGTGATTGTAATTAATGCAAATGATAACGGTGAACGACAACGTTTTACATTAGTGCATGAACTTGGACACATGGTGCTGATTACTGCCCCCGATCTTGATGTAGAAAAAGTTGCTCATCGAGTTGCTAGTGCATTCCTAATGCCAGCCTCAATTTTATGGATGGAAATTGGAAAACACCGTAGTCGCTTAACAATTGCAGAACTTTCTCGGCTAAAGCAGTTACTAGGCGTTAGTATGCAGGCTTTAACTTATCGATGTAAGGAATTAGAAATTATTGATCATACAACTTTCCAAACTTTATTTGCTGAATTCGGACGAAGAGGGTGGCGAACTCCTCCCTATGAACCATTCCCGATACCTAAAGAACAACCACATCGCTTTGAACGGCTTTGCTTTAGGGCTTTATCAGAAAATGCTATCTCTGAAGCCAAAGCAGCCGAATTATTGAATATATCGGTGTGTGATTTGATAAACAGGATGGATTCTGCTCAAGAACAATCTATTTCAAATCTTGATATACATTAATAAATTTACGCTAATTGATTAGTTCAATTTATGTGAAACTTACGGTTATTTAGCAGTTACAAGTTTTATGTTTATTTTTCTTATAACGCCTATTAATTTAATTACAATATGATTCGATTGTTAGTATCAAATCCTTCAATATTGATAGCGTTAAAGCAAGCGGGGTTAATTGAGCCACTTTTCAAATTACCTATCGAAGTCAATGTCACGGATCTCCTTTACGAACGTGAGCTAAGAGACTACGATGGGCAAAAACTATTAAAATTAGGCTTAAAGATCCAATCTTTAGATTCTGAGATTGCAACTTTGGCTATGCAAAATTGTCAAAAAAATATAAATTTATGCTATGATGAAAAATATGCTTTTGCCTTAGCTCATAAATTAGACTTTATCCTTTTGATTATTAACCCTGAATTAGCAAAATTAGCTGAAACAAAGGGAATTAAATATTATTTACTAAGCTTTCTGTTTGAGTTAATGCTTGAACGTAAAGTAATTGCTTTAGATTTTCTCCAACAGGGATTATGCAATATTAAGGCAATGACTCGTTGTTATTTGTTAAGGGAGCAAGCAAAATATTTTTTATCTAAAATTACGTAAAAAATCAGCTTTTATAAAATAAGTAAAAAATATGATTATTGATAATATAAAAATTTTTATATCGGGCAATAATTATTGTAATAGTTCCATTGCTTTGTGCAATTTAAGCGAGGACAGTTTAAATTTCAGCCAAATGAAATCACAGTCAAAAATATCTACTGTCATTTAAAAATCGATGAAGTAAAGGGTAACGTGATAGAAGACAGGTTTGTTATGATCGCGCAAATTCGAGTCTGTCAATAACCAGTTGAGTAAGTTAGCAAAATATAAATCAGTGTAGCCTTGGGCTAATCTCGTTAGCTTTATACTGGTGGGTAGCACCAGTAGCAAAAACCTAGTGTTGTGACTAACAACAAACCAACTGATTACGCCGCTATTATCCGCGCTGCTAACCAAACTGTTCCAGAACCACCTGAATGGCTAACTGTGGGTAAACAAGTTTACTCCCCAGAGTATGGAGTAGGCGAAGTTATGGCGTTATTGGGCAGGCGGTTAATTGTTAAGTTTGTTGAAGAGGTTACTCCAACTCAATTTGGCGATTGGGAAGAAGCGATCGCCATTGGCTCAATTCAATCAAGTAACGCTAACTTGGTTTCTTCCACAACGTTGATTGAAGAAACTAATACAAGAGCTGCAACAGTTTCCGAACGCATTCACCAAATCCCCCACCTGGCATTTCAGTCTGTAGCTCAAGAATTGATTGCAAGCATCACGGCGGTGGATATCAAAAATCCCAACCAAGGGATCGTTCACCCCGTACCCAGCGATTTACCGCCTGCTTTACGTTTGGCGTTGCAAAATAACGGTATCACCAACATTTATTCTCATCAACTAGAAGCTCTGACAAAATTACGTGCTGGGTTTGACCTAAGTATTACCACGCCCACAGCCAGCGGAAAGACGCTGTGCTACAATCTCGCCATCCTCGAATCCTGTATCAAGCAACCGCAAACAACGGCATTATATATTTTTCCACTTAAGGCATTAGCCCTTGACCAAATGCGAAAGTTGCAATCGCTTGTTAAGGCAATGCCCAACAACCGCATCAAACTCGCATTAATGACGGGGGATACACCCACATCCGAACGACAGCGTTTGTTTATTCCTAATCCACCAAACATCTTGGCAGTTAGTCCCGACTTGTTGCACCACTATCTTTATAATGTGCGCCGTCGAGATGAGGGAGAAGGATGGCGGCAGTTTTTAAGACAGTTACGTTATTGTGTAATTGACGAAAGCCATACCTATATTGGTGCTTTTGGCGCGCACTTTGCTAATTTGATGCGGCGGCTGAGGTTAGCAGTTGATGCTGTTGGCGGTAATTCCCAAAGACTGCAATTTATCTGTTCAAGTGCCACAATTGGCAATCCCCAAGAGATGGCGTTGCGCTTTAGTGGCAGAATCCAGCAACCCCAAAGACTACACTTAATTGAACGCAGCGGCGCTGGTAGTGCAGGACGTACCCTGTTATGCCTTGCTCCAAATAGTGCAGCTAATGTTGAAGCTTCCAAAATTGTGATTTCCTGGTTGCAGCATAATCTCAGTGGTATTGTCTTCTGTAATTCCCGTGCTGCTGTCAAAGGTTTACTAGGCTTAATTCTAAGAGAAACACAACGCCTTGGGTTAGGTTATTTAACAAGCAAGGTCGCAGTCTTCTACAGTTCCTTAACGGGCGATCGCCGCCGAGAAATTATTCAAAAACTGCAAGCTGGACAAATTAAAGTAATTATCTCAACCTCTAGCTTGGAAGCGGGAATTGATCTACCTGAGCTAGACTGCTGTTTGCTGCGTGGGTTTCCGGGTAGTTTAATGTCATTTTGGCAACGAGTAGGAAGAGCCGGACGCAAGCAGCATGGACTTGTAATTTATCTACCCTTGGGACAAAATCCTATTGATGTATTCTACGCTCGGCATAGCGAACAGTTACTATCGGGAGAAGTTGAATCTGCTGCTTTTAACCCAGACTATCCCACAATTCTAGGCAAACATTTAGAATGCGGCTGCATTGAAAGTAGCCTGGCTTTAAAGGAACTCAATAGCCGTTTCGGAAAAGCCGCCGACGCAGTTGCAGGTTCTCTTTTACAACAAAACAAAATTTTTCTGAGTAATAATGGAAAACTTTGGGGAAGAGGTTATCCGCACAAAGACATCAACCTCAGAAGCAGCCCTCAAACCTCGATTTCCTTAATTGAGAAGCACACAGGCGAAATTTTAGAAATTATGTCACTTTCGCTTGCCCATCGGGAGGTATTTCCGCAAGCAGTATATATGGTACAAGATGACAGCGGCGAGTTAATAGCCTACCGCAGCGAAAGTCTAAATGAAGAGAAAGGAGAAGCATTACTAGCTTATTTAGGTAAAGATACAGATTTATTTACTGAAGCCGAATCAGAATTAGATATTCAACCACTTTCTACACTGGCGGAGTCCAAAATTATCCCCACCAAAATCAAAGATGCTCGGTTGCGTTTAACCCTTGTTTGGGGAGAAATTACTAATTCTGTTACAGGTTATCGGTTGATGAAACGCACTTACGGGATGACTTGTAAAAATCAGCGTTGTGGTAACTACAAAAAACCGCTTGAAGGGAAAACTTGCTCCTTGTGTAGGCATCCTCTAGGAGCAGCTGAAGTAACAAAACTTCAGTCAGAAGTAGCATTTGAAAAGCCATATGTTACAAAATACCAAGCACCCTGCGTACTGGTAGAAATAAATGAAACCCTACAAAAAGCGATACAAGTACAAGTCAACAAATACAAACAAGATATTATAACCTCCACAGGAGGTGAAGTTCCTGAACAATATCAAACACTATGGACTAGTAGTGCTGATTTTACAGCAGTCCATAGCATCCAACACCAGATAGTAAAAGCTGTACCCCTGGTAGTTTTGTCCTCTAGCCTAGATGTGGATGGAATAGTTACGCAAAAAGAAACTAGAACAATTGGCTACTTTTTTGACACTTGTGAAGGTGGTAATGGAGCAGCAGAAGCTATCTTTTCTGACTTGAGCAATTTCGCTGCTAAAGCATATGCGCTAGCAGCTGAATGTGATTGTGAAGCAGGTTGTCCACGGTGTTTACATTCAACTGGTTGTCCGCAGCACAATGAAGCACTGCATAAAGATTTGGGTTTATTTTTGTTGGATGCGATAAGTCAAGCAACGCAGAACACCTAAAGAGCTATTCCACTAATATGACTTGACAAAAACAAATTTAATTTTACCAAATAATCCACCATTTCTAAATATAGAAATTTACCAAATATAATTCTAGGTTTTGTTATTATTATGACATTTTAATTTTTTTAATTAACTCATTCACTTGATTGCTCAAAACCGTACTTTCTTTTGTCGTTAATACTTTGTCAAGTACTCCAAGTTTTTTGTAAATTTGCTTTTTCTCCTGCCAATTTTCGTTATATTGCTCGTTACCCAAAAGCCCAAGGTGTTCCCAATACCAAACATTGTTATTATGTCTTATTGTAAAGTCAGGTTCTTTCCATTGAGTTTCATTATAAAAAAGTTTTTCTTCATATCTAAAATCAATATTTGAACGATAAAGAATATTTGCAATTATCACTTCTGATTTTGAACGAACCCAAATACCATTTTCAGTCTGATGTATCTTATTTAGTGAATGTTTACTTACGCCTAAATATCTTCCAATATCTTGGTGCATTGAAATTGAACTGTCAAAGTTATCAAGGAGATAAACGAGATAATCTAAGAGATTATGTTTATACTCTCTTTTACTTGCAGTTTCATTACTAATTGTTTCAATTTGCTCATCAGTAAGGTATTCTTCTGTTGCTTCGATAATTAAGCATTTGTCAAGATTTTTAGCTAATTTTGCCTCATTATCAACTAATGCTTTATAGGTTATGTTGAAAAATTCTCGACAAGTAAGTTTTGAAAATTCGGGTTTTAACAATACAGGAACAACCATTCCCGTTCTTGAAGATTCAATTATTGACTTCAACATAGGGTTTGAGTTAGTTTTGAAAACTTTTAAGCCTGTAAAGCCTTTGCCTTCTATTGTAATTGCACCGCAATTCAAAAAATAAGGTAGAGCCGATTGTAATTCTTCTTCTGCAAAATATTGCAAAGTCTTTTTACCAACTTCATTGTTGGTTGCCTTTTTGAACAATTCTTTGATTTGATTCCCTTGAGGAAATGATTTGTCGATAAAGTGTGTTTTTCTTACCTGAACATTTTTATTAGAATAAAGCATATACGAAATAGCACCATTTTGGTCTCTTCCTGAACGTCCAATTTCTTGATAATATTGCTCAATAGATTCGGGTATCATAAAATGAATTACAACTCGAATATTGGGAATATCAATACCCATTCCAAAGGCATTTGTTGCAAAAACTAAATTGGTTGAACCATCTCTAAATTCGTTTAGAACACTTTGCCGTTCGGAGCTACTCATATCTCCATGAAATGATAATGCCTTTAGTCCCTTTTGATTTGCAGTTTCACACAAATCTTCCACACCACCTTTGTGGTATTTACGATATAAATAAACCAATACTTTCTCGTTGGTGTGATTATCTATTATTTGCCAAAGACGCTCTTTCTTTTCTTCTTCGTTTGATAACTTCTCAACTTTCAAATCAATATCAAATCTTAACAATACATCATCTTTGATGATAGAACTTTTTTTAATTTTAAAATCAGTAGTAATATCGATAAGCTCTTTTGGATTTATTGTGGCTGTCAAACCTAAAATTGTTGGCCATTTATCTGAAAAAACTGAATTAAGAAAAGTTGGTATATGCTTGTAAAATGGTCGGAAATCAAATCCCCATTGGCTTATACAATGGACTTCATCAATAACGACTAATTTGATTTTATTTATCTGCAACGAAATACAGTATTCAAAAAATCCGTCTGTCGCCATCCTTTCTGGACTAGCAAAAATGAAATCAGGTTTAGATTCAACTTGAGTAAATTTTTTTAATTGCTTCATTTGTTCTGAAGCTCCCATACCACTGTGAATAGCTAAGACTTCAAAACCTTCTTTTTCAAGTTTTTCTGCCTGTTCGTCAATAAGTGCTATCAATGGTGAAATAACTAAACAAGTTCCTTTTAGTGCTTTTGCAGTAACCCAATAAATGAGGGATTTTCCACCACCTGTCGGCATTACTGCTAATGTTGAACCATTCTCTATAAGATGGTTAATTACTTTCTCTTGAAATGGTTTTAAAGAAAACACACCTGCTAAAGCAGGAAACTCTTTTTCAAAAACTTCTTTTGCTTTAGTATTCATAATGATAGCTTTCTGCTTTCTTCTTTAAATCGTCAATTTCAGCCTGATGAGTTCTTGCGACAAATGAGAGAAAGCTATCCACTAGAACAAATCTATATTCAATAGGTAAGCTTACTCCATGCTTTGCATAAAGCTCTTTTAGTTGCCGATAAATTCTAATAGCGTAAAATGAAAACAAGGCATACGGATAAAAATAATTTTGCTGAGTTGTTCCTTCTCTCGCATTGATCATAAGAAACTGAGAGTCTTCTTTACAACCAAACTTTTTCTTACTGCTTAAATAATATAATGCCCAAACAGCTTCTCTGCTTCTATTTGGATACATTTCAGGAAAAAGCTTGTAAATGAAATGACTTTTAATTCCCCCGCCAATTACTCCATATGCTATGTAGGCTTCTTTATCTAACTCATAATATTCCAAGCCATCGCAGGTATCAATTTCTTCAAATTCTTTTTCTTTATACCACTCATTATGCCATTCATTTGCTAATTGAACAATGTTATAAATTACTTTAAACAAGTCTCCTGGTTGTATAGTATTAAATGCAGCACGGAACTTGTCAAGTTCCTTTGCATGTATATTTTTCAGTGTTTTATTAATAATCGGAATTTGATTTCTTAAAATTGTATTCTTGAAGGCACTTACATCGAATTTGTATTCTGCCAATGATTCCAAATCAAGAATATCTTGATAACGTTGGCGGTCTTTTTCATAATCCTTGATTGATTCTTTAAAAAGCCTTTCCAGAATTTTTTTTGTATCTTTTAGCTTACTTTTTAGTTTGCAGGTAGAACCAAATTTAACAGCGAGCTTTTCAATTTCGCTTTCTGGGATTGAGTGTCCACTTTCTGTATCAATATATTGTTGAAAGTAAGTCGGGATAACTTGTTTCATTTCATCCCATACCTTTTCAATATGATTTTGCTCGTAACAAATTTCTTCAATATCGTTGGGATAATACATATTCTATATCTTGCCTCTTAGTTAATTTTCTTCTGGCTACACGGGCCATTTTTTACACTTGCCGTATCGTTTGTGTATAATAATTGTGCTTATATTTTTATAACGGTATTAAAACTCGTATTCTTAGTGTTCCCACAAACTTAGTAAATATAACACCCGCTGCCAAGTTTAAGCTGGTAAGCAAAAGTATTGCTTTATGCCTCTTCTTGGAATAAAGCAATACTATATTTGTAGGAGTTTTAATTTTTTGATTCAGTTCGTTACTACATTATCTGCAATGTTAATGTAGTTAAATTCTTTTATTCTGAGCAATGTAGCGTTTTTGCAATAACATTATTTTATTAACTATTATTGTCAACAATTTTATCTTTATTAATTAGCTCGATTCAAATAAGCATTTTATCTTTTAAAAAATAACAACATTCCATGTGGATTATCTAAAAATACATTTTTACTACTATGATTTTTTGAGCCGTCACCTTGTAAATCCTGATTTGAAAGTGAGTACACGTCAGCCGCAACAAGCTGATAACCTTGACTAATTAAATAACCAACTAATTTATCAGGCATTATATGAGATGCACCGTAACTTGGTAATAAATTATGTTCAATTTTATCCTTGTCTGAAATATTTAATTGCACAATACCTGTACGACACAATATATCAAAATCAATCGACTTAACTAAGCCACTTATAGCCATTTCAATTGAATTTAATTCCATTGCCAGTTGCTCTATACTTGCAAAATTCCGCGACCACGGGTTACCTATTAAAAATAGGCGTATCGATATTGCCTCTGGCTGTACTTTCACAATATCAAGTAATGTTCTTGTAACTGTATGTGGTTGTAAGTAATCTAAGACTCCATGAACTGAGACTAGCCGTAGGCTATTAGGAGCGTAAAGTTTTGTCAGTTCAAGTTCTGCTAAATTGCGATCGCAAAAATAATTTAACTGTAGATTTGGGTATTGGCTGCGTAAAGCTAAAAACTTTTCTGGCGGATTAGTAGCAATGTCGTAACAGTCGATTGTCGGAAGTTGGTAGCGCGTTAGGTCAACTCCTTCAAAACCAAAAAAAACTTCTCGCTCAGCAAAACCTGCACCCAAGATAGCTACACTATCACCTTTACCTGAAAGAATGGCTTCCCAGGTAAGGGGATAAACATTAGGAGTAAGTTCTAAAAGCCTAGCTTTACTAATCTCTAGGATATTGCCACTGCCCTTGTTTTCTAGGAATCTTACTGCCATAAAACCTCGCTATCTTATGAAACAACCTTGGGACGACTGATGGGTGTAATATCCTTACCTTCACCCAAACGGTAAACTTCCCTGCGTCCGCCTATATCAATCTCAAAAAACCTATAACTCGTAGTAAACTGTGCCCACGCTGCTAAAGGATTAGTCTTGGGCAAATTTGTCGTTGCCTGGTAAGTGATTTCAAAACCTGTGCTACCATCTTGCTTAAACTTCTGTATGAAAATCTGGTAGTCTCTAGCGTGCCAAAAATCTGTGGTTCGACGACGCACCACATCTTGTGAGTCAGAACTCATTGCCCGTGCTGCTGATGCAGACACGATCAATTGAAAATTGTCAGACATTCGTGTTAAAGCAAGTTTCTTTTCTGGGTTTGAAAATACTTCATCAACAATTGGTCTGAGTTCAGGGTACAAAAAAGTTTCGGCAATGTAAAAGCCTGGAGATTCGTAGATATTATCCTCAAAGTAGCGATCGCTTTCGGCCAGTCCATTAAATTCAAAACGAACCGACTTTTGTAAGCTCGCAAAAATTAAGTCTTCGTATAACTTCTGCTGCGATGCTGGCGTTGCTGCAAGAATTTTGAATGCAGACCCACGCATCCCCTGAATTCCAATCAAAGCACAGGTACAGTTGAGGGATGCAGCCCACGTCGCTAGAAATTTTCGATAGTTAGTATAAAGTATTAATGCTTCCTGGTAGTCAGGAGCTTTAATTTTGAGTAAATGCTTTACTGGGTTCGGCTTAATCTCCCATCCAGGTCTAGATAATAAAGTCCACAATGTTGAGGCATCTTCAATGGCATCCATGCATTTATCCCCGAAGCTTATTAATGACAATTATTTGTCTGTCCGTTCCTGTCAAATCTCATACGGGATATGAGTTCCTTCAGATGCGCTGGGTCTACACCAAACCTATGAGCAATGTCATACTCCTCATCTTCAGTTGGCGGTGCATTTAGTGTCAGTAAATGCTCCAAAAACGGTTGTGACCCCCCTAAAGGCAAACCATCATCTGTAAAAGGTAACCTATGTTCGTGCATTGGCTCCTCAAATACCGCAGGGCGGGTATTTTGTAGCCACGCTCCAACCTCACCAGGTTTTGGCGGATCTATCCCCAATCGCTCACATTCTTCTAATAACTCATTTGATAATTGCGATTCTACTGTAGACAGGCTGCGCGATCGCTCCACCAAATCTTGTAACCATTCCTGTAGTTTTCCTGTCTCTGGTAACTGCAAACCCAGCGTCTGACAAGCAGCTACAAACTCTTGCCCAATAATAGCTTCCCGATGCAAATTCCTCAAAAATGCAGCATACTCATCTTCTGATAGTACATTAAGCTGCTGCTGAAAAAACCTCTGAATTTCTCGACTTAAACGAAATATACGTGATGCCCTAAAATCATTATCTTTCTTAATCCCCTCAATATCACCCAAACCAAGGGAGAGATTATCTACAAACCAAACTCCCACCTGACCCACTTCAGGTACTGGTAAACCCAAGGATTCGCACGCAAATATCAGTTCTATACCCAAAGAGGTATAACCCGAAAACATCTGCTCCAAATTACCCGGTTGAGGAACTGGTTTACCACTTTTTTGAGCTAGGTCAACTAAATCCAAACCCAAATCAACTAAACGCCTTAGAGTTTTTGCTAAAGTGCCACCCAATATCGGCAGTACATCATCTACCTTTTGCCGCACACCGGGTGCAAGGGTAAAGGATACCCGGTCAGTATCCCCTCCAGAAAAGCGTTCGCGCTGATTTGACACACGTTTTTTGAACTTGGTTTATCTAGGTTTCTCTTCAGTTTATAGAAACAACTGGGTTTTTAGTTACAAACATTAACTTTTATATCAAAACCCATATCACTACAACAACTAAATGACTTACCCTCAATAAACCTTTTGAATTTAATGATGCACTAACTGAATTTAGTGCATCATTAAATATTAAATATTATTAACTTAATACATCACTAATTTTGCGAATCGGTAAACTTTACCTAAAAAGCACAAAACAAGGGCTTGAGATAAATCAAGCTAACTCGGTAAAAATCCCGTAAGAGTTAATAAAGATGCAAAAGAGCTACAAAGTGGTAGAAATACTACCAAAGCAAGGATTAGAACCCAGACAATTTCTACGCTACTGCTTCGGTATAGCCGAACTCAGCCCCCCAGAACTTCTCGAAGAAGAAACAGATTCGCAATACCGCAAAAAATGTATCACCGTACTATGTGCCGTCTTAGGGGTACAAAGACCGACAGTTCGTAAGTGGGGAAGCGATCTCAACTTTGACGGAATACCCAACTACTGCAAAATTTCACTTGCTTACATTCATGCCGCCGAAATCGTGCCAAAGCAGCTAAAGAGCATCTTGAGAGGAGAATACAACGCACCAGAAGTAAATGCTCAAACCTTTCTAGAAAAAATACTCCTCGAAGGGTTAAGCGAACAACAAGTACTACAAACAGTCTCTCACGCCAATTTTCGCGCAACTTGTGTCAAAACTCTCACGCAAGTATTACATATTGGCACCAAGTCAGTCCAAGATTGGGGTCAGGATATGTCGTTTCACAAAATGCCCAAAATTCACAAACACACCTTGGGCTATGCCTTGGCTGCTATTTCTAAATCATCAAAAGCTTGGGACAAACAAGCAGCCTGAATTATTTGCAGTGAATTAAATAGGTAAGTGGTCTTTTAAGACCAACGAAATTAATGCAAAGAGAATTTTATCATGCCAGGAACTATCACATCAATCTCTTATCTCCAAAAACATCAATTAGATCCGAATCCAACCGCACATATCGAAACCAGCAGTCTAGAATATTTGCACGCCGCTTTCCTACTCTACGAATACAAAACCACCTACAGCAAGAAAGAATACCGAACCTTGCTCGATACATACGGTTGGGATAAAGGAAGCTCTGAGGAAAAACGAGCGATCAAAATAGCCGAAAACTTCCAACAATTTTTAACTTGTCCTCAACACCTAGCCGCAATTCCAGTAACAATACTTCTCAGATTGTGTTCTCTTCAATACAAACCAATTATCAGCCAGCTACAGGATTATCCAATTGGGGGATTGACCTGCAAACTGGTACTGGAGTTAATCGAAGAAAGGAAAGCCCTCCTTAAAACCCAAAAGCAGGAACAACAAAGACAGATATCAATCTGGCGCAGAACTCCAAAAGGCGATCGCTACTGTCAGTTCCCTCCTCAGTGGGAAGAAGATCACCAAACAGGAGTACTCACACAGGAATTGATTGATGGATATGGACTACTTCCCCAGCAAATTCTCCGCGCTGCGATCGCAGACTATCACGCCAAAATCAAATCCCAAGAAAAAGAGCAGCCGCAGGAAGAGACTGCTGAATCTGAAGTGGTTGAGTCGAGTATGCTTCCACAATTAGAAACATCCCCAACAGAGAGCGAAAAAGCTATAGAAGTTAACTCTAGGCTAAAACAAAAGGAACAAACCAGCACCAGTAACGCTACAGAACAGCAGCCAGTTGGGGAAGAAGTATTAATGCTGGCAGAAAAACTCAAATCAGCTACCAGTTATTATCAAATTAGAACTGCTATATACAGGCATCTGGTTGTTAAAGATGAAGCTTGGAAGCAGCTTTCCCCAGAAGAACAGTTAAAAATTGAAAGATTGTTACCCCAGGAAGTATTAGCTCTCCAAACAGCCAGAAAAGCAGGTTTAATTATTGACTACTATGAGTTAGAAACTGGCTGGTTTCAAGTATTTATTGCAGGTGAAGATAAGCCTGTAAGCATTAGTAAATCCAATGTAATTAGTTGGGTACAAGAACAAGAAAGGCTCAACTGCGTAACAACATAAACCACCACAATCAGCTAACGCCTCAGCTTTCAAATTAATCTAAAAAACCATAAATGGAATTGTCAGGAAAGATACCCTCAATTCCTTGCTGCTACATGATTGAGCTATCTCGTCCGCTTGGGAACGAGAAACATCAAGCTCGTTACTACTTAGGTTCATGCGCGAACCTCAAGAAAAGATTTCAGCAGCATCTACAAGGATCTGGAGCAGCATTTACTCGTGCTGCGATAAAACGCGGCATTGAATTCAAAATTGTTTACGTATGGAAAACCTCAAGTAAACAGGAAGCCCGTCAGCTTGAAATTCAACTTAAACGATATAAGAACCATGCACAATTATTAAGGAGAATGCAAAATGCCAAAACGAATTCGACAAAAACTAGGTAGATACCATTTGAGACGTAAGTTAAGTGGGAAAGTTTTGCTATCAAAAGTTACAAGCTTTAGTTGCTATCAACAAAACCATCAAGAAAAAACCTGTACAACTGCAAGGAAATTCATTCGCAATAATAATATTCAACCACCATGCGTTATCACCGTACTCAAGATATCGGGTAGTGAAGAAAAATTTTTCTTGTCAAACAATGGATTGTTTAGCTATAAATATGCCATTGAGAATCACAAATTATTCTCACCAGAAATAGCGTCAATCGCTAGTTAAATCAGCTATAATTTGAATCTACTACAGCCTGTCAAATATGGCAGGCGAATATCTT
Organism: Fischerella muscicola PCC 7414; assembly: GCF_000317205.1. Classification (GTDB taxonomy): domain Bacteria; phylum Cyanobacteriota; class Cyanobacteriia; order Cyanobacteriales; family Nostocaceae; genus Fischerella; species Fischerella muscicola. The sequence continues at coordinate 57,579 of NZ_AJLK01000151.1, read as the reverse complement.
AGATAGGAATCTAAGCTAGATTATGACTCACTCACGCACCTTCCGTAAACTCAAGATGGGGCGGCAGTCCGCAGGAGGTAAAGTGATTGAGGAATTATAATACGCGTGTTTGCAAACTTAGTGTTCTCCAAATTTTCTAAGATTTCATCCGACAATAAATTTTCACAGAAAGCTGATTGTCTCTACCAATTGCGTTCCTCGAATTCTTCTGTTTCCAACTCACGTTCTAAGTATTCCTGTAGAGATTGTTTCATTCTATTTGCAAAGCGCCGAACGCGGAAATTTTCATCTTCTAACCAAGAAGAAATTTCTTCTTGGCGTTGTCTGGGGTGATTTGAAAATCCTCCAACAATTACTCCCGGAGTTGAGTTAATAGAAGTACTAATATAACTCAGTATGATTTCATTATTTGTAATACAAATAATTTCTCGACTCAAAGAGTAGAAAAGTTGACCACTATTAAAAACACGCAAAATTTTAGCTACTGCATGTAGTTTCTGAACGTCACCCGATTTTACCCACTCCATTAAAACACTGTATAAAGGCTCTGATAAACTACCAGCAATTTCCTTTAATACTTTGGGAGCCTTATATAGCCAAACATCCTCGCGTAGCATCCAGTCACGCACTCGACGCAGTACATTAGAGTATTCAGTACTAGACTGTATGCTTTTTGCAACAAGTGAATAAGGTAAGTGAATTGCCTCATAATACTCAGTTATTCTATGCTGTTCAGCTTGAATTATAATTCGGCGTTCTATAAAATCTATAACATTCATGGGGTCAATTTTACCCATAATAGCTAAACACTCTTCAGCAGCATAGTCTAGGCGTGAAAGGCGTTCAAAGTTTTGAACAATGTTTAACAAATCCTCAGATGTTATGAAATGCTTCCCCCATCCATCTTGAGAATATTTAAAAGACCAAGATAGAACTTCCGCTACACGCAGTAGGACATTTTCATCACTACGATTAGCAATTATTTTGAGAAACTCAATTGAACGTAGTGGATTATGTGGTGCAAACCGCGATATAAGCTCAAGAATTTTTAAATCAACTTGTGAAGATTTTTTATTTATAAGACGGTATAAAACTTCCCATTCTTTATCCTGAAACACGCTCCAATCTAAAAAATGATAACTACCTGCTACAGCCAGCCACAAAACTAGATCATCACCATCAATCCATGATTGTATGTAAGACCAACCCGCCTCTAGATTATTTCGATATAATCCTCCAATTAAGCGACCAAGCTGCTGTTTAATGATTAAATTCTCAGACAGTGCCTTCTCTACTATTTGCGGCACAAGTTCGGGATAATTTTCTCCCACCTTATAAAACAAAGTTTCAAACCAAGATGTACTACTTTCCCCAGCAATTGTACATTGGGATAACATCAACTCTAATTCCCAGATTGCCTTTTCTATTGTTGTAGGAGAAAATCCTTCTAAATAATGATGAATTGCTTGTTGATGGCGTTTTTCTAGGGCTTTCCAATCTAGATAATCATCCTCGGAATCATCCCATAGCTTATTCCTAAATAAGGATAGATATAGTTGATATAAATTATTATTTTTTAATTGCTGACTTAACAGTTCCAATTCATCTAATTGGTGACGATTAAAGTGTAGTGCATCACGTATCCACTTTGCTACAGCATCCAATATAGGTAGTTCAGCATTTGGAATCACTATGTTTAAGAAAAATTTGACTGTATTTTGACAGTCAGGTTTTAGCCAAACCCAAGTTTCTGATGTTACTTCTCTAAAATCCGTTGAAAGAGGTAATAATATTTGTAATTCTAGAGATTTGATAATTTTTAATCGCTCTGGTAGGCTATATGCTTGACTATATGCTTGGTATAATATCTCTAAAGCTTGTTCTCGAACTTGCCGTAAAGATTCAGATGGTTGTAAACAACCACGCTGTATAATTATTCGCATATACTTGGTGGCATCTTGTTTTGTATTATCAACCACCATATTGAGCATAGATTGAATCAAAGAAATGCTCAGTTCTAAGTTGTTTGTAAAATCTTGTTTTAGCCACACTTCTATATTCTTAAGAAGCGTTAACTGTACATCATATAATTTATTAACTTTAATCTCAGCAATTTCAACTAATGCTTTACTTGCTTTATCACGAACATTAGCATACTCTGTTGCTAATGGTCGATATCTAGCCAGTTTGTGCAGGTAAACTATAGAATATTGCAGACTTCCTAGGTAGGTATAACGAAGAATTTCTACAGCTTTACTTAACAACCAATCATGTTTAATTTCCCATTTATCCCCACCAAAACTACCCTGATAAAACTCAGCAGGCTTGTCAGGTTCATCCACGATATCTGCTACGAGCGACAGTGCATCATCGGAGCGCAGATAAGCTAAATCTTGTAGCCATTCCAAAACAGACAGTCGAGTCAGGTAGTCTCCTTGAATTAAGATTTTACGCAATTCATCTAATTTGCAATCTAGTAAAAGACCAGCTTGAGCCTCTCCTTTAACTTCTGCTTCTGCTAAAGTTGTCAAAATCTCTTTAGGTTTTAATTCAAAAAATGGTTCAATAATTTTCTTTTGATAGTCTGCTTGTTTAGTCTGGAAGAAATGGTGAAGCAAAATATGGTCAGCCAGAACTTCGGAGGTAATTTTTATAGTCTTCCAGTAACGTTCTACTATACCAGCTTCCACTAATCTAGAAATTACTCGGTCTTCATCAGATTGCGATATATTCACAACTTTTTGAACTTTCTCTCGTAACTCCTGATTATTTAGATCAATTGTCCCTAAAGCCGCCAGAATCTCCAGATAGCCAATATAATACTGCTCTTTAAACTCATCTTTAAATTCACCTTTAAGGTCGCGGATGATGTCATTACAATGGCTGGTAAGTACTTGTTCGCGGCTGAGATTTATTACTGACTCACCACGTTGAACTAAACGAGCAGCGACACCAGCAATCAGGGGATCTCCTTTAGCAATACGAACTAAAATATGGCGTGTATCGTCGTGAGTAATTTCGTAGGGTGGGGTTCGTAGGAGTTGATCTATATCAATGTTTTCTAAAGGTTGCACCTCAATTTCATTGACTTTATAGCCAGCCAAATAGCCTAATTTGTAGATGACTGAATCTTTGAAAAGACTACGTGTAGCTAAGACAAGTGTGACTTTGCCGGCTAGTGCGGGGTTTATCAAAATTTCTCCCAATTGGTGTAAAAGTCCAAAGCGGTGAGCATCATCTACAACAATTACATGACGACTGTTACAATCCAATGAAGCTAGGTCATACTCTATAGACTCGGCTCGAATGCGAACGTACCGCACAGACGTTCCAGTAGGAATAATTTTAGGAAGCTCTAGCAAAAAACGAGTTTTGCCAATCCCCCCAGGTCCATGCAATACAATCACATCTGGTGACTCAGCAAGGAGGGATTGAATCTGAGCAAGTAATCCGTCCCGTCCTACCAAAACTTCCCAATAGCCAGCTAGCTTTTTCGCTGTTATTACCGCTGATTTGGAAAATTCGCTGTGTGTGAGTAAGGCAGAAACCTTAAACGATTCCAAAACATCTTGAACGATTTGGTAAACGACTTCAGCATTAGGGCCTTTATAGACCACGTTGTTATCGCCAGTAATAATCACAGAATCACTTATACTGCCGCCCACACCTACAGATCGTTCACCTGGAACGAAGATAATCTGCTTACTGTCAAGGATTTGGCATAGTCTCGCAAAGTCAGCATTATTACAAGTGTTTGCTGCTAGTAGGTTGAGGATTCTCCTCAGATCATTAATATCTGTCACAGAGTCTGCCTTTTGGCTCAAGCCTTACAGATGTTCTTATGTTGTCGCGAACACCATGATTTGGAATTATTGGGCGATCGCTAGAATTCTTTTGATTGTAGCGTTCGTATTTACATTATTGTAGTATGATTGCCACAAACATCGATTATTGCTCATTTCGTCCCCATAACGTTTGTATTATTATCACCTGTGTTAATAATGCCACTTACGCTACCACTGGTAGCTACGGAGTTATTACCACTAGCAATGATAGATACATTGGCTGGCTTTGCCTCTTGCCAAAACCGCGCTACTTCCTCGGCTAAGATTGCATCTTCAGCTAACAGTTTTTTCAATTGGTGACGCAACGCAGCCTGAGCATCTTCGTCAGCAGGATCTTGCGCTAAGTCCTTTACAGCTTCCTGCAAGCTGGGTTTAGCTTCCATTTTAGGCTGGAGTTTTGTCCACAGGGATTGAGCCTGCCCCCATACTGTAGTACCAAATCTCTTAATAGCCTCCCCTGCAACAACTCTCTTAGTCGTTTCTTCAAGAAAAGGTATTATGGGAGCCAGGAAATCAACTAACTCTTTGGTTAATATTGCTACATCTATTGCCATGTTTTCTCCGACAGTTGAACAGTAAATGTGAAAAGAGTTATATTTATGTAATTTCCAAGTACCCTGCTATAGTAGCAACTAAATAGAAATACTATCAAAACAGGCTTTTTTAACATAACCCTAAAGAATCACTTTGAGCGAATGCTGGGTAACAGTGGTGCAAAGTTTTATCTTCCCAATCCCGAACTGTATCAGGCTTTCGAGTTTTAAGTAAGAAACCGCATCACAGAAGTTGCTTAGTCTTCTTGAGCAAGAATCAAATTTAATATATTCAATTCACGGGAAGTTAAAAGCTGCTTGTCTTTGAATAACTTACCCCTAATTTCGCCTAAACTATAGCTCCTAAAAACAACAAATGGAAATTCTCCGTACTGAGAGCTAATGGGCAAAATGTTGTCTACAGGAAACATACAACGGATATATTCAGCTAAAATATCTCGGAATGATTCTCCATCTGGCTCCTCTACACCCCTAGAAAAATAGTCTTTAATCGCTTCATTGCTGGTAAATATAAATAGTGGAATTGCATAATACTGGTCAAAACGCTGACTATTTTGCTCAAACCACTGTGTCCGCCTCATTTGTTTTCCAAGTAAATTAACTAGCTCAATTGCTCCAAAACTTGCTGAACGCAAATTTTCTGGATAGGCTTGATTAGAATTAATAGAATATAACTTTTTTAAAAGTTCATTATTAGCATAAGGTTTGAGTTCTCGCTCTAGACGCATTTCATAGTTTTCTTGAAGTGCTTTATTAGCTAAAGAAACTACTAGCATACTGCCACTAATGTGGCTGGGTTCTACAGGGCCAAAGCTTAATAGCTGATCCAAACCACTACTTACCAACTTCACAAACTGGTCTGCAAATGACTCTCGCATTGACAGATAAGAAAGGGTTTTTGTCGGCGGGGAATTGTCTAAATCACTCAAGATAATCTTTACACGACCTAACAGTTGCTCTAGGCTCGTATAAACCTCTTTCAAAAGTTTGTCATTGCGACGACGAATATGCTCTTTCTTTAGTTCTTTGATTAAACCAGATATCTTACCCGTAAAGGTTTCACCTGCTGCAAATACCGACTTTCCCCCAATAGGAATCATCATAAAATGATCTTTACCTATCTGCCCAGACCCAGAAATTCTTGTCATGACAGATGTCTTGAAAATTAATAGAATATTCACAAGACTCAGCACACTTTCTTGTAAAGAAAGCTCCGGGTCATCAGCGTAATATACAGCCCGCTCTGATAAGTAAAGAATTAAATCTTTCTCCTCATTATCTAAGGTTTTGGTCATTCCATCTTCAAGGTAGTTACCGCGACCCCGGTAAATTACCTGAATAATTTCCATTAAGTTTTGCTCAATGGCAAAGCGAGGGATATCAACCAGAATATGTTTAGCTTTAGGAAATGATAACCCTCGACTAGCTGAGGCGGTCATAAAGACCACTTTCACCTCGTTATTACATTTTTTGATTTCTTCTTTTTCCTGCTCTGAAATATTAGCGTGAATTTCTAAATAATCCGTAAATAACTGAAAATTACGTCGATGTTTTTTTAGATATTCAGTCAATTCTTTTAATCTCTGCTTATCCTGGATATATACAATTATCTGTCCAGCTTCTGGGTTATCCAAGAAAGAATTAATATCTTCAGCAATCTCTGCTTGTACACGGTTAACTAAGCTATTGTTTTTCTCTAAAAAAGCTGAATTGCTAAATTTAAAAGAGTCAATAAATACTTTGTAAGTAATGTTTAAACTACGAGCAGGGTAAGAGTTAGAATTGATGACAGTTGCGCCTAATCCCTTAAACTTAAAATTTTGTACTGAAAGGGGTGAGTCGTTCTCTGACGCTCGCCGATAAAAGATTTTGTCTGGTTCTGAAACTGTAGTAGAAAGATGCTGTTGAATGACATCTGGGTCAACAATAGAAGCATCAGCTACAATAATTTTGGTATTAAAGCCATATTGGGAATTAGTCAACTCATATTGGCGAAGGATAGAACTGATGCGGTTTAAAAATTCTACACCGCTATGGTCTCCTGTAATCTCATCAACCATGATGAATATATGTTTAATGCGTTGAGAGATTTTCTTCATTTGGTCAGGAATGACTGAACCTTCACTTTGGTTATAGGCGTTCCTAAATATCTTCTCAAAATGGCGGAGAGTGTCTTGACCGTTACCCGTTTTTTTCAAAGATTGCAGCGAAATTGTTGCCACTATATTATTGGAAAGTTGACGGTCTATAATTGTGTAAATAGCTTCACAAATGCTATCTAAAACTCCTTTAGTTTGCTCACCAGCATCCTGAATTAAATCCTCCATTTTGCGCTGGAGTCTTTGAGAAGTAGAGAGACTGCGCTCAATAAGAGCCTGACCATCGATAAAATGAACAGCTTGTTCTGTAAAGTCCCCTTCTTGTAAATCAGAGAAATACTGCACAGTACAGTGTCCACCATTAGCTTGAATAATGTCTGCATTGGTATTGATGCAAAACAGTCCGTGATTCTCCAATGGTGCTGCAATGCTCCCGCCCAATGATTCTCCCGGTTGACTCTTGAACTTCTCAATTACGTCCTTGTTAACGTTTTTTCTGGGACTGACATAGAAGAACAAAAAGCCATCGTCGAGATGCTGTTTGAGAAATTCTACAATGGTTGTGGTTTTACCAATGCCAGGATTGCCAGTTAAGAAAAGATAAGGATTGTCATTAGTCAGGGCAGTTTTAATTAGTGCGGTGTGAGCCGAACGTAGGTCTAGACTACCACTCAGTCCGAGTTGAGCCATTAATTGAGGTGGCACTTCCCCGCTTGAGTTAAAAAACCCTGTTACTCGCTCCTGGTGAGTAACCAAAGTAGTTGTATCAGGTGGTACTGCTAAAAGAGAGTTTATAAATGTCTTGCCATTAACAAAACTCTCAGCTGCTTTCCTTTTGACGATTCTGAGAACTTGTTGACGAGCTTCGACGATCGCTTGACCACTTTGTTGCTGCTTATAAATGCGGTGGCAGGTATTTAAGATATCTAAATTTTCTCGATTTACTGACATCGCACTAACACCTCGGTCAGTGTAACCCATAATGCTAAACATCACGGGATCAGCTTCTTGGAGAAGAGAGTGCTGTCGTAAAAACTCATAGAAGCTATGAGCATAACTGGCTGCTTGGATTAATTTGACACTCTCTTTGTCCTTGCGCTTGAAAGCTGTGAAATAACGAGCAATCCCTTCAGAAAAGGTTAATCCAAGTTTTGTGGTGTCTGTTCCCGTATCGATACTAAGTCCAGAGAAAACACTTTTTGAGCGTAAATAACTAATTTCACTGAGCAGTAATTGCCGTATAACTTCTACATTATCTAAATCTTTAATATCTTCAGCTGACTTAATCGAGAACACTGATAAATCCACTGAGAGAATACGAAACTGTTTGCCGTTGTGCAGCAGCATTAAAGTATCAGCCCTAAGAAACTCTCCTTGCTGCTTATAGCGACCGATATCAACCTTGATATTTCCTAATTGTGACAAGATATCTCTAAAGACTTGTTCCTCACCCTTAACAAGAGTACCAAGGCTGTTGTCATCACAAAAGTTACACTGGTAGTATAAAATTTCCAGCTTTCGCTGTTTCCAACCTGTTGATTCCAGGTACTCCCTAAAGAAATTTAAGCCGGATAAAAACCCCTTTTGGAGAAAAAATATACTCCACTTAGCAATGATTTTACTATCACTATCATTAATTACGTTAGCGCGGTCAACTATACGTCGATGCAGTTGTGGAAACCGCAATGCTTGTAAGTCACATTGATATAAATCTCCGAATCGGTGATTCAATTGGTTTTGCTGAATATAAGCAAGGATGCCAACATTGAAGCCGATTTCAAATAATCTTCCTAAATCTTCCGCAATCATTTCCGCTCCTCTCCTTCTACATTCAAGGCACGTCTAACTTCAGTTAAAAACGCCAAAGAGTTAAAGCTTACACTCCTAGTGGTATGCTTGAAAACTGATAATTTACCAACGGCATCATCTCCAATGATGTTTTCGTAAGGGTCAAGTTTAAAGCTAATGTTCCGATTCTTTCTGGGAACAGCTTCGTAACGCGAAAAGTGGAATAAGGTTAGATATTGCAAGATATCATTTTTGATAGGATTGTTTTCGCGGTCATAAATTAGTCCCCTACGGATATCTTCATCATCTAGAATGTCATCATAGACATTTAGCAAGGTGGCGTAGGAAATTACCCCGTTGTAGTAACGCTCGTCATCTTGACCGACTTTAATTCCATTGAAGAGATTGAAAAAGACAACAGCTTTCTTGCTGGGATCTTCAACTAAGCCTGTTAGTTCAAGCGTGTCTTGTATGTACAAAGAACTAACAGTCTGCCCTAGATTTACCACATAATATTTATCAAAAAATACTGGATATATTTTGATGTCGTCTCTATCTCCCTTTAAAGCCTTGAGTACAGGTGTAGACATGAAAAATAGTGATTCATCTTCATCACTCTGAGTCATATTGAGAGTGCTAGAATATGGAGACTTGGCAATATACATAAAGTGCCGATAGCCCTGGCGGTACAATTTGTCCACTTCATCAATGACAATAGTAGGTCTTTGAAACATCTGCTGATGTTCATAGTTTGCTGCGAAGGTGTTGAGCCTTTCTAAGCGAACTGTGCCATCCTGTAGACGCTCTACTCCTACAACTTCTCCTAACAAGTTTGATATTCGTTCTCCACCTCGCCAACTGGCATCACTCTCACGGCTGGAGACTATAATAATTGCTAGTTTGTCTAGCTGGGTGTTGTAAGAAGAAGCGTTGAATTTAAATTTTTTGGGCAGTACAGAGTAAAGAGAACTTAGACCATTTTCAATTTTGTAAGGATTCAGGTTTTTGACACAGAATCCTTGAGTACTGGATTGATGTTCTTCGCTCAATAAGTGGGATAAAGTTTTAGAGAGCGAGCGCATAAATTCTTCTTCTGGTGTGGAGTTCTGCTTAGTATTCAGTTGTAACCGCACAATGGGAATAAACAGTTTATCTTTGACAGACTCAAGCAGTACTTTCAGGCAGATATAAATAAGCAGAGAAAAAGTAAATCGGTAAATAAACGCTTTGGGGGAGTCAGGATTGTTGAAAATTTGCTCTCGTAACTTTTTATGATTGTAGATGAATAAAATTGGTTTTTGATCTTTGAAAGAATTATTGTAGATGTTCTGACAGGTTTCTTCAGTAAAAGGAACCAAAAGAATTGGTAGTGCTTTAATATTTGTGATATCATACGCCATGCTAAATATTTGGCGGTCATCAGTGGGGAAATAGCGAATATCTTCTACTGCAATACTGACAGAAAGATTGCAAAGGTAGCTGCTATCAACATGAGGCTCCCTGATGGAAATATACTTTAGGGCTTCTCGTGACCTCTCACCAAAGACAGGCTTGAAAAATGTAACATCAGTTAAAATGCGGTCTAAATCGCGCTCTAAAATGCCTCTTTTAACGCCGAGATAAAGCGGATACTCTCGTCTTTTTAGAATAGGCTTATCTTTGAGCAAATCCTTAAGTAACTGCCTGAGTTTTTCAATTTTTATTTTGACGTTAAATTTTTCAATTCCTTCCTTAATTTTGGCAAATATTTTCTTTTTAGCTTCTTCGTCAGAACCTTTGAGTACAGGTAATACCTGTTGCTCAAAGACCGAAACAGGTTCATAATTTAGCTCTGAATTTTCTTGGTAGTTATCTGCTAAAGGATTACTCCTAGAAGCAAATATAAAATAGTATAAAAATATTATTTTTAATACTTTTTCTTTGAAATAATCACTTTTAAAAGAGTCCCCTAATCCCGCCTTATGTTCCTGACTTTCTGGGTCGATTAGGTTGAGGTAATAATCCAGTACATAAAGTGGCTTGTCTCCGTAAGCTTGAACTGTACCGCCAAATTTTAGTTTGAAACCAAAAATAAACTGCTGCTCTCCTTTAGTATCATCTTTTGTTTCTCCTAAATACCCTTCGATTAAGGGAATAATGGGGAGAATATCTAAAGCTTCGGCACGAGAAAATAAGTCTCTGTAGTTGACTGACTTTCCGGCATAGTTTACTTGGTAATGACCATACCCTCGGTTGATATCATTGATATATTCTTCTAGTAATCGTAGCCGTCGAATCAAATCTTGAAGATATATTTTGCCATCTACACTATCGTTAACATTCTCCAAAATAAACTCTAAATACCTGATTTTTGCCTCTCGTTTGAGCATACCAATAGCTTCGGTATACATGACTCGTTTGAGCTTGTAAAAGTCAGATTTTTGATTTTTAATCAGTTCTTCTAGTGTGTCGCTTAATTCCTCTAAATCACTCTCAGTTTCTTCGCTAAATTCTTGTTGGATATAATTATCAAGACTGGAAGAAAGTTGAGAATCAAATCCCTTGACATCTTTAACTGTGATGATTAGTTTATGAAGTTTCAAGAGAGAATCACTGCCTGAACGGTGGCGCTGAAGACTGAGCCGCTGTTTTTGCAAACCTGTATACTCTCCGAAAGGATAAGTAAATCCCAGAGATGGCTTTGTACCTTGAAAAGACTGTAAATCTGTCAGTAATTGCGAAATCGCTGATTCTACTGTTTTGTTTGGTGGTAATGCGGCAATCAAGAGGTTTTGCAAACGATCGCGGATTAGCCTGATTTGCTCTGGGAAATTTTTACTTGTGCGATCGCTAAGGTTGATAGTTGCACAACGAATCCCGCTAGCAGATGCCAAAGGGCTTTCCACTTGTGAATTAGCAACCAGATCGGCGATTTTGTCAATATTAATCCGCAATCGACTGTCATCTGGGGAGAACTGGAATGGGTTTTGACTGGGCAGCACTTCCAAGATTTTGTTGAGTAAACTGCTGTAATCTAAGGGAGCTAAATGATTGTCACCTTCAGAAATAATATTCACCCTAATGTCTCCTACAAATGGTTGAGATAGTGTAAAATGCCTTGATTGATAGTGGCGATATAAACTACATCATCTGCGCTCTTAACATTAAAAAGCAATACATTTGCACTATTACAGCATAAGAAATCAATGCTAGGCAAGTAGGGACAGATTTAGCTATCGCCACTTGATTTAGTTGCTATTTTGTACTTGAATATTGGGCTGCTGCGATCCTTGAGGTCTAACAAGTTTTAAAACTAGGTGGACATTTTGTGTTTGACATCCTCAATCCAGAACAAGCTTTAGCCGAAGATTGGTCAGTTGAAACATAGTTGGGTGCTAAAGTGTTTCTGGAATCTGTGGCTGAGTGGGAAAAAACAATCACGGGAAAATCCACAACTAAAACTAGCGCGTCTCAATTCATTAGGGCTTATTTTGGGTCAAGACAATTGTTTTATGACCAATTTCAAAAACCCTCAACATCTTCTCCTCCCAAACTGCCTGAGCCTTCCCCAAAAATCCAGTCGCTATCACTGTCGGCATTACCTTCGCCATCCACCTGAAGATTTAAGGAAGGTATGAGCTGTTCAATTTGGCTTTCAAGTCGGGAGATCGCCAGCGTTAAAGAAGCAAGTTGCTCCCTATCCTTCTTAATTTCATTTGAAATCCCCACCCGCAATTGATTTAACCGCTCTTGGAGGGTATGTACTTCCGATTTGGTCGCAGAAGGAATATTCACCTTCTCTTCCAGGGCGGCGATTTGAGCTTTCAAAGCTTCAATTTCGGCAGCAGTTGCACTATCTGCACTATCGGGACTCTCTTCCACAAGTGCTTGTTTAATACAATTCAGCACAAACTCCTTAAAAGTGAGGCGCAACTCCTCAGCACGCTGCTTGGCCTGCTTCACCAACTCCCGGTCTTCTTCAGACAGAAGTTTTATATTTATCTGCGGATATTCCACCAGTCCCTCGCGCTTTTGTTGTGGAGAAGTGATTTCTAACCAGTTCTTTAACCATTTGCTTCAAGTTCTAATATTTACTTACTCCCCCTACCTCCCCATCTACCTCTACTTCCCTTACTCTTCTCACTACCATCATCGCATATGGGATATCCGCGTATATACGATATAGATGATTCTAGATGAGCAATTTAATCGTGTCCTGGAAACAACTATCATAAAGATACCGGGAATTACAGTTCTCGGCATCATAATTATCAGTGGGGGTTGGGGAATTTTATTATGGAAAATTTACCCGTACTAAGCGTGGAATCACTTGCTGTGGAGGTGGTGACTCTACCGCTTGATGAAGCTCGTGTTGCGCTTGTGGATTATTATTTTCCCAACCGCCAGAAAATTAATTCCACACAGCAGCTAATTGAGCTATGGGTGCATTCTGTCACTATCAAAAGCGACCAAACGCGACGGGCATATCGGCAAATTGGTTATGAGCTTGTCGATTATATGCAGTCGCGGTTTGGGATATCTGATTTGAGGATGGTAACGTTATTCCATCTACACGCTTATCTGGCTTGGCTCAAGGATGAAAAGCCAGTACGAGGAAAGAAAAATACTTATGGAATTAGTAAAAATACTGCGGCTAAGTACACGGCGGCGATTAAAAGTTTGTGGGAGTGGGGTACTAGAGCTTCTATTGGTTATTTTGCTATCGACTTGGGCAAGGACTTAAGCATCCAGTGGGACGATAAGCTCGCAGAGCGCATTCTGTCGGAACGCGAGATTGCTAAGTTGGAAAAAGCGGCGATGGCAGTAGACTTGCAACACAACACTAATAAGATGCACTGGTTGCTGTTTACTCTCATGTTTTACAGTGGGGTGAGGGCAGGAGAAATTGCCCGGCAAACTTCTGATTATGGTAAGCGCGTAATTACGCCGGGATTATTTTGGCGGCAGTTTCGGGAGGATGGGGACTGTCTATTGTTAACTGTGACGGGGAAACGAAATAAAACTAGAACCATTAGCCTCGATCCGGAAACTAGTGAGGTGCTACTGGATTATCGTGGGGATGCAGGCAACGATCAGCCGGTGTTTCCTAGTCCCAGTCGGCGGGACAGGGGTAAACCTTTAAGCGATCGCGGGTTGCGACTGATGATGGAGGAAATTTCTGCTTGTGCGGGAATTAAGTTCAGCGCCCACTTTCTGCGCCACACTCACGCGACGCTGGCTAAGAAAAATGGAGCTTCTGATTTTGACTTGCAAGCAGATTTGGGACATGCTTCCCCGGCGACAACTGCAAAGTACATTCACCACGTCGGGCGTGTTGGGACTTCTCACGCACTGCGTAAAAAAAGCAAACATCGGTAAAAAATAAAAAAGCGTCTCCCTCCAGAAGGTATCGCCTCCGCCGGGCGGTTAGGCCATCGCACTCATACGCTCATCATGATAGTGTCAAGGTAGTTATCAAGATGGAAACACGCTCAGTTGTTCCTGTCCGCGGACTAGTTTACCTAGATATTACCTAGATATTACCTAGATATGAGCAATACAGGGAGAACAAAGAAGCTAGCATCTTTCAACTGTGACCAAAAGATGTGGGAGCAGTTTATCGCCCGTTGCAACTCGAAAGGCACGACAGCAACAGCGACGCTCACCCGTTTTATTGAGCTATACCTAGATGGTTCTTTAGATGACCTTGATGCAATTGCTGGTAATGAAAATAAACGTTTGGACTCTTTAGAACAAAAAACTGAAGAGATAACAGCCCAAATGAAACAATTTGCTGAGGCGATTATTAAAATTCAAAATTATCTCAACAACCAACCGAAACGGCAGAAGAAATCGTACAATAATAATTCATATTATCAAGGGCAAACTCCTCGAATCCAACCGCTAACGGAAGAAGGTTTAGCTTCAAGACTTGGTGTAAGTGTAGAAACTATACGCGAGCAGCGAATTAATCTGCCACCACCGCTTTTTGTGGGATGGTGCAAAGGCAAGGATAGAGCCGGGTTAGGATGGGAATTTAATCAGGATACGGGGTTATATCATCCGGCAAGTTAAAATTTTTATTAATTTTAAGAATTTCTGAATTTACACTGATTCGCTCTGTTAATGCGATCGCGGGTAAGAAAAAGAATAGGGCTTTAGTTCCTCCTGGAGATAATGCCGATCTGCGCTAACACTACGGTGCTGGCTGGTGTACACAAACAAAATTTCCTTCCAGATAAGGGATTATAACCAACAGAGCGTTCTGATTATTTTGTAACTGAAAGCTAAAATTTTAATAATGTAGGGGTATATCTGACGAAGCAATGCAGGGAAATGACTGAACTATATAAGGCTGGAATCATTGAGGTAACAGAAGCCGAAGCCGAAGATGAGGATGAAGATTTATTTGAAGTTGCGGTACATTTTGACGGCGAGATTTTTCTTCCCAGCGTTGTTTTTGAAGGCAAAGACCACGCATTGCGGCAAGCTAAAAAACTTTATGATTGGCTAGAAGCTAATCCAAAAGAAATTAAGGGTGAGCGACTACGTTGGCAATCATACACAGTTAATCGCGAATCTTTAAGAGAATATCCAGCTTGCTATTTACCCTATTACTACTTCAGGTACGAGCAGTGCTTAAAAGTTTCAGTTTTTGACGAGCAAAACTCCCAAGCGATCGCTTATGGTTGGTTAGAGGCTGAACCTTTACCTTACTATGTGGATAGAGAAGATAGTTTGGTAGTTCTTGGAGACATTTCAGATGATGCTGTGCTTGCTGGTTGGCATAAAGCTATTGATATACGCATTCACATTTACTCTTTTATCTACCAGTCAAATAGCAGTCACAAGCTTTAATAATCAGTTGACAATTAGGAGCTTTAGGTGCAGCGAAAAATCGAGTTAAAAAGGGGTGTTGATAATACACCTGTTGAAGCCTATCTAGTAGATTTAGGACAAAGACACGTTGATGATTATGTAAATGATTGGGTCGAAAAATTAAGGTTATTTACTCAAGAAGATAAATACTGGGACTGGATATTTAAATTAAGATATATTGCTAATCAAGCAAATCTTGAAGGTTATGCAGTTGAGTGCGAAAACACAACTCAAGGATTAATGATAATAGAAACACAAATGCACGGTTCCCGGTTGAATATTGGTAAGAGACTAGTTTATGTTGATGGTATTGCAACTGCCCCCACTAACCGAATTGAAATTCAGCGTCCGCCTCAATTCAAAGGTGTTGGTCAAGCACTTTTAAATTTTGCCAGAATTAGAAGTGTTGAGCTTGGGTATGAAGGTAGAGTTGGGTTACATTCTTTACCAAGGTCTGTAGGATTTTACGAAAAACAAAATATGTTTAACTGCGGGCCTGAAGAAGAATACGATAATTTGGTTTACTTTGAGTATGGTGTATTGAGACGGAGAGCAGGGGAAAATTTATGAATCATCAACAGCAAAATAATAATTCTCAGGTGAATGAGCCAGTAACAACCCAAGAAGCTATAGATTTACTTTTTGGTGAAGGATGGCTCGATGAAGCTGTTCGTATCGAAGATGAAGCCAATTGCACTATTGGTGCTGGTTTGGATTGGGGTAATGCACTACCACCTTTAATGCTTAACCTTCCTTTATTTGGTCGCCTATCAACGCTGCGTGTATCACTTAACCGTGAAATCAGGCTAATAATTGAAACATGGGATTTAGGTGTAGGTACAAAAGCGGCAACAGAGACTGCAAGGAGACGCATTAAAGAACGGTTGTTATCTCCTGCGCCTGAGCTATTACCTTACTTAGAAGCCACACTGCTGCAAGATGATTTATACGGTGAAGAGTTTATATCTAACCGCGAAGCTCTCAAATCGCTACTTGCAGTACTTCTTACTGATTCTGATAGAACAGAAATTGCAGAGACGGCTGCTAATTCAATACGCGCACAAGTTATGTCGCAGGTGAATTTTTCCGAAAAAATTTCTGCTTAAATACTCAATATAAAAACAACAATATTGCATTAAATTCATCAAAGGAGCAACCGCAAAAGTAGTAGATCCTCTGCGTCAATCATTAGCTTGCTCCGCTAGAAATCCATACCGATATCAAAGACTTATATTTTATTTTTTGGCATAACCTGCGTTATTCAATTACAATAATCAGTGCATATCTATCCTTTTTTAAAAATTAAGAGTTCCCTAACTACGCAAATAAATTTATAAATCAAACTGAATATAAAAAAATTAAGTATATTATGATAAACATTAACGATATAATCAAAATTATTTTTGTGTAACCCAAAAGGACTGATTAATGACTAGCAAAACCCGCAGTCGCTATTCTTCAAACTGGGATACTATCGCACTTGAGGTCAAATCAAAATCCGACTGGAAATGCACGCGCTGTGGTATACAATGCTTACGCCCAACTGATAAAAGAGATGGGTTAAATCGTAGAGAACGCAGTATTAAAACTTTAGTGGTTCACCACTGGAATTATCTGCCAGAAGATAATCGAGTCGAGAATCTCGCGGCTTTATGCACAGCTTGTCATCTGCTGTTCCATACGCGACGACGGGGAAACATATCACCAGGACAACTATCTTTGTGGTAGAAAAGCCAGTAGTTAAAGAAAAATCAATAGTAGATAGTTATAAGAAAGGTAAAAGAGAAATATTATCTTTCTAAGTCAAGATCACAACATTTGCTGACGCAATAACTTCATTGAAAAATTGAAGTTGTATAGACATGAAAACTACTACTAATTCTAATCTAAAAGCTAACAAAAAATTAGTAACCTCTGCCCAGCAAATTCAACAAATAAGCACCTTACTAAGCGAGGCGGATTACTACGACTACGAAGCAGAATTAGCACAAGAAAAGTCAGATTACTATCACTTGCGGTACGGGTACTAGATTCAATCTCCCTTCAAGCATCAACTCTTCCTAGTCAACAAGCAGTAGCAGGTAACTAGTTAACTGCTACTGGCTTTTCATATCAAAAAGTAAATCATGACTCAAGCAATTGAACGCGAAATCAATCAACTCACGCTCAAAGAGTTAAGCTTAGATGCTGCTAAACTCTGGTCACAGATAGAAGAAGTAAGCGAGTTAGGCGAAGAAGGTAAAGTAGAACAACTCGTACAAGAACTTATGGGTGTTCAAAATGGTATCGAAACCAAAATCGATGCGATCGCCTGGGTAGTAGATCAGTTAAATCTTGACCTTGAAACCTGGGAAGAAAGAAAAGCACGAGTAGCCGAACTCCACGACCAGGTAATTTCACGTCGTAAAACTCAACTTGAACAAATCAAGCGTACCCTGATCCATCTACACGAGATTGGATTAATCAGTGACAAAAATATTGGTAAGGAAAGGGTAATTGAAATCAGGGATAACCCGCCCAAAGTCGCTAACTTACTAGTAGAGGTAGATGATGAAGATTTTCCTGCTGAATTTAGAGTTATTAAGTACCAAGCTAATAATAAGGCAATTCTTGAAGCCTATAAATCTGGTCAAGATATTAGCGATATTGCTGAGATAACTATTGGGAAACAGGTACGGTTTAAGGTGCAATCAGCTACTAAGGGGCGCAACAAGAAAAACCACAACTAATGGCATACGCCCCAAGCATGTGAATCAAACATAGGTATATCCCATCACTTTAAGAATATATCAGCAAATGGTTAAGAGTCAAATCTTAATCATTTTTATTTTTTCTAAAAACTATAGTTCAATTTTAAACTTATTAAAAAAATCATCAAAACTTTGCTTAATTTTAAAATCAGTGAAGATATAATCGGTAAAATAGTAAAGATGAATGTTAGCAACATTAACTATACCGGACTAAGTAAAAACATTGTTATGATAGCTTGGTAAATTCAACATTATTTGGTGTATTTCAATAAGTAATTGTAATTGATTATGTATTTATAAATTCCAACTAACCAGATGATAATTCAAACTAGCTTTAAGGTTAATCTTCAGGTATGCAATTACCATAAATAAAAATCAAATATTAGCCATCGGGAGACATCTTCAAATGTCATATCATCAAAATCGAAGTATAGTTATCCGTAACGCTATTATCAACAGTTTGTTTATTATTTGGTGTTTAGTTTGGCGTACTGGTTTGGGGCTAACCTTTTTCATCATCTATGCTTCCCTTGGCTATATATATAACTGGCCATTCTACCTTCCCATTTCGATCATTTTGGGATCTGTCCCTTGGGGCTGGAAGGTACAAGAAGAAAGAAGAATTAGAGAAGAAGAGCAAAAAATGAGGAATTTGAAAAATAAAATTGGAGATGGTGTTATCTATGCCAGAGCCGAATCAAATGTCGAGATAAATTACAGGGGAGTTATCTTCCTTAAATCAGTACTTGGTCTATTTGTTAGCGGATTTTTGGGAATGATACTTGGCTGGAAAGCTATTTGGAATATGATAATACAGTTAGTTGATAATATTAGAACAGTTGTTAGATATATGTAGAGTGACATCTTTATCTAAGCAAACCAAGACCAAGATATTTCATCACTATTACACCATTAATTTATTATCGATTCTTTTATTCAGAGTAAATTTACACAAGCTAACGCTTTGATATAAATAGAAGGCTGGTATACCGCTTCATTAAATAGCCAGTTACTAATTATATCAACAGGAGTTAAAACAATGGAATTAGCACAATGTATGCTAACAGGGCTTCTCTACATTCTTATTTACGGATTTTCTACTCTCTTCATTTTACAATTCTTCCTAGAGATATCTATCGCTTTTGAAAAGCACTGCAACTGCACTGCATCCATAAAACCCACTGTAAGTAAAATTGAAAACTTAACTGATAAATCCAAACTTCGGATATCTAACAAAAATCAAGGATCTACAAACAAACATATCACTGTTCAACAGTTAAGAAAAAGATGCTCACAGGCTGGAATAAAATGGAGTTACGCTATCCAAGTATCTAAAACAGGCAAGAAACGACATCTCAATCGAGAAGAAATGTTAATAGCCTTAACCGAGATTAAACAGTCAGCATAATAAAATATAAACTGAAGCCAACTAAAAGAAAACGAGTCGGCGTAGAAATAAAATTTAGTTAAATAATTTCAGATGGGCTTCGGAAAGCATTAATTACTTTATCAAGTTCCTGAGCGATCGCTAATAACTCCATCTCACGCCACCGTTTGCCAACAACTTGCATTCCAATCGGTAGACCATTTTGAGTCTGTCCAATCGGAATCACTACCGCAGGATGTCCACTCAGATTAAATGGCATGGTGTAAGCTCCGTTTGCCACTGCATGAGGGTAGGGTCGGCCATCAATCTCAATAGCACTCCAAGCGGGACGATGGGTAAAGGCAGGGGTTGCAGCAACTGGACATAGCCACACATTCCAAGGTTCTAATGCCTCATCCATTTGGGCAGTGAAGCGATCGCGCTCGGTAAGTACCTCAAAATATCCTTTCAGGCGTGGATTTAATAGCTCTGGTAGAAGGCGGCTGAAATCCCCCAATTTGCGGAGTTCTTTGTCGCCTTGGGTTGCAGTACGAAAAATCTGCTTCAAACTGCGACGCACGTTATATCGATCTATCGGTTGAGCGTAGATGTTGATGTATGCAGCCATCCGCCCGTAGAGGTTCAGTGTTTTTGATAGGTCAAAGTTTTTGGGAAGCCAGCGTTCAATTTGGGCACCAGCTTGAGAAAGGGTCTGCGCGATCGCAGCCATTGCATCTCGAATTTCGGACGCAACAGGAACCTCCGCCCATTCATCGATCCAAGCAATTTTGAGATTCTGCAAAGACTTACCAGAAGGGGTATCGAGGGGAATTGGCGGCACATCAGGACGGCGAATGTCAGAGCCTGCAATTAAGGAGAAGCACAGCCGGATATCTTCAAGCGATCGCGCAAAACAACCTACTGTTATCATTTGCCGAAGACACACTGGCATTCCAGGGACTTCTGGAATCTGCCCTGCTGTAGAAATGCGCCGATCCGTAGGCTTCAAACCATACACGCCGCAGAAGTGAGCGGGCTGACGCACTGAACCCGCGATATCGTTACCTAAATCCAAGCTTGAAAGTCCTGCTGCCACAGCCGCAGCACTGCCTCCAGAACTACCGCCAGCAGTGTAGTCAAGATTCCAAGGATTATTTACCCGTGGAAAGAGGGAATTCGTACTCTGGTAATCACCAGCCAGTTCCGCCATGTTTGTTTTTCCCAGGATGACTGCTCCGGCTGCTCGAAGTCTGGCAACGACGGTGGCATCTTGTTGAGGTACGTAGTCTTTGAGGGGAATGTAGCCCGCTGTAGTCAGCAGTCCTGTGGTTTCAAAAATGTCTTTAATCGTGATGGGAACGCCATGTAAAGCACCCCAGTTTTCGCCTCTGGCTAAAGCTTCATCAGCAAGCCTGGCTCTAAGATAGGCATTGTCTTCATCCAGCGTGCAAATGGCATTCAGTTTCGAGTTATGTTTGGCGATTTGAGCTAGGTAAGCATTGAGAACTTCGACAGCAGAAACTTCGCGATCGCGAATCATTCGCGCAAGCTGATGGGCAGGAGCAAACGTCAGGCTATTCATACGCGTAGACAGGTAGTTCTTGATAAAGTTAATTATATTCACTTTTAGTTAATTACATTAACTAAATTATTTATGGGTCGTCCAGTCAAAGAAAAGTCCTTGACGCAGCAGCATGTAATTAATGCTGCGATCGCCTGTCTCGATCAAGAAGGGGAAGCTGCTTTAGGTGTGAATCGGGTTGCAAGGGAATTGGGTATTAAGCCTCCTGCGATTTACAAGCATTTAGATGGCAATGTAGCTTTGCGACGGGCAGTTGCACTCACCATTTGGCAGCAATATATTGAATGGTCTCGTCAACGAACCAATGGCTTGGACGATCCCCACGCATTACTGCGGGCAGGAGGACGGGCAACGCGGGACTTTGCGCGATCTTACCCCAACCGCTATCGAGTTATGACCCAATTTCAACTCAATCTCCAAGATCCAGAAACAGCACCACTGATTCAGGAAGTCTTCCGTTTCCTCAAACGTGTGCTGCAATCCTACAATCTCAGTGAAACAAAATTAATTGATGCAATGCGAATGGTTAACGCAGCAATTACTGGTTTTATCGCCATCGAACAGGCTGGATTAATGACATTAGAACGTTCTACTGATGCTAGTTATGAGGTGATGATAGACGCGTTAGTAGTTGCAATCCAACATATTCAAAAAGTTGACTCATGATATATAACGACCAAGTTGAACTGACATTGAATTGTTTTTTGCTGGCTAGCTTAACAACTCAACTCGATGATCTTTGCGATCACCCCACCAAAAATCTCAAAACCCTCACCGATAAATTTCAAAGCTGAAGAACGCTAATGGCTCTCATCAAATTGTCTCGAAATACTTTTTCACATCCTTAGTTCTTCCTTTGGACAAGATAGCCTTGGCGGTAATCACTCTTCTTTAATTTGGAAGCTTGACGTGCTGACCACTGACGCATAGGAGTAACTTTCTCCACATGAAGTAGCTTCTGGCGATAAGTATCATTGCCCGTTAGTTGAGCGATCGCACCAGCAATAAATCGAGCGCAGCGTTCTGGTTGAGACGAGACTTGTTCCTCTGCAAACCGAATGACTAGCCAGTTGGCATCGACAAAACACTTGTTTCGGTAATCATCCTCGCCGATAGAGTGGGTAGGCTTAAGAGTTGCAAACGAAATTGGCTCATCAACCTCCAAATCTATGTGTAAGCCAGTATTTGGTTCAATAATAAGAAAATCAGCCGTAAATGGTAGTCGATGCCCTGGAGGAAGCATCACCTGCTGGGGAGAAACAATTTCACCAAAATAGTGTTTGAGAACATTTTCAAACAGCCCCTCACTTGCCCCGATTGGTGCATCTCCCTGTCCAGAAGGAAAAACTAAAGGGGTAAACTGTTTTTTTTCTTTAACTAACTCTGGGATAACAACAATTGGATATTCTGGTGTCTTTGCCATACTTGCACTAACTCTTCATACTGCAATTATCTAAATTCACAACGCGATTACACAATCAACAAAATACTGAAAGTAAATCAACTTTTTTCTAATTTTTGGAAGCAAGAATTAGAAAATTATCAGTTCTCGTACAGCATCTCTTCTGGATAAGATTACTTCTGAGTACGCTACAAGCAACTAAGATGAAGTCTAGCTTTGACTATCTAGAAGACCTTCTTGCGGACAACTATCCAATCATCGCCTGCGAATCTCCCCTCCAAGAACGTCACCGCCTCCTCACCCGAATCACTACTTACTGTCAGCAAGCAGGCAAAAAAGCCTATATATGGAATCTCAGCGAGGACAGTATTAAAGAACTAGCCGTCAGCGCCGAAGAAAATCTCGTTCTTCGAGAGTTTGACGACTATAAACCTTCGATAAAACAAAATAAAGAAGACTATTTTCAAGTACTCAATTTCTGGAAAATTTATTCTGGCAAGGGAGTATTAATCATTGAGAATATCTTCCCTTGGATAAAAGAAGATACACCGAAAGAAATCGATTTTATTATATCAGAATGGATGAAGTCGTCGTTAATCAATCTCAAATTTTATACAAGAGATAGTGGTAAAACTACTATATTACTAGGAGCCAACGCCGAGATAGCAAGCGAAATAGCGGCAGAAATTCCCCTATGGAGTCAAGAACTACCAGATGCACAAGAAATTATTGACAGTTTAATTAAAAGTAAAAATTTTTCTTTCACATATACGGATCAAGACTATTTAGAAATTGCTAACGCTAGTGCTGGTTTGTATATTTCTGATATTATGTATTGCCTAACCGATATTAGAAAAAGTCATGATTTAGGAAATTCCAGTGAGATAGCAAAGCTTCTACTAGCAAAAAAAATTCAACTGCTTAACCGCTTGTATGACATCGAATTCTTACCTCCACCAAAAGTCCAACTTGGTGGGTTAGAACTCATGCAGCAGTCATTCAAAAAGTTCAAGCGATTGCTTACCCCGCGTGCCAAACAATACAATCTGCGCGTACCCAAGGGGATTATGCTTGTGGGGCCACCGGGGACGGGAAAATCACACTCAGCAAAAGCTTGTTCCCAGAACATGGGTATTCCCCTCATCATGGTCGATTGGGGCAACTTTAGAAGTTTTGGCAACCAAGCAGAAATGAAACTCAAACGCTTGTTGCGACTGGCAGATAGGCTCAATCAAGTAATTTTGTATTTCGACGACTTTGATAAAGGCTTCGCCGGGGATGATGACCTCGCCAAACGGCTGGCTGGTCAGCTGTTGACGTGGATGCAAGAGCGCACGTCAGATGTACTGGTCATTGCGTCAGTTAACCGTATGGAATGGCTGCCACCCGAACTCACCCGTGCTGGACGGTTTGACTATTTATTTAAAGTAGACCTGCCCAATAATGGGGAAAGATATAGTATCTTCAAACTGCACGCTGCCCGATTTGACAAACGCTTTCGCAATGGCGGCGACCCCTGGAGCGAGGAACAGTGGCGCAGAATTCTTAAAGCCACCAATCGCTGTGTAGGTGCAGAAATCCAGACAATTGTAGAACGCGCCGCTAGTACCATATTCTGCGAAACCATAACAGAAGATACCTACTCAGAAAGCCAACTCCCCACACTTGAACTAACAATCGAGGCATTACTAGAAGAACGCCGTCAGATTAACCCGCTTGCCATCCGCGAAGCCGATAGAGTCGAATCGATGCGTAACAAAGCTGACCAACAAGCTTTACCTAGTAGTCCCCTAGACGAAAGCAAGTTTGCTGTTGGCAACATTGATATTTTCAGCTAGCACACCTCATAAATCAATTTAAAGTTTCATCATGTTTGGACGAAAGCAAATGTAACCAAAACATTTCAACAGTTCATAATGCTCGCCATTTCTAACCACTTTACTACCTTATTTATCTAAAATTATGGAAGTCACAAGACAAACTGCTCAAACCAACATTCAAACTAAACAAGCACAAAATCCAGAAAAAAGCCTATTTTACAAATTCATCAAATTTATCAAATTTGTTGGGCCAATTGCTGGTTTTACTGCTGCCCTCTCACCCCTACCGCTATACTTTTGGACTCGCCAGCCCCAGTATTTACCTATTGGCGCAACCTTTACCAGTAACAATCAAACAGTTCAACTCGAATTAGCAGACGATAGAAAGGAATATGCCCACGGACTCAAATTTCGTAATTCGATTCCTGAAAATCACGGAATGTTATTTGTCCTCAACAAACCTGAAAAAGTTAAACTTTGGATGAAGGATACGTATATTCCTTTAGATATGATATTCCTGCGAGATGGAGTTATCAAATCAATTGTAGAAGCAGCTCCCCCTTGCAAAACCAAAACCTGTCCTAAGTACGATTCAGTCTATCCTGTTAACCAGGTTATTGAACTACCTGCTAACAGTACTAAAACCCTCAATCTCAAAGTAGGTAAGAAACTCCAACTCGATTTCAACACAAATATAATGCAGAATTAGTTGACGGAGAGTTGATCCATCACAACAACCTAGCGGTAAATAACCGTAATTACACTACCTCATATATCAATCTTTGACCCTCGATATAGCCTATATCGGGGGTCAAACATTATGAAATAAACCACTGATTTAATTGTTGGAAGTTGTCAAGCAAATTTGTCTGAGTTTTTATTGAATGATTTACTGAAAAATATAGTGTCTAAAAATAGAAAATTTTTAGATGATTTCACGGTTATTAATCTCATAAAATAATTTCACAAGTGAGAAGTTGGAGCAGATATTTACTCCAATCAAAACTTTGGTAAAAAGCAGTGTTTCGACCTTAGTTACTCTACAAAGTTTCATCCACTAATTTCTGAAATAATCTTTTTATGAAAACAGACTACGAATCTGATTTTGGTAGCGATAGCGAAGCGCTGCTGCGAAGCGCAGATCGCGTTCCTTCCTACGAAGAATACGGATACCCCGCTCCCAGCCGTCGCCGTCGCAACTGGAAAGAAAACGCCAGCATCACCGGACTAATGGCAGTTGGTACTGGTTTGATGATTGCAGATATCTCACTCCACCAGATGGTGATGGCATCACTCGCGTTTGGAACTGGTATTGTAGCGTTACTACCCAAGGAAGCAAACTTGCTACTTTCCAACTTTGAGAAATGGCAGCGCAAGTATGGCATCAATATTTATACTGTTCTGTTCTGCTTGGTAGGTGTAGTATTTATGTTGGATATCGCCACTGCACCCGCAAATGCCCAGTTCATGCAAAACGCAGAGGACTTCTTCACAGAATACTTTACTGGTGTCAATGAAGATATTATTAGGTACGTATTTGCGGTACTGCGCGGTTTGTTCCTAATTTACCTGGGTATTGGTCTTATTAGGGTTGTTCAAGCAGCCAGAAACGACGAAGATTGGCAAACGATCGCCCGTACACCAATTATCGTTGCCCTCACAGTTGTAGTCGGAGACTTGCTTGCAGGACTGGTAACAGGCTGATACGTCACTCGTCAAAAAAGCCACCACGAGTGGCACAATTCCACAAGTGCCACTCATCAAGATTTCAAAAACTGACTTTCGTCTTTCGTCATAATGGCCAGAGAACGGGAATTTCGTACTGTCAACCGCGTATTAGGAGAACAGCCACGCCTTGGGCCATTTCCCGCCGACCAAATTGTTCCCTGGAGTGCGATCGCTCTCATCTCCTACATGGTAGTCAAGGGTTTTATGCAAGCTTCCTGGCTCACAACCGGAATTGTAACTGCTTGGGGATGGGCAACTTGGTGGACGGTAAGTTCCAACAAAGCTTTTTTTGGTAAGTTTGTCGGCACGCCGCGCATCACCCGTGGCTATAAACCTTTTGTTTCTCTCGTTAATCCTTTACAACCTCAATCCCATAAAAAGCACCAGCTGAAAAAACGCAGATAAAGCTGCTCCAGTAAAAAATATCACCGAACGAAACTACAGGCTATGAGTTCGACCGCCTCAACGAAAATAAAGGACAAAATTGGTAAAAAATCCCTCGATACCGAACAATTAGGTGTTGTCAAAAACCTAACACCGTTCGAGGATATTACTCATTTAGCCGGGATTGCAAGTATCTCGCTTGCTGGTCGTAGAGATATCGGCGCACTCATCCTCCAGAAAAAAGAAGATATTCAAATTAAGTTCTGCTTCGACGTACAAGGAGTCCACCCGTCTTTACCAGAAGAACAGATTCTCCCGATTTTTGAAAATATTGAGGGTGGACTCAAAGAACTTCCCGAACGCGAAACCTTCACAATTCATCTTGGTTCGTTCACTGATGATTTTCTCCGGCAGCAGGAACTAAAAAAGATAGAGGATAAATGTGACTTAGAGCAATTAACTTTATTAGTGCGATCGGAACGTCTGCGAGCAAGAGAACTCACTAAAGCAGGAACTCGTAAAAATAAGTTTTTACGTTTCTGGTGTACCTATAGTGTCCTGGCTTCTGAAGACAGTCGCTCAAATGATGCAATTGAAAAAACTATCAAACAATTGCAAAATGCCTGGTTCCAATTTACTGGACAAATTCACGGTGTTCGGCAAGAAAGAATCGAAACAATCTTACGGGATAGCTTTACCTCTGGGTTTCAACGGTGGGAACAACTTTTTACAAACTCGATGGGACTTTCAGTGCGAGCAGCCACCAGTGAGGAAGTATGGTCAATTCTTTGGAGTCAATTTAACCGTAGCGATGCACCCAAAGTTCCCAATCCCCTCATATTAGATGAAGAGGGACTTCGAGAAGTTCAAACTAGCGATTTCCACATTCGCCACCTGATGCTGGAGAATGAAAAATCTGTCCCGTTTCTCGATCGCAGCTGGGTAAGACTGCAAGACAAGTATATCGGCGTTCTTCAGTTTAGCGAAAAGCCCCAGGGTTGGGTAGACGAATACGCCCAGCTTCGATACCTCTGGGAGGTGATATCCAAAGAAAAAATCTCCGACACTGAGATTATCTGCCAGCTATCTAAAGCCAACCAGGGACTTGCCAAAACTGCTCTGCAACGAATTACTAAACAGTCAATTACCTCCAGCGCCATGTCTTCTGAGAAGGGTTCAATTGACGTAAAAGCCAATATGAACATTGAGGAGGCAGTTAAGGCACAAGAAACTATCCTCAGAGGCAGTCTCCCCATCCACACTGCTGTTGTTTTTTGTGTCCATCGTCACAGTCGTCAAAAACTTGATGAAGCTTGCCAATACCTTTCTAGCTGCTTCTTGCGACCTGCTGTAGTCGATCGAGAAATCGAGTATGCCTGGAAAACATGGTTACAATGTGTACCTGTTGTTTGGGAAAATCTACTCACAAGACCCTTTAACCGTCGCCTCCCTTATTTCTCATCAGAAGTTCCCGGACTCATGCCGATAGTTAGAACGGCTACAGGAGATAAATCCGGGTTTGAGCTAATTGCTGAAGAGGGAGGAACCCCAGTACATCTTGACTTGTACAAGCAGCACAAAAATCTTGCCATTTTTGGTACTACCCGTGCGGGTAAATCTGTCTTAGTAGCAGGTCTATTAACACCTGCCTTGGCTCAAAACATTCCCGTAATTGCACTTGATTATCCCAAACCCGATGGTACTAGTACGTTTACCGACTACACCAAATTTATGGGAGAGGAAGGGGCATATTTCGATATTAGTAAAGAATCAAACAATCTATTTGAATTACCTGATTTAAGGGGGTATGAGCCTGAAGTTATTAAAGAGAGAATGACCGATTTTAAGGAATTCTTGAAATCAACATTAATGATTATGGTACTAGGGACAAATCCTGTAGGGGTAAGTCCGACAACAGTATCAAATATTGAAAGTATCATCACAATCACAATTGAAACTTTTTACAACGATGAAGATATCAAACTTCGGTACAAGCTAGCATTAGAAAATGGATTAGGAACACCTGAATGGGCAGATATTCCCACACTTAAAGATTTCTATAATTATTGTTCGCCTGGATTTATCAAGCTCGATTCCATCACCAATAATAGTAAAGAAATTCTCGATGCCCTTGACCAAATCAGATTGCGATTAAAGTTTTGGCTAAATTCACGAGTTGGGCAATCAATCGCCAATCCATCTAGCTTTAGAACTGATGCTCGATTGCTTGTATTTGCGCTGCGATCGCTTGGGAGTGAAGCCGATGCCGCAGTCCTTGCCCTGAGTGCCTATTCCGCAGCCTTACGTAGAGCTTTATCATCTAAAGTATCAATATTTTTCTTAGATGAAGCACCAATTTTATTCAATTTTGAGAGCATAGCCGAGCTAATTGGTAGACTCTGCGCTAACGGAGCGAAAGCGGGTATACGTGTAATTTTATCTGCCCAAGAACCAGAAAGTATTTTCCAAAGTAAGTCTGCTTCCAAGATATTCGCTAACATCACAACCCGCCTGATTGGTCGGATTCAAACATCGGCAGTTGACCCATTTGTGAACAGGTTTAAATACCCTTATGAAATTATCTCGCGTAATAGTACCGAAGCATTCTTCCCAAAACGCGAAAGTATTTATTCACAGTGGTTACTTGATGACAATGGCAAACTAACTTTCTGTAGGTATTATCCTGCTTATTGCTTACTTGCAGCAGTAGCAAATAACCCGAATGAGCAAGAATTACGCACTCTATTTCTCAATAAATATGCCGATAATCCAATGCTGGGTATGGTGAAATTTTCAGAAAGCTACATACAGATGCTTCGGGGAGATGAGTTAAGTCAAGAAGCACAAAAATTACTGGACAACAATAACAATCAGCAATTAAAGTCAGCATAAATTATAGAAGAAAAACTAAGAATAATCTGGATTTATAACAAGAAGAATCAATAACTCATAAACAAGTGGCTTAACTTTAAATTGCCACATTGATTATTTTATCCACGAAAAGTATGAAACCAAAATTCAACTTTACTAAGAAAGGAGTAATAATCGGGTCAATAATTGGTCTGGTTACTTTACTCGGTACAGCACCCAGTTATGCCTTTTCAATTGACGACTTCTTCAAGGTTTTAGGGAAATTCAATAACTATTTTGAGGAAACCAAAAAGGAACTCACTTCAGGAACTAATAAATGGGGTGGGATGAAAGGCGAAGCTAAAACTGCTATTCAGACTGGCAGTATGGATATGCCAGATCCAGTAAACTCAGCCGAAAAGCTCAAAGAGCAACTCAAGAGCAAGGGTAACTGGAATGAAAGCAACACAGTTGAAGCTGCGGTCAGTGCAGCTAACGAACTGGAGAGAGAAACCACCCGCGCCACGATCGCCAGCGTCTTAGGGGAAGTCGGTCAGGAACGTACCAAAAATGAGATAGAAGCAACTGAACAAACTGTAGCCGAGGCCAAAGAACTCGCAGAATCTGCACAACCAATGGATGCTTCACAAAACATCCTCAAGGTCATTGCTGCCCAAAACTCGCAAATTGTCTCAATGTTGGGTCAATCTCGCATTGACGGACTGCAAACACGGCACGATGCCCAGCAAACTAACCTGATGCTATCTCAACTTGCCGAACAGGGGGCAAGCGATCGCCGCCGTCAAAACCTGATGATGGACGGTATTAGCGCCCAGTATGTCGAAATCAGTGGGTTTAGCAGTCTCAAAACTACCGCCGGTGAATAATTCACCCTAATTAGTTGGTCATCTCAATTGCAGAGATGACCAACTCTCTATCAGGTACATAATACAGACCATGTTAGAACATCTTGTAATTGCAACTGACCCATTTTTTGGGCAAGACATTTTAGAAAATGCGTCAGCTGGAGCGCAACTAGTAGCAGAAGGTTTCAATGAACTTTGGCAGGAAACCCTCAACGGTAATTTGTACGGCTCGATGTGCAAAGTTGGTCAGTTTTTTGCGATCGCCACACTCACCCTTTTTATGGTTGAGTTAGGCAAAAACTGGATAAATCAAGAAGATATGAAAGCCCTCTCCAGTTGGATATGGCCCATTCTGGTGATCGGACTACTAGCTAACAATGGCACTTTACTCAGAAGTGGAACACTCGCCATCCGGGGATACATTAATACTGTTAATAATGACATCCTGGAATTTACTGCTGCCGGAGCCAACCTAGAAGTAGCATTCAACCGCGCAGTCGGCAATATTGCCCTCCAGCAGCAAGTAGGGGCAGCAATGGAAAGATGCCGTTCCATCCCTGGTAACACGCAAGATTCAATCACCTGTTTGCAACAAGCAGAAGCAGAACTTAAAACCTCCGCGCCCGATCTATTTAAAGGAGAAGCCCCCGATAGCGGTAGTTGGGAATTTAACCCACTTCAGGCTTTATCTGATGCTAAAGACGCGCTCGAAAATCTCTCCCCTGGTCAAATTGCCGAAAAGATTGGTAATACTATCACCAGTACAATCGGTTCGATGATCACCGGATTTGTCGCAGTGATCCTCCTCGCCCTCAATAACGCTTACCAGTGGGGTATCGAATTCACGATGCTTTTAACTGCCCTACTTGGCCCGTTGGCAATAGGCGGTTCGCTACTCCCCTTTGGCGCAAAACCTATTTTCGCTTGGCTAACTGGTTATTTCACCGTTGGAATGGCGAAACTCTGCTTCAACATGATTATTGGTTTGTGCGGACAACTTATCGCTAATTCCGAACAAAATCAACCGATGATATTTCTGCTTTTTGTTGGGTTAGTTTCTCCTATCCTTGCATCTGCATTAGCCGCAGGTGGTGGAATAGCTGTTTGGACAGGATTAGGTAAAACAGTAGCATTTGGCTCTGAAATTGCAGCAGGAATCGCTACAGGTGGAGCAAGTACAACTGCTACGGTTGCTGTTAACGCCACCAAATTTGTTAGTTCCAAAATCAAAGTTAGAAAGTAATTAACAAATAATTATGCTTAAACCTAAGTCTAAATCTCAACTAGCTCGGCTCCTCAGTTATGGGCAATCTACCTCCACACCTATTGCAATGGCGATCGCCGTAACAGCAGGAGGAACTATCTTATCTACCCTATTGCAAATAATAAATATTGGCATGAGTGCTAACACAAATCATCATGTCAAAGGCATGACGATAGTTCAACTCCAAGATGGGTCTATTTCACCTGGTAAATTTGCTGCTCCCAACGAACGCGAAGCCGAAACTATCAAACGCTTTATCTCAGATAGCATGATTAAAATGTTCGGCTGGAACGGAATAATCGAAGCAACAGAGAATGGTGAAAATGTTACTAAACCTGATAGGGGAATAGATATTCAAACAACAAAAAATAGTAGAAAAAGAATTCCTACTAGAGCCTGGGAAGCTGCATTTGCACTATCTGAAAATCAAGATTTTCGAGCAAACTTTCTCAAGAAATTAGCAGAAATCGTTCCAAGTGGTGTATTTAACGGTGAAGTTCAAGTTTCACTCGTTACCCGCCATATCTCCGAACCCAGAAAAATTAAGGATGGACAGTGGGAAGTCGATTATATCGCTACGCTCGTAAGCTTTAATAGGAACGAAAACCAAGGCAAGGGAATCGCCTTTAACAAAACAATTACTGTCGAAGCTGTCGATACTCCTAAGTTACCAAACAAGCCAACTGAACTCGATAAAAAAATTTATTTAGTACGAGAACCAGGTTTAGAAATTACTCAAATTGTTGATTATAACCTCGGTAAGAAATAAAAATTATTAATCAAGCATAGAACTATGTTACAGCTAGAGAATGAGGCTTCCAATAAACATATATCTTCCGTAAATAGTCTTTTACCAATCGATAGGATAGAAGAAGATGAAGTTGAAAATTCACAATTTGAGGTGGTTGAAGAAGATGAAACTGAAGTAGAAGACCCCGCGTTAATCCAAACTAAACACGACTTTATTACATCTCCCTGGTCAAGATTAGGAATTATCGGTGGTGCATTTGGTGCTGGGTTTCTAGTTATATTTGTTGTCCTCAACGGCATGATGAATGGGGGTGGTAAAAACGCCAAAAAACCAGAATTAACTACTACTCCAACTCCCACGGTTGCCGCATCTGAGAAAAAAGAAGGCGATGTTTATGCGAAGCTTGCCCTCGCCAAGCAACAGGAAGAACTGGATGCCCTAAATGGTCAAGCTAATACGGAAAACAAAGAGGAGAAAAAAGAAGCTACTGAAGGAGAACAAGCCAAAAACCAAGAGAAAACCCGTTCTATTCGACAACGAAGGGTAGTTGCTCAAGAAACTACCCCTACTTCCAGAAGACGTGTATACCGGGAAGTAACACCCGAACCTGTTAGACCAACACGTAGAGTAGTGGCTTCACAGCCAATACCACCTCTGCGTCCTAGCGCTCCTCTGCCAAAATTTGCCAAACAAACAGTTGCCAGCAACCAGAGTGTCGCCAAAGATCCAATAGCCGAACTCGAACGCCTGCGTAACCTGGGTTCAGTTGGTCGAGTTGAGTATATGCTAGCCAGTACCACTGTCAGTGAACCTACAAACACAACAGTACAAGAAGTTACAGCTAAAACTGAAGAAACATTACGCCCAGCAGAACAAAATAGCGATCGCTCCCGTCGTCGCCGTAGCCGACGCAACGAGAATACCGAAACAGTTACCAATACTCCTAATCAAGTTGAAGAACTGCGCCCGCGTTGGCAACCTGTAACCACAAATGACAGTACTCCTGAGTATGGCAATACTGATGACAAAGATAACAATCCAGCCGTGCCAGTTATTTATAGCTTCTCGCTAAAAGAGCCACAAACCAGCTCAGAACTTGACAAAGAAAAGACCGTAGAATCCAGTTTTGCTAGTAATAAAGAAAACAACTCTACTCTGCAAGTTGAGCAAGTTGCAAATAACTACCTGCCAGAAGAAGCGCAGATACTCCAAGAAATACAACCACAGTATTTAGTTGTCGGTTCGTTTGCAAGTGCAACCTTGGTAACTCCGCTCGTTATGCCCCAAACCAGTAATAACAGTCGTTCCCAAGAACAGACAAATACATTACGGTTTGTCGCCCGGTTGGACGAGCCGCTTTACAGTAATACTGGGGAAATAGCGATTCCCGCAGGAACACAGGTAACTATCGCTATGATTTCGGTTGATAGCACATCAGGTGTGCGTGCCGAAGTCACGGCCATCCTCAAAGACGGTACAGAATATCCTCTATCACCTGGAACGATATCGGTTTTGGGAGAGGCGGGTTCACCCCTAATCGCCAGACCCTACGACGACAAGGGATCTGAAATTGCCAAATATGATGCCACTTTGGGAACTATAGCTGGTCTTGCCAAGGTAGGGGAAATTATCAACCAGCCGGATGAAGAAGTCACAGAAGATTTGCCTTTAGGTGGGACAAGAACTCGCAGCCGCAATAACAACCGCAACCTGGCAGCTGCTTTCCTTGAAGGTGCCTTTGGTAAACTTGGCGAAACAGTCAGCAAGCGTACAGAACGTGCTACTGACGAAATCAACCGCCGTCCCAATGTTTGGTATGTGCCTAAAGACACCAAAATCACAATCAAAGTCGATAGGTCAATCAAGCTGTGAAACTAAGAGATATAGCAGATTTTAGTTTAAGGATGCCTTGGGCGATCGCCTTTAGCGGATGCCTCACCATCACCTCCGTGCTTGCACCAAACCAACTTGTACTAGCAAATACTATCCGTCAAGTTGCAGCCTCTCAGGTGTCAGGGGAAAATGCCCAATTGCAGACAGTTAAGGTCTGGCCTGGACATGGGGTATCAATATCGTTCTACAACACTAGAGAAATTATCAAGAAAATCTGGCTGGATGACCCATCTAGGTTTGTTTTTGATGTAGACGGATGTCTTGAAGGTTTGGGTAAGTGTTCTGGAAGCAGCACGGGTGCTGGACTAATTCACATTCGCCGCATTGAGACAGTCAAAATCCCCGGTTTACCACAAGCTCCTTACGGGGCGCACATGACGGTGATTACCGAATCTGGTTCAACAAGGAAAAGCTATCACTTCCGGATTGTAGCGGGCAGTGGCACACCAGAGTACAGTCAAATTGAAATTATTGGCGACACTCCCAGCAAACCTGAACAAGTAAAACCAAAGGTTAGTTACACCGCATTATCTGATAGCAGACATATCGCCAAAGGAATGCAAGTTGCCTTAAAAAACCAGTGGGTTACGACAGACAGCAAGCTTTGGAAGCGTCTGAACCAACTTGTGGAGTTGCGATCGCAAGGAGAGGAACTTGTCGTCGCCGCCAGCACCACTGGAGTATCAATGCAATTGGTTGAAAAACTCATGCTGTTGGGTGGAAAGCGCTTATTAGAAATACCACCACAGCGCAATAACCCTCTCACAACAACAAATCTAGGTAAATCAAGTTTTAAATAAATAGTGATGTATAACGAACATCTGGCCACTAACAACCAAATTTTAGATACTACAGCAGAGGTCACTGCGATTGTACCAGTGAGAGCTGCAAGCCAGGAAAGCACTCACAACAAAACCAACCGAGGGCTTGAGTATCGGATGGAAAAATTTAATAAATTACGCTACCTAATGGTTGCAGGACTTATTGCTGGACTTGCTCTACATGGGTTAATCCGATATGGAGGTAGCTATAATATCGGCAGTCTCTTATTCGGCGATAAAGCTGTAGCTCAAACAGTTTCATCGAAGTATTCAAATTTGAACACTTCGATAGATAAGACAAAACAAACCAAACAACCACAGCCCGTTGCAACTAAATATGTCAATGGCGCACCTACTCCCGATTGGAGCAGTATCACGTTCAGAAACATGAAATTTGGCGGTGCTGGCAGTGTCGAATTCCCTAATATCAAAAACCCTGGTATGAAGGAGACACGCACCTGGAGTGCTGGGCAAAGCCTTGCTGAAGTCATGGAACTGGGTGATTTTGAAGCAACTGAGTTCAATATTGAAGATTTCACCCTTGAAGATATCGCTGACATCACGGGCATTCAACTCAAAAATCTCAAACTGTCAGATTTTGAAACACTCGATTGGCAAACACTTGAAGACCTCGCCGAAGCAATTCCTAATTTAGAAGATTCAGAAGTCGGAGCCATCCCACCAATTGAAGAACTAGTAACCAAAGTAACGGGCAGCACCGCAGGCTACCAAACTGTTGGTGAGGTGCTGGACAATTATCCCCAACTGGGAGAAGTGGAACTTGGTGAGTATGTCAAACTTGATAAATATAAACTAACCAGCATCCCTGGTATTCAGGATGCACAGCTAAAAGACTTTACTAACTGGCAAAACACAACAATTGGTAAGGTTCCGGGATTAGCTGATGTACCGTTCGATCGGTTCCCCAGTGTTCCCATCCCCGATGTTAGCTTTATCGGCAAAGTAGACTTACCCCTCGGTTCCCTTGAAAGTGGACGTTGGAAGTCAATAAGTGGTAGTTACCAAGCTGGGTTTAATGTCCCGTGCGAGAAAACCTGTGGTCACATCGAAGTTTCGGGAAGCGATATTGTGACTGGCGCACAATGGATGTCCGGCAAAGACCAAAAAGTTAAAGGCGGATTTGGCATCTTGGGCAGCCTCAACGGTGGAAAAGAACCTACAGGTCGCCACCCCTTTGGGAAATCATTTAAACAAGTCATCTGGGATATTAACGAAGCGGACGGCAGTATCACCACCGCGATGTTCTTCCGTATCTGCAAGCGGGGATGGGTTGATTTGGGTTGCTCGCCTTACTTCATTGGCCCAGTTCCCTTCTTCACCTACCGCGAGATAGACCCAATTATCCTTGGTACACCCCTCACCGTACCTAAAAATTAACAAGTAAAAAGGCAATCATAGAAGAATTTATCCTCTTTAACTTTTGACTTGAGAGGACACACCAAATAACTAATGAAGAAATATGCAACTTCACTTCACCGCATATTTCTTCGATTTCCTCATACAATTAATACAGATTAATATGAATAATTATCTGTTTGCAACTGCTACAACTAAGACAGTTAGAGAAGTAAAAGCTGCTCATAAAAATAGCAATACTGACTTTAGTAAGTATACAGATAAGTTCATGTCACCTCAAGGTTTGGCACTGGCCGGGGGAATTGGCTTATTATTGCTTTTACAGCTTTTTAGTAATGGTAAAAAAGGCAAGCTTGCTACTAGCTATTGGGGTGGAGCAAAGGAAACCGCCCAAGCTAAGAAAAAAGCCCTCAAGCAAATCGTCGCTCCTAAATGTGATAGTGCCAGTTTATATATTGGAGTACACAAATACAAGGGTCAAAAACTACCCAAGGGGGGTGGCGGAGTTCCAGTTTATGTACCCGATGTCCAACGGGGAACTGCTGTAATTGGCGCACCTGGTAGTGGTAAATCATTCTCGGCTATCAACCCGATGATTTACTCTGCAATTGACCAAGGTTTTGGTATAGTATTATACGATTTTAAGTATGCCAGTCAAGCCAAAAT
The DNA here is from genome assembly GCF_000317205.1 of Fischerella muscicola PCC 7414. GTDB lineage: Bacteria > Cyanobacteriota > Cyanobacteriia > Cyanobacteriales > Nostocaceae > Fischerella > Fischerella muscicola. The sequence continues at coordinate 20,915 of NZ_AJLK01000151.1, read as the reverse complement.
CGCCAGTTATGCCAAATCTAAGGGGTATGACGTACATATCTTTGCACCGGGATTTCCCGAATCAGAGGTATGTAACCCAATCGATTTCTTGCGCGACAGTAGCGATGCTGAAACCGCACGGCAGTTAGCTACGGTAATTAACAAAAACTTCCGCCTGTTAGGTAATGCGTCTGAGGATGCCTTCTTTGGCCCCGCCGGCGACCAGTTGACCCAGGCTATTTTAATGCTAACTAAAGAGTTTGGCGATGCCTCCGGCGGGCATAGCCATCGCGCTGATATTATGACGGCTGCGGCAATACTTTCTAGCGAGAAGATGGTCGAACGCTTGATGGCAGCCGAACTAAACCCTTGGATTAGAATAGCTTTTGGTCAATTATTTAGCTCGGCTGGCTCAGAGAAAACTATAGCGGGTATTGCTGGTAGTGCTTCATTGATGTTCACTCGGTTCATGGCAAGGGGTACATTAGGATGCTTTGTCGGTAAAACAACCTTGCCCCTGGAGGTAAAACGCAAACAGATGATTATCTTCGGGTTAGACCGCGAACGCCGCGATGCTGTCAGCCCCCTAATGACCAGTATTCTTCACATGGTAGTTTCCCGCAGTATTGCCAAAAAACGCAAGGAAGACGGCCCATTAGTGGTGTGTCTTGACGAGTTGCCAAGTATCTTCCTTCCAGATTTATTTAGATGGCTTAACGAATCTCGTTCCGAAGGATTCTGCGGTATCCTGGGTTGGCAAAATATGGGTCAGCTTGAAAAGATTTATGGTAAAGAAATCTCTAAAGCTATCCTTGGCGCGTGCGGTACAAAATTTGTTTTTAATCCTGGTGAAGAAGAATCAGCACGATTATTTTCTGCATATTTAGGTGAAGAGGAAATTAAATATAAACAAAAATCTCGCTCAACGGGAGGGGGTAAAGCCAGCACATCTATCAGCGAACAAGAACGGACTCGCAAGCTATTCGAGCCAGCCCAATTCCTCAAATTACCACCTGGTAAATGTCTATTTATCAACCCAGCTTATAGTAATAAAAATGAGGGTTCAGTACCACTATTAAAAAACATCAAAATACCCAAATATATCATTGGATTAGAACAAGACAATGACGCTCGCTGGGATAAACTCATCAAAGAGCTTGCTAGGAAAAGTACCCAGAAAAAACCCACACAGGAAGATTTAGATTTACGAGTCAAGGAAGTAGATCGGAAGTTCCCTATCCCACAAGCACCCGTACAAGCGGGCAATGCACCTTTGCCTGTTGATGCGTACAAGAGCTTTTTCTGAAAACTTTAAGTTTAATGACCAACTGGTTTTTATAAAGCACAGTCAGACTGTTTGAATTTATAGATTATTTTCACCACATTTAATATATGTTTGACTCTAGGCACACTCAAATTAATGAATCATATTTAAGTACAGCCGATACTGCAATTCAAACAAGCCGAGAATTAAGTAAAAGCCTCATCAATGTACTTACTAAGATAACTAAAGTAATTCTCGAAAAACTCAAAGAAGCTCAAGAAGCAAGTAAAATTGCAGTTGAAGTTGGCAAAGATATCTACAATCTTGTACCTGATGAATCTACCCCTGGTGCATATAAATGGGAAAAGGTAGATTTAACCAGCCAAAGTATAAAAAGCAATCAAGAAACTAATATTGTGTTAATGCCCGATTTATTGATAGAAGGTCAATACACAATAGAAACTGAACCTTTTACTGACTATCAAGCACAAACAATTGCTGCAAGATTAGTAGAGGATGTACCCAATTTCAATAGTGATTATCAGCAAACAAGTGATAATACTCTGAAAATTACAGCTTATCTAGAGTCAGATGGTTCAGAAAAACAAATCGTTATCTACGAACAAAATAGCGAAGGTAAATGTACAACTAATCTGATCACTGAAATACTTACTCCAGATGAAATAATAGATGTGGCAAGTGAACCATTAGTTAAGCTACTATCTCCATCTGCTGACACTATTAACAATCATAAAGATACAAAAGAGTTATTATTTGATAATGGAAACTCAGATGTCACAGAAGTAACTCCACCAGTAAATAATTTATCAGTAACACTGAACGAGGATAATCAACCATTAAATTCTGAAATTGTAACCACACCAGTTAAGTTGTGTTACGAAGAAGAGGAAGCTGCGGTAGGTTTTCTAGATGATATCGATATTAGTAATCCACCCGACTTTGACTCCCCACCAGATATAGATTATTATCAATCTCCTGTAGTCAAAAACTATTCTGAAGCAGTAGAGCAGACACTTAGCGAACAATCTGAAACAAACATTCAAGCAGTCGAATCAAATACTTCACAGCAATTCATAGAAGATGAAAACAGCGAAAACAGTTCGTCTATAAATCAAGAAATCAACTTATCTGTTGAAATAGAGGTAGATAACAGGTTTGAAGATGATGTCGTCAATAATCTTCAAGAAGAAATCGCACAGTCCGAAGAAACTATTCAAATTCGACGGATAGTTACTAGTAACTATCAATCTCAAAATCAAGCTGAAGAGGAGGTAAATAAAAATGTAACTCCCAATCATTTTTTTGCACAAGAGCCAGAGGAACAAGCAACTAATAATCGAAAAAAATATGCAACTGAATTTACCTATCAAGAAGTAGCTAATTCTCAAGATGTAGAGCCAGCAGCACAACAGTGGGCGCGTCAGGTTGAAGTACCTATTTATCAAATTAATGATAAACAAGCGCGAGAGGAACGTTACAAGGGGGAAAATAAAGACATTGCTGAAACTGCGATCGCAATGTTAAAAAAATACGGCACTCTTGAACAAGATGGTTCACGTATTTACCGTAGCGATACATATGTGATTCGCCAACAGGCAGACACTCTTAGCATTCACCGCCGCAGTGATGAATTATTTGGGTGGGAGAACTCTTTGATGGATTTTAAACTCAACAAAAAAGAGGAACCCAAAATCACGAAAAAGCCTACAGAGATGTTACCTGTTGAACGTCAGGAGTTTCTCATTGTGGCAGAATACTTAGGCGACAATGGCAAGCTACCTGACCTCAACACTGCCGATATCCGTGATGTAGCAAACAGCTTGGGAAGTCTTGCACCTGCCGGCACGATTAAAACGCTGGAAGTATTTAAACAAAATGAGATGTTGCACACCCTGAATAATGTCCTCATCCAGGCTGATAAGGAAGAACTTACAATAGGTGAATTTACCATCAAGCGATCGCGCAACCCCGAAAAAAATCGAGCCAGCTTGCAATTATTTAAAACTACTGAAGAAAAAAGTACTCAGGAACTTGTCCGGTTTGACCTAACTAAAACCGAAGCTGGCATTACCAAAGAAGTCAGCAAGATGAACATCTCTGAGTACGATATCAACCAAATTAAGTTTATTGCCCAAAACGCCAGCAAACTCAACTTGGAACAAATCTTTGGTAACGAACAATCTACTTCCACAAACGCAGATACACCCAAAAAACGAGTAATACAAGCAGTTGGCGATTTGCCTGTCACAGTTCACCCTTACATCGCTGAGGAATGGGCAAATATGGTCAAGCATGGTGGCCCTGACTGGGGAGGGGCAATGAATCAAGGCAATGAAGAAATTCTACAACGGATAAATGAGAACAACGGCAAGTTACCAATTGCCGACCAGCGAGAGATGTACTTCAAGATTATGACCTACAAAGCAACTGAGGCACAAAAGCAAGGAGAAACAGTCGTCGATTTTGTTCCGCTTAAAGATATTATGAATGACTTACAAGTATGGCGAGGAGAAGAAATTCGGCAGCAATATACCCCTACTGAACGCATACCCTCCCCTCAAAAGCAAACTGTCGCTGCTGCTGCACCTAAAACCAAGTCAAGAGAAATTGAACTATAAATTACCCGTCACCAAGTTTGCAAAGTAGCATTGACAATATAAAAACTTGGGTTTAGAAGTTAGGCAAATTTACTTCAGTTGCAAATTTCAAATTCAACAATCTTTTTATTTATTTAAAGGCTCAGTTAATTATTTTAAATAACACAATTTAATTAAAAATTACTACGCAAAGCTCACGCAGATACTCAATGTAGTATTTCAAGCGAAAAATCAAAAAGTGAGCTTAACATCTGAATTAAAAAATAGAAATTCACCTATAAGGGCATGGTTTGACTCTAGACTAAACCAGACAGTTATTAAAATGATTACTAGCCATAATCAACTATTAGAAAATCAAGAAATTATCAGACCAGTTGATGGTGTAGATTTTCCATTGGTAGGAAATGCGATCGCCAAAGCACTTGCTAAGTATCTAGGAAGCATCTATGAAGATAAAAGATGGTTTACTAATTGTCTTGCTCAGGTTGGAGCCAAAGTCCTCAAAATAGAATATGCTTTCGACTATTGCATTACAAATTCAACTTCCCTTGAAGAAGAAGCTCTAAAGTGTATGCTGCTGGGTGCATTAGAGAATTATGCACGTAGCCGTAACATACATGAAATTATTCAACCCTTTCTACAAGGAGAAAAAACCCTTCAACTTGAACCACAATATTTCAAAAAATGGCTTCCTAGTATTCAAGATACATCTCAAATTATTGGTATTTTAGCCGGTACTTGGCAAACTGTAGCTAATCAAGTAAGTGGAAATATCACCTGCAATGCTTCATACCCTTTAAGTGAATATCTTGGAGGTGCTGATTGCCAGATAATCGCTGGAAATACTCTTATTGATGTACGAACAACTGCCAAGAAGCGTCCCTTTTCTTTAGAAAATTTTTACCAACAAATTAGTTATGTTCTGCTTGATAGCAATGACACCTATCGTATCAATCAACTAGTCTGGTTTTACAGTCGTCAACAGTCGGTATTCTTCTATCCTACTAACAAAATATTCCGCGACTTGCGAGCAACAAGGAAAGAATTTAAGAAAATGATTCTTGATAATTATGAAACAAATAGACTAGCAGAACAGAATAAGTGTTTATATCTTCCCCAGGAAGGATAAAAAGATGATTCAAGATTTTCAACTTAACCCTAGCTTCAATATTTACTTTGATGGCAAGGAGTATCACGCCAAGATTCACTTTGATGATGCTTTTGAAACTGAAGCAGAAGAAATTGCAGCAAGTGATATTATAACTCTTGCTACTAAAATCTCTAATCGTTGGCGGCAGTATCTTCTAAGTATTGCAAATAAATACAGAAAGTAATCGAACAATTAGCCCTCTCCAAGCAGAGGGTTAATTTAACGATTAAAATTCAAAATTTGCTTGTTTAAATATTATGAAATTATGTTTCTATCCAGTATTGGGTAAGAGTGATTTTCTCAAAATCAAGGGTGAAAAAATCCCGATTTGGCAGTTGCTTGAATATCAACCTGCGGGCTGGCTATACTCACTCGCTACAAAAGCAGAAATTGTTCCAGATAGTCTGATTATTCATGACTGTGGGTCGTTTAACTACCGTGACCAAGATATTCCTACTCTCAACGGTAAATATGTTGATGCTCATTGGTCTATTCATAGATATCGAGAACGTTCAAAAGTTGGCGATATTATTGTTTGTCCTGACCATTTACTTGTAGGAAAAAATATTAGAGAACGGCAAGAATATAACCTTCAACAAGCAAAAACATTTATCCAACTTGCTAAAAGTTATCTTCCTAATAGAATCCCCCTAGCAGTCATCCACGGGCAGTCTCTTAGTGAACGCCTTGAAGTAGCTAAATATCTTCTGGGACTAGGATACCGCCATCTCGGTATCGGTGGGCTTGTTTCCCAGGCGAGGGAGTATTCAACTAACTTGCACATTATCAAAACAATCACTGAGGTTGTGCGTTCACGAAGTCACTCGGAACGAGTATCGCCGTTCGCGAAGCGTGTCCGACAGGACAAGGCGAGCGTTTCGCGATCGCACAGCGACTCCACAGGAGTATCGCACGAGCCAAATGTTCATCTACACGTTTTTGGACTATGTTCGCCCCAGTATGCCAAAGCTTTTACTCAGATGGGATTATCCTTTGATGGTTCAACTTTTATCCGAGAAGGGCTAGGCGGTGGGATGTTCGTCAGTCATGAGGAAAAATTAATTCGGATGCCAGCCTACTGCACGCCAAAGTGCAACTGTCATGTTTGCAGGGTTCTCCACCGACATAGGATTGACCCTCGGCTAACAAACAAAGGACGGACGCCTACTATGGGAAGAATCGTCCACAACCTCAATCTGGCGATCGGCACTTACAGAAAATTCATTCCCAAGGAAAAAATCTACCTGGTTGCTGGATGTGGCAAGCAGCTTCCTTACTCTGCTGCCGCCAAAGACTTATATTGTTCGCAGCACTTTCAAGCTTGCCGTCGCTACGTAGAAGAAAAAGAATCAAGATGGTATATCCTGTCACCTTTACATCAAGTTCTTAACCCAGAAACAATCATCAAGCCCTACGATAAATCCCCCTATTCCTTATCACATCAGGAACGTATACTATGGGCGCAACAAGTAGCAGAAAAACTCATACAAGTTGCGCCTTTGGAAATAGAGTTTGTATTCTTGACGGGCAAGCTTTACAGACAGGAGGTAACACCCATTTTACAAGCGAAGGGATACGATACAAAAGTACCCATGCAGCACCTAGCCATTGGACAGCAACTTGCTTGGATAAAGAAGAAACTGGAGCAAGAAAAACAGCTTGTTTTGAATATTTGACCCAGCAGTAATAACACCAAAATAATTTATGGAGACTACAAAGCGAGTAATTAATATAAGTGGAAAATTCGGTAGTTGGACTGTATTAGAAAAACAAGGAAAGCAAGTATTATGTCAGTGTGATTGTGGAATTCAAAAACTTGTCTACAGTCACACTCTCACCAATGGTCGCTCTACTAACTGTGGTTGTAAGAAAAGAAAAGAATCTATCCCAGTTGGTGCAAATTTTGGGAGACTAACAGTGATATCTGATGTAGAAGTTAAGGGGAAAAGAGGTGAACTACTCCTCCTTACCTTATGCAGATGCGGAACCCAAAAATATGTTAGTAAAAATAGCTTAAAAAGAGGGCTTACGCAAAGTTGCGGATGTTTGCAACGGGACAGCCTCAAGACCGATAAAACTATCCACGGTCACTGCAAAAGCCACGAGTATAACTCCTGGTTACACATCAAGCGCATCTGCTATAACAAGAACCACCATCAGTACAAATATCATGGCGGGTGCGGAATTGAAGTTGATGCATCCTGGCGTGATAACTTTACCCAATTTCTAAAAGATATGGGATTAGCACCGGAAGGAACAGTTATATCTCGTATTGATCAAGAGAGTGACTTTGCCCCTGGTAATTGTCTGTGGATACCCAGAAAAGAACATTATCGTCAAATACATGTATTAAGAAGAAAAGAATTCTTTATTTCTCAAACTTTACCTAAACCAGTCGTTAGCAATAGTGAGATTAATGTTTCACCAAACATTGTTCGAGCAATCATCAAAGATCATGCAAATGGTGAAGCCAACATGAATAAACTTGCTACACAATATAAAATTAGCACTCAAGACGCAATAAATATTATCCTTCACCACGTTTAACTATCAATTTATTTTTAATAAAAGTGCGCCATCGAATTAAAAAGGCGCACTTTTTATTTTATAGCAAGCATTTAGTTTTAAAAAGCACATCAAATTGATAGTAGATTAATTACCACAATTGTTACACACATCAGCAAGGTAGACATTGATGATTAGTAATTTAGGAAATAATCACTAATATCTAAAGTGTTGTAGCTGAGTATAAAGTTTACTGCAATGAATAATATTTGCAATTTGAAACCACGTATCCATACAAATACGAAATCATTGTTCAGTAGACAAAGTAACTAAACTTTCTACCACAGACGAAGTTATCAATTAGCTGAACAAGCAAAGCCTCAAGTCAAAATTATAAAACTTGCACATGATAATACACAACGGCTCTTATATCTGGTTTCATGCAGGACAAACTGCTAGATGGGGAACTATAAATGCGATTAAAGCATTGCCATACCTAATGATTGCATACCAAATCGACGGACAATGGTACAGTGACCCCTATTTTTCACAATCTAAAAATTTAGAAGATAAACCAGTAATCCCTATAAGTTCAGCAATTATTCATATACCAAAAATAACAGTTGAGTTACAACCAATTGTTCAATTATGTGCTGGATTTAGGAACAAAAGAATTCATAGTCTTTGGGTAGTTAATGCTCCCGCTCAGGTATTGAAACATATATTAGAGTGCAGCCAATGGGACAGTATATCACTCAAGCAACTACTAGCAACTTTGCACGAATTAATTCTTTATGGCTATGAAGTCAAAATACTTCCCGCCAAAAAGGAAACCATATCCCCTATCGAATGGATGGAATAATAATGACTAATAGCAACCAACAACTCACACTTTACTATCCTTGTGTAGTTCAGATTTTAGATCAGTTTGTACAGACAATATCAGTTGAGTTTTGGATACAGAATCCAATAAACGAAAAATGGAATTTGTTACCATGTAAAAATGGTGATAGCAGCATATCAGGTTACACACATGCGATAGCACCACGTATAATGGCTTATCCCAATGAAGAATATCCGTCAATAGAAGCATTTTTACAAGCGAAAAAAGAAGAAGGTGTAGACTATCCCATTCGACATAAAAGAACTTATCTTACAGTTAAGGGTGCTGCATCTCACAAACTATTCTGGGCATGGAAAAATCCTCAGACTAATAAAATTGAACGTATCCATTGGCATCCTTTAGCTATAAAAGAAAAGACAAGTGAAGATGACCAAACTGACTACTCAAATATAACTCCAGTCAAGATTGTAAATGGAAAATTAATCACACTTGAAAAGGACAATTTACCATCAAATAGAGCAGCTTTTTCAGAGTTTATTGCAGACAGAGAAGAAAACCTCCGCCTTGCACTTGAAGCCATGAAATCACCCAATCCTGATGCCGCACTCGAACTACTGGCCATTATGGAAGAAATATCCAAAGACTGCTTCTACGCCAGTTGGATTATGGGCAATGGATACAATTTAGAATTAATTCTTAAATCATGGGACGGCACTAGTAACGTCAGCTACGGTAGTGGGGAAATCACACATCAACAATTAGCACTAATGCGCGTTCTTTGTGAATTATCTCAAGGTTGGTGGTTTTGGGATGAAGATAACGATACTGGCGTAATTTTCCAAAGTTAAAGTTACAGGGGAATCGCCTGATTATTTAGGCTGGGAGTAGTGCGATCGCTGTCAAAATTTATTGGTGGCTTAAACTTACAATTCCATATCGCTGTTCTGAATAGGAAAAAACTGATATTGCTTTTGCTGTGCAGCAACTATTTCTGACGGAGTATTAAATACAGTAGCCTTTGTACCAAGTTTGAGTTCTTGGTATAAAGGCACACCATCACCATCATTATCGCTGAGAAGAATCTTGGTCATGATATGAGCAGGGGCAACTTGCGCGAGGCGATTAACTACATTAGCAACAAACTCGTTAGATGCTTCGCAGCCATTAAGGTATCGAATCAAAGCATCAGCAGTAGCCTCAGTCATCTTAGCTGGATTTTTTACCCCCGCTTCCAGAATAAAGTCATCGTAAATAGCTGTCTCGCTATCAGTAAAATTTTCTTTGGAAGCTTGCTGGATAATTAATTCAGCCTGCTGTTGTTGATTTAAATTTGTCATAGTGGTTTTTCAATATTGACACCAAACACCAATACTCACCAGCAGTTCAAGCGAATGTAGAAAATTTATCTTACTAATTGTGCTTACCATTAGTAGCAGCCTCTACTGTGGCTACAACCTCGCCAGTCAAGTTGGTATCATAACCACCGAGTGCTTGCAGCTGTGAAATCACCTGTCGATGTCCCAAAGTACTGAGTAGTTGTTGTACAGGTGCTTCTTCCAAATATTGCTTGAGAATTACCAAGTCGTATCGTGACTGATGTAAGGGAATAAATTCTAGTCCAAAAGCAGTAGCGATAGATGCTGAACTCACACCTGCATCTGCTTTTCCTGTAGCTACAGCTAATGCTACATCTTGATGACCATTGACGATGTGATCAAATCCTTGTACAGCAGTAAAAGATATTTTTTCCTCTTGAAGCTTCCTCTCTAGTAACTCCCGGCTACCAGAACCCTGTTCGCGGTTAACTATCGTCACTCCGGGTTGTGCTAAGTCAGCAATGGTTTTTAATTGCTTGGGATTCCCCTGTTGTACTAAAAGTCCTTCTTCCCAAACACCAAGGTTAATCAGCACTGCTGCTTTATCTTTTAATACACGATGCACAAAAGGCGTATTATGCTCCCCTGTCTGCGGACAGTATAGGTGCATCCCCGCAATGTGAACTTCACCCCGGTATAAGCGTTCTAAGGCGATCATACTGTTAGCGAAAGTCAGGTGTACCCGTAATTCTGGATGCCAGCGTTCGGCGGCTCTTGCCCATAGAGAGAGTGCAGGGGAGCAACCAGCCAAAACTACGGTGTTGTACAACTTTTTGGGGTCATCTAAAAGTTTGACCAGAACAGTATCCATTAAAGACAAGCGATTTGCTGCACCATCAGCAGGAATCATCTCAGTCCGAAAGGCATCTTTGCCAATCAGAGGATGTGCCACCCATTGTCCCCCTACCCGTGCCAAAATTACGCGCAAGTCCTGTCCTACTGGTAAGTTTTGAGCAGGCACAGCTGCCATTTCTGGTAAATCTTCCTCTAACCAAAACAGGTCTTCGACGTGACAGCCAAGAGCTTTCGCCAAACGTAAGGAAATTGTGGTTGAGGGAGCATATTGTCCTGACTCTACGCCGCTAATAGTTTGACGAGTCACCCCAGCTAAGTTAGCCAAATCCTGCTGGTTCATCCCCAAGCGGGTTCTAATTTGTTTTAAGTTATTACGAAGAACTTCTTGTTTCACCACATCTTGGTTATTGTCTTTTTGAAATTATATAATCAGGGTAAATCAAACTAGTATTTTAGGTAAAATTTCGATTTTTAGTCGAGTTAACGAAAGCAATACTCTAGGGGAGTCGCTACGCGATCGCTGATTCTGATTCCCAATTTATACTAGCGATCGCAGTACCAATGCAATACTAAAAAACCACAATCATGGTTAGATTTTATACGAAAATATTAGCAATGATTTTAATTTCTCGATCCACTCCTATTAACAAACAGCAGAATCGGAATAGCAGCAAGCTGAATGATCGCTGAGAAAAGAATTAGAGTATTCACTGACCTATCGTATAAAATTCCCATCAAAGCACTACCTAGAAACCAAGATATACCGTAGCCAGTGTTAAATATGCCAAAAGCAGAGCCACGTTTTTCAATTGGTATCATTGCGGCAACTGCGGCTTTTAAAATTGATTCTTGCGCTCCCATGCCTATTCCCCACAACACCATTCCTAATACTGCTAGATTGATGTTGCCGAGAAAGACTAGGGGTGCGAACATGGAAGATAAAACAGCTGCAACAATTAAGATAGATATACCAAAACGGTCAAATAAACGTCCAAATACCAGTGCAGCAATGCCATCTACCCCCATTGCCAAAGCATACAATAAGGGAATTGTATTGCCTGTGGCGAGCGCAGTTGTTTGAAAGTGATAGGCAATTAAGGGGAAATCAGCAAAACCCGCAGCCATAAATGCTACAGCCCCTAAATAAATCCAGAATCTTCGAGGTAGTCCTTTGTCCGCTAATGTAGGGGTTTGGTGTTCAAAATCACGGGGATTTGGGTAAATCCTCTGTCCTACCAAAAGCACAATCATCCCAACTACAGCAGGTACGATCAGAATTGCAAAACCACCTCGATACCCGCCTTGATAATAAACTACAGCCGCTACAGCCAGTGGCCCCATCACTGCACCAATTTGGTCAAGTGCTTCATGTAGCCCAAATCCGAAACCCCCTCCCAGTCTCAAAGCCGCATGGGACAGCAGCGCATCTCTAGGTGGAGTGCGAATTGCTTTGCCTGTGCGTTCACCAATCATCAACAAAGCCGCAACTTGCCAAGTTCCCGCTAAGGCTAAGAGTGGTACAACTGCGGTGTTGAGTGCATAACCAATGGTGGTAATTCGCCAATATTTACGGGTTTGGTCACTGAGATAGCCAATAAAAAGACGAAAACAATAGCCGATTAATTCTCCTAAACCTGCTACTAGTCCAACTACAAAACCACTAGCCCCTAAAACTCCTAAATACGCGCCTGTAATGCTTCTTGCACCCTCATAGGTAGCATCTGCACAAAGGCTAACTATACCTAAGATCACTACAAATTTGAGAGCAGATTTATTAGATGTACCCTGTGCCATAGTTATTACGTTGCTTAAGTGTGCTTATTTTTACGAACAGCCTCTTTACTGGCGAGGTTGTAGCCGTGATTGAGTGATATCTTTTTACTATTAGCTGTAATTAGCTCCAAAGTAGAGTAATGCCATTATTTGATAAGGTGCAGCCATTTTTAGTAATGCTTTCAGTTTTTGTGGGATTGGCATTAGCTCAGATAGGATGGTTTGCGAATATAGCCCCAAAGATAATTGTGCCGTTATTGGCTTTGATGCTGTATGCAACTTTCCTACCAATACCTTTAAAGGGCTTGGGACGGGGGTTACGGAATTTTAAAGTGACATCAACAAGCTTGATCATTAACTTTTTCTGGACTCCTATCTTCACTTGGATTAATGGTTATCTATTTTTGCAAGATAGCCCCGATTTAAGGGTGGGGCTAATTATGTTGATGGTCACACCTTGTACTGATTGGTATCTTGTTTTTACAGGTGTAGCCCGTGGAGATGTGGCTTTAGCAACTGCCCTACTACCACTAAATTTAGTGTTACAAGTTATTTTGCTACCAGTGTATCTATTGCTTTTTGCTGGGACATTGGTAGAAATCAACCTAATTCAACTTTTTGAGAGTTTGTTTTGGGTATTATTTTTACCTTTGTTGGTAGCAACTATTTCCCGACAATTCATCCTCAGATGGCAAGGTGTGGTGGCAAAGATGGCAATATTTCAAGTAATCTGCCTTAATTTAGCGATCGCTACCATCTTCGCTTCACAAGGAAAGGTAGTCATACAGCATCCAGAATTAATATTTCAGCTTTTTATCCCTGTTGTTCTGTTCTTCGTGGTTAATTTTGTCTTAGGTCAATTGATAGGACGTTACTTAAAGTTTTCCTACCAAGAGGTTGCTTGTCTTAGCTGCACTACGTTGGCTCGTAATTCCCCACTGTCTCTAGCAATTGCTGCTTCTGCATTTCCCCATCGTCCTTTAATTACTCTTGTTTTAGTCATTGGCCCCTTGATTGAGTTACCTGTTATGGTTTTAATTTCTCAGCTACTGCTCTTAATGCGACGGCGAGGGCAATGGCAGTAGTAAACTAGGTGTTTATGATTGCATCAAAATTTTTACTTACCGTAGGTGATCAAGAAGCTATACGAAATCCGTATTTTGTAAATATAGTTTTGGCTTGGTTGCTGAATAAAAACTGCACGTAAGCACGAGCCGCATTAGGATTTTGACTATTTTTCACAACCGCGACCGGAAAAATTGCTGGTGAGTGTAGATTTTCGGCTATCATCTCTACGACTTTTACTTTGTCTGATGTTTTAGCATCAGTGACCCAAACTATACCAGCATCGACGTTGCCCGATGCAACATAACCTAAGACTTGACGGACAGTGTTACCAAATACAAGTCTAGATTTGATTTTCTCCGTCATGCCAAGATTTTTGAAGATTTCTTCGGAATATTGACCGATGGGTACACTTTTAGGATTGCCAATGGCAATTCTTTTAACTTGGGATTTTGTCAAGTCTTGTAGGTTAGAAATCCCTTGAGAGGCTTTTGGCACAATCAACACAATGCGGTTAGTTACTAAATTGCGGCGAGTATTATCTAGTAAAAGTCCTTTGGTTTCTAACGCATCCATTTGTTTTGGGGCTGCGGAGATAAAAACATCCACAGACGCGCCACTTTCAATCTGCTGTTGCAAAGCACCAGAAGCACCGAAGTTATAAGTGATATTGGTGTTTGGCTGTTGACGTTGGTATGCTGTTTTGATGTCTTGTAAAGGCTCACGCAAAGCGATCGCAGATGATACCGTTAAAGATACTCTTTGCTGTGCAACTGCTGTTGTTGTGGCAAATGCTAGAGTTGCTAAAAACAACACAATTAGGGTAAAAAAGCGTTTTTTGTTTAATTTCATACACAAGACGCAGTTGTTTATACTTGCATTAAAAATAGATTAAGCGGATCTAACTTGACATACCAAGGGAAAGGGTGGTCTTTGATAGTTGACCATTTTTCCTTGAATACTTCCGCTTGGATGTGGTAATCGTTGGATTGAGTTGCTGGATTATGTAGCTTCAGGTAAAGTGTCATTCTGTGGGGTGTTTCCCTGGTGTGTGCTAACCAACAGGGGAAGGTATTTTCAGCGTTGGGGTCATTGGTAAAGGTGAGATGATGGGCGCGGATTCCCACATAAGCTAATGATTCAGGAATTGACTCGATTACTTTGAGAGTACAGCCCCAGTCCTTGGCTTCTATTTGGGTGGGGGAAATTGCCCTGGTTTGCGAGAAATTTTTACAACCAGTTAGCTGGGCGACAGTATAAGTAGCTGGATGTTGGAAAATGCTTTGTTTACTATCGTAGGCGATCGCCTGCCCTTCAGATATAACTAAAAGTTGTTCACAAATTTCGTAAGCTTCTTCTAAATTATGGGTGACAAATAGCGTTACCCCTTGATAGCTACTCAGTGTCTCAATCAGTTGTTCTTGCAACTGGTGTCGCAGGTAGGTATCAAGAGCCGAAAAAGGTTCATCTAACAACAAGACTTCTGGTTCTACTGCTAAAGCTCTCGCTAAAGCTACGCGCTGCTGTTGTCCGCCAGATAGCTGCTGTGGGTAGCGATTCTCTAGTCCAAAAAGTTGTAACTGGGTAATTTGTTCTGCCAATCGGCACTGACGTTCTGCACCCGACAAATCTTGTAACCCATAGGTAATGTTTTGGGCGACTGTCAAATGCGGAAATAGGGCGTAGTTTTGAAACACAATACCCACACGGCGTGAGCGAATTGGTAGATTAATTCGTTTGGTGGAGTCAAACAAAACCCGTCCGTTAACGACAATGCGACCACGATTAGGAGTCTCTAGCCCCGCGATACAACGTAAAGTCATACTTTTGCCGGAACCAGAACCACCCAATATTCCCAGGACTCGCCCCTCTAGATTAAATTTCACTTCTAGAGGATAACTGGCTAGTTGTTTGTGAATGTCTACTAAAAGTTGCATTCTTAGTTTTGATTATTTTCTCAGTAAAACGCTTTTACCTACGCTGTTCTAGACTACGCGCCCACAACAACAACAGAAATGCCCAAAAGGTCATCACCAGTACCATCAAGTTAGCCTTGCCATACTCTTGGTTCTGCACAGCATCATAAATAGCCAGGGGTAATGTTTGGGTGCGTTCGGGGATGTTTCCTGCCACCATCAATGTGGCACCGAATTCACCTAAAGCTCTGGCGACTGCTAAAATAAAGCCTGCTAAAATTCCCGAACGAGCTAAAGGTAGTGTGACTCGCCACAGCACTTGTATCTCTGAGTCACCGAGAGTACGTGCTGCTGCTTCCAGTTCAGGATTGACATCCACAATTGCGGCTCTAGCTGCTTCTACAATTAGAGGTAACGCGACAATTGCACTAGCGATCGCTGCTGCTTGCCATGTGAATAAAATATCTATACCGAACCATTCTAGTATCGGACTACCACGACCTAATGCTAACAATAGGTAGAAACCGATCACACTGGGAGGTAGTACCAAGGGCAAGTTCAGCACTGTTGATACCACTAGTTCCCCTGGGAAGCGAACACGGGCTAAGAAAATTGCTAGTCCCAGTCCAAAAACTAACAGCAATACTGTAGCTAGGGCTGTGACTTGCAATGACAATATATAAGGAAACCAATCCATTACTTTGCCGCCTCTCCAGGTAAAACAAAGCCATATTTCTTCATTAGTGGTCTGCCTTTTGGACCGTTAACATATTGGGCAAACTGTCTAGCTTGTGTCTGATGCTTGCTCTTTTTGACTACGGCTAACATTTGGTCAATGGGTTTATGTAAATTTTCGGGAATTAATTCCCATTTTCCAGGTCTATTGACGCTTAAAGATAAAGCGACGATACCGACATCAACGTTGCCAGTTTCCACATATTGTTGAGTTTGGCGGATGTTCTCGCCTAGTACCAGTTTCGGCTTGATTACATCCCAGATACCCACTGACTGAAATGCTTCTTTGGCGGCGATACCGTAGGGAGCATGATCCGGATTGGCGATCGCAACTCTTTTATATTCTGGTTTGGTTAACTCTCTAATGTCTTTGGGATTGAGTTTACTGTCTTCTTTTGTCCACACAGTAATTCGTCCCCGTCCATATAAGGCTTTGGTATTGGATACTATTAACCCTTTTTTGTCAAGGTCTTCCACAAATGACTTATTGGCAGCCGCAAATAAATCTACTGGTGCGCCTCGTTCAATCTGTTGAGCCAGTTGTCCTGTAGAACCAAAGTTAAAGGTGACTTTGTTTCCTGTCTCTTTCTCCCATAAAGCACCGATTTCTTTAAACACATAGTTAAGATCCGCCGCCGCAGATACGGTGAGTGTAACTGGCCTTTGAGATAATAGCGTCTGGCTTGCTGGTGCTGGATTGAGGAATAATCCCCAGGATGTGACTAGAACTGCTACTAGGCTTGACAGGAGAAAATACCGTCTTTTGATTTTCATGCAAGTGTTGTTTATGACTAACGGGCTGCTAGTTGATATTGATACATGAATGTAATTTTACATTCTGTAGCAAAGGTAACTAACATTATGACAGAATGCTTGCACAAAAAATCAAGTCTGATTCACCACTTTTGGCTAAGTAAAGGGAAAATCACCCGCATAGATTACAAAGCTAAAGCTTTTATCAAGTTATTGTTTGGCTATATATGGTTAGAGCAAATATACCTACTTAATTGGTATCAACTTGATAACTAAGTTAATATTACTTATTTAGTTGGTATTAAAGCCTTAGCGAAAAACCATATATCAGAGTTAATTGATAAACGCTAACAAGCAGAGGCAATAATTTAAACATTCACTAAAACCCATACTTGAACATAGATTTCAGATAAATCATTGCGTCATAATAGCAAAGAAATAGATAACAACTATGATCGGTTTTGTGGTTATATGTGACTGATAATTAACAAAGGTCTAATATCATATATTTAAAACTTAGCAAAAACCTGTTTTCTAAGAAACTTGCTCTTATATCAAATTTCAAAAATACTGAAATGACGAATTGCTATTCACTAGCGATATTATATCGTTTTTAAAATTTAGCCAAATGAATTTTGCTCCAGTATAAACGCGTTGAGCAAATAATCTAGCAATTCAATAAAGTCTTAATAAACGCCTAACTGCGTTATAACATTGTAACATTGGTTATCACTATAAATTAGCGAAACTAAAATCAGATTCTATAGTTAATAAATAATTAAAACCACTACTTTTGACTAACGCCTACCTGCTAAAACAGCAAGTAGGTAATTTTTTATGAACCAGCCTGAATGGTTAGAAGCAAACAAGCAGGTTTATTCCAAAGAACATGGTGTTATCCATATCGCCGCCATCATTGAGAAAAACCTTTACTTTAAAAAGGGTAGTTTAAACCAAATTATTTTTGACTGGGAGCATGAGGTAAATAGCGGTAATTTATTACCTCTAAACCAAGCACCAACAGGTAAAAGCATTCTCTACCAAGAGGTAGCTGCTATCCTTGATGGATCTGGAAAACTACAAAACTGTGAAGTAATTCCTGCTCAAGAAGCTAAACTTTATCCCATCCCAGATGATATTCACCCTCTAGTTAAACTGGCTTTAAGTAAGTCAGGAATCACCCAACTATACTCTCATCAAGTCAAGGCATGGCAAGCTTACAAAAAAGGAGAAGATATAATTCTCCAAACTCCTACCAGCAGTGGTAAAAGTATCTCTTTTCTCATTCCAATCATTCACGAGTGTCTAAAGGGTAAATCAGCCTTAGTATTCTTTAATTTGAAAGCACTTGCATTTGACCAGGTAGAGAAAATACGTTCCTTTGTTAGCCACTTAGATGAAAATATTCGCCCCCAAATTCTCAATATTAATGGTGATATTCCTCCCCAAGAGCGCAAACAACTTTACAGCAATCAACCCTCAATTTTATGCGTGACTCCTGATGTATGGAACCACGAGCTTAACAACTTTCAATTTGACTCAAATTGGGGATTTAGAGAAACTATCAGAAAACTTTCAATCATTGTCTGTGACGAAATGCATTTTTACCAAGGCATATTTGGTTCGCATTTTGCACTACTTAATCGGCGAACTCAACTCATGATAGAATCTGTCGGCAATGATATTTCAAAATTACAGTACATCTTCGCTTCTGCAACAATTAGTAACAGCAGCGAAATTGCCCAGAAGATATCTAATCGAGAAGAACAAAGTAACCTTGCTATTATTGACCAAAGTGGGGCAAAACGCTCAGAGACTACTTTTATTAGCCTCAAACCACGAAATAATACATTTTACCAAACTGCCCAAGTCGCAGCCATGCTCGTAAGTAAAGGCATAGTCGGGATTTGTTTCTGCGATAGTAGGGAACTAGTTAAGGTTTTAACTAATGCCATACGTAAAGCTTTAATCGAGATGCAACTGCCCCACCTGGGAGAAACCATCTCAGCATTTTATGGGAGCATGAAGGCAAATCAGCGTAACAAAATTATTGCAGATATACAAAGCGGGAAGGTCAAGTTCATTATATCTACAAGTGCTTTGGAGGCGGGTCTAGATATTGGGTCTATTGATGCAACTATCGTACATAGTTACCCCGGCTCAATTCTTGCCTTTCGCCAAAGGGCAGGACGTGCGGGGAGACAGGAAGCAGGACTATTGGTGTTTATTCCGTCAAAAAGGTCGATTATGGATTCTTACTACGCCAATTACCCAGAACGCCTTTTATCTGATCCTCCAGAAATTATCAACTTTAACCACAATTATGAAACAACTTTGGAGCAGCATATTCTCGCTTGTTGCAAAGAAAGTAAACCGACACAAGCTCAAATTGCCCGACATTTTGGTAGTTCTGGTAATGCGATCGCCCGACAGTTAATCGGTGATAATCAACTAATCTTCAGCTACAATCAAAGACTGACAACTAATCGAAACCTCGGTTATGTCCACTCAAAAATTAAAGTTAGAGGCAACACTGACCAAAACATCAGTTATATCAATCAAGATAGCTCAGAAGAGTTTGAGGAAAGTTCGGCATCTTCTGCACTAAGAGAAGTTTACCCTGGTGCTATATATCTTGCTCAAGACTTTGATGGCAACCCCGTACAGTATAAATCACAAGAGCTAAATTTAACCGAAGGGAAAGCCATTCTCAAGCCAATTGAAGCAACCAATTTATTTAGTCGTCCTGAAGGAAGCCTAAATTTCGAGGAAATTAAAATTATCGGGGAAGCCAAAATTATCCATCTTCCCCAAGGGGCTGCTAGATTTACACCTGTTTCAGCCAAAATCAAAGAAGAAATTTATGGCTACAACTTGTACAGGCTGGAACAAAAATGGACTTGCACTAATAACAGATGTCGCAACTTCAATTTAAATTTACCTGGACACTTACAAACTTGCCCTGCTTGTAAAATCCAACTGATTGAACGAGAATTCGTAGAACTATTGGAGGAAAATAAATACGAGGAATCACTTGCTCTTAACTACAATACATTCTGCGTTAGGGTTGAAATTAACGCTGATGCACGAAAATATTTTTCAGTTGTGGTCAAAAATCACAGAAAAGAGATACTTAATAAACAGAAATATATTACCAATGAGGAGAAACAACTATTTGAAAGCAATGAAACCCAAATTTGCGTTCATACTCTCGCTCATCACCTTATACTCAGTTTACCACTTGTCGAACATGGAGCAAACAGTCGAGATATAGATTTCATGTTAGTAGAAGTGCCGTCTAATACTAAAATAGTTGGCTATTTCTTTGATACTTGTGAACATGGTACAGGTATGTGCGATACCCTCATCAAATATTTAGAGACTGCCTTTATTAAAGCAAAGTTTCTAGTCGATAATTGTCCTTGTAAATACGGCTGCTCTTCTTGTACAACAATTCAACGCTGCCCTGATGATAACGAAGCACTGTTTAAATCAGTTGGGCTATCTCTACTAAAGGAAATAATCAATCCAACAGAGACAAGAACTATTAATCAATAGTTAAGATAATCCTATCCAGCTTGGGTAGGATTATTTTTTTAGTAATTCAACCACATACATCGCTTACGCACAAGATTGATGAAAGTTTTGAGAATAAGCGATGTACGTCGAACTATTAGCTGATTCAAATCCAAACCCCAAAAGGTTTCAAATTATTCATGCACCATCATATTTACTTATAGAAACAAATTTTCAAATAGGAGATTTTGTCGAGTCTAACAATATTGATTTTATTATAAATTATGCTGTAAATCTAGGGTATCAGGTGAAAATATCCCATCCTGAAACCCAACAATATAATATATATCCTCTTCCCAAAATCAGTGATGAACTAGCCGATTTGATAATTAATTATCCATCAGACTTAAAACTGCGAACTAATGGGATGGTTTTTGAACAAAGGGCATATTTAATGTCTAAGGTTTACTATGAAGTGTGCCAAAATCTTGAATCAAAAGCTCTTTTAAGAGAAGCTGAGTATTGGCTGATAAATTACGCACGAGAAGTAATTGCCAAACAATGTCATTACTTACCAGATATCCTAATGAAATTAGATAACCCAACTGTGAGAGCAATGGCAATAG
>NZ_AJLK01000150.1 GCF_000317205.1 Fischerella muscicola PCC 7414 | reverse complement strand
ATATGGATATAAATCCTAAATAATAGAAAATTTAGTGCGTGATGAAGCCAAAAAATTCTTTTCAGCCAAGATTGGCTCAAACTGCTTGTTACTTGAGTCTGGGTATTTTGCTCGTCACAAATACCTCAGAGTTTGCTGTTGCACAGGTACGCAATCCTGGTACTACCAAACAACACACCCAGGAACAAATACTAGCGCAATTCTCCGGCAGTGACAGTGGACAGCAAGAGCGATCGCAACTAATTAGAACAGCAAATACTTTATTTAGCCAAGGTGATTTAGCTGGTGCAGAAGAGAATTTACGTCAATTAATTAAGAAGTATCCCAAAGATGCTTTTGGCTATTATCAGTTAGGTAATGTCTTGTTTCGTCAGGAGAGAAAAGACGAGGCAATTAAACAATATCAAGAAGCAATTCGCTTAGATTCTAAATACGCGCTTGCACACAATGGTATGGGACTTGTTTTTGCCAGTCAAGAACAATGGCAAGAAGCGATCGCAGAATACAATAAAGCACTAGCAATTAATCCCAATTATGGAGATGCGCTGACTAATTTAGCTCAAGCGCTTTGGGAAGTTGGTAAGCGAGATGAAGCGATCGCATCTTTAGAAAAAGCATTGAGTGCTTTTAAAGCCCAAAATAAACCCCAAAAGGTAGAACGAATTCAACAGATTTTACGTCAGCTTAAACCTAATGATGACCCGAGTGTATCGTGAAATAACCTTATATAGCTCAATTTGTCTGCTGCCAAACAAATTGTCCCTGCTTATTAATATAGCCAGCCTTGCCGCCTGTATATACTAATGCCAACCCATCTTTAAAACTCAATCCTAAATCAAATTGCGGTGCAATTACCATCTTTCCACGTGAGTCAATATAGCCATACTTTTCTTGAATCTTCACAGCAGCTAAGCCTTCTGAAAAATCTGTTACTCGTTCAAATTTAGGTGCAATGATCATTCGTCCATTGGAACCTATGTATCCCCACTTATCAGCAATTTGAACAACTGCTAGTCCTTCTTTGAATTCCCAGGCTTGCTCAAATTGTGGCTGGATAGCAAGCTTGCCAGTTTTATCGATATAACCATATTTATTAGCAACTTTAACTGCTGCTAAACCTTGAGAAAAACCTATAGTTTCATCAAAGCGCGGTTGAATAACTATTTGACCACTAGAATTTATATATCCCCATTTCCCATCAACTTCAACTGCTGCTAACCCTTCATTGAAGTGTAATCCTTGCTGATATTTTGGCTGAATTACAATCTTGCCAGTTTTATTGATATAGCCCCATTGGTCATTAATTTTAACTGCCGCTAATCCATTTTTGAATGCTAAAGCTTCTTCATACTGTGGTTGAATAACTATTTGACCAGATGTATCTATATAGCCATATTTATAGTCATCTACTACTAATGCTAAGCCGTTAGAAAAAGAAAAAGCTAAACGAAATTTTGGTGAAACTATCTGTTTTCCACTTTGATCAATATAACCATAATTGTCATCAATTTTTATTTGTGCCAAACCATCAATAAAGTTCCAGGCTAAATCAAACTGCGGTTTAATAACTATCTTACCAGTTTCATCCATAAAGCCATACTTGCCATTCTGGACAATACGAAATAGCTGGTTTGACACTTGCTTTTGCTTTAATGAAGGAGTTATTGCTTGCTTTTGATTTACAGCTAAACTTGATGCAATAGTTATCTGCTGCATACCGCTAGCTATCCCACTCAAAATAGCAAGACAAATAAATAAGTTAGGGACTTTATTTAACTGTAGACTCATGCGATCGCTGCCAGTAGCGGTGCGGTGTGAGAAGTTAGTAGATTATTGAGATCCAATCTTGATTTGTAGAAGAGATTCCCAATCTTTAATTGCTTCTTCTGACCACATCCAATTGTTAGCTAATTGATTTTTTTGAAAACTGGTAGGATCATCTTTGACTACCATTTGCCGCAGTTTTACTGCTTCATTAAGATATTGATCTCGTTTAGAATCTGGCTGATTACGTGCAGCTTTGTATAATCCAATGGCTAAGCCTGCATACGCTGTTAAAGTATCATGAGTTTCTTGTTTTGCTTTGACTACTATATTACTAGCTGATGTATTCTGTTTAACAGCTGCGTTCAATGCTTTAAACCAAGAGTCGTTGGCACGATTGAGATTGCCTTCTGCGTAGTAAGCAAAACCTAATGCATTAGAATATAAAAGCGAATTGGGTTCTGTTTTTACAGCATTTTCCCAAAAACGCCGGGCATCATCGACACTATATCTAGCGTCTTTGATTTGGACAAACTGCCATGCTAACCGTCCTTTTAAAAAGTTGACAAATGAGTTATCTAACTGATTGGCAGGAACAAGATCAAGGGCTGTTTTCGCGTTATCTAAGGCATTACGATCAAGAAGTGCCTCTACAGCTAATAGTCCATTCTGTAAGTCACCTTTGCTGAGTTTATCGGTAGCATAGGCGGTGACTATTCCGGTTGCCTCTGTTTTGATACTAGTCGGTGACAGATTTTGGCTAGATTTAGACTCGGTGGATATTGATGGTATGTCAGATAGAGTTGAGTTTCGTTGCTGCCACCAATTTATGCCTACAAATACTGCGATCGCACTCACTCCCACAAATCCAACTATAGACAACAACTGACGTCGAGCGCGTCGTCTATAGGCAGCTTTCTCAGATGGGGTAATATAAGAAGAAGCAAAAGTACTTTGCCAATCTGCACTTAAGCTATCATCAACAGCGACTTCATCACTTGCTGGTGCAATTTGTCTATTTGGCGCTATTTGTGGTGCAAATTCTCCCAACAATGCAGCGAGATTTTCACTGTCTGTGTCATCAATACTATCTTCTCCATCCTGCCCTATGAGTTCGGCTTTCATGGAGGTTTGCTCGTTAGCATCTGTGGAATTGCCTAGTTCACCAAATATACCTGCGACTACAGATGAATCCTGGGCATAGGTTGGGTCGTCATACTCAATTTCATCTACCAAATCACCCCAGGTTTCTTCGCCTAACCAGTCTAACTCCGCAGAGTCTTGTGTCAGACCAGAGGCAACCATATTATCCATTGGCAAAGACAGATCGGTATTATCTGTCGTAGCTGGGTAGAGTGCTGCTGTTCCCCCCAAGGCCGGATCATACTCGTTGAGCAATTTTGCCGTTTGGGGTACATCAGTTTCCGGCCCGAGATAACCATTAAAATCTTTATCAAGATACAAAATAGGCAAAGCCCAGTACATCTGATGCGATCCATAGGCAGAGATTAAGCCTTGCCGTACTCGGCTCACACACAAATCTACAGGATATCCTTGAGCAAGGTTACGGTAAAATAACTGTGTTAATGTCAGCGCGACTTCATCAGGAATGCGTTCTGACATGGCTAAAACACTCCTGATACCCCGCTTTACTAAGCTTTCGGTAAGATTACGTTCGCCTGTTTCTTGGGTGGGGTCAGAAGTAGCCGCGTATGCCCCCAAACAGGAGTTAAACACAGCCATTTGAATATTGTTATTGACGAGTAAGCCTGCTAAGTCGTCTCCACTTAATGTCTCGGTAAGGCCTGTTCTACCACTGACAAGATAAATTTCACCGCCATTGGGGCCTAAGTTACTATGACCAGAGTAGTGCAGGATGTGATAGCGTCTTTGTTCCAGGGCTTGTGTTAATTCCTCCCTACCTGGCTGTTCCAACAAAGTTAGTTCAATACCTGGCAGATAAGCCCCAGTTTCCGAGAAGCGTGGTGATTGGCGATGTAGTTCCGCTTGTAGTTCTTCAGCTTCTTGTTTCAGTAAATTTAAACGGGTTCGATCATTGGGAGAAGCAACTACCATCAATACTCTGATGCCACCTTCTTCAGGCGGTGTAGGCATTGATGGTAGACGAGATGCCCCATTAATTCCAGAGTGGAAGCGAGAAAAAGCAATGTATGGGCCTGTGGCTATGGGGCGATCGCCTGCGTGCATCACTTCCCAAGGCAAACGCGCTAACCGATTATCTTTTAATCCCAAACGTAGGCGCAATACCCCTTGGCGATTTTGGGCGATACCTTGGGCGGCCATCCAACTATCTCTGAGGGTGCCTTTAAACAATTTATCGTAAAAGTCCCGACCCAATGCTGCTAAGTTGACAGAGTTTCTGGCGATCGCATCCCCCTGTAACACTAACTTCAATGGGTCATTCATCAAATGTCCAGCAGCTGTCAACCAATCAGCTACAGGCCAAGTCACCAGTTCTTCTGCCAACGGCACTCCCTGCGCGACTCTTTCCGTCCGCACCAAGTAGTCGTTTTGCCCTACAGGGGTTACGGAAATTTGAAATTCCTGGGTCACAACTTCTCCTGTTTGCCTCCTACGAGCCGATTTGAAACGCGATTCATTTACAAGTGATATTTCGTTTCTGATACATTTAGATGCATCTTGTCACCAAGATGTTTCTGATTGCAGTTGTTTTGCTGCTCTTGCAACTTCTACAACTTTAATCCGGATTTTATCGGCTGTGCCTAGAACATTCTTATTGGTAGATGCACCTTGATCTTTAACTCCCCTGCTTGGCTAATACATGCTGGGGGGTTTTTCTATCCTTACCAGAAAAACGTCCCCAATGCACCAAAAATTTATCCTTACTTTTCACGGAATGTCTGAAAACTGATGTTAGGGAAGGGGAAAAGGGAAAAGAAGCTCACACAAGACTTATGCGATAAGACTATGCAGTTTTGGAAGGGTGTAAGGGTTTTGAACACCTACCTACACCCTTATACCCCTAACCGAACAGCACCCCTTGCCTAAAGCCTTGATTTTTCGTCTTCATCTGTAAGTCCGATCACAGCTATCTTTACCCCTGCTTATGATCCCTAATCCCAATACAGAGTAGAGATCACAAGTTTCCCCTGAACTATTTCCCATTCCTAAGGTTTCTACATACCGTGAAAAGTCAAATAAACTATCCTGATGATAAGATTGGCAACTAGAATTTTGAATTGGTAGATATACCCTGGTAACTCGGCTTCCCTAGTTGGCTATCAAGCACTAGGGTTTTTTATTTTGATCACCCAGTTTCCTACTAAATCAGGGTGTATGGGTATGGGTCTAACTAATCCCTTACCAAAAGTGGAAGATTTTAGCTTTAGTCTCATACCTTTATATCCCTAGAATCATTGGTAAATGCATCCAGACTATACTAACTGTTTTGCTCTAAAACACAAAGATTGGTAGATGGCTGGTAGATGACTAGCAATACAGTTCGCAAGAGCATACTCTTGCCTAAGAGTGTTGATCAGGAAAAATTTACTGGAATTGGGTTAAAGGACATAGAGAAACCCATGAATTCCCCTTACCCATTAACCGAAGCATTATAGAGATGACTGGTAGATGGAATCTGATAACTCACTCCCCTTGTTGGTAATTGGCTACTGAGGGATTTTTTGTTGTTTTTCATAACTTTTTAATCCCATTTTCGCAATTTTATCCGGAGCATACTGGTTTATCTGAGAACATAGTGATGGTAGATGCACCCTGATAACAAACTCCCCTTGCTAGCTATAGGCTATCGGGGGATTTTTTTCTGTGCAAAAACAAACATGTAGCCAAGAATTTGCACAAAATTATCCGGAGCACACTGGTTTATCTGAGAACATAGTAATGGTAGATGCACCCTGATAACTCGCTCCCCTAGTTAACTGTCGGTTGCTAGGGGATTTTTTTCTGTGCAAAAACAAACATGTAGCCAAGAATTTGCACAAAATTATCCGGAGCATATTGGTTTGTCTTAGAACATAGTAATGGTAGATGCACCCTGATAACAAACACCCCTAGTTGACTGTCGGTTGCTAGGGGATTTTTTTGGAGAAAAAAAAATGATAACGCATCTTTGCAAAAATTGCCTAGATGTATTAAAACTTTATTGTTTGTACTCCCAATAAGGTTTTTATTGGTTAATTGTAAATTAATTTATTTTATCACTTTTAGGAACTACGCAAAACTAAACGCTGTAGGGGCAACTCATGAATTGCCCCTACCTGAAAATTAGAGTTTCGGCTATTGTTTGCCTAAATCCTGATTTTGATTGTCTTTTTTAAGTTCATTTGTATTACTCAATGAGTAATATGCAATTATTTAGAACTTTTTCAAAATAAGACATCTACTAATTTTTGCTTTGAGAAAAGCTATGACTCAAGCCTCACGCAAACTACTTACATTCAATGAATTCGTTGCTTGGTATCCAGAAAACTCACAAAGCCGATATGAACTGCATGACGGAGTAATTATTGAGATGCCCCCACCTACAGGCGACCATGAAGAGGTTGTTGGATTTTTAGCTACAAAATTCACTTTAGAATATAGTCGCTTAAATCTTCCTTATTTCATCCCTAAAACAGCATTCGTCAAACCACTTGAGAGTGAATCAGCTTACTTGCCAGATGTGGTGATATTAAATCGTCCTAACTTAGTAAATGAACCACTTTGGAAAAAAGAATCAACTGTTAGTCAAGCTAAATCCATTCCCTTAGTCGTTGAAGTTGTTAGTACTAATTGGCGTGACGATTACCTAAAAAAAGTGGCTGATTATGAGGTTATGGGCATTGAAGAATACTGGGTTGTGGATTATGCAGCTTTAGGAGGCAGACGGTTTATTGGCAACCCTAAGCAACCAACAATCTCTGTTTACGCTTTGGTTGAAGGTGAATATCAAATTAATCAGTTTCGCTTTTATGAGCGCATCGTATCACCAATATTCCCAGAACTAAATCTTACTGCTCAACAGGTTTTTCAAGCTGGGGGGACAATATCCACTTAAGTTTATTATTTATTACTTAACTTCACTAGAAAGACTCAATTAACGTGAGTTCGATAAATATTGTCAGACTAAACAATCACTCGCCCGCAAATTCAGTTATCACTTATCAGTTAACAGTTATTGACAACTGATAATTGTGAAAGTGGGTTTTGGTTATTAGCCCCAAATTTATATATTTAATTACGTCCACCTACTTGTTAACCTGAAATTTTCATTCCATGAGTTTGTGCATACTGAATTGATACTCTAGTCTTTGTGACTTCACGCTTCTTGGTAAATTACTTCCTGAAATTGAATCACGTCTTTTTGTGGGTCGGCGTGGGAAACTTTCACTAAAACCTGTTCACCCAACTTCAAAGCACGTCGGAAAGACATTGGTAACTGCAAACCCAAATCTTCCAAAAGAATTAGCGCTAAACCGCTATCTTCTCTCAACCACATTAATACTGTTGCCTGCCAAACTTTATCCGTGCAACGGCGCAAGTATTCTAATGCCCAATAGCGGTTTGTCTGCCGTTCCACCATTGTGACTTCTTGGGTGATGGTACTAACGGTCATCATCACTTCTTTGAGTTGTTCGGCGGAAAAGGGTGGAACATCGCCCCGCAGATGTGCTTTGAGCTGAAAGTGGGTAAGCAAGTCGCTGTAGCGGCGGATGGGAGAGGTCGCTTGAGTGTAGGTAGCCAAGCCTAAACCAGCATGGCGTACTGGTGTAATGCTCATTTCACTCTTAGGCATACAGCGACGCATGGCACAGGCACGGACGAAACCTGCTGGTAGTTGGAGTAATTCTTGTTCGGGGGGTAATTCTGGTTGCGGCTGACCACGAAAAGGCAGAGGAATTTGATGAGTTTGACCATAACGCGCAGCAACTTCACCAGCAAGTATCATCATCTCAGCTACTAGTTGTCTGGAGGGAGAGTCATCTAAAACATAGATGTTGATGTCGTCTTCTTTGACTTTAATCATCGCCTCTGGCATATTGATGCTGATGGCTCCTTGGGCATAGCGCCAGGCTTTACGCTTGTTTGCCCATCTGGCTATGGCGGCAATTTCGGGTTCCGCTTGCACGTCCAAATCCAGCATTTCGTCTACATCTTCGTAGGTAAGGCGATAGGTAGGTTTAATTAAACTGGCATGAATGCTGTAATCTTCTACTGCGCCAGATGCATCCAATATAATTCCAAAGCTGAGGGCACAACAAACCTGTCCTTGCACCAAACTCATGGGCCCAGTTGCCAATATTTCTGGAAACATGGGAACCATACCCGTTGGCAAATAAACTGTACTACCCCGCTTTCTGGCTTCTAGGTCTAACTCATCTTCTGGCATCAAAAATCGTGTTGGATCAGCGATATGCACCCATAATCTTTCCCGCCCATCTGGAAGTTGCTCCCAACTCAGACCATCGTCTATCTCGGTAGTACTTTCATCATCAATTGTGTACACTTTGAGGTAGGTCAGATCCAGGCGGTTAGCATCTGGATCTGGCGGTGGTGATTGCAATCGCTGTTGCGACACTTCTAGTACCTTTGTAGGAAATTGAACTGGAATTGAGGAACGACGCAGAAATAAGTTTTCATGAGGACTCCACCAACCCAAGTCTACCAATAATTGAAAGGCTCCTTGGGGGGTTGCAGAACGTCCTAGCATGTTCATCGTTTCCAGGACTGGTGCTGGCGGCGGATAGGCACGAGCCAGAGAGTCATAATTTAGCCCTACACGCACTATGTCGGCAAGCAGTGCTGCATATTTTTCTAAAGCTTCTAAGCGGTGGCGGTCATGTCTTTGCCACTCGACTGCTTCACCTTTGAGTGCTTGCTCTACACGAGCCAAAAATTCTTGCTGTCCTTTTGCTTTTAGTGCTTCTATTTCTATTTGGTGTTTGCGTTCTGCTACTTGGGCGGCTGTGCGGGGTTCGTAAGAGTCTCCCTTTTGCTTGAAATAGATTTTATCTTCTGATAGCAACCAGTAAGCAGCATAACACTGAGGTGGTTGTGATTCCGAAAACAGTAAGCTTGCCATTACTTCTGGCGTTACTGCTTCCCCATCCTCTACTAGCAGTTCCCAAGCTACTTCTAAGCTTGATGGATCTAAGTAAGGCTTTACTTCTTCAAGAAAACTAGAAATTTGTGAGGATTTATAAGTTTGTCCGGTAACTGTATAGGTGATTTGTCTAGGCGCGAGACTGTGAGATTGACCCCGTTCATCGACTATGAACCAACGGGTTTTGCCGTCTGGACGATCTACCACACCCAAACGGCGATCGCCTTGAAGTCTAAATTCAACTAGCGTCCCCTTCTCCACAAGCCTCGCACTGAATAAAATATTTTAGATTTTAGATTTTGGATGAAATAACTTGCTATTAAATCCCAAATCTGAATAATTTTAAGCTTGATAAGCCGATCTTACACTTAAACTTTTCTAGATTTTAGATTTTGGACTCACAAACGCCAAGCGCAATGCTACATAAACTTAGCTTATTCGTCTCAAATCCGTCTTGAAAAGCTTTGAGCGCCGGCTTGCGGCGATCAAACTTTTCGCAAAATCCACAATCTATTTAGCCTTCTGCGTTGATAAACGGCAATAAAGCCAAAATTCTAGCGCGTTTAATCGCTAATGTTAACGCTCGCTGTTGCTGAGAGGTCAGTCCGGTAATGCGACGGGGCAATATTTTACCGCGCTCAGTGATAAATTTACGCAGCAAGTCTACATCTTTATAGTCAATTGGTTCTCCCGGCTTAATCGGAGACAAACGACGACGGTAATAACTCATGGTTGTCTATTTAATTTCCTTGTGAACAGTATGTTTGTTGCAGTGGGGGCAGAACTTTTTGAGTTCTAGACGATTTGTGGTGTTACGACGATTCTTAGTCGAGGTATAACGCGAAACACCTGGAGAGCGTTTATCTGGATTTGTACGACATTCCGTACATTCCAGTGTCACTATAATTCGGACACCTTTAGCCTTAGCCATAACTTTACAAACAATTAAGCCTGAGAATAATTAACACAAATATCTATCTTCGCACATTTCGCTGCAAAGTTTCAAGCATTCGCTTGACTTTTATATCTAGCGAATAGCCACGTCTTGCCGAGACGATTATAGTCCTAGCATAGCGATCATGCAAAGCTTGCCGCAGTTGGGTATCAGATACAGCTGTACCACAATCTATGGCTAGGGGAAGTATTAGCAGTATAGCAGTGGGATTGCGGATAATATTGCTTAAGGCGATCGCAAGTAAAAGCGCCCCCAAACCAATGATCGCCTCTCGTTTCAACAGAGTCTGTAAATCTGGTACTCTTCCTCGTTCGACTTCCAGTACTCTCATATCTAAGGCATAACGCCCCAAACTTTGCCCTTGGTTGTTATACACTACTACCACTCGTAACACCAACCAAGCGATCGCAAAAACAAATATCTGGAGAAATTGAATACCAAGCGCACTAGTTCCCAATAGAGAACTAACTAACCAAACAATCAAAAAATCAATCCCAAATGCCATAATTCGTCGCCCAAATTCAACTCTGGGGTAGTTTGGTGGGGGTATGCGTTCAATAGTCATAAAAATTATGAATTATGAATTATGAAATTTTGAGAGTCAAAGACTAATTAATTTTGAGCTATTGCCACTGAGTGGATATAGAAAGTGGATTACAAATTATTGATTTTTTATCTACTCTAATACTAAGAGGTTCTATTCCAATTCCCGATCACCTATCCCTGATCCCCAATCTTTTTTATGGATATTATGCAAATCCTCAAAGAGGACTATCAAAGATTTCCAGCTAATCAAACTTACAGCATCTACGCTGAAAACGTTTATTTTCAAGACAAAGTATTTAAATTTAGGGGTATTCAGCTATACAAGCTGATGATCAAATTCATTGAGACTTTTTTTTTAAATCCCAAAATGGATTTGCATGATATCCAAAAAGAAGGAGACACTATTAAAACCAAGTGGACACTCAGTTGGAATAGTCCCCTGCCCTGGAAACCGCGTATTTCTATCCCTGGTTGGAGTGAATTGCGACTCAACTGTGACGGTTTGATCATTTCTCACATAGATTATTGGAATTGTTCGCGTCTAGATGTAATCAAACAGCATT
Organism: Fischerella muscicola PCC 7414; assembly: GCF_000317205.1. Classification (GTDB taxonomy): domain Bacteria; phylum Cyanobacteriota; class Cyanobacteriia; order Cyanobacteriales; family Nostocaceae; genus Fischerella; species Fischerella muscicola. The sequence continues at coordinate 91,571 of NZ_AJLK01000150.1, read as the reverse complement.
TCTCTGCTAAAAAATCGATAATGTAAATAAATGTAAATACTTCTCAGACAAGACAGAATCATCCATGCGCGTAATTTTACTGACTGGAAAAGGCGGTGTAGGTAAAACTTCCGTGGCCGCCGCCACTGGACTGCGTTGTGCAGAACTTGGTTATCGTACCCTGGTTTTGAGTACAGACCCCGCCCACTCTTTGGCAGATAGTTTTGATTTGGAACTAGAACACGCCCCCCGCCTCATTCGCCCCAACTTGTGGGGTGCGGAACTAGATGCGCTACAAGAATTAGAGGGAAACTGGGGTGCTGTCAAGCGCTATATTACTCAAGTTTTGCAGGCGCGGGGTTTAGATGGGGTACAAGCGGAAGAATTGGCTATTTTACCAGGCATGGATGAGATTTTTGGCTTGGTACGAATGAAACGCCATTACGATGAAGGCGATTTTGATGTTTTGATTATCGACTCTGCCCCGACTGGTACAGCATTACGGCTGCTGAGTTTACCAGAGGTCAGTGGTTGGTATATGCGCCGTTTTTACAAACCGTTTCAAAATATTTCTGTTGCCCTTAGACCTTTGGTTGAACCTCTGTTTAAACCGATCGCGGGTTTTTCTTTACCAGATAAAGAGGTGATGGATGCACCTTATGAGTTCTACCAACAAATCGAAGCATTAGAAAAAGTCTTAACTGACAATAATCAAACCTCAGTGCGTCTCGTCACCAACCCAGAAAAAATGGTGATTAAAGAATCTCTCCGCGCCCATGCCTATCTGAGTTTATATAATGTCGCCACAGATTTAGTTATTGCTAATCGCATTATTCCCGACGAAGTCCAAGACTCATTTTTCCAACGCTGGAAAGAGAATCAACAGCAATATCGTCAGGAGATTCACGAAAATTTCCATCCCTTACCTGTGAAAGAAGTACCTCTTTTCTCAGAAGAAATGTGCGGTTTAGCAGCACTAGAACGTCTCAAACAGACACTTTACCAAGACGAAGATCCAACTCAGGTTTATTATAAAGAGAACACAATCAGAGTTGTGCAAGATAAAAATCAATACAGTTTGGAATTGTATTTACCTGGTATTCCTAAAAACCAAATTCAACTTAGTAAAACAGGTGATGAGTTAAATATTACTATTGGCAATCATCGCCGTAATTTGGTCTTACCGCAAGCATTAGCAGCACTGCAACCAGCCGGAGCGAAAATGGAAGAAGATTATTTAAAAATTCGCTTTGCTGAGGCTGGAAATACTTAATTTTTTGGGGTGGGTACTGCCCACCTTATACCCTAACAGGATTTTAGATTTTGGGTTTTAGATTGACCCCATTGTTCCTTGATTGCAAGAGTTCCTATTGCCTGCCTCAAACAGTAAATTTAATTTTGTCTAACGACATTATCGACAATTCTCAAGTAGCAAGCAAATAACATACTAATTCTATGCTGCTTATATTTTAGTTATTAGTAGCTATTAGGTGGTATATAGTTGGTAGTTAATACTTGCGAATAACAAAGTACTAATCACTAGTGCATGTCGCCTTTTTGTGGTAGAGACCGTAGCAAGAAGCAAAAAGGTTAAGTATTATTTCATACGTTTTCCTGTTTACAATTTTTGATGGGTAATTAAATAACATAGTGGGGAAATAACCAGGTGGTATCCCCAAAAAATCGTATAAATAAAAACTTAAATTAATTAATGTAATTATGTTCTTAAATGTGATACATAATCTTATCTTAATTATAAGTAATATCACGTTTTCTTGGAATATATGCAGGTGACTATCAAAGCAGAAACTCTGCGGCTTCGCATTGCCAACCGTATTCGTTTATCGTCAGAACTGCAAGACGTTTTCACAACAACGGTGGCAGAATTACGTTCGTTTCTTGGAAGTGATCGCGTAAAGATTTACAAATTTCATCCGGATCAAAGCGGTCAAGTTGTAGCTGAATCTGTGGATAGTAACAAGTTACCTTCGCTACTAGGACTCAATTTTCCAGCAGATGACATTCCGCCTGAAGCCCGAGAACTTTTTATCAAGTTACGGGTACGTTCGATAGTGAATGTTGATACTCAACAAATCGGCCGCATTCCCCTATCTGAGGATTTAGAAGACGAAGAAACATCTTCCCAAGAGAATTACTATCGCCCAGTAGATCCCTGTCACGTGGAATATCTAACTGCAATGGGGGTTAAGTCCTCTCTCGTAGTACCGATTATGCATCACGATCAACTTTGGGGATTGTTGGTATCTCACCATACCGAATCTCGTTCAATTTCAGAATCAGAACTAGAAGTGGTGCAGATGGTGTCCGATCAGCTTTCCTTAGCGATCGCCCAAAGTACTCTCCTCACCCAAGCTAGTGAAAAAGCCAAAAGGGAAGCCACTATCAAACGTATCGCGATCCTGCTGCATTCATTGCCCACAATTGAGTATCAGTCAGCTTTAGCAGAAACGATTGCTGCCCTTGGTGGTTCTGGTGGTAGGCTTTGCATAAAAAATCAACTCGTGATGGAAAGTTTTGCAGATTGCTTGCAACTTGATAGCGAGCATATCAAGGTTTATGCCTATGGCAAACAACCTGTAATCCCACAGCAGGCAAAGTACAAACTGATCGAACAATATAGTGTTTGGCAGGAGCGATACAAGTCTGGTAAATACAATATTTGGGCAATTTCAGATGTGTATAAAATTCCTGGTTTGCGAAATCTGCAAGTTGCTTTTCGACCAACCAAAATTCGCAGCATGTTAATGATTCCACTCCATTATCGTCAAGAATTGCTGGGGTATTTAAGTATTTTTCGGGATGAAATTGAAACAAAAATTCTCTGGGCGGGTGAGTTTGACTCTGACGAACGCCAATTATATCCCCGTCAATCGTTTGAGGTTTGGCAAGAATCGAAAACAGCCCAAGCTTGGGAGTGGAATATCGACGAAGTAGAATTAGCTAGAGAATTAGGTCAACAATTTGCCTTTGCAATTCACGAAAACGAGCAATTTCAACAAATACGGATGCTTGTTACCAATGCCAGAACTCAAGTCCAACAAGACGCTACCAAGTTAGAACAGTCAACAAAAAAACAACAGGCGCTTTCAGAGGTGATTGCCAAAATCCGAGATTCTCTCGATGTAGAGACAATTTTTAAAACCACTAGCCAAGAAGTTTCTCAATTACTGCAAGCGGAGCGTGTCAGTGTTTATCGTTTCAACAGTGATTGGGGTGGTGAATTTGTCGGTGATTTTGAGGTGGCTAATCCAGAATGGTCACATTTATCCAAACTCGGTGTCAATACGGTTTGGAACGATACTTATCTACAAGAAACACAAGGGGGACGCTATCGCCACAATCAAACATTCGCCGTCGATGATATTTATCAGATGGAATTTGCTCCCTGTCATGTCGACATCTTGGAGCAATTTCACATCAAAGCTTTTGCGATCGCTCCTATTTTTGTTGGTCAAAAACTCTGGGGTTTGCTAGCTGCTTATCAACATTCAGCGCCCCGTTACTGGGATTCATCTGATATTAAATTCCTAACTCAAATAGCAGCCCAACTTGGGGTAGCACTTCAGCAAGTTGAATTACTGGCAAAAACACAACAACAGGCTGCTGATTTGCGAAAGGCACTGGATGATTTGCAAGCTACAGGGCAACAAAAGCAGTTCTTGATCAAAGTTGTTGAAAAGATGCGGAAGTCATTGACATTCACCGGATACGATCCCGATCTCGAAGAAAGACCATAACTGAAGTAAAAATTTGAAGTTTGGCTATGCTTTACTCTGGAAAACCTAAAAATTTACTACTTTGACGGTTTTTGAGATGAGATATTACCAAATTTCAGCAGGGGAAATGAATTGAAATATCAAAATTAGCATCTACCATAAAAATTTATTTTTATTATTTTTATATAGAAAGATTAAGGAATTATTGTAAAAATTAAGACTAAGTAACTTTCTTTGTAGTTATTCATATAGCAATCCTATCTGCAAAAGTGAAAATTACAAAGAACAGATCCCCGACTTCTTGGAGAAGTTGGGGATCTTGTCTGTTAATGCTATGTATTGTTGCGATCGCTGCGAGTTTTATTTACCACATACTTGAATTGAGTTTCTTTACAGTTGTTAAAGTTAGATAAATTGAACTATATAGATTATTTAATCAACTTACTAGTACTTTTACTGAAGACAAAATTATTAAATAAATCGAAAAATAGTTTATATTTACTGCTCATGCATGAGAACAAACATGCAAAAAGCAAAAAATTATGCTTATCAAACAAGCATTTTGACTGCTTTTTTACTCTCTACTTATTTTCGCCGTACAGCAGTACTGCATGTGAGTTGAAATAAAAAGCTTTAAACAAAAGCACTTTTAATTTTTGCATCCGGCTCGCCACCCTTGTAGGTAATGGCGTCAATTATTCTGCTGATATTTTTTGATAAAAAAATGACTTTATCTCAGGAACAAAACCTGCAAGCAAATCTTCAGCAAAAAGACTTGTTGCGTCGCCTTACTAACCGCATTCGCCGCTCATTAAAATTACAAGAAATTCTGACAACAACAGTGGCCGAAGTACGCTCATTTCTCGGTACGGATCGAGTTATGATTTACAAGTTTCATGATGATGAAAGCGGTCAGGTGATTGCTGAGTCAATAAATGATCATAATTTGCCATCACTGCTGGGGTTAAACTTTCCAGCAGATGATATTCCGCCAGATGCTCGGGAGTTGTTTATCAAGTCACGAGTACGATCAGTTATTGATCTGGATCATCAGCAAATTGGTCAAAGTATAGTGCGTGACTTGGACACTGGTGAGGTTTTATCCGAGGATATCCACTACCGTCCTGTAGATCCTTGTCATATAGAGTACCTAAAGGCGATGGGGGTGAAATCGAGTATTGTAGTGCCAATTATCCATCAAGATCAACTTTGGGGCTTATTGGTTTCTCATCATTCCCTGTCACGTTCGGTGAATGAATATGAAATTGAAGTGTTGCAAATGGTGGTTGAACAGCTGTCAGTGGCGATCGCTCACAGTGATCTGCTGACTCAAGCTCGTACCCAAGCCGAAAGGGAAAGCATTGTCAACCGCATTGCTACCTTATTGCATTCACTACCTGCGATCGCATTACAGCCAGCCTTAGAAACGGCAGTTACTGCCTTTGGTGGTGCTGGTGGTAGGCTTTGTGTGAGAGATGATCCCTCAAATTTTCACAGCAGCAACACCAGAAGCTTAAATGAGTGTTTAATACCTGGAAATGACTGTGTCAAGCTTTATACCTACGGACAACAGCCTGCGATTCCAGAACAAACCGTATACCCATTCCTAGAACAGTATAGTGTCTGGCAAGAATATTACAAGTCTGGTGAATATGATGTATGGGGAATTTCAGATATTTATGAAACTCCAGGCTTACGTACCTTGCAACCAGCTTTTGCAGCAACTAAAATTCGTAGCATGTTGATGATACCGCTGCAATATCGTCAGCAGTTACTAGGTTATTTAAGTATTTTCCGCAATGAAATAGACACAGAAAAACTTTGGGCAGGACAATTTGATCCGGATAGTCGGCAACAATATCCTCGCCTATCGTTTGAGGTCTGGCGCGAGTCTAAAAAAGCACAAGCTCACAAGTGGACATTGGCAGAAATTGAATTGGCTAGGGAAATTGGTAAACAATTTGCCTCAGCGATTCAGCAATACAGGTTGTACCAACAAATACAAAGTTTCAATACCAACCTAGAAAAGCAAGTCCAGCAGCGCACGCAGCAACTGGAACAAGCAACTGAACAACAACAGGCTGTATTTGGCGTCATTACCAAGATTCGTGAGTCTCTCGAAGCCAACACTATTTTTCAAACCACCACTAAAGAAGCTTGCGAGCTGTTACAAGCTGAACGTGTTTCAGTTTATCGCTTCGATTCTGAATGGGGTGGTGAATTTGTTGGTGATTTCGAGGCTATTAATCCCAACTTGTCAAATGTCTCTAAATTAGGCGTGAATCTAGTTTGGAACGATACTTATCTACAAGAAACACAAGGGGGACGCTATCGCCACAATCAAACATTTGCTGTCGATGATATATATCAAATGGGGTTTGAGCAGTGTCATCTGGAAAATTTAGAGCATTACAAGATTAAAGCTTTTATACTTGCTCCTATTTTTGTTGGGGACAAACTTTGGGGTTTACTCGCAGCTTATCAGCATACCAAACCCCGGCATTGGCAAACCTATGAAATTAACTTTCTGAGCCAGATTGCTGTCCAATTAGGGGTAGCACTCCAGCAAGCAGAACTACTCGCGCAAACACGGCAGCAAGCTTTAGACTTGCAACAGTCAGCAGAACAACAACGAATTTTGTTTGAAGTTGTTGCAAAAATGCGGGAATCGCTGGATCTAAATAACATTTTTGCTGCCAGTGTGCGGGAAGTGCGGCGTTGTTTGAATGCTGATCGAGTAGGGATATTTCACTTTGCTTTCGATTCCAATTTTAGTGATGGCGAGTTCGTTTCAGAAGACGTGTTGCCAGATTTTCCTTCTGCTTTAGGTGCCAAAATTCACGATCACTGCTTTGGCGAACAGTATGCCATCCATTATGCCCAAGGACGAATTCAAGCAGTAGCTGACATCTACAACGCTGGATTACAAGAGTGTCACCTTCAAGTTCTGGCACAATTTCAGATTAGAGCTAACTTAGTTGTACCCTTATCCAAAGGCGACCAACTTTGGGGCTTACTCTGCATTCACCAGTGTAGTCAACCTCGGCAATGGCAACCATCAGAAATTCAGTTTACTACTCAAGTTGCAGCCCAGCTGAGTGTGGCAATTGAGCAAGCTGATTTACTTAGTCAAACCAGGTTACAAGCAGAACAATTAGCTGAAGCACTACATGACTTACAACAAATGCAAACTCAGTTGATTCAAAGCGAAAAAATGTCTTCGCTTGGTCAACTAGTGGCGGGTGTGGCCCACGAAATTAACAACCCTGTGAATTTCATACATGGCAATCTCAACTATGTTAATGACTATGCCAGAGATTTACTAGATATGCTGGCTCTTTACGAGCAGCACTACCATGATCTCAATCCAGAAATTCGGGAACGAGCAGAAGAAATTGACTTAGATTTTATAATTGACGATTTGCCGAAAATGCTGAATTCCATGCAGATAGGTACTGAACGCATCCGTCAAATTGTCTTGTCTTTACGAAATTTTTCCAGGCTTGACCAAGCGGATATGAAGCCTGTTGATATTCACGAGGGTATTGACAATACACTGCTGATTTTACAATATCGCCTCAAAGCTAAACCAGAGGGCTGTGCTATTCAGGTAATTAAACAATACAGTGACTTACCTTTGGTTGAGTGCTATGCCGGGCAAATGAATCAAGTTTTTATGAATGTTTTGAGTAATGCGATCGATGCGCTAGAGCAGCAAAGGCAGTCTATCTCAGAAACTCATATCCCAACAATTACAATCAGAACAGCTGTGGGTAAAATTTCTGGCAATACACCCAGTGTTGTCATCAGAATTGCTGATAATGGCCCTGGTATATCACAAGAGACTATTAATCGTATCTTTGATCCTTTTTTCACCACCAAGCCAGTTGGTAAAGGTACTGGCTTAGGACTTTCGATTAGTTACCAAATAATTGTGGATAAACACGGTGGTGTTTTTAAATGTGACTCCCGTCCAGGATTTGGTACAGAGTTCTGGATTGAAATTCCGATGCGACAGCAGGAGTACATTTGAATCTACCAGATAACTCATAGCAGCTGATCTTCCCGTTCCCGGTAAATGCTTTCGCGGCTGATTGCTTCATCTGATAATGGCGGCGCTTTTGCCAGAGAAGGGCTTCTGCCCAATTGATCGAGGAGCGCTTTCCATTCGGGTTCTGTTTGGGTCGCCAAATGGCGTTCAATCAGCGATTCGAGATAGCGATCAACGGAGACTCCCTGTATTGTGGCTTGGGCAATCAGTCGGGCTTCTATTTCTGGCTTGAGGTCAAGTTTAATGGTCATGACGATTATCCTCCTGGCTTTTCATTTTGTATCGTAGGTCAACCTGAGTAGTCGGTTCAACTCTCCCGATACGCTTTGGGTGTCATTGCCGCTCAGGTGTTTGAAGTGCTTGCTAAAGTGGCTTTGACTGGTAAACCCGACCTGGAGGGCAACATCGGCAATACTGCTCTGTCCTTGCAATAACAACGCTTTGGCTAGATCAATGCGGCATTTGATCACATACTGGTGAGGAGAAATGCCTGTAGATTGTTTGAATAACTAGACAAAAGTAATAGCGACTCATCTCTACTTTAGTCGCGATCGCTTCCAACGAGATATCTTCAGATAAATGAGCTTGAATGTAGGCGATCGCTTGCTTGAGTTTAGATTTAATTACGCAGTTGAACAGGCATTGCCAAATAAGTCATTTTCAAACCACCCAAGGGAGTGAAAATCACTGGCGTAAGGTTTGTATTCATCTGCATGAGAATCTCGGAAGCTGGCAAAGCTTTTAAACCTTCCATTAAATATTTAATATTAAAAGCTATATCTATATCTTCTCCTGATATCTGGGCTGGTATGGTTTCCATAGCACTACCCACATCTTGAGATTCCACAGATAAGGTAATTTCTTGAGCATCACCATTGAGGCTGACTTTCACTAGATTATTTTTTTGATCTGCGAGTACAGCAATTCGTTCTAAAGAACTCAACAATTGCTTTCTTTCTAATGTCAATTCTCTTTGAAATTGTTTGGGAATAAGCAGATGGTAAGCTGGATACTGCCCTTCTAGAGTACGGCTAGTCAAGCGTTGATTACCAAATTCAAATACTACTTGACCTTGATCGAAATACAACGCTACAGATTCTTCAGATTCAGAACTATGAGCCAGCATTCGCTCTAGTTCGCGCAAGGCTCTTGCTGGTACTGTTACTTCTAAACCATCTTCGCTATTAGCATCTGGACTTTCATTGGTAGTTTCCACGACTGCGAGGCGATGTCCGTCAGTTGCAGCAAATTCTAGAGTGTCTTGCTTAATCGTTAAATGTACACCAGTAAGTACTTGCTTGGTTTCATCTGCGCTGGTGGCAAACAATGAACCCCGTAAACCCTCAATCAATGTACTAACACTGAACTGCATAGGTTGAGTATTTTCAATCACGGGCAGTTCTGGAAACTCTTCGCCCCCCATTGCTCGTACCTGATAACGTCCGCTCTTAGGTGTGAGTGTAACAATTAAACCGTTATAGTCTGGTAAATTGTCAGTAGCTGATGATTCATCGTCCAGGGTAATTTCTCCCTCTGGTAAACGAGAGACTATGTCATTAAGCAGTTTCGCAGGCACAGCGATCGCTCCCGATTGTACTACCTCAGCACTGAAACTGGTGCGGATACCCAAACTCAAATCAAACGCTGTCAGGCTAACTTGGTTCGTTTCAGCATCAGCCTGCAACAGCACATTCGCCAAAACTGGATGAGTAGGACGAGAAGGAACAGCACGACTGGTTAATGAGAGGTGAGTACTGAGATCGCTTTGAGTACAAACGAGTTTCATAGTCAAAGTTAGCTGGTGTGCTTGGATATGGTAACACCGTTAGGCAAGGTTAGGGCAATGGGCAGTGGGGGGAGTAAATATTTTAAAGAACTACTAACCACTGTACAGACGTGCCATGGCACGTCTGGTACAACCACTAACTACAGTATGTGGAAATTGTGGAAAATATGTGGAAAATCTCTCTAGTTTTTCCACAGGATAATTATACTTAATTAAGTTTTCCACAGGATTTTTATGAGTTTTCCACAATTAATTAGGGATTTTCCACAATCTAATTTATTCTTAATAGTTTTTTATAGTTCACTTAATAATTTAGTTGATTGTTGGTTGTTGATTGTTGGTTGTTAGTGGTGAGTGGATAGTTCACTTAATGATTTAGTTGATTGTTGGTTGTTGGTTGTTGATTGTTGGTTGTTAGTGGTTGTACAGACGTGCCATGGCACGTCTGTACAGTGGTTAGTAGTTAATTGTCTCCCCATCACCCCATCACCCCATCACCCCATCACCCCATCACCCCATCACCCCATCACCCCATCACCCCATCACCCCATCACCCCATCACCCCATCTCCCTTGTCCTCCTTGTCCTTCTACTTAGGTCGGCTTGTCATATTAATGCGATCGCTCAGTTGACGTAGTGTTTGTCCTAAGTTTTGATCTGTTTCTTTTAATTGCGTAATTTTCTCACAACTATACATAACCGTTGTGTGGTCTTTACCACCAAATTCCTCTCCTATTCTAGGCAAACTTAAATCCGTGTGCTGCCGCATTAGATACATTCCTATCTGACGAGCCCAACTAATTTCTCGCCGTCGTGAGTTGCCTTTGAGGTCGTCAATCGTCACATTAAACTCATCGGCGATGATGGTTAAAATTGTTTCTGGGGTTGCTTCTACCTTTTGAGTAGGAGGTTCCAGTACAGGTGCAATATTTTCTACCGTCATGGATAAACCCCAAATAGAAACATATGCCAGCGCCCGAATAAATGCTCCTTCCAGTTCTCTAATATTTGAGGTGTAATTAGAGGCAATATATTCAATTACATCCTCCGGTAGCCGGATATTTTCATACTCGGCTTTTTTTTGTAGAATAGCCATTCTAGTTTCTAAATCTGGCGGTTGAATATCAGCAATCAAGCCCATTGCAAACCGAGAACTTAGACGTTCTTGCAGACGAGGAATTTTATTAGGAGGGCGATCAGAAGCAATCACAACTTGCTTACCAGCTTCATGTAAAGTATTAAATGTATGAAAAAACTCTTCTTGGGTATATTCTTTACCCTCAATAAACTGAATATCATCAACTAAAATCAAATCTGCTGCTCGGTAGTGTTCGCGAAAACTTTGCATACTGTCTTTGCGAATAGCAGTGATTAAATCATTAGTAAACTGTTCGGTCGAAACATAAAATATTTTTGAATCTGGGCAAATTTCTAAGCGATAATGCCCGATCGCCTGCATCAGGTGAGTTTTACCTAAACCTACACCACCACATAAAAACAAGGGGTTAAATTCTCTACCAGGTGATTCCGCAACTGCCAAAGCCGCAGCGTGAGCCATGCGATTGTTGGCTCCGACTACAAAGCGTGAAAATACATATTTTGGATTTAATTCAGTGGTTTTGGGCGGATTTTTAACAGCATTGTCCGAAATAATGGTCGGAGGTGGTAATGATAAAGTTCCTTCTTTGTCTGTTAACTGAGACACATCATCACCCTGAGCAACAGTAATATAAATTTCTACAGGATGACCCAAAATATCCTGAACAACATTAGTAATTGTCTTAATGTAATATTTTTGCAGCCAATTACGGGCAAAGGGGTTGGGAGTACGAATGACTAAATAGTTATTTTCCAGTCGTTCAGCGCTAGCAGTTTTGATCCAAGTTTCAAAGGTGGGACGAGATAGCTCTAGCTGCAAGCGTTCCAGAACCTGACTCCACAGATTATCTATGGGAATTGCCATTATCTACCACCTTTGCTGGTAATCGTCACAATAATATAAGCAAGCACCAATTTAACATTCAGCTACTCTAGACCAGGAATATGCTTTTAAGTTGTAATCTTTGTTTGGACTCCCCCGGTAGGCAATATCCTACCACTGACACATTCACATGGAGAAGTAAGCACGGATGAAGAAACCAGACAATGACTTGCAAACAATAAATCTTAATACAGAATTAAGTAAGTTAACAGATACGGTTTTGCAAGACGCGCAGAGGGTGTTTAATAAATTCCCCATGTCTTCTATGCGGTTCCTGCTACTGGGTAGCGTAGCAATTGTATCCCTTGGGGGCTGTTCCCTACCAGTGAATATGCCAGGGAATCAAACACCCAATTCTCAAGCGCAAAACCCGACAAGCGCCCCTGCTCCCGCTCCGCCTCCTATTTTGCAATCATCTGGAGATCCCAATTTTGTAGTGAATGTAGTACAAAAGGTAGGGTCTGCGGTGGTTCGCATAGATTCTGCTAGAACGATCACCTCACCAGCGCCAGATGAATTTGGCGATCCATTTTTCCGGCGGTTCTTTGGCGAAGAACTACAGCCTAGACAGCGAGTCGAACGGGGTAGTGGTTCTGGTTTTATTATCAGTGCCAATGGTCAAATTTTAACCAATTCTCATGTAGTTAATGGTGCTGATACGGTAACGGTAAGATTAAAAGATGGCAGGACTTTTGACGGAAGAGTCATAGGGGAAGATCCAGTCACAGATGTAGCTGTAGTGACAATTGATACCCAAAATTTGCCTACTATTGCTCTAGGTAATTCTGATGTTGTACAGCCAGGAGAAGCAGTGATTGCAATTGGTAATCCTCTGGGTTTAGACAATACTGTAACCTCTGGAATTATTAGCGCCACAGGACGTTCTGGTAGTGCGATCGGTGCTAGCGACAAACGTGTTGATTATATTCAAACTGACGCTGCTATTAATCCTGGTAACTCTGGTGGCCCTTTACTAAATGTTCGTGGTGAAGTTATTGCTATGAACACTGCCATTATTCGCGGCGCTCAAGGCTTGGGCTTTGCTATTCCCATCAATACGGCACAAAGAATTGCCCAAGAATTAATTGCTAACGGGAAAGTGGATCATCCCTATTTGGGTATTCAAATGGCGACGCTGACACCCGAAATTAGAGAAAGAATCAGTAAATTAGGTATTAATCTGGCAACGGATAAAGGGGTTTTACTGATTGCTGTTATAGCACGCTCTCCCGCAGCCAATGCTGGATTAAGAGAAGGTGATGTAATTCAGAGTATCAATAACCAGCCTGTGACTGATGTTGAACAAGTGCAAAAATTAGTAGAAAACAGTAGAATAGGAATTCCTTTACAAATACAAGTACAACGCGATGGACGAAATTTGCAAGTTGCAGTCAGACCTGCTCCTTTGCCAGTTCAGCGTGAAAGCTAATATGAATGATGAATTACGTAAGACTGTGAATTAAAAAAGCCGGTAATAGATTATGGGGAATAGTCAACATACCAGTTACCACCTAACCAGCTACGGGAAATCCATCTGTGTCATCTGTGTTTATCGGTGTGTATCGGTGGTCGATTTCTAAAAATAATAATTTTTTACCAGACGTAAGGAACATAAGTCTCTATATCTATTCACATCAGGCGTGAATTATGAATAAAAAGATTTAATAACTTATAATTTTTGATAGTCATAATTAGGAGCTTGAGATAATGGTTGAAATACACCAATTTGAAAAATTATTGCGACCGATAGATTTAAAAAACCTATACCGAGATTAAGTTGTTCCAATCCAAAATCCAAAATGGCATTACTCCCAATTATTCAATTAGGTAATCCCATACTTCGTCAAAAAGCAACTGAAGTTGAAGATATCCAAGATGAAACAGTTCAGACGGTGATTGACGATTTAATGGCTACAGTTGCTGAGTCCAATGGTGTAGGCATTGCTGCCCCTCAAATTGCCCAATCATATCGTGTGATGATTGTGGCGTCACGCCCTAATCCCAGGTATCCCCATGCCCCACATATGGAACCCACGGCCATGATTAATCCCCGGATTATCGCTCATTCGAGTACAATGATCAAAGATTGGGAAGGTTGCTTGAGCATTCCTGGTATTAGGGGTTTAGTACCAAGGTATGAGGCAATAGAAGTTGAATACACCGACAGAAACGGCAAGATACAAAGGCAATTGTTAACTAATTTTGTTGCTCGGATCTTTCAACACGAATACGATCATTTTGATGGTATAGTATTTTTAGACCGCTTGGAAAGCAATTTAGATATTGTCACTGATCACGAGTATCAAAAATTAATTGTTAACAAGATTTGACAATAAATAATTCTAAAGAGCTATACAGCAGGTGGAAATTTAAGTTAGATTTAATCTGATGTTAACCTTTTGGCTTTGAGGTAGCTATTGGGTAAATGACAAATACTATTAGTAGTCGCAAGGGGTTAAGTCAACCGCTGCAACAATCTTCTGGCTTAATCTTTGCTCATCAGCAAAGCGATGAAGTTGATAATCACAAGGGTGAAGTATCTACACGGTCAACGGCACAATTAGGGCTGAGCGGTCTAAAAATTATTCATGTTAGCCAAGGGCGGGTGCGAATTCGTGCCACTGACGTCAGTCATAACTCGATACTGGAAAGTTTATCCCAGGAATTACGGCAGCATAATGGTGTAACACAAGTCACCACTAATCACAAAACTAGTAGTTTAGTGGTTAAATTTGATGAAGGTAGGCTGCCTTTGCCACTGATGTTGGCAAGACTTCAAGAGTTTGGCATTCAGCAATATCAAGCTACTTCTGATTCACAAACTAATACCGATCCCTTCGCTGCTTGGAAATCAGCAGAATTTTGGAAAGAGCAAGGACTTTCCTTTATTCCTTTATTTGCAGGACTGGGGGTGACAGGGGCACTGGGAATCAATGGGTTGGCAGCAATTCCGGTATACATGATTACAGCAGATGCCACCCGACGTGTGATTGACTATATAGAACCTCAATTATTCGGAACTAAAAAGAATAAAAAATTGAATACAGCTTCTGCAACACAATCAACAAAAAAACATCAGGTTACATCGCAATCCTCTTTAGCAAAAGTGGAGCAAATCGCACCTACCAAACAAGAGTTATTCTCAACAGGCACTGCGGACAATGCAAAGATTACTTGCAACATTGTCCATGCAATTCCGGGGCGTATCCGGCTGAGTGTACCAAAACTAGCTCAAGATCGAGATTACGCAACACGCTTGGAAAGATTGCTGAAAGCTGATCCCCAGGTTACAAACGTACGTGTTAATTGTGATGCTGCATCAGTGGCGATCGCATATCAACCAAGCAATATTGCAGCAGGTCACTGGATTGGTTTAATGCAGCTAGCACAGCAGGCTGCACCGCGAGTCACAGAAAAAGACGCTCATACGCACCCAATTGCCAAGCCAGTTACTGAGTCGAGCAAACCAGAAGAATTCCGAACAGCAACAGTGGAACCTACACCAGAGGTAACTGGTTTATGGGCTACATTCAAAGCCCCTGCTTTGTCTTATGCTCTCGCCTTTATGGCGAACTTTCCTATTAATGCAGCCCCGGACTGAGGAGGGAGGAAAGCAATGGTTGGATCAAGGTTAGGACTGGCGTCTATCCCAGAAAAAAAAACCCAGCTAAGAGTTACGCAACAAACTGATCGCCCTGAAGAGCGATCACCCCAGGAAATTTACAGCATCACCTATGCAATGCCAGGACAAGTCGGGTTTTGCGTACCCCGTATTTCCAGAGATCAAAGCTACCTGGAACGTCTTGTAAAGTTGCTGAAAGCAGAAGCTTTAGTCATAGATGTGCAAGTCAATATTACCGCCGCTTCTGTGGTAGTAACTTATAAGTCTGGGAAAATGTCAGATAGTGAGATGCGATCGCATCTAATTGATCTGATTCAATCTGGAGTCAAAGAGCCAGCAACGATTCAACCAGTAAATTCCTATCCCAAAACTCAGAAACAAACTGAACTTGGAATGGCAAAAGAAACTTACAGCATTACCTATGCAATGCCAGGACAAGTTGGGTTTTGTGTTCCTCGCATTTCCACAGATGAAAAATATCAAGAGCGTCTTGTAAAGTTGTTGAAAGCAGAGGCATTGGTTACGAAGGTGCAAATAAATATCACTGCCGCGTCTATTGTGGTAATGTACAAATCTGGAGAAATTTCAGATAGTGAGATGCGATCGCATCTAATTGATCTGATTCAATCTGGTACAGCAGAGCCAGCAACTATACAACCAACGACTTCATACCCAACAGTCAACCACACAGAAAACAGACAACAAGACGAGGAGAAATTGTCAGTTCTCCCTGCACCTTCCCCTACTCCAGTTAGCAGACATTTTAACGTCACTGCTGTTAAGAAAATTGTAGTTGCAACCATCACAGAACACAAATTTCTGCTGAGTAGAAAGTTGCCTAAAGAAAGTAAAGAAGGCAGAAGGCACAGAGAAGTCACAGCGGAGGAAGCCTCCGATCTGAGCTTCAAAGAGGCAGAAGGCAGAAGGGTTGATTGCATAGGTATTCAAGTCCTGCCAGTGTCCTCGTCTCGCCCTAAATCTGCCGTACTTCCCCAGAAAACTGAACAGCAAGCAAAGCCATCAGCCAAAGTAGCTTATAGCGTTGCTCATGTCATTCCGGGAAGAATTCGGTTTCATGTGCCTCGAATCGCAAAAGATCCGCAGTATGTGCAACGCTTAGAGGCTTTATTACAAGCAGATCCAACGGTCATCGGCGAACGAATTAACCGTGCCGCAGCATCAGTTGTCATCACATACAAATCTGCGGTGAAAGCTAATACTAAAGACCGTGATAGCAGTGTTTTGGAAGCTGCAATCTCACATTTAGCAAATCTGCTGCAATCTGCCAGTGATGTGGCAGTTGCCTAAATTTTCTAACCAATCTACTAAATCAGTGAACAGGCGTATAGTGGGAGACTTAAACCCAAGCGAAGATGCGCTCTTGACTGACTACTAGACCTTTTGCAAAAGTCTATTTTCAAAAAACGAACACCGATAAACACCGATAAACACCGATAAAATCCATATCCAT
This sequence comes from Fischerella muscicola PCC 7414, assembly GCF_000317205.1. Lineage (GTDB taxonomy): Bacteria > Cyanobacteriota > Cyanobacteriia > Cyanobacteriales > Nostocaceae > Fischerella > Fischerella muscicola. The sequence goes on along the minus strand of NZ_AJLK01000150.1, from coordinate 74,944 downwards.
CTGTGTGCATCTGTGTGCCATGAGTGTACCTTACGGAAGCGGCTACGCGTCTACGTAATTAAGAATTATTCTGATTTTTGCAAGATATCGACTCTTAAATTTAAAGACTTGAAGATTATTGTTTGTAGTCAGGACTTTAGTCCTCAATGAGCGAAGACAGCGCTCACTACAAACTGTCTTCTCGTCGCCAATGTTCACCAATATTTTTGTATGAGAGAGAAGCAATGGTACAAGTTAAGGTGGGTCTACCATCCTCCACAGGTCAATCCCAACTGAATTTGACCCAAAAGAATGGGAAAGCCCATTTTATAGAACACAAGGGACATTCACGCACGCATCTTCCCAAAGTAGATTACAGTGTTATCCATGCAATTCCGGGAAGAATAAGATTACGAGTACCTCGCTTGCGTCACAATCCCGACTACGCACAGCGCCTCCAAGTTCTGCTAGAAGCAGATGCGTTAGTTACATCTTTTCGACTCAAGCCAGCTGCTGCATCAGTTGCTGTTACTTATAATCCCAAAACAGTCTCAGAATTTAAGCTACGCCATCATCTGGGGCATGTATTTCAATCCGCAGCAGAAGTTGTAGTTTTGAAACCGACAAAGCACAAAACAACAAAAGCAACGGAAACATCCTGGCCTGGATTACAACTTTCTGGGGCTGCTACTGCTTTAGCCGTGCTGGGTGGCCCTTTGGGATTACCCATTTCACCTATTTTCATGGTAGGAACCATTTCTCTTGCCACCTTGCCTGTTCTCCAACGCGCTTGGAAAGGAATTACGGTAGAACGAAAACTGAATATAGACTTTTTGGATTTGATCGCGATCGCAATTACCACGATTCAAGGTAGATTTCTCGCCCCAGCATTGATGTTGAGTTTAATTGATATTGGTGAAAAAATTCGCGATCGCACTGCTCGTTGTTCCGCACAGCAAACTTTAGACCTGCTCAGTTCCTTGGGGCAATTCGCCTGGGTAGAACGAGATGCTCAAAAGCAACAAATTCCCATTCACGAAGTGCAGCGCGGTGATATCGTCATCGTCTATCCAGGAGAACAAGTCCCAGTTGACGGTAAGATATTGCGGGGGAAAGCGCTGCTAGATGAACAAAAACTGACTGGTGAGTCTGTACCTGTATTAAAAACTAAGGGACAAAACGTTTTTGCTTCTACCTTGGTCAGGGAAGGACGCATGTATATTTTGACCGAAAAAGTCGGTCACGATACTCTTGCGGGTAAAAGCTTGCAGTTAATGGAGCAAGCTCCCGTCCACGATACCCGGATGGAAAACTATGCAGCGACAGTAGCACAAAGAACAGTCCTGCCAACTTTGCTACTAGGAACAGCAGTATTTGCCCTGACTCGTAACCCAGCACGAGCAGCCAGTGTCCTCACCTTAGACTTTGCTACGGGTATTCGTGTATCAGTACCAACTACAGTTTTAGCAGCCCTCACTCATGCAGCCCAGCGCGGTGTTCTCATCCGCAGTGGTAGGGCATTAGAGCAGCTGGCACAAGTAGATACCATTGTTTTTGATAAAACTGGTACTTTGACTCAAGGCGAAGCTGCTGTTGTTGGTGTAGAAAGTTTGAATCCTGCCGTTTCTTCTGTGCGGGTACTGCAACTTGCAGCAACTGCGGAACAACGCCTAACTCATCCAGTTGCAGAAGCAGTCATGCGCTACGCCGAAGCTCACAAAGTTGAAATGCTGCCACGTAGCAAGTGGGACTATCAATTGGGCTTGGGTGTAAAAGCAGAGATTGACGGCGAGACAGTTTTTGTGGGTAGTGAACGTTTTCTGCGTCTGCAAGAAGTGGATATGTCTGGTTTGGAGGGACGCCAAAAACCTGCTTCGGCAATTTATGTTGGCAGCAACGGTCAACTTTTAGGTATAATAGAATATAGTGACCTTTTGCGTCCCGAAAGCCGCGAAGTCATTAGCAGACTGTTAACGGTCGAAAATGTGGAAGTACACATGCTAACCGGAGACAACAAGCAGACTGCTAGTGCTGTAGCCGCTCAGCTTGGCATTGCCCCAATCAATACCCACGCCGAAGCTTTTCCTGAGCAGAAAGCAACAGTTGTCCGTGAATTACACGAACAAAACAAAACAGTTGCATTTGTTGGTGATGGCATCAATGATTCGCCTGCCTTAGCATACGCTGATGTTTCCGTTTCCTTCGCCAACGGTTCCGATATTGCTCGTGAAACAGCAGACGTGGTACTGATGCACAATAACTTGCATGGCTTACTAGAAGCGATCGCGATCGCTCGCCAAACCAAGCAATTAATTCAGCAAAATACGGGCATTATTGCCATTCCTAACTTAGCTGCTTTGATGGTAGCCGTTTTCTTTGGTCTAAATCCTTTAGCGGCAACAGTAGTTAACAATGGCTCCACAGTCGTTGCGGGAGTCAACGGTTTACGTCCACTTCTCCAGCCAAAAAATAGTTAGTGGTTGGTTGTTGGTTGTTGATTGGTGGTTGTCCCCAACAACAACCAACAAATTTCAAAATCTCTATCAACAGCAGGATGAGATATCTATCTCTACTGAACTAAATTTAGAGGTTTTAATATAAAGTTCAATCCTCGTGAGGTTAATGACAATGGCACCAAAAATTACTGACTTTGTAGAAGATGCTGGCGCACCTGGAATTATTGCAGGTATTGGTGCAGTTATCTTAGCACCAGTTGTGATTCCAGTAGTAGCTGGAGTTGGTAAACCAATCGCTAAGTCTTTGATCAAAGGCGGACTGGTTCTTTACGAAAAGAGCAAAGGAGCTTTTGCAGAATTAGGCGAAACCTGGGAAGACATGGTAGCCGAAGCCAGAGCAGAACTCGCTGAATCTAAGCAACTGCCAGCCGTTGAAGCTGCTGATAATATATCTGACAATGGTGCATGACACGATTGTTAGGTAAAGTTTAAAGGGCAAGGAAAAAGGAAACTTTTTCACCTTAGCCCTTTAGCAATTTTGGATTTTAGATTAATACTAAGTTGCTTTCAAAAATAGTAACTGAGGCATCGGGGGATCGGGAAAACAATATCACTCACCACCTCATGCCTCAAAGTGTTACGCTCAACTGCAACTTAGTATGAAAGCTTTTCCCAGAAGTTATTCGCTTTATTGCAAACTCCTTACAGAACTAGTTGAATAAAATTTGTAATTGCTCAAGGAGAGTGGTTACGTGTGGAAAAATAGTAATGGCAGTCTTACTGATATGCCAAAGACAATGTCAGATAAAATCATTAAAACGCGGCCTAAACCTATACTGACAAAAATAATCAGTAATACTCCAGGGCGGTTACGTTTGCGAGTTGCTCATTCCCATCGTCAAAAGCAAGAAATGCAACGTCTCGCCAAAACCTTGGAGGCAAATTCTAGTATTAATGATGTGCGGATGAATGTTCAGCAAGGCAGTATTACTATCCAGCATAATGCTGACGATGAAAGTTTTAAAAACGTTCTTGCTGCACTATATGATTTAGGCATTGTTTTCGCTGATATTACAGCTGGAAAAACTGAAGCAGCAGCAGGAGTATCAAATTCCATTGTTGATTTGAACCAGCGAGTCCACGATGTAACCAACGGTTTAATTGATTTGCGAATTATTATGCCTATAGGACTTGCTAGCCTTTCTATTCGACAATTACTCAACAAAGGTTTGCAATTAGAAACCATTCCCTGGTATGTGTTGGCATGGTATGCATTTGATAGTTTTATTAAGCTGCATGGTAGTACAAGCCAAGCAAAATCTACGAGTGAAGAATAGGTTAAATAAGTTTATAGTGTGGGTATCTTGCCCGCACTATAAAAGATATTATTTTACATCTAGTTACATAAATTAAAAGATATTTAAAATCTTCCCATCCTTGCTTTTTTCTTGGAAGTATGGGAAGGCAAATGCTGATTCCTACAGAATTTTTATATTTTCCTATAGATTAAAAATTTTACTTACTTAGTGAAATGAAATATTTTGCCTGAGAAGCTACATATAAGTAATTTTACGGTCAAAAATATTGTAAAATTACACATTTATATATTAACTTCATACTTTTGTTGCCAAAAATTTATATTTACTCGGTTATACTTCTTGGTTAAGTAAAAATTAATAGAAAATTATAAACTCATTAAATTCTAATGATAACCAGTGATTGGTATCATTTATGACTTTAGTGTGAATTTTCGCATGAAAATAAACAAGGAAAGCTAATGGTAAGCCACGCCAAGACCAAAGAATTTCAACCAAAGCCGCTAGGAATGTACTTAGTTGAAGCTGAATTGATTACCCCAACTGAATTAAACATAGCACTTGAAGAGCAGAAGGTAAGTGAAAAACAGTTGGGAGAAATTTTAGTGATGCTTGGTTTGATCAAACAGCAAACCATTGAGTATTTCATGGAAAAAGTAGTATTGCCAGAGCGACAGAAATTCAACAACACATCTTCTGATGCGGATAGAAGTAAGAGTAAACACTTGAGTGTACTTGAGCAAGTAGATCCTACAAAAACTAGAAAATATCATCAACTTGATGTATTTCTTTCTGCTAAAAGAGTCGTCAAATTTCTACTTGGTATAGTATTTTTTCTTACCATCATTAGTGTGGTTGTGAATTTCACTGAGCATTATCTACCTGATTACCCTTCAAGGGAACTGTTTAAAGATTTATTTGATCTTGACAGTGAGATGAATATTCCTTCACTTTACTCCGCTGGAGCTTTACTATTTTGTTCTATTCTACTTGCAACGATCAGCAAAGCTAAGAAGGCAGCTGGAAATAATGATTATCGCTCATGGGCAGGACTATCAATAGTCTTTGTTTATCTATCCTTTGATGAATTCATCAGTATTCATGAAAAACTAATTCTACCGTTACGAAATGCATTGCATACCCGAGGCTTTCTTTACTACCCTTGGGTGATTGCAGGTGCTATTTGTGTAGCTTTGTTTTTGTTGCTATTTTGGCGATTTGTCATTACCCTTCCTAAAAAGATACGCAGATTATTTTTGATTGCTGGGACAATCTATATAGCAGGTGCAATTGGTGCTGAAATGGTGGGTGGATTTTATGCAGATTACTATACTGATACCAATATGATTTTTGTCTTGATAACTACTTTAGAAGAAGTGCTAGAAATGATGGGTGTTATCGTCTTTATCTATGGACTACTGTCATACATAAGTTCCTATATGAATGGTATAGATGTGGAATTCCATATTATTGATAGCAAGAAGCAACGCCTAATTACTTGAAAAATATTATAAGAAATGAGTTTTCAGCATCTCAATAACCAGTAGGAAAAACTTCTGGTTATCTTTTGCTCGTTGTTCATAAAACTCTTAGACTAATAAAAAAGACAATTATTTTGATTCAAATATTTGTCCAAAAATTTCCTACGAGCAAAAGATGAAAAAACTAATCAACAATCCCCATGATTTTGTGCGCGAAAGTCTAGAAGGTATGGCGATCGCTCACTCGGATCTCATCAAAGTTAATTTTGATCCTAATTTTGTCTATCGAACTGATGCACCCCTAAAAGGCAAAGTAGCAATTGTTTCTGGGGGTGGCAGTGGTCACGAGCCGATGCACGCTGGTTTTGTGGGAATGGGAATGCTGGATGCTGCTTGCCCTGGAGAGGTTTTTACTTCGCCTACCCCTGATCAAATGCTAGCAGCAGCAAAGGCTGTAGATGGTGAAGCGGGAATTTTATACATTGTCAAAAATTACTCCGGGGATGTGATGAATTTTGAGATGGCAACGGAGTTAGCTAGGAGTGAAGGTATCCGGGTGCTAAATATTGTGATCGATGATGATGTTGCAGTCAAAGATAGCCTGTATACTCAGGGACGTAGAGGTGTGGGAACTACAGTCCTAGCGGAAAAAATCTGTGGTGCAGCAGCCCAGCAGGGATACGATTTACAACAAGTAGCTGCTTTATGCAAGCGCATCAACCTGAATGGACGAAGTATGGGTATGGCGCTGACTTCCTGTACAGTACCAGCCAAAGGTACACCAACATTTGCACTTGGAAACCAAGAAATAGAAATGGGTATCGGGATTCACGGTGAACCCGGCAGAGAACGCATGAGTATAAAATCAGCAGATGAGATAGCTGAGATGTTAGCGCTTTCAATTATTGAGGATGCATCCTATACTCGGACATTGCAAGAGTGGGACGAAAAAATGGGCGAATGGCAACAAATGGAACTGACAGATGCAAATTTTGCCAAAGGCGATCGCTTATTAGCTTTTGTTAATAGTATGGGTGGTACTCCGCTCTCTGAGTTATATATTGTCTACCGCAAACTTGCAGAAATTTGTCAAAAGCAGGGACTACAAATTGTGCGACATTTAGTAGGTGCTTATATCACTTCCTTGGAAATGCAAGGTTGCTCAATCACTCTACTCAAACTAGATGACGAGATGATTCGTTTATGGGATGCACCTGTCAAAACTCCAAGCTTGCGGTGGGGAATTTAACAGTTATCAGTTATCAGTTATCAGTTATCATTTATCAGTTTCATTACCGGGTATAAGTCCCCTACCATATGTCTGATAACTGTTCATTGTTAAGTGATTTAATATAAGTTTTATGTACTCAAATAGAACTAATTACACATCTTTTTTTCCTGTTTCCTGTTAATAGTTCCCTACCTCCACGAATGAATTTCATTTTGCCCAACTACTTATTACGTGGTGACTTTTCAAAACCCGTATATAACAGCAGAATCCGACCGTTACCAGCTATCCTATTAAGAACTTTATCTCTAGTGAGCCTTTTTGTCTGCCTGCCACGTGTTTCCTCTACCCATATTTGATAAGTATCATTATCAAAATAAGTATCAGCAACACCAACGAAAGCAGCAGAAGCATTGACTACGCGGAAAAGAGGATCTTTTGGATTTTGTCCACCAGCAGCATAAATCAGGCCACCTAAAAGTTCAGTGAAGCCTCCATTGCTAGTTTCGATTTTTATCTTACCTTGCTCTGTTTTAAAGCCAAGAATCCAAAGCTTTGCCCCATTATTAACCACATTAGTTTCTGAAGCTCCTTCAGGATTTAGCTGGCGTGCCCAGATATGTTGATTACGGTTGAGAAATCTGATTTTATACGGCACAACAACATCATCAATAAATACATCTCCTGTACCGTTACTTTCCAAACTCAGGTGACTAATGCTGCGGAAAACAACAGTTCTGTTGGCAACATTCTTCCATCTCAAGTGAGAACCAAATTCAACAAAGAAGTTTTCAATAATCAGTGTTGGTTTACTACCGTTATCTGCTACTATTTCTCCTTTGCCATTCAGCGCTCCCCCTGTACTAATAAATCTTTCTAATTTGCCTCGTAGTCGCAGAGAACCGTCAATTATAAACGTTCCTTTTCCACCTGGTACTACTACTGTTGTTGCACCAGAATCAATAGCCCTTTGAAAAGCAGCCGTATCATCTTTATTATCGTTGGCAACTGCACCAAATTTCTCGACGTTCACCCACTTTTGGGGATTATCCCATTTCAACTTGGGAAATTGTTTAATGGGAAGTTGCAATGACTTTGATGGTGAAGGAAATTGCGAAATCATTGGGTGGGATGTATATTCATCCAAGCTGGAACCTTTGACTATTTTTTTGGCTTCTTTGGTATTGTTTAAGAGAATTTCTTTATAGCCAGAAGAGGATACATTTCTGGCATAGATAAACCCAGCTGAAGAAATTGCTGGTAGTTTTTTAGCGCGATCGCGACCAATTAATTTAGCATTTACTAGAGTTAAAGTGCTACCAAAATCAACACCTTCATTAGGATCTAGACCATTGATAATCGCTGATACAGAATTTATACTGTTGAAACCCTCTAGACTCATTGCTTGTCCATTGTTCAAAATACCTGCAAAATTTTGATCGCGGACTGTAATATTCTGCATGGTAATGCTATTAATGTTGTTATTGGTACGCACACCATAATCAAAGCCAACAATTTCTACATTCTCAATCAAAAGAGGGCCAATTTCACCATGAGTGAGAGCTAAACCAGTAGTTCCCTTTTTGTCTTCAGAGATAATCTTGACGCTTCTTACTGCTCCTTGATTATTAGCAACAAAATTCAATCCTTCTGCACCTGGGTTATTTTTTCCCACTTTAATAGTGAGATTTCTTACAGAATTACCAAAACGTTGAGCCACTAAACTCGCTTTAAAATCTTCTGAGTTAGGATCTAAATCTGGATCAAATCCTGTGGAAATAACTGGACGGGGTTTGCTGGAGTCTTGGAATAAAGGAGATTGATCTCGAAGGCGAATTATCACGCCATCACGACTTTGACCTTGTAGAGTAGTGTACTTGTAGTCGGTGTGGTGACGTTTTCCAGGTGGCCAATGTAGACTATTAGAGATATCATACACACCGTTAGGTAAGTAAATAATTCTTCCTTGACCAGGAAATTGACTGAGTGCTTTTTGAATAGCTTCTGTATCATCCTTGCCATCATTGGGTATAGCTCCATATTCTGGCGCTGTAACATCTATCACCCCTACATTTTTGGGAAATACAATATTTTCTGACACGCTTGGGCTAGCTTGGGCAATTTGAATATCAGTATTTTTGGTATAGTCAGCACAAGTAGAAGTGACAAGAGCCACAAAAACCAAGCAGGGAATTTGTTTGTAGATAGAGGCTTTGGCAAAAATCACAAGCTGATGTTCTCTTAGATACTTTACTAATCCCTTTTACATTTGTTCAATACCGAAACCGTAAAAACTCGGATATTTTTCTTTGATATCTGCGTTCAGCAGGAGGTACACAGATGGTGACAAAAGAGCAAATTTTACAGTGGTTGCAAACCTTTGCTACTGTAGTCGAAGAAAACAAAGACTATTTAACAGAATTAGATGCAGCCATAGGTGATGCTGACCACGGTATAAATATGGAACGTGGCTTTAAAAAGGTAATTACTCAGTTGCCAACTGTTGCAGATAAAGACATCGGTAGTATTTTAAAAATGGTGAGCATGACGCTAATTTCCACGGTTGGTGGTGCAAGCGGCCCGCTTTATGGCACATTATTTTTACGAGCAAGTACGGTAGTAGCTGACAAACAAGAACTCAGTGAGCAAGATATGCTGGCGATGCTGCAAGCAGGGTTAGATGGCGTCGTTGGGCGAGGAAAAGCACAACTGGGCGATAAAACAATGGTGGATGCTTTATCGCCAGCTGTTACAGCCTTTGGGCAAGCTGTGACAGCAGGTGAAAATATGTTATCAGCAATGCAAAAAGCTGTAGCAGCAGCAGAGAAGGGAATGCAAGATACAACGCCAATGCAGGCTAAAAAAGGTCGTGCCAGTTATTTAGGAGAACGGAGTGTAGGACATCAAGATCCAGGGGCGACTTCTGTTTATTTAATGTTGCAGAGTTTGTTAGATGTGATTTAGTCAATAAATAGGGGTGTAGGGAGAAATTTGATATCTTTAGCCAAGGTAAATAATACAATACAAAACAATCATTCAGGAAGATTGAAAGTAATTGAGAGCTTGACTGCATCAGCATTTAACATCTAATACAGTTAGTGGAAAAGAACAAGTTGCGAGGGGACAGTTCCCCGACTTTTTGAAAAAGTCAGGGAAGTGTCAACTTGCCAAAATCAATATAGTAAACTACTACCCCATCACTCTATTTTCAGCCACAAATCTCAAACTATTCTCACTTTTCCTACCAATGAAGCGTAGATATTCTCTTGATTTTTAAGCAGCACCCATGTAATATAGCTCACAAATAACCATCAAATCCTATAAACCGACCGAATAATAGTAGTTTTTAAGCAAACGGGGTAAATCGAATGAGTTCGTGGCAGCGTGTTATTACAAAATCAAGACAAACCTTATTAAAAATCACTAGTAGGGTAAAAGTTAACTCAATTAAAGGCTTTCTATCACTTGCTTTAGTTGGAGTAAGCTTGAGTGTAGCGATCGCCTCCTGCTCTGGTGGGAATGGCAACGGTACTGCTGATAATCCTACAGCAAATCCTGTGGCAGCAGGGAACAATAAACAGGATGTTGAAGTAACCCTCGTTTCCTTTGCAGTTACTAAAGCTGCTCACGATGCTATTATTCCTAAGTTTGTTGAAAAGTGGAAACAAGAGCATAACCAAAACGTTACCTTCAAGCAAAGTTATGGGGGATCTGGTTCGCAAACTCGTGCAGTTATCGATGGTTTAGAAGCAGATGTAGTTCACTTAGCGCTGGCTTTAGACACTCAAAAAATTGAAAAGGCCGGACTGATTGAACCTGGATGGGAAAAAGAAGTCCCTAACAATGCTGTTGTCTCTAGGTCGGTTGCAGCCCTCATCACTCGTCCTGGAAACCCAAAAAACATCAAAACTTGGGCAGATTTGGAAAAAGGCGATATTAAAGTAATTACTGCTGACCCCAAAACCTCAGGTATTGCTCGTTGGAACTTTCTAGCGTTGTGGAACTCAGTCATTAAAACAGGGGGAGGAGAAGACAAAGCCCTCGATTTTGTGACTAAAGTTTACAGTAATGTACCAATTTTAACGAAAGACGCCCGTGAAGCTACTGACGCTTTTGCTAAGCAGGGTCAGGGAGACGCTTTGATTAATTACGAAAACGAAGTGATTCTAGCACAACAGAAGGGCGAGAAAATTGATTATGTTGTTCCAGATGTAAATATCTCCATCGACAATCCAATTGCAGTGGTGGATAAGAACGTTGATAAGCATGGTACTCGTGAAGTAGCAGAAGCTTTTGTTCAATACCTGTTCACCCCAGAAGCACAGCAAGAGTTCGCCAAACTGGGATTTCGACCTCTAGATGAGGCAGTAGCCCAAAATAAAGAACTCAAAGCACTTGCCGATAAATATACAAAAGTCAATAATCTAGGAAGCGTTCAAGACTACGGCGGATGGGCTGAAGTGCAAAAGAAATTTTTTGAAGATGGAGCAGTTTTTGACCAAATCCAAGCCAAAATCAAGCGTTAGTCAAGGGTCAATGGTCATTAGTCATTAGTTATTCTCCTTGTCCCTCTTATACCCGTTGCCCCTTCGCCCCTAATCCTCACTCCCTTGGGGGAGTGGGGCCCCGAGTTCCCTGATCCCTCAATTCCCATGACCGTATCCTCTCCTTCATCACCACCTCAGCAAAAAACTAAAAGCAAAACTCCAGACTGGAAGAAGTTTTTGGATCAATTTTTCCATCTTCCTTGGACATGGCGAATTACCTTGGGATATCTAACAGTGATGTTGATTGTCCCAATCGCTGCCATGTTTCTGAAAGCAGCGACTAAATCCCCAGCTGAGTTTTGGCAAATTGCTACTAGTCCGATCGCTTTATCTGCATATACAGTCACTTTTGTAACGGCATTGGTGACAGCCTTACTCAATGGTGTTTTTGGTACTTTGATTGCTTGGGTCTTAGTTCGTTATGACTTTCCAGGCAAAAGATTTATTGATGCCACCGTGGATTTACCCTTTGCATTGCCAACAGCTGTAGCAGGTTTAACGCTAGCTACTGTGTACAGCGATAATGGCTGGATTGGTTCGCTGTTGGCCCCTTTCGGTATCAAGATTTCTTTTACTAGTTTGGGTGTAGCAGTGGCGATGATTTTTATCTCGCTGCCTTTTATAGTACGGACAGTGCAACCTGTGCTTCAGGAGATGGAAAAAGAAATCGAAGAAGCTGCTTGGTCTTTAGGTGCATCGCAATGGCAGACTTTCTGGAAAGTGATTTTACCGCCATTATTTCCCACTATTTTGACAGGTATAGCCTTGGGTTTCTCCCGTGCTGTTGGCGAATACGGCTCGACGGTAATTATATCTTCCAACACTCCCTTCAAAGATTTGATTGCACCTGTACTGATTTTCCAACGTCTAGAGCAGTATGACTATTCTGGTGCAACGGTAATTGGCATGGTGCTACTAGTGATTTCTTTGCTGATATTGCTAGCTATTAATTTCTTACAAAGTTGGGCAAGAAGATATGACACCAAATGAAGAAGCCTCTTTTCCACAACCCCATTTTCATACAACACAAGCAAATTCCAACAAACAAAAACCAACCAAAACAAGAAGTTTTGTTCCTGTAATATTAATTGGGGTCGCGTTGGGGTATTTAGCGTTGATGCTGTATATCCCTGCTATCAATGTTTTTTACCAAGCATTCAAAAATGGAGTCGGGCCGTTTGTTTCTAACCTAACGCGAGAGGATTTTCTGAGTGCAGCCAAGCTGACAGTACTACTAGCTTTAATTGCTGTACCAGTAAACACTGTATTTGGTTTATGTGCAGCTTGGGCGATCGCTCGTCACAAATTTCCTGGTCGCACTTTAATTTTGAGTATTATAGACTTACCCTTTTCAATTTCGCCCGTGGTCGCCGGTTTAATGATCGTGCTACTTTACGGACGAAATGGCTGGTTTGGGGGCTGGTTGCAAGAGCATGGGATCAAAATTATTTTTGCTTTCCCTGGGATGTTACTGGCTACAGCTTTTGTTAGTATGCCCTTTGTTGCCCGTGAAGTCATTCCGGTGTTAGAGGAGTTAGGAAGCGATCAAGAAGAAGCAGCACAAACTTTGGGCGCAAACAGCTGGCAAACATTTTGGCGTGTGACATTACCGAATATCCGTTGGGGTTTGCTTTATGGCTTAATCTTAACCAATGCCAGAGCAATGGGTGAATTCGGTGCGGTTTCCGTAGTCTCTGGAAACATCGCTGGTAAAACTCAAAGCTTACCCCTATTCGTAGAAGATACTTACAAACAGTATGAAACAGAAGCAGCCTACTCAGCTGCTGTGATCTTAGCGCTGCTTGCAGTCGTAACTTTGGTGTTGAAGGGGATTTTAGAACGGAAAACAGGTGTCAAATCAACAAAGGCTCATTAGTCATTAGTCATTAGTCATTTTGAAGTTGTTTGTTGTTTGCAAGTAGAATCAACGATCAACTACCAACAAATAACCAATGCGACTAATGACTAATTCATCAAAAGTGGAATAGGAGAATTCAAATATGGTTTCTCAGAATACCCTTACCAACAAACGAATTCGCGTTAGAATTCCCAAAGATTATCGTCAGGAACCTGTTATTTCTCGCTTAGTTTCTGACTATGGTCTAACGGTGAATATATCTGCTGCTATTCTTGGAGCTAATGCCATTGGTGATGGTTGGTTTGACCTAGACTTACAAGGAACACCTGAGCAAATTGATAGTGGACTGAATTATCTCAAAGAATTGGAACTAGAAATTTGGGAAGACAACAACATAGGTAATTGGTAAATAGTTGTTTGTTGTTTGTTGATTGTTGGTTGTTTCGACAATCAACAATTAACAATCAATGACTGTAAGGGTGCAAAGCTATTTAGTCCCTGTTATAAACATTTATATTTTCCAGTCAATTTTGTATGACTACCTTTAAATCTAAGTCTGCAAAAATACCCCCAGTCCACATCCGGATTCGCGTACCTCAGCACTACCAAAGACAACCTGTAATTTCTCGATTAATATCCCGTTATAATCTTACAGTTAACATTAAAGCAGCTTCTCTCACAGCAGACATTGATAGCTGCGGTTGGTTTGATTTAGAACTTCAGGGTAATCCAGAACAAGTAATTAATAGCCTCTCTTATTTGCAACGAATGGGTGTGGATCTCATGCAAGTAAGTATTGTGGGAAGTATTCAGCCTAGTCAAGACTCTCAGTCTTTTCCAATTTCAGAGAGTAATATAAAACGCTATGAACATACTAGTTTAGTCACCAAATGGGAAAACCAACTCTATCCACAAATTTCTAGTAATCAAACCAATAGAATACGTTTACAACTGTGGATCTCGAAAAATCATTATCACAAACCTGTAATTTCTGAATTGGTTTCTCGCTATGGAGTAACAGTTAATATTAGCGGGGCCCTATTAAAACCTGATGTCCAAAATGATGGTTGGTTTGACTTAGAAATTTGGGGAAGTCAAGATCAGCTTTTTTCTAGCTTTAGCTATCTGCAAAGTTTTTTTATTAATGCTTGATTAGTTAGTACTTTTTAAAGACGTAGACATTTACACTATTAAAATAGTTTTTTTATTCATGATCATACAAAAACCCTCTCCTTACCAAGGAGAGGGGATAGGGGTGAGGTTTTTTATTATCAGTAACCAACCAAACTTGATATTATTCATCAATCATTACATCAATGACAACCTTGAATCATCAGCAAAATATAATATTGTCAAATTTTTCCAAGCACAGCAATGCTACTCAGATTCGTCTTCGCCTCTATATCCCTGCATGTTATCAACATCAACCTGTGATTTCTCAATTAATTTCCAAATATAATTTGGTCGTAAATATTACTGGGGCTAGTTTAGGAAAAAACACAGGTTATGAGGGATATTTTGATATACAAATTAGGGGAGATATATCACAAATTTCTTCTGGTTTAAGTTACTTAGAATCCCTAAATTTAAAAATTGTAGGAAAGCCAAATGTTGATGGAGATAGTTGGTTTTGTTAGGTATTAGTAGTTAGTTGTGTGAAGTTGAGCGACAAGATCCCCGACTTCTTAAAGAAGTCGGGGATCTTGGCTTTGCAATTCTCACCAATCATATAGGATTGCTGTATCAATTACCTTCAGTTGTATAAAATAAGATTCAACCACTAACCACTAACTACTAATGTATAGACGCGAGGAACATCGCGTCTCTACCCACTAACTACTAATCACGCTCCTATATTTCATAGTGCCATATCTGCTCTTCTTTCAGCACAATTCGATGCAAAGGCAGACGGTGAATCAATCCTCTTTCTTCTAAGTTAGTGAGAACTCTAGTAATAGTCACGCGAGTTGAGTTTAACAGTTCTGCAATGTCTTGATGAGTTAAACGTAAATCAATTAATTGCCCAGTTTCTACTGCACGACCAAATTTTTTGGCTAACCAACTCAAGAGTTTAATCAGCATAATTTCTACTGTTTTATTGCTGCGAATCATCATTAATGCTTCTGCTTGTTCGATGTGTGCTAGTAGTATCTCTGTGAGTTGATATGAATCATTTACAGGAAAAATAGTAACCTCTACTTTGGTTAAACATTCTATTTCATATGGTTCTATTTTTGATAAAGCTCTACCAACGACATCTCCTGGTCCCCAAACCCCTAAAGTGACGAGTGTACCGTCTTCATGCCAAGTTAAATTTCGTACTACTCCTTTTTCTATCTTCCAGAGTATATCTTGCGGAAGTGGGATAAAAGAACGCTGTTTAAAATACCGAATGATAGTTCTATCAGAATGATTTATGACAGGAAAAGAGGGAGATATCACGGTTAACTCCTAATTGGCGATAGATGAACCGTATTTTTAACATATCTCAATTTCGGATTAATTAATATAGATCAACTTGAGATTTTCTTAGAAAGTAGGGAAATGGAGAAGAAAAGTCACCTACCAAAAAGATCCAGTGAAATTTATCAAAGATGAGTAGCAGCAGATAACCTATGCATCAAAATCGAGATTTCTCAACCGTCAGTTCAATCGTGTTGTTAGGTTTACTGTCACAACCGGGATTTTCAAGAACGATTCTTTGGATCTTCATAGGGACCAAGGAATCTCTCCCCATTGAAATGAATCATGTGATCAGGTTGGTCTGCTAACCAAACTTCAGTTTCCCAAGAAATCTCAGCAAGATAACGAGTCATTTCCTTACGGCTTGGAAAAGCAGTAACAAAAACTAATCCTTTACGACTGGACTGAAAGAGCTGCTTTAATTCACTGAATGGCTTGACCGTCAGGCAAAGTTACGGGAATCATTGGTATGTTGCGATTCCTAGCCTGCAATAAATTTGTGACTGAAACAACATAATTTCGACGAGCCTCTTCCCACTGCTCAGAGCCATAGGATTTAAGAAGTGACAATGCTTGTTGATGAAGTTGATAACACCATTTTGGACTGTTAATCGGTCGATCTGGTCGATCTGGATTCTCAACGACTATCCCCATCTGTACAAACTGGTGCATCGTCTGCCGTCGAACTGTTTCGCGTGTATTTGGTGCGTATTGTTTACCATAGTGATCGCGAAACCAATCCATCATTTCTGTAATTCCGCGTCTTGGTGCTGTTGCTTGATTCCAAGGTGTTTCAGGTCGAATGTCTGCCAATGCGAGTAAGCAAAGTGCTGATCGTTCGTTCTGTTGCTCTCTAGGAGCAGAAATATTTTTGAGAATTGCAAGTGCTTCCTCAATTCGTTTACTAGCCTGAACTGCATTGATTGCTTCAGTCATAATCGACAAAGTTTTATGTACAACCTGATCAAGTTGCTCTTGATCAAAGTGAAAATCACCAATCTGGCTTCCTAGTCGGATTAAATCATCTTTGCAGGGGTACTTAATTCTACGTAAATCTGTTGCATTGACTTGTGTATGCCCACTAAACTGCCGGAAGTAATGATCAAATAAAGTTGAATTGAGAAATGCTGCTAGACCTCGTGCCAGATCAGCGTTCATTCCCTTACCTTTAGCATGGTAGTAGTTTAGGTGATTCTCTATACCTATTGCTGGTGCATCTAAAGGAGAACAGACAGCAGCAACAACACGACGCTTTTCCTCCTTAGCAGAAAAACGCTTTATCAAAACGTACCAACCAGATTGAACTAACCATTTGCTTGTTTGTTGGTTTTGTTCAATAGCGATCGCCTTACGAGGATTGCTGGGTGGAAATAAAACTTTCCCTGCCTTCATAGCTTCTGGGTAGAGTAGTGGAACACTTTGCTCATCCAAGTAAGTTCTCAAAGCTGATTTGAGACGAAAATCGACAACTGGACCCGTAGAAACTTCTAAACCAATTTCATCCAAAGTAGATGAGAACTTATCCATTTGCACTCTCAAACAATCTTCAAGAGAGTTTGTCACAATATGAATAAAACTCTCAGAGTCATTGGCTTCAACGACTTCGCTATAAGGAACATGTCTTAATTCTGAAAACTTATCTAACTCGGTTCCAGAATTACTAGCAATTTCTACATAATCAGGCTTGCTTTTTGTTTTGATAGCATGAAAAATAATATTTTCTTGCAATACCTCATCTTCTGCAAAAGCTGCTGAACGGCTCTCAAAAATATGAATTTTTTTAAGTCCCATGCTTTCCAGGAAAGCTTTACGAAAAGGACGAAAATAAGAACCATTACAGAAACTTCTAGGCGTAATTGCAACTATTTCTCCACCCTCGGCAAGCTGTAATATAGTAAGCCAAACAAATGCACTATATAGATTTACAGTTTCAATTCCAATCTTGGAAAGGATCTTCTTTTCGACGGATTGGCTGTGAATCTTTTTATAAGGTGGATTCAGAATCGCATGAGTAAAATTTATAGATGATGTAGTAAAAAGCGGCAAATTTATTTGGGGAAAAGCCTCTATAAAGCTTTCTTCACGCAAACAATAATTTGCTTGAATTCCTTTGCTCTTTAAAGCTGCACAACACTCTATAAGGCATTGCTTCAAAGAGGACAGAAAGGCTGATTCAACTTCACATGCTGTTATGAAGCAACTCTTAACCTCGTTAGGATTTGCTAATAACCGCTCTACGAAAGCAGCAGTTAATGACCCAACTCCGGCTCCAGGATCTAGAAGACTGATGTGATCCGATAGACTACTAAATTGTCCCGCCATAAAACGGGCAATTGGGGCAGGGGTCAAAAACTGACCCAACTCACTACGCTGCTTCAGATTCAACCTTGAAGAGAAATAAATCCTGGTGATGTCGGCGGAATCTGTAAGGAACATCGTCATGCTGTCAATTAAATCTCAGATATGGAGACATACCACAGATTTATCTCGTAGTACACCTAACTATTTACTATAAAGTGAAAGAGAAGGCAAGAAAGGACTTTCCCAAGCATGTAAGCCACAAAAAACCGTAGTTATCAGAAAGATAACCACGGCATTAAGTTTAAAACATTGGTTTTTCTACTAGATATACTTAGTCACGACCATTTAGGGCGATCAACAGCCTCAAAATGAAGATGAAAAGGTTGATGTAAGTTAAGTACATCGACAAAGCCGCAGGTAGGTATTGGTCATTGCGGTAGGTGCGTGGCAGGATGTAAAAATCAACTACAGATGCTCCAGCAAATAGGAATACCCCCAAAGCAGAAATACCTATTTCTAACCAGCCTGGAGTGTAAACGCCAAACAAAGCAAAAACAAATTGTAAGCCGACAACCACGACCAGGGCGATAATACCCAGATTAATGGTTTTTGTCAGAGCCATACCGTCAGTGTCAGAAAGATTTGAACCTATCTGACGAGCGGCGATAAAGGTGATTCCACAACCAAGGGCTGCTAAACCTATTCCTTGAATACCTACACCCTCACTTCTGAGTGCCACAAATACCAAGCCACTGAGAGTATAACCAGATAAAAGGCTATACGCGGCCAATAGCGGCAATGCAACACTATTTTTGCCCTTTTCAGCAACATTCTGGGCGACAAAGAACAAAATTAATTCCACAATCACTGCACCGATGAAAGTGGGAAAGAACAATCCGGGGTTAGCACGGATAACTCCTAAACCGCCATAGGTTCCCAATGCTGTTAAGATGAGACCGCCTCCGAGATAAGGCAGAGCGTTGGCTATGACATTTGGTCCGACTAGGGCTTGAGTTCTGGCTTCACGGATGGCATCACGGAAGTTGCTAGTATTGCTCATATTTTACATTTGAGAATTTTACTGACTAATTCCATTCTTACCTAGATTTTTAGCTCATAATTAGAGAAATGAATCCGTAGACATTGTGTTTGCAAGCGCTGGGCATATTTATCAAGGTCTTTGATGACCTCGCACTGCACAAGGGTTACATGCTCGCTAAAACTTAACGTCAATATCATGCATCTCTGCATCCAATAGATATGGGTACAAAAATTATGCGTGTAAATACTGAGCTACGGAGTGAGAGTCTACATAAGTTCAGTGAAACAACGAATGGTTTCTCCAACCGTTCCTAAGGAAAATAATTACAGCTTAAGTGAAGTTTACGCAACTCCGTTTTTTAGGGAATAGGAGTTACCAAAAGGAATTTCTATGGAAACAAGTCAGTCCTCTATGCGGTCTGATGGTATGGAGTTATTGCAGTTATACCATCAGAATCCTTCTATTGAACTTCGTAATCAGCTTGTTAAATTACATACTGGCTTAGTACGGAAAATGGCTCATAAATTTAGCCATCAATGTAATGAGCCTTATGAAGACTTAGAGCAAATCGGTTACTTTGGTTTAATCAGAGCAATTGAGCGTTTTGATCCCAGCCAAGGATATGCTTTTAGTTCCTTTGCTGTCCCATATATTCGGGGCGAGATGCTGCACTTTTTGCGCGATCGCAGTACTCTCTTAAAAATTCCCCGTCGTTGGCAAGAACTCTACAATGAAGGGCAAAAAGTTCGTAAGGAATTGGCGGAAATTTTAGGTCGTCCTCCCAAAGATGCAGAAATTGCTAAGCAACTTAAGGTATCTGTGCAAGAGTGGCAAGAAACCAAATTAGCTGCTCAAAATCGTATGCCTTTGAGTTTAGACGCCACGGTAGTTAACTACATTGATTGTCAAATCACCTTGGGTGAGGCGCTTCCTTGTCCTCGTTCTGGCGCCCAACAGCTACAACACGAAGAACGGCAACAACTGCAAGGGGCAATTAGCATGTTAGAAGAAAAGCCTCGCATGGCAGTAGAACTAGTATTCTTGAAGGAACTTTCTCGCAAAGATGCCGCTAAGAAAATTGGCACTAGTCCAATGACAGTCACACGGTATCTGCAAAAGGGAATTCAGGATTTGATGTCGATGCTGCAAACACAAGCGTTATCAACAGGCTGAAAGCACATTTGCCAGTAATGGCGAGTCGGGAACTTGTGCTAACGCTTCTTGTACCACAGCAGAACCTGCTCCCAGACGGCAGGAATTTTCCGTGAGATGACGCTTCCAAACTCGACTACCAGGTTGTCCAGCAAATAATTGCAACATGTGGCGGGTAATTTTGTTGAGTTTCAGACCTTTTGCCACCCAGTAATCAATATAAGCCAACATCGCTTCAGCAACTTCATGGCGAGATAGAGGTTGCATCGCCTCGCCGTAGATTTCACTGTCTGCTGTGGCGAATAAATAGGGATGATCGTAAGCTGCACGCCCAATCATCACCGCATCTACCGATTGTAAATGCTCTTTTACCTGCTCCATGTTAAGAATTCCACCATTAATTTCGATGAATAGGTGGGGAAATTCCTGTTTCAGACGATACACATCAGCATAACGCAGGGGTGGAATATCTCGGTTTTCTTTCGGGCTTAACCCCTGTAACCAAGCTTTGCGGGCATGGACAGTAAAGCGTTGGCAGCCGGCTTGTGAGACGACACGAACAAAATTTACCATATCTTCGTAGCGATCGCGATCGTCAATACCAATGCGGTGCTTAACACTAACTGGGATATGAGTAGCATTGATCATCGCAGCTACACATTCACCCACTTTTTCAGGCTGTGCCATTAGACAAGCACCGAAATTACCATCTTGGACACGGCTACTCGGACAACCGACATTGAGATTGATTTCGTCGTAGCCCATATCCTCAGCAATCCGGCTACATTGGGCTAACTCCTTGGGATTATCGCCCCCCACTTGCAAAACAAGGGGCTTTTCTTCTGGGGAAAAGCCGAGTAAGTGTTCTTTGTCACCATGCAAAATCGCGGCAGTTGTCACCATCTCGGTATAAAGCAAAGTGCGGCGTGTAATCTGCCGCATAAAATACCGGAAGTGGCGGTCTGTACGATCCATCATCGGTGCAACACTGAGAGGGTAAGCACCGTGAATCAGGGATGGGGGCAAAGTAGCTGAATTCAAACAAGTCATGATTACGAGTGTATCCCAAAGCTTTAGGAAAAAGCTTCTCCTGCTCCCAAAATGCTGTGAGTTAGTTCGCCTCCTAACTCTACAAGTTCGTATAGTGCTTCATCAAGATGGCGATCGCAAATCAATATCTCCTGACCTTCATCTGCGGCAAACAGCGCCGCTTTTCGCATTAACTCACGAATAAAAGCAGCACTCACTCCTTGCGTACGTGCAATAAAACTATCTAAATTTTCCAACGACACCTGCAAACCTTTGCCATAAAGTTCAAACAGTCTGCGCCGACAAGATGCATCAGGTAAGGGAATTTCAATCGCAGTATCGACCCTTCCTGGTCGTGCTGCCAAAGCTGGTTCCAGGATTTCGGGTCGGTTAGTTGTCAGCACAAACAGAACATCCGCATCCTCATTCAACCCATCCATCTGATTCAGCAGTTCAAATAACACTACATTACTACAACCTTTGTCGCTGCTTCTTTCTTCAGCAATTAAATCTACATCTTCTAAAATCAAAGTTGCAGGTTGCAAAAGACGTGCCATCTCACAAGACTTTTCAATTAAACCCATACCCCGACCCGTAATTAGAATGATTGTCCGGTCTGGCATTTGGGAAGCAAGATACATCGCTGTCAATGTTTTCCCAGTTCCTGGCGGCCCGTATAAAAGTATGCCTCGTTTCAGATGTCGCCCTGCCGCTTGTAGCTTATCAGCTACTTGGGAAAAACCTATAGATTGTCGCTCAATTCTTTGTAGCAAGCCGTCTGGTAAGATAATTTGATCACGATTTAACGACGGTAAACTATGAAAAATAACGTTTAAGCTCCTTCTATCCTCACTTTGTACCAGAGAAATTACCCGTCCTCGATAGATATTACGCCTGCGGATTGAAGTTCGCAACTGGGCGAGAAAGGCTTCGGCACTGGAGCGATCGCTTGCCATTACCTCTACAGTAATCCCCGCACGAAAACTGTAATCACTAGCACCACGCACCATGACAGCCAAATGTAAATCGCCATTGCTAATCAGATAAAGTCCAGATTGCACGCAGGCTAAAAGTTGGTCATTACCAAGGGGAAGATTGACATACTGCACAGGACCGGGAGTCGGTTGTACTGAACTCATAAACCCCCCATTGGTATCAATAACTAATTGAGATAAACTGACTCCCAGGTGTTCATGAGGGGTAATTACACCCAACAATTGAGCAGAACATCCGCCTTGTGCTAAATATTCATCTATAGCAAGTTGCAGATTGGGGTGGTCTGATTTTTCAAATTGTTGAGAGACAACAGGAAGAGTTCGGGGATCTTCTGAAAAATGAGTGTGTAACTGACTCTTAAAAAAAGGTTCTTCAGTGGGGGCAGAAGTCGTTACTTGCTCAAGAAACTTTTTAAAGGAAGCACCAAAGTCATTGACTGACAGGGACGACATATCATCGCTCATAGTTGAAAAACTCCTTTGGGCTTTTATAGGTTTGGTCAAACCAAGCTAAGCATTTAGAGGAGATACACCAAGCTTTTGATTCATTCCGGAAATTTCCAAGGGCAAATGGCCACAATGAGGGGCATAGAAATATCGAACACAGATGAACACAGATGCACACAGATGGGTTACGCGTGTGCTGCTAGTAGAGCATTTCATTAATTCATAGCGAATTTTCCATAAGAAGACTCTGCGTTCCTCTGGGTTTAAGTTCGCTACGATTTTATGTAAAGCTGTACTAAGTTAACTCCCTTTTACCCCTTTTTCAAGCTAGTTGATAGTGTGTTACCTAGCCTGAGCTACAATTTTCAACTTGAAGTCGCATTCCACCACTCATGCAAATTAACTGGCAAAGCGTCAAAACTTACGAAGACATTCTTTATCACAAAGCCGATGGCATTGCCAAAATTACCATCAATCGACCCCACAAGCGCAATGCTTTCCGCCCGAGAACTATCTTTGAACTATACGACGCCTTTTGTGATGCCCGGGAAGATACTAATATAGGAGTTGTCTTGCTTACTGGTTACGGGCCACACACAGATGGTAAATATGCTTTTTGTTCTGGCGGGGATCAAAGTGTAAGGGGACACGCGGGTTATGTAGATGATAGCGGCATTCCCCGATTGAATGTATTGGATTTGCAGCGCCTCATCCGGTCAATGCCAAAAGTAGTGATTGCTTTGGTAGCTGGGTATGCGATCGGGGGCGGACACGTCCTACATTTAATATGTGACCTTACCATCGCCGCCGACAATGCTATTTTTGGACAGACGGGTCCGAAAGTCGGTAGCTTTGATGGTGGTTTTGGTGCTAGTTATCTGGCGCGGATTGTAGGACAAAAAAAGGCACGAGAGATTTGGTTTCTCTGTCGTCAATATAATGCTCAACAAGCGCTGGAAATGGGCTTGGTAAACTGTGTTGTACCAGTGGAACAATTAGAAGCAGAAGGCATCCAGTGGGCAAAGGAAGTTTTAGAAAAAAGTCCCATTGCTATTCGTTGTCTCAAGGCAGCATTCAATGCTGATTGCGATGGACAAGCAGGTTTACAGGAACTCGCTGGTAATGCGACTTTACTCTATTACATGACAGAAGAAGGAGCCGAGGGGAAACAGGCCTTTTTAGAGAAACGTCCGCCTAATTTCCGGCAATATCCTTGGCTACCGTGAGGGGAAGATGGGGAAGGCGGGGAACTCACCGGTTCCCACGACCGACAGGGAGGAGCCAGTGCGGTGGACGGGTTTCCCGGCATAAAGCACCTGGCGTTGGGGATTAGGGGCAGTGGGGTGATAGGGTGATGGGGAACTCACCGGCCCCCACGACCGACAGGGAGGAGCCAGTGCGGTGGACGGGTTTCCCGGCATAAAGCACCTGGCGTTGGGGATTAGGGGCAAGGGGGAAGTATGAGGAGTATGAGGAGTGTGGAAATAACCACTAACCACTAACTACATAACTAACTAGCTAAACAAAATAAATTACACATTCTCATCATCCTGTTCCATATCCATAAGGCTTTTTTGTTCTTCTACCCATTCTAAAAGTTCACTTGGTTGGACTTTGTATGTGTCGCAAATAACTTCTAGTACACGGACAGAAGGCAGGTAGCTAGACTTTTTGGCCAACTTATAACCAGTAGCGGGAGCTATACCAGTATCTTTAATGAACTGGTATGCAGATAAATCTCTGGCTTCTAAGAAGCTTTTGACTCGATTTTGTATAGGCATTATTTCTTAAAATCATACATTTATTATTAAAAATAATTTATTAATACTATATTGACAACATTAATAAATTAATAATACTATCAAATTATAGAAATAGAAGAGGAATCAGGCGATCGCTGCAATCAGATGAGTGTAGGACATCTTAAGTGGGACTGAAGCATACTTAAGATGATGTATTACCAGACGTATAGAAAGTCTAAGCATTTCTTCTGACGCACGAATAACAAAAAATTTTACCTAAGCAATTGACTCGCCCGCAAGTCAACTGCGGGCTAATAATCTAAGTCTACTCAAAGTAGCTTTTGCACCCTACATACCCTAATACTTTGCGCCTTTGCTTCTGTGTGAAACTAAAACTCCGCACTTTCTGGGGTACGCGGGAAAGGAATCACATCACGAATATTCCCCATCCCTGTCATGAACTGTACCAGTCTTTCAAAGCCCAATCCAAAACCAGCATGGGGAACAGTACCGTAACGGCGCAAATCCAGATACCACCACAAGTCTTCTAGTTTCATTCCTTGTGCTAGTACCCGCTTTTCTAACACTTCTAGACGTTCTTCCCGTTGGGAACCACCAATAATTTCGCCAATTTTCGGTGCAAGAATATCCATCGCTGCGACGGTTTTTTCATCGTCGTTTAAGCGCATATAAAAAGCTTTGATTTGGGCTGGATAATCAGTTACAATTACTGGTTTTTTGAATAATTGTTCACAAAGATAACGTTCGTGTTCTGATTGTAAATCTAAGCCCCAATTGACTGGATAATCAAACTGCACATCGGCTTTTTCTAAAAGTTTGATGGCATCTGTATAAGTGATACGTTCAAATTGATTGTTAATTATATTATCTGCGGTTGCTAACACAGTGTTATCAATGCGCTGGTTAAAAAATTCCATGTCTTCTGGGCATTTTTCCAGCACATATTTAAAGATATATTTGAGGAATTCCTCTGCTAAATCCATATCCCCGTGGAGATCACAAAAAGCCATTTCTGGCTCAACCATCCAAAATTCCGCGAGGTGACGGGAAGTGTTGGAATTTTCGGCACGGAAAGTAGGGCCAAAAGTGTAGACGTTGCTAAACGCCATCGCCATAATTTCGGCTTCTAATTGACCGCTAACTGTTAAATATGTGGGTCTGGCAAAGAAGTCTTTACTATAGTCTACTGCTTGATTTTCTGTGCGGGGAATATTTTTTAAATCTAAACTAGTGACGCTAAAAAGTTCGCCTGCACCTTCACAGTCACTGGCGGTAATAATAGGAGTATGTACCCACATAAAACCCCGTTCTTGAAAGAATTGGTGGATCGCGGTAGCACAAGCGTTACGGACACGGAAAACCGCACCAAAGGAATTAGTACGCGATCGCAAATGTCCAATAGTCCGCAGAAACTCAAAGGAATGACGTTTCTTTTGTAGAGGATAAGTTTCGGGATCAGCTTCTCCGTATACTTTGACGCTATCTGCTTTTAATTCTACACGCTGTCCTTTGGCAGGAGAAGCTACTAAAACCCCAGATACTTCCACCGAAGCGCCTGTATTTAACTTTTTCAAGATATTTTCATAATCGGGCAAATCTTGATTAATTACTACTTGTAGGTTAGCTAGAGATGAGCCATCATTTACTTCTATAAAAGCAAAACCTTTTAATTCGCGTTTGGTACGCACCCAGCCTTTTACTTCGAGTGAGTCATCAGGCTGACCATTTCGTAATATTTCTACAATTCTTTTATCTACCATGTCTCTATCAAAGCATAAAATTTAGAGTGTGACATTTTTAGAATTGTAGACTCTAAATTTTAATTTAAAAGAATTAAATCTTAAATAAATCCTCAATCTCCGATCCCTACCCAGCGCAAGACTTTAATATCCAACCTATGATTACGCCCATTCCACCAAAGCGTATGGCTTGCCAGAAAGGTTCTTTGAAACTGCGCCAAGAAAACAGTTGACTCTCTAAGCAGACTTCTAATACTTCTAATTGCTGTTGAATTTGCCGTAACTCTGCTTGTATTTCTGGTGTCGGTTTTTTATCTTGACTGAGTTTATAAAGTTTGTATTGTAACTGTTTTTGTTGACGAAGATCGCGCTGTACCTGTTGATAGCGTTCTCTTAAAGCTGCAAGCGATCGCTCGACTTCTAAGAGTTCTTGTTCAAAATCAAGTTCTTGATTATCTTCTTGTGGTGGTTCTGACGGTTTTTGAGGCTGCTTCATTAAAGTAGTAGAGTAAAAGTAAATGCGACGATACCTTGGAGTGTATGTCTCAATCTACACAGCCGCTTAAAAACAGTCAACTGAATGAATTTACTACTTTAGAATTAGCTCAAGCCCTCATGGAGAGGTTGAGCATTTCTCCTAATGATTGGCATCGCCTTAAATCTAACCGTAAAGCTCGCGCTGGTGAGCAAGCAGCAGCAGCTCTTGTCTTCCTCCTTAAGGAAGAACCACAGGAAGCCCTCGCGAGGTTAGAACAAGCAACAGGTTGGTTAGACCACTCTATTTCTGCACCCCCTTGTCCGACACACGGAACCAAGATGGGGTGATAGGGAGATTGGGAGATGGGGAAAAAAAGCACCCCATCACCCCACCTCCCCATCTTTAGCGCAGCAATGGTATACGCGGTCGAGCTTGCTCCAATTGCTTACACAGCCTTAACTCAGTACCTTTGGTATTCCACTCTACTTCGTCAAAAACAAGATGCAAAATCGATAAACCACGACCGCATTCTGACTCATCTGGTGGCAGGTACTCGGTTGGATCTGTATCACAATTACAAGAAGGAGTAAAACCTCCGCCTTGGTCTGATATGATCCACCAATATTTATTATCTATTAAGGAATAACGTACTATTACCTTTTTACTTGGATCAAGATTATTGCCATGTTTAGCTGCATTGACTAAGGCTTCTTGAAGCCCTAGTCGTAGTTCGGCTTGCATGGGCGTTGGAATTTCTGCCAGAAGCAAATCTAAGATTGGACAGAGATATAAAGTTGAGGCGAAACTAATAGTTCCCCAACTACGTCCAACTGGACGAAGTGAAATGGTGATCACAAGAGAAACCCCGCAGCTTCAGAGTTAGCTAGACATCAGTTTGCTGTCACAGGCACCCTGATTATTTGTGAGGTGGTCGTGTTGCCTTCAAACCTAACGTCTTTGGAACTAAATTTTGAAAATGCTAGGGAGCATTGGCTCTCCTAAATGATTTTGGGCTGTTCTCACATAAAACGGCTGAAGTAAACCTACCTAAGCAATGAGCAGTTTTTAATTGCTTTGCTTTCACAAATAGAGTATAAACATACTCTTTTATTTGCCGATTTTTAGTTTAGACGACCCAATTCATATCTGAGAGTAGCCCATGCAGCTTCTATTTTTTTGCACAATTAGAATTATATTTTTAGCTTAATTCAAGTTTAGCATTTTTACTATCGACTGGACTACAAATTTTCAATTAGAGTTTTTTAAATAAACCATATATCGTTGTTTAAGGCAGCTGCGATCGCACAAGAAAGGCTGCTGCTTCTACATGAGCGGTTTGAGGGAAAAAATCTGCTGGTTGTACACGTGTAAGAGTGTATACACCATTTTCGCAAAATAATTTCAAATCGCGTGCGAGGGTTGCTACTTTACAGCTGACATAAACTATACGTTCTGCTTGAAATGTTAATAAAGTTTCGACAACTTGGCGATCGCATCCTTTACGTGGGGGATCTAGCAAAACAATATCCGGTTTAATTTCCAGTTGTGGCAGTAATTTTTCCACTGTACCCGTCAGAAAAGTCACATTACTAATTTGATTGTTTTGAGCATTGCAAATCGCCTGTTCTACCGCCTCTGGTTGTATTTCCAACCCAATGGCTTGGTGAACTTGTTTTGCTAGTGGCAAAGTTAACGTACCGATACCACAATAGGCATCAAGTAGCACCTCAGTTCCACGTAAATGTAGTTCTGATTGAATAACCTGTAACAATGTCTCTGCCGTCTCCGTGGAAACCTGGAAAAACGTGTCTGGACGTACCTGAAATTCTAACCCAGCAAATTCTTCTCGCAGATAACCATTACCGACGATACAACGAGTTTCCCTGCCAAAAATGGTATTTGTGCGTTTCGGGTTATAGTTTAAACAAACTCCTACTAAAGCAGGATAGCGATTTAACCATTCCTGTGCTTGCTCTTTAATACCTGGTAAATCCCAATCTTTCACAACTAAAGTCAATAATATTTCTCCTGTCCGCCGACCGATGCGTAACCCAAGATGACGTATTATTCCTGTGTGGTCTTTTTCGTTATAAATTGCCCAATTTCGCTTTTGAATATCTTGTTTAATTTCTGCCAATAAAGAATTTAATCGTGGATCTTGGACTGGACATTGATTTAAATTAATTAATTGATGGCTACCTTTTTGGTAGTAGCCTGTTTGGACATTTCCAGTTGCAGATACACCCATAGGATAGGTGGCTTTATTGCGATAACCTAGAGGTGAAGCAGCCCTTAAAACCAAATCTACAGGTGGTTGGACAAAACCACCAATACGTTCTAAAGCTTGAATAACTTGATTGCGTTTCGCTTCTAGCTGATATTCATAATTTATATGTTGCCACTGACAACCACCACATTTATCAGCGACTATGCAGCTTGGCCGAATGCGGTGGGTTGAGGGTTGTAATATTTGTTTAAGCTTGGCGTGAGCATAGTTAGGTTTGACGTGTACTAGACGGACAATAGCGCGATCGCCTGGTACAGTATCTGGTACAAACACTACCCGTTCATGCGATCGTCCTACACCATCGCCTGTATCAGTTGTGTCTGTGATCTGAACTTCTATTAATTCACCTTGTTTCCAAAAAGAATTAGTCATTTGTCGATAGTTGATTGTTGGTTGTTGTTTGTTAGTGGTTAGTGGTTAGTGGTTAGTGGTTGGTTGTTGTTTGTTGTTTGTTGGTGGTTAGTAGTTAGTAATTATTCCCCTACTCCCCACACTCCTCACACTCCTCACACTCCCCACCTCCCCACTGCCCCTAATCCCCAGAGGGGACCCCGAGTTCCCCACCTCCCCATCTCCCCATCTCCCCACAGCCCCTAATCCCCAGAGGGGACCCCGAGTTCCCCACCTCCCCATCTCCTCAATCCCCCTTCACTTGTGTCCACAAGACTCGTTAAACTAGCAAATAATAAATCTCGTGATTCAATATCATGACTGTAGTAAGCCAAGTTATTCTCAAAGCCGACGACGAACTGCGTTATCCCAGCAGTGGTGAACTCAAAAGCATCAAAGAGTTTTTGCAAACTGGCGAACAGCGGGTACGCATTGCTAGTACCCTAGCTGAAAATGAAAAAAAGATTGTTCAGGAAGCTACCAAACAGCTTTGGCAAAAGCGTCCTGATTTTATCTCGCCAGGAGGCAATGCCTACGGAGAACGCCAACGTGCTTTATGTATCCGTGATTTTGGCTGGTATTTACGCCTAATTACTTATGGCGTACTTGCTGGCGACAAAGAACCAATCGAAAAAATTGGTTTAATAGGTGTGCGAGAAATGTACAATTCCTTGGGTGTTCCTGTACCTGGAATGGTAGAAGCCATCAACTGCTTGAAAAAAGCCTCCCTTGATTTACTGAATGCAGGCGACTCTGCTGAAGCAGCACCTTACTTTGATTACATCATTCAAGCGATGTCTTAATCGAAAGTCAGTAGTCACACTGTCTCAAGGTGTAGTTTTGCTTGAGCTTGTCTAAGTGCAAAATAGCACCTGAAATTGATCATTATTTCTTAATACCATCATACTCCCCACACTTGCTAGTGGCTCTGGCGGAATCTCCGTCAAGTTACCAACCAGTTGTGGGGATATTTTATTGTGTTAGTTGTTGGTTGTTATTTGTTAGTTGTTAGTTGCTGGTTGTTAGTTGTTGGTTGTTAGTAGATAGTAGTAAATAAGTAATATCGCTTCACTATCTGATACATTTGGCGACTAGGGAGACAAGGAGGACACAGGAAGGGAGAGTATGAGGAGTGTGGGCAGTGTGGGGGTGTGAGGAGAATAAATAGTAACTAATGACCAATGACTTTTGACAAATGACCACCAACCACCAACAACCAACAACCAACAACCAACAACCAACCACCAACAACCAACCACCAACCACCAACCACCAACCACCAACCACCAACAACCAACCACCAACAACCAACCACCAACAACCAACCACCAACCACCAACCACTAACTACAATGTAAATTATGGGGTTTTGGCTAGGCTAGAAAATGATGCTGACAGAAAAACTTGAGCAACTTAAAGCAATATTCGCCCAGATGAACCAAGCTTTAATTGCTTACTCTGGTGGTGTTGATAGTACTTTGGTTGCTAAGGTTGCTTATGATGTCTTGGGCGATCGCGCTTTGGCAGTGACAGCTGTTTCGCCAAGTCTGTTACCTGAAGAATTGGAAGATGCTAAAATTCAAGCAGCAACGATTGGGATTCCCCATCAAATCATCACTACACATGAGATGGAAAATCCTAATTACACTTCTAACCCTGTTAACCGTTGTTATTTCTGCAAAAGTGAATTGCACGATACCCTCAAACCTTTAGCTGTAGAAATGGGTTATCCCTACGTAGTAGATGGGGTGAATGCTGATGATTTGCATGATTATCGCCCAGGAATTCAGGCGGCAAAAGAAAGAGGTGCGCGATCGCCTCTAGCAGAAGTTGGGATTACCAAAGCCGAAGTGCGGCAACTTTCCCAACAACTAAGTTTACCTTGGTGGGATAAACCCGCCCAACCTTGTCTGAGTTCTCGTTTTCCTTATGGCGAAGAAATTACTGTAGCGAAGTTACAACGTGTAGGTAGGGCAGAAATTTTTCTGCGTAAGTTGGGATGGCAGAATTTACGGGTTCGTTCAGAAGGCGACACTGCCAGGATTGAATTACCACCAGAAAAAATCAAAAATTTTGTCTTGAATACAGATTTAAACACAGTTGTCACCACATTTCAAGAGTTTGGTTTTATCTACGTCACTCTAGATTTAGAAGGTTATAGCAGTGGCAAATTAAATCGGGTTTTAAAGTAAACTCCGCGCTTTGAGTTGCAAATATCTATCTACTAGTTGTTCTGTAATTTGATTTGCGGGTGCGTCGAGTACTAACACACCTTTTTGCTTGAGTTGGGCAAATGCTACTTGTCGCTGTGCTAATAAGTCTAAAGCAACTGCCCGGGTATAAGCATTTTTCACTCCCTCAAAGTCTGCTGTCGGGGAAATATGCGCCAGACGATCTACTTGGGGATCGCGTAAAGTGACAGCAAAAGAAAGATAGCGGGGTGTAAGTCTAGAAAGGGCAGCCAGCAGTTCAGCAGAGGCAGTATTATCAACTATATCGGTGATGACTACGATTAAGGCTCTACGAGTTTGTTGTTGGACAACATGAGTTACCGCACCCATATAATCCGATTCCAGTAGCACTGGTTGAATTGGAGTCAAGCGATCAATCAGAGTTCCTAAATGATTTTGTCCTCTTTCAGGTGCAATCCATGTATGCATCTGGCGATCAAATACACCTACCCCGACGCGATCGCCTCGATGTAATCCTGCTAAAGCTAAAGATAAAGTTGCATTTAAACCCCAGTCAAACCGTCGCAAACCCTGGACTTTTGCTGTCATCAATCTTCCCCGATCCAGCAAAATCAACAAAGTTTGCTCTTGTTCCGGTTCTAATACCCTGACTAATGGCGGTGTATTCCCATAACCAACCCGCCGCGCCGTTGCTTTCCAGTCAATCAACCGCAAATCATCACCTGTACGATAGTTTCGCAATTCTGCAAACTCTGTGCCAATTCCCAACTGGCGAAACTGACGAATAGCACCAGAAGATTGCAATGTCAAGCGAATAGAAAGCGATCGCAATCCGACTAAATCTGGATAAACCCAAACTTTCAGACTTTGGGGAATCTTGCGATCGTCCCAAGCTAAACCCCAAGCACCGAGTTGTCTGACTTGGATATCTCCCCAAGGAAATTCTCCCCGTTGGGTTGGGTGGACAGTATAAGTTAGTTCCTCAGTGGTTTGACTCGGAATTGCAGCGTGCAATGTTGGTGTAGATACGCCAAACTCACTTGGGTAATAGTCGCGAATTTGAATGATTGCCTGAGTTTTTCCCGAAGTAACTCGCAGTACTACCAGATTATCCCGTCCTACAGACAAGCGCGGTAGTAATTCCCGTGACACCTGCACCCGCTGACGACGAACTAACAAACCATCCACAACCATAGATGCCAAAACTACGGCATCATATAGCAAAATCATAGTGATGCTAGCACGAACGCCAAAAAAGATCGCTAAAGTAGAGGCGATCGCAATTCCTAAAATTAAAAGTAAATAAACTCGTTTTGAGGGAATCATTATCTTAAGATATGCGGAGATTAGGGTTAGTCGGTTCGGGATGTCTGATTGTCTTCCCTTTCTCGAATCAATTGCTCTAATTGCTCCATTGAAGTAACAATCACTCCAGGTTGCTGTTTCATTCTATCCACATAAGCATAGAAAGCTTCCAAATCATCCCGATGGGCAAGTACATATGCTCTCAATTCTTGTTTTGTCATTTGGCTGAAATCTGGTTTTGTCATAACCAAATCACTTCTCCATTTGGTTTGATCTGCGCTTCAATTGAATCGTTAGCTAGTATGTAGATACTTCCATCACGCTCATCTAGCCTGACTAAGTCTATCCGTTTATAAACTCTTGTCAATTGAGCGCAGACGATAATTGCAGCTATTGCCTGCTTAGGCGTTGGCTCTACTGGTTTCTTCATTATCGCCTTCTATTCAGTTTTAACGGTTGCAAATTAATAAATCCCCATCAGGGATTGAAACCAGAACTTCAAGCAAATCCAACTCAAATAATTACCTTGGTACTGGCACTTTATTAAGTATTGAAGCGATCGCTGCATCAATTTGCAAACCATCTAACAGTGCTTCTGGTTTCAACAGCAAACGATGACGCAACAGTGGAGTTGCAACAGTTTTGACATCATCGGGAGTAACAAAATCCCTACCTGCTAAGTATGCCGTTGCTTGTGCTGTCACAAACCAAGAAGTAGCAGCGCGGGGTGATGCACCCAAAGCTAAATCTGGGTGCTGTCGCGATGTTCTTACCAATGCCAAAAGATAATCTATGATTGCTTCCGAAACTTGGACTTGTTTGACTTCTTGCCGCGCCTGTAATATTTCTGCTACATTTGCCACTGGTTTAAGGCTAGCAATATCTAAGCGTCGTGCTGCAAACCCCGCCTGTCGATTTAGTAACATTTGTTTTTCTGCTACTTCATCTGGGTAATCAACCACTAGCTTGAATATAAATCTGTCTAGTTGTGCTTCTGGTAAAGGATAAGTACCCTCAAACTCCAAAGGGTTTTGTGTGGCGATTACCCAAAATAAATCTGGTAGTGGCAAACTTTCACCATCCAGCGTTACCTGCATTTCTTCCATTGCTTCTAGTAGCGCCGCCTGGGTTTTGGGGGGAGTGCGGTTAATTTCGTCTGCTAACAGCACTTCAGTAAACACTGGCCCCTTTTTCAGGGTAAAACTGCGACTATTTAAGTCAAAAATATTTGTACCAGTAATATCTGCGGGTAAGACATCCGGCGTGAGTTGGATACGACGAAACTCCGCTTGGATGATCTGTGCCAAAACTTTTACCAGGAGTGTTTTACCAGTTCCTGGCACACCTTCCAAAATTACGTGTCCACCTGCCAGCAGTGCAATGAGTAGCTGTTGTACAATGCCAGACTGCCCAACAATGACTCGGTTTAAAGCTTGACTAAGGCGATTAAATACAGTGTGGGTTTCGCTCATTTTTTTAATTGTTAGTTGTTAGTGGTTAGTAGTTAGTGGTTAATAGGGATACACAGCTAGCTGTGCGTCCCTACAGTGGATAGTGATAAATAGAATAACCAACTACCAACCAAAACTATTAACCAACCTTTATAGTCATTTTTTTACTTAATGCACAGTTACCGAATTTAGACAATAAATTATATAGCGGTTTGCAATGAAATTTGAGACATCGTAGACGCGTAGCGGCTTAAGGCAGGGTACACCGATGCACACAGATACACACTGATGAAGTAGAAATGCAATTAATCACACAGATGTGATTAATCGTGTTTCTAGCCATGTAAGCTAGAAGTGGTATACCCAGCCAACACCTAACATAAATACCTACGAATCATCTATCTGTGTCTATCTGTGTTCATCGCCTTGCACGGTGTTCGATTTCTCTAAACCTCAATTTTGTTTACAGCCTCAATTTACTTCTAATGTGAATTGAACAAGCAACATAAGGTTTTTTGGCAATTGTCCAGTTTTATTTTGTTTAACGTAGACGCGCAAGCGGTGAGGGGGTCGCAGTCTTGGACGCCACGTGACGCCACGTGCTACAACTGTTGGAACCCCCAAGGGCGCAGTGGCTCCTTTATGCCGGGAGAAGAGTCCACCGCAGTGGCGCAGCTTCCCGTCACGTAGACGCGCTCATGGGCTTAAGGTAAGGGTATGCGAACCCCCGTACACGGGCGAAGCCCGGCTTCAAGGTAGAGTACCCGTAGGGCTTCCCGTAGGGTACACAGATAAACACAGATGAACACTGATAGATTATTTGTATCGCTTCTCTAGAAACTAATGATTAATTCACATAACTAAGCATTATTTTTCATTCTCCTTAGGGTTTGCCACTTTCCTAACCAACTAATCAACTCTCGTTCACTCATGCGACGCTTTGGAGATTGTTGCAAAACAGCATCAAGTTCTGCTGTTGCAGTGCGAATTTGTTGCTGCCAGGTATTGACTAAAGTTTGTCTATCTAGTAAATCTGACCCTAAACCTAAGGTTTTTTGTAGTTGTAACTGTTCTTCTTTGCCGATCATTTCTACCAAAAAATCGGTGGATTGGACCTTATGCAGTACTCCAGCTAGTGCTTGAATATAAGCTTCGCTATTATCTAGTTCTGGTGTCTCCAAAGCTACAGGCTTACCAAAGCGGCGATTATGGGCCCAAATTAACACTAATAGTAAGATACATACCTGAATAAATGCTGGCAATAATGGGGTTTTAGCTAAATAACTAAACAAATCCCCTTCCCCTTGACTTTTTCTGACTTCGGGATCTTTATAACCGTGAATATACTCATCCACAAATAATAAGTTACCTTTTTGGCTAACCAAGCTGGCTAAATACTGGAAATTACTGGGATAATCTTGGTAGGCATTCGCAGCTAAATAGGGAGTAGTAGAAAAAATTATTTTGCCTTTACCACGCTTTTCTTCCCAAACAACAGCACCAAAGCGATCGCCTAAAGAAATTTTTTCCTGATCAGATATGGACGCCAATCGTCGTCGTGTTTCAATTTTGACATCGCCAAAGGGCGAATTTTGCATGGTGCTAAAGTTGGCTGCTGTTACCCGTTCACGCACACCCAAAACTACCAGAGTATTGCCTGCTTCCACCCATTCTCTTTCTTGGGATAATAGAACCGGGTGGTTTAGTTGGCTGTAAATTTGCAACAGTGTTACAGGACGTTTTTCTTTCTTTAATTCATCAAAAGGCTTTTGCCAGCGCTTGATTGTTGTTCCACGGTCTTGCATAAAAGCATACCAGGCTCCGTAACCATCAGGAGCAAGACCATAAGTAGAACCACTGTTAATTTTGCTATTACTGGGAGCAGCAATGATGGT
The DNA here is from genome assembly GCF_000317205.1 of Fischerella muscicola PCC 7414. Taxonomy (GTDB): domain Bacteria; phylum Cyanobacteriota; class Cyanobacteriia; order Cyanobacteriales; family Nostocaceae; genus Fischerella; species Fischerella muscicola. Next base: position 39,151 of record NZ_AJLK01000150.1, on the reverse strand, counting down.
TAGTAAAATTAATACTGCAATAGCGATCGCACCTAGCCAGATTAGGCGATTTGAAGGTTTCATCTAATACTATTCTTGAAAGATTTCCCGATATGCTTGCTGACAATGCTCGTAATTTTCAGCAAGCATCTCAGCATCACTAAAGCATAACTGCTCATGAGTTGTAATTAGAGTTTCATAGGGCTGGATTTGGGGACATGACAAGCGCAAAAGTTGTAAATACTCGCCATCGGTACGGCTTTTTTTATGGGGTAGAATACCTTTTTCGTGCAAGTGCTGTAACATCACTAAGTAAAGATAGCGACAAGCATCACGGTAGTTTCCCTGTCGGTAAAATTCTTGCGATCGCGTCAATAATTTTGCTGCTGACAACTCAACGTTTGCTGTTTGGCAAGCAGAGTTAGAACTACTACCTCCAGCTAGTCTGGAATATAAATAAGGACTAAATTCTCGCCACAACCACCAGACTAGCCAAACCACAAATACACCGACTCCCAGCCACAACAGAAACTTTAAGAGCGAGATAAACCAAGAATCAATCGACCAGCCAGAAGGCAATTCTGGTAGTGTGGGATTAAGACGAGACCACTGATATTCCAGCCATTCTCCAATTTGTTGCTGAAATTGAGAACTCTGCCAACCTAAACTTGTTTTTTCAAATTCTGTAGTCATTTGTCAATGGTCAATGGTCAATTGTCAATTGTCATTTGTTAGTGGTTAGTAGTTAGTGGTCAAAAGTCATTGGTCATTTGTTACTATTTATTCTCCTCCCACTCCCCATCACCCCATCACCCCATCACCCCATCACCCCATCACCCCATCTCCCATCCCCAATCCCTACTCCCCAGGATTATCACCTTTATTGACCAGGTTTTTTTCTCGTTTCAGACTTTCTTCGAGGGCTTGAATTTGTTCTCGACGTGCTTCTAATTCCAGGGTACGACGTGCTAAATCTTGGTTTTGCAAAGTCAAACTTTGCCGCCACTGTTCAGCCCTTTCTGCTTCTTGGCGCAAAAAATCTGGAGTAATACCAGTGGTGAGGTAAGTACCTATTAAATCCAGTACCCAGTTAGTAGCTTCTTCTATTCTTTCTATATCACCTGTGGGAGAAAGCTCGACTAAAACAAGCAATTTTTCTGTCAGAGTCTTGCCCTTTCCCAGGAGAATAAAAGCTTCTTCTGGGATTCTCACCCATATATTTTGAGCTTCCTGACGTGCTAATAAATGTAACTGGAACTGGTCTAAAAATTCGTTTTTGTGTACTTGGGCTAGATATAACATGACTTTAGAAAAATTATGAATTACGAATTATGAATTATCAATGATTAGAAATTTCATAATTTATAATTCATAATTCTTTATTGTTATGCTAGCTGACGCAAGCGATCGCGCAAAATTTCAGCTTGTTTTTGAGCTTCTGCTAAAGCGTCTCGTGTTTCCTGTACCACATTGGGCGGGGCTTGTTCGACAAACTTAGGATTACTTAACCTACCAGTTAGGGATTTAATCTCTCCTTCCAGCTTTGTCAGGCGCTTTTGCAGTTTGGCTACATAAGCATCTATATCTACCACGCCAGCCAGGGGAAGTAGAACCTGTACTGTACCAACCACACCTGCGATCGCTTTTTCTGGTGCGTGTGGTTGTGGTGATACTTCCAATGATGCCATTTGCTCAGCACTTGGTTTGAACAATTGTTGCCAGAATTTTTGTCTAGCCTCAGCAGACAGTAAATTTTGGCTAACAAACCACGTTGCATAACCAAAACCTACAACTTCAAAGAAACTTCCCAGCAAGGGAATATCATCAACCGCATCAGCGATCGCTAAACCAAGTCGGAAAAAGTAGATTACTGCAATAATTAAGGCGATATTCTTCCAACCAATCCGGGGTTTTTCTGCTTGTTGCTTACTCTCACCAGCAGTAATTGTTAAATTCTCTACCTTCGCCAAATCTTGAATGTAAGATTGTCCGGCAGTGAGAATTTGCCTTTCCTTGTCGCTGTCGGTTTGCAAGTTGAGATTTACTCTTGCCCCTGGTTTCACATCGGCTTCGGCGCGCAAGTTGCGAATGCTGCGGATTGTACTAATTAACAGTTCAAACTGTTCTTCTAAACCAGAGTCTATAAAATTTGTCTGTGCCTCTGGATACAATTGCAGAGATAAACTTTGCTTAGTCTCTGCCCCTTGTTGAGTGAGAGTGTGCCAAATTTCTTCCGTAATGTGAGGCATAAAAGGACTAAGCAGTTTCAAAATCCCTTCCAGCACGTATGCCAGAGTTTGTTGTGCTACCCGCCGCGATGCCGGATCAGCATTCTTTTGCAGGCGAGATTTGACGAGTTCAATATACCAGTCGCAAAAATCACCCCAGATGAACTCATACAGACCCTTAGCAGCTTCACCCAGACCGTAATTATCCAGATAATTCCGGGTTTGCTGAACAACACGATGGTAACGCGAAAGAATCCAGCGATCGCTTAACTCTGTAGGATTTGGTTCACCCAACTGCTGCGGCGTCTGTCCATCCAAATTCATCATCACAAACCGCGCCGCATTCCACAGCTTATTGGCAAAGTTGCGGGACGCTTCCACCGACGGCGACTCATCCGTCTTACGGTTGTAGTCCATGCGGATATCTTGACCCGCACCAGCTACTTCCTTAATCATCGTGTAGCGTAGGGCATCCGTACCGTACTTCTCAATCAAAATCAACGGGTCAATACCATTACCCTTACTCTTAGACTGCTTTTGACCATTTTCATCCAATACCAACCCGTGGATGTAAACATCCTTAAACGGCATTTGCCCAGTAAAATGTCCTGCCATCATCGTCATTCTGGCAACCCAGAAAAAGATAATGTCAAAACCAGTAACCAAAGTACTAGTAGGGTAATAAGTCGCTAAATCCGGGGTTTGTTCCGGCCATCCCAAAGTGGAAAACGGCCAAAGTCCAGCAGAAAACCAAGTATCCAGTACATCTGGATCTTGTTCTATCTTGACATTTTCGCCAAATTGTGCTATCAACTTTTCTCGTGCTTCTGCCTCACTCCGCGCCACCACAAACGGCGTGTTATCGGTAATTTCGCCACCCGTTTCACTCACAGCGTACCAAGCCGGAATTTGGTGTCCCCACCACAATTGCCGGGAAATACACCAATCTTTCAGTTTCACCAACCAATCACGGTAAACCTTAGTCCAGCGTTGAGGCACAAACCGGGGCGAATTTTTCTGGTCGAGGAAATCCAGCGCCCGGTCTGCTAGCGGGCGAATTTTGACAAACCACTGGGTTGAAAGCAACGGTTCCACAGGCACTTTACCACGCTCACTATAAGGAACCGAATGCTTATAATCTTCCACCTTCACCAGAAAACCGTCTGCTTCTAAACGAGCAACCACATTCTTTCTCGCAACAAAGCGGTCTTGCCCTTGAAACTCGCCGGCATTCTCATTGAGAGAGCCGTCCTTATTCATAATATTGATAAACGGCAGACTGTGACGTTTGCCCATTTCAAAATCATTCGGATCATGGGCAGGAGTCACCTTCACACAACCAGTCCCAAAAGTCGGGTCAACCAACTCATCGCCAATAATCGGAATTTCCCGATTCATAATAGGCAACGTGAGAGTCTTGCCAATCAAATGCTGATAGCGTTCATCATTGGGATTCACCGCCACCGCCGTATCACCCAGCATAGTTTCTGGTCGAGTCGTCGCCACCTCCACATAACCAGAACCATCAGTCAACGGATAGCGGAAGTGCCAAAGATGACCATCAACTTCTTTGGCATCCACTTCCAAATCAGAAACAGCTGATTGTGACTCTGGACACCAGTTGACTAAAAACTTGCCACGATAAATAAGCCCTTCTTCGTAGAGACGGTTAAAAGCTTCCAAAACAGCTTTGGTTAAACCTGCATCCAGGGTAAAGCGTTCCCGCGACCAATCTACCGACACACCCAAGCGTCGCAGTTGATTGACAATAGTCCCCCCAGATTCTGCCTTCCACTGCCAAGCTCGTTCTAGAAACTTCTCGCGTCCCAATTCATAGCGAGTTTTGCCCTCTGCCTTGAGTTGCTTTTCCAGCATTGTCTGGACGGCGATACTGGCGTGGTCAGTTCCGGGGAGATAGAGAGCATTATCTCCTTTCATGCGGTGATAGCGCACGAGGGTATCAATCAAACTATTGTCAAAAGCGTGACCCATGTGCAGGCTACCGGTGACGTTGGGCGGTGGGATGACGATGCAGTAGGGTTCACCGCCTGCGTGGGGGTCGGCTTTGTAGGTTTGATTTTCTTCCCAAAATTTTTGCCATTTGGCTTCGGTGGTAAAGGGATCGTATCGATCAGGGAGATTAGTAATTGTTGCGGTCATGCTGGGAAAACTAAGTGCGGAAGGACTTTAATAAATTTTGCCACAGGGTTGGAGGGTGTTTTATGGAAATGAACCGCAGAGGCGCAGAGGGCGCAGAGAAAAGAGAGTTAGGAGAGGAGATGAGTCGGCTGACGGGAATGGTAATTGGTGCAGCGATTGAGGTGCATCGGTTATTGGGACCGGGGTTTTTGGAGTCGGTGTATCACCAAGCTTTAAGGTTTGAGTTTGAGATGCGGGGGATACCTCACAAGTTTAAGCACCCTGTAGCAGTTAAATATAAAAATCATCAAGTTGGCGAGGGCGAATTAGATTTTCTCGTTGGTGATGTCCTAATCGTTGAACTGAAAGCTGTAGAAAGGTTAGCGCCAATTCACGAAGCACAAGTCATGTCTTACTTAAAAATGACCAAAAACTCACTCGGTCTACTCATCAACTTTAACGTTCCCCTCCTCAAAGAAGGTATAAAACGCATCATCCTCTCCTAAATCTCTTTTCTCTGTGTTCTCTGCGTTTCTGCGGTTCATTAAAAAATAACACTATAAAGCGAAATCTACCCCCAACCCTTGTATTTATTTATTGATCAATTTCTACCTTATACCCAGAGCATGAAACTGAAACCTAGCTTATTCCAACTCATCGTTGTCTTAATGACAGTATCACTACTGGCTTCCTGTACCACAAGCTCAAATACAAATCAGTCATACTGCAATAATCCGCAACAATCTACACAGCAAGCTGATGACTGTGATGATGACTCTGGTAGTCATAGCAGCAGTCGCCATCGTTCTAGCACTTACAGAAGCAAGTCTGGTACTTCCACGACAAAGAGCAACTCTAAAGTAGGGCGTGGTGGTTTTGGTAGTTTCGGTAGTGGTAGTCGGGTGAGTGGATAAAGTGAGTAGTGTGATGAATATTTTTGATTGTCCCCAACGCGATCGCTTGTTTCGTTCGATGAAAATGGGTTGGTATAATGTTTGCCCAATTGATGAAACAACAGGTATGCTGTTGACTGAGCAAGCAAGTCCTTATGCTCTTTATCATTGTCAGCAAGTTTCGCCGCAAACTATCAGGGAAATTAAACAAGCTTCGGAAGCGGTTGGTAGTGTACTGATGCAAGCTTGGTCGGTGATTCGCAATCTTGATGAGGAAGCGTTACTTTATTATGGCTTTCCCCAAGAAAGTATCAGGTTGGTGAAGTATGATGCGCTTGCACCTTTTTGTATGCGGCTTGATTGGTGCTGGAATGAACAAACTGGGGTGAAGAAGGTTGTGGAAACTAATCCCCAAACGCCGAGTTTTTGGTTTGAATGTACGGTGGGGAATCATAGGGTTGCGGAACATTTTGGCTTGCGATCGCCTGATGTAAATGCTCACGATACGCTACAATTTACACTCAATCAGCATATAAAAAGGGCAGCAGTATTTTTAGATAAACCGCTTGAGGAATGTGAAGTTGTTTTTACTACTTTAAATAATGCTGAAGATTTAGGAACGATGCAATGGTTGAGTGGTTATGTGCATCGAAGTACTATTATGCCGCTGGAATATTTGCGAATTCAAGATGGCAAATGTTTATTTGACCAGAGAACTGGCAAGCCTGTAGATATATTATTCATGTGGTATCCGGTAGAATGGGCAATCCATGATACTGATGAAAATGGCGAAATATTATGGCCGGCTTTGGAAAAGTTGATTTTGCAGATAAAGGTTGTGATTGTAAATTTTGGTTCTGCGTTTGCATTGCAACCAAAGAGTGTATTTGCTTTAATTTCTGATTTGGGCTTGAATTTTTTTTGTGGTAAAGATGCAGAGACAATTTTTGAATATTTTCCCAAGACTTCATTGAATGCAAATGATATAGGAGATTCCTATTTTGCTAAACCTATTTTAGGTAGGGAAGGTGAAGGTGGATTTGCTGTTAATTCTGGAAAAATAGTTGCAAAAAGTAGCAGTAATAATCTGTGGTACACGGAACAAACTTATGTTTACCAAGAGTTATTAGAGTTTCCCAAGGTAGAAATTGTTGGCGAACCTATGACTACGGTTTGGGGTGCTTGGTTATATAACAATGGCTATGACAAGTTTGTTGCTGGTGGTTTAGGAATGCGTGTTTCTGAGGGAGAAATTACAGATAATATTGCCTATTGGTGTCCAGTTGGGTGTTAATAAACCACAGAGACACAGAGGACGCAGAGGAAGGAGAATGGAGAAAGTATATTCGTTGGTGTTATGAATTTCTATATAAATTTTCTCCAAAACAGTGTCAAATAGATTAGATATCTTGCAAAAATCAGGAGAATTATTAATTACGAACACTTTCTTGAAAAGCTTTGAGGTTCCCTCCGGGACGCTGCTTTGTAGACGCGTAGACGCGAAGCCGCAAAGCGTCTACAAACTTTTCGCAGATGGACACAGATGGATATAGATTTTATCGGTGTTTATCGGTGTTCATCGGTGTTCGTTTTTTGAAAATAGACTTTTGCAAGAGGTCTATTATCCTCTCTTCTTAACTTCTCTCTGAGTTCTCTGTACCTCTACGGTTCGATTTATGAAACATCAATTTGTATCTCCCTTATATGGCTTATCATCAACCTTCACTCAGTTTAGTATATCCTTTAGTTTCTTTGGAGCAATTTGGTTATGGTTTTGGATTTACGGCTTTTAGCGTTTATTTAATGTATATTTCTCAAGGTGAATATAAGACTTCTCATTTTGCTATTTCAACTGGCATCATGGCTTTGGGTATGATGTTACCAGGAATTATTAGTGGTTATCTTCAACAGTTTTTTGGGTATCCATTATTTTTTATCTTGGTTTGTATATTAACTATTCCTGGTATGATTTCTATGCTATTTATTCCTTTAAATGAAGAAAAATAGTATAGTATTTTAGGTGGGAGAGGCGATCGCATTCTTCATTCCATATTATTTTTACAATCCTAATCTAAAATAATATGAGCTATGTTTTAGGAATAGATGGTGGTGGCAGTAAGACGATTTGTGTCTTAATGAATCATCAAGGAGAAGTAGTAGGTCGTGGAGAAGCTGGTGCATCGAATTATCAGATTATTGGGGTTGAAGCAGCTATCACATCAATTCAAACTGCAATGATCGCCGCCTTAAATTTAACTGATCCAATTACGGTCGAAGCTATTTGTCTAGGACTAGCAGGTGTAGGTCGTGCCGCTGATATCGAAATTATTAAAGGTATATTAGAATATTTGCAAAATAGCGGCTATATTCCTGTTATTTGGTCATTAAAATCATCTAATATCATCATCACCAATGATGCTTTGATCGCCTTAGTTGGGGGAATTGGTAATGATGTAGGAATTGTCGTTGCAGCTGGAACTGGTTCAATAGTTTTGGGACGAAATCAGCAAGGAGTTACTAAAAGAGTCGGGGGTTGGGGTTATCTTTTAGGCGATGAAGGAAGTGCTTATAAAATTGCTATTGCTGGTATGCAAGCAGCGTTAAAATATTATGACGGACGTGAGATCAAAACTAGAATTTTGGCAGATTTAAAGCAGCATCTTTGTTTAGCAAGTATTGAAGATTTAATTGAAGTAGTATACCGACGTGGTTGGGGTGTTAAAGAAATAGCAGCTTTAGCACCAATTGTGGATCATGCCGCAGCTGTAGCAGATGAAGTTGCAAATCAAATTATTGACGGTGCTGTTCAAGAGTTAGTCAAAGCAACTTCTACAATAGTTAACGCTATTTTTAGTCCCGGCGAAGTTTTTGAAATCGTCACAACCGGAAGTATATGGCAAGGTAGATGCAATATGTATGAAAGATTTTCAGCATCTATGAGCAATAAATTTTCTTCGGCCAAAGTTATTTTGCCAAGATATGAACCTGCTTACGGTGCTGGCTTGTTAGCGTTGAAGAGTTTGGCGGGGGAAAGGGAAAATAGATGAATTGATGAGCAACTACCTAATTAATTAAAAATTATTGATTATAAATTACTTGCGATTAATTATGCAGTCAAATTTGGAATAACATACACTGAGTGGTCAGTCCCTCGGCTAGGAAAAAGTATAACTATGACAAAAGTCACAGCGCAAGAAATAGCACAGTTTCGCTCTCAGCTAGCAGAAAACCCTACGGTGATGGAAGCACTGGATGTCATTGAGGATTGTGAAGGTGATTTGGAAGATGCAACAATGACATTAGCCATTCGAGCCGGACAACAACCAGAAACAGGTAACTCAGAGTGGTTGGATGCTTTGGCGAAAAAGTGGCGTGCTGTGATCTGTGAGCAAGGATTTCGCGAAGATTTGCTTCAAGGTTCAGTCCAAGGGATGATGGCACAGTTAAAAACAATATCCACATTTCCGCAAATTTTAGGAACACCAGTTTTGATGTATGTCCTTAAACAAGGCGTTAATACTTTTTGTGAACCACTAGATGAAGTGTTAGAGTAAGGGTCATTGTTGGTTGTTGTTTTTTGTTTGTTCCAATCAACCACCAACTACTAACCACTAACTAATCACCACTGATACCCTGTTAAATAGGGCAAATTTTACTTGAGACGACTATTGTTATATCAATGAATTACCTTATTGCCGTATTAGCAGACCGTATTCAAGCCGAATCAGCTTACTTAGCCTTAGAAAAAGAAGGCATAAAAGGTACAATTCTCGGTAAGGGTTATAAAAGTGCTGATGAATTTGGCTTAATTGACCCCAAAGAAGTTGCTCAAAAGCAAGCAAGACTGATGGCTTTCTGGCTGATACCTTTTGGATTTTTTGCAGGAGCTACTTTTAACATCATTACAGGGTTAGATACCTTTGCCTGGGCGGGTGAAATCGGCAATCATGTTGTTGCAGGGTTGCTGGGCGCTGGAAGTGGGGCTTTGGGTAGTGTATTTGTTGGTGGAGGAATAGGTCTAATTGCTGGTAGCGGCGACGCTTTACCTTACCGCAATCGCTTGAATGAAGGTAAATACTTAATAGTGGTGCAAGGTTCAGATAGTGTTCACCGTCAAGCAACTCGGATTTTACGTCAGTTTGAGCCTGAAAATATTCAAGGTTATAAAGAGTAGTTTTAGTTGTTTGTTGTTTGTTGTTTAGAAAAATAACCAACTATCAACTACCAACTATCAACTACCAACCACCAACCACCAAAAGAATGAAATAATGCTACCAAGGGAAGAACTTTTAAAAGGTATTGAAAATAGAGATACGGTTGCTCGTGTCATTGATCAAGCTGAGCAAGCGATTAAAACTTGGGAAGTAGTTTTGACTCATTTTCTTTCTCCCCCAGAGTTAGCAGAAATTCAACGGGTATTTAGTCGGTTAACTGAGGTGCAGTTATTAGCGTGGGGAGGATACCCGCAAGCTGAACGTCAAAGAATGGCGATCGCACGCTCGGAACTTTCTTTAGATTTATCTCAAGTTGCGATCGCAGCACTAGATATTGCTGGAAATTTTCTGTTTGATACTGCCAATCACCGCGACTTTTTAGGCGCAATGTTGGGAACTGGTATTAACCGCGAAAAGACGGGGGATATTATTGTTCTGGGTGAACGAGGAGCGCAGGCGATTGTTGTACCGGAATTGGTAGAATTTTTAGAAATGAACCTCAAGCAGGTACGTTCAGTTCCTGTCAAAACTCAACGCATTGATTTAAGCGAGTTAAAAGTACGAGAACCGAAGAAAAAAGAATTAACTACTGTTGAAGCTTCCTTAAGATTGGATGCGATCGCCTCAGCCGGATTTGGCATGTCCCGCAGTAAAATGGTGGAGTTAATTGATGGTGGTGATGTACGCGTCAATTGGAAAGAAATCACTCAAGCTAGTTCTCAAGTCAAAACAGGCGATTTAATTGCCATTCGTGGTAAAGGACGTTTAGAAGTTGGAGATATTGCTGTTACCAAAAAAGACAGATATCGTGTGCAATTGACTCGTTATATGTAGTTGTTGGTTGGTTGTTAGTTGTTGTTTGGAAGAATCAACAATCAACTACCAACTACCAACAATCAACTACCAACACCTTCACGCTTTAAACTGCTTTTCCAAAAGATTTAACAAAGTCTCACGTGGGACTACACCAGCTACTTTGGTAATGAAGTGAGTAGAAAATCCGCCAATTACAACAGTAGAATCTCCCCTTGCTAATGCTTTGAGGGTTTCTTTCACGACTTGTTCTGAAGTTGAAATTTGAGTATTTTTGCTTGCAAGAGTTAATGGGAACTTTGCTTCTGTAAAAAAGTTTGTTTCTGTTGGCCCTGGACAAGAAACTAAGATGCGAATGCCATATTGACGATTTTCTGCCCACAATGCTTCACTAAAATGACGTACAAAAGCTTTGCTAGCAGAATAAACAGAAAGATATGGTATCGGTTGAAATGCAGCTAAAGAAGAAACATTAATGATGCTACCAGAACGGCGCTGTCGCATCAGTGGTAAAAATTTATGGGTTAAATCTACTAATGCCAAGATATTTAATTGTATCATTTTAATTTGCCGCTCTTCATCTGTTTCGGCAAAGTCTCCGTAGTCTCCAAAAGCAGCATTATTAATTAATAAATCAATTGTCAATTCTTTTTCTTTGGTAAACTCAAAGACAGCATTAGTAGCACTTAACTCTGTCAAATCTTTAGCTATTACATCAACTTGAATTTCATGTTTTTGCTTTAATTGGTTTGCTAATTCGTTTAATTTCTCTTCTGAACGAGCGACAAGAACAAGATTATAATTTTGTGCAGCTAACTCCTCAGCAAAGGCTCTGCCAATACCAGCGGAGGCTCCTGTAATTAAAGCAGTCGGCATTTTAAATAAAACGATAATTTTTAATTATTTTATATATACTAACAACACTTGCTTGATATTTAACCTGTCCAGAGTCAGAAGCCGAAAAACTCAAAAGCAAGCTGAAGTAATATATATAATTTTGTCGCTGTTCACAGGAACAATAAATTTTCGTGTCCTTAATATTCTAGACACAATCCCTACCTAACCTTCGGTATAGGTAGGGTAGTTCAATTTTGACTATGCTACTTCCCTTAGTTGTGGTTTTTCGTTCACCTCTGAAACATTTAAAGATAATTGTTCGGCCTGAACTACAGTTGCTTGTTCTAAAACTTTTACTTCGATATTCACACTCACCAAATAACTACCTGTGTCAGCACCAACAGCCTCAGCTACAAGTTTGGCAATATCTGGACGCTTGGCTGTTAGTGGATCACGTAGAATACACCGATCCCAGTCATGTTTAGCAGTTGGATTGAGGCTGAGAATATAGTGCTTAATCATATGGCAAATCCTTGACCCATCTCCAGAAGTCTGTCTAGTTGGAGAAAACGGGAAAGGGAAAAGGTAAAGGGATTTAAAATCCTTACCCCTTTGTCCTTTCCACATTTCACTTTGTGAATCCTTTTTTATTATAGTACATGAGTACTATAAATAAACTAGGGGAGTTGGGGGAGTGTGTAGATGCACCTTCTTCGGCTTCCCGTAGGATGGAGTGTGAGGGGTGTGGGAGGAGTAAGTATTAAACAACTACTAACCACCAACAATCAACAATCAACAATCAACCACCAACCACCAACCACCAACCACCAACCACCAACCACCAACCACCAACCACCCTTCGGGTTCGCCAGTCCCCCATCGTGACGGAGACCGCCTTTTTGGGGGGCTGGTCTCACCAACCACCAACAATCAACAATCAACAATCAACCACCAACCACCAACCACCAACAATCAACCACCAACCACTACTGATGACCATTGACTTTTGACTCTTGACCCCTGACTCTAGAATCTGAACTAACTAACAGTTGAGCATCGTTTACCCAGATGGCTTGTTGGGGGACAGGAATAGAAATTCCGGCATGATCGAAGGCGATTTTGAGACGGCGGCGAAACTCTCGCGCTACGTCCCATTGCTTGAGTGGCTGGGTTTTGATCCAGACACGAATTAATAAACCGCGATCGCCAAAGTTATCTATCCCCAAAACCTGGGGTGTTTCAACGATTTGATGTTGCCAATTGGGGTCTTCATCCATTTCGATGGCGACTTTCTTAATTAAATTCAAAGCCTCGTCAATATCAGTTTTGTAGTCAACTGGAATTGTTAAATCAGCGCGTGACCAACGACTAGAGAGGTTCGCAACGATTTTAATTTCACTGTTGGGAATGGTGATTAAGCGTCCTTCTGCATCTCGAACTTGAGTCATCCGCAAATTCAGATTTTCTACTAAACCTCCCACAGTCCCCACAGAAATGACATCACCTAAAGCGTACTGGTCTTCTAGGATGATCAAAAAGCCGTTAATCGCATCTTTGATCAAGTTTTGGGAAGCGAGAGATACAGCCACACCAACTAAACCTGCACCCGCTAGCAAAGGAACGACATCTATACCTAAGGCCAGCAGCGCACATAGAATACCCACCCCTGCACAAACGATTGTAACTATACTTTTTGTGACACCAGAAATAGTAGAAACTCGTAGTTGTAGACGTTCGGAAGTTTCTGGAGTCAGTAAAGCACTACTACTGACAAAAGCAGAGGTGAAGCGATCAATAAGTACATAGCTAAGACGCACCGATACATAAGTTGCAATTGCTACAGCACCTAAGATCACCGGATATTGTAAACCGAGGAAAATTCCTAACTGGAGCGATCGCGTATAGGGAAACAAACCCAGGATAAATAATCCTCCGCCTCCCCAAATACCTACTTGAGCGATCTGATACAGCCGTTTTGTGACTTCTTGGATATGGCGTTGTTGCTGTTGATTTAGCTGTGTCGTAATTGGTCTAGCTGTTGGTGAAGCGGTAGAAGCTAGTTGCTGTTGGATAAAAGTCCTTTGTGAGCGGTTTTTCCAACGAGTAAGTCCCCAACTAATGACAAGGATGCTTAGTCCACATCCAACAGCAATTGCACCCTGGCGGACTAAAAACTCTGGTTCCCGCTCTTGTTTTGCCTGTTCTAGTTGTTCTTCTAAGCTTTGGGAGATTTGATTTGCTAATGTCGAAGCATCTACCTGTCGCAGTCTGGCATCTTGGTCAGTAATAGTCATTAACTGTCGGTTGTTGACATAAATTACTGGCAATCCGTTTTCAGACTTAACTTGCACATCTAGTTTTGCATCCGGATTTTGAAAGTATTCTTGACTAATTTGATCGACTTTTTGTTGGATATTCTCTAAACGCTCCGTAATATTCGCTCTTGGTGCGGTGATCTGAAATAAACGCTTACCATCCAAATAAACCCAGCCTGTAACTGTTCTGCTATCCGATTCACTACTCCGCAAATTCGGGGGTTGCAGGTTGGGTATAAAGGGAATCTGCGCTGTAGCTTGTGGCATTACTCCAACAGTGACGACTATTGAAGAGAAAGCGATCGCTACGAATCGAGAGCGCAATGGATACCTCCTTTATCAGTGAACAGTGAACAGTGGACAGTGAACAGTAATCAGTAACCAGTGAGTAATTTAATTTGATAACTGATAACTGATAGCTGATAACTGATCACTGATTAAATTCATACTGCCAAATCTGTTTCAGTGATTATACCTGTCTACTGTTGAGTATTTACCCCTATTTACTTTAGAAGAAGTTTATTCTTTTTTCAAAATTATTTTTGAGCTACGCAAGCTCAACGGCTGAAAAGGGAAGAAGGAAAAGGTATTAAGGACAAGGGGGACACGGGAGAAAATAAACTACCAATCCCCAATCCCCAAAACCTGAATTTAAAACTAAAAATTCTGGTTGAATCCGCCAGTCTTGGAATAATCTAGTAGAGTGCGTAAAAATTTACGTAACTTTATTACTTTGAATAGAGGAACTATTTAATGACCGCAACATCTCCCCGATTAAAGCACGAGGTTAAAGACCTCGCCCTCGCTCCCTTGGGAAGACAGCGCATTGAATGGGCAGGACGTGAGATGCCAGTTTTACGGCAGATTCGCGATCGCTTTGCTCAAGAAAAGCCCTTTGCAGGCATTCGCCTTGTAGCTTGCTGCCATGTCACAACTGAGACAGCAAATTTGGCAATTGCCCTGAAAGCTGGTGGTGCAGATGCTGTGTTGATTGCCAGCAACCCCCTCTCCACCCAAGATGACGTAGCTGCTTGCCTCGTCACTGACTACGAAATTCCCGTCTTTGCGATTAAAGGCGAAGATAACGAAACTTATAATCGCCACGTCCAAATTGCTTTAGACCACCGTCCCAACATTATTATTGATGACGGTTGTGATGTAGTTGCCACCCTCGTACAAGAACGCCAAGAGCAACTGGCAGACATCATTGGTACAACAGAAGAAACCACCACAGGCATTGTGCGGTTGCGTGCTATGTTCAAAGATGGCGTTCTCAGCTTCCCCGCTGTGAATGTGAATGACGCCGACACCAAGCACTTCTTTGACAACCGCTACGGTACAGGACAATCAACCCTGGACGGGATCATCCGCGCTACAAACATCCTGCTAGCTGGTAAAACTTTGGTTGTTGTTGGTTACGGCTGGTGTGGTAAAGGTACAGCCCTGCGCGCCCGGGGACTAGGTGCGAACGTAATTGTTACCGAAATTGACCCCATCAAAGCGATCGAAGCTGTAATGGATGGTTTCCGCGTCCTGCCAATGGCAGAAGCAGCACCGCTAGGTGACTTGTTTATTACCGTTACTGGTAACAAGCACGTGATTCGCGGCGAACATTTCGACGTAATGAAAGATGGTGCGATCGTCTGTAACTCTGGTCACTTTGATATTGAAATTGACCTGAAAGCTTTAGGCGCTAAAGCCACAGAAGTCAAGACAGTCCGCCCTTTCACCGAAGAATACCGCCTACAAAACGGCAAGTCAGTTGTAGTTTTGGGTGAAGGACGCTTGATTAACCTTGCTGCTGCCGAAGGACATCCCAGTGCAGTAATGGACATGAGTTTTGCTAACCAAGCTCTTGGTTGCGAATACCTCGTGAAGAATAAAGGCAAGCTAGAACCCGGTATTCACGCCATTCCTACCGAAGTAGACCAAGAAATTGCCCGGTTGAAATTACAGGCAATGGGAATTAAAATAGACACCCTGACACCAGAACAAATCGAGTACATCAATTCTTGGACTTCTGGAACCTAATCTTTACCGATAATTTACCAAAAGTCATCGAAGAAAAGCTTAAGCTATAGCTAGGTTTTCTAAGGCTATTGCCTTGGGGTAGGCACACCGCCTATCCCTTTTTTTATTGGTTGGTTGGGGGTTGGGGGTTGGTTGTTGGTTGTTGTTTTGTAAATTGGTTAAAGTTTGGGTACACGACACTGGGAGGCTTCGCCTCTAGTGAGAATATAGGTAATAGGCAGAAAAAAATCGGCTCACGTAAATAAACAAGAGTGTAACACACTGGGCAGTACTCACCCTATAGTAAAGAAAACTCTTGCTAGCTTCTTCCGAAAAGTATTGCCTCACTTCTGATTTACCAAAGTGGCGATCGCACTCACCAGCACTTCTGGCTCTACAGGTTTAGGAATATGTTGTTGAAATCCAGCCTTTAGAGCTTTTTGTTGGTCATATTCCCCGGCATAGGCAGTGAGGGCGATCGCACTCACAGTCCAGACAAAATCAATGATCCTGCCGCTTTGATCACGCACGCTATCGAGAATGGTGAAGGCATCGAGGGAGAGTTCTTGACTGATGCGGAAGCGTTCTTCGCTGCGGCGTAGGGCTTGTTCAGTTCGTTTGCGATCGCTAATATCAATAAAAGTGTTAACAGCACCAATAATCTCCTGCTTCTCGTTCCATAAAGGCGCTGCACTCACCAGTATGTCATAGTAACTACCATCCCGACGAACCATACGTGTTTCAAAGCCATTGCTAACTTCTCCCCGCAAGGCTTTGGAGATGGCGTAACTTTCTAGAGGAATGAGATTTCCATCAGTATCATAAGCAGTGCCCCAATCCAGCAAGTTGAGATCGAGGGTTGTACCGTCTGGGTCTTGCTGTGCCAGTCGTCTGGCTTCCTTATTGACAAAAGTCAGCTTTCCTGTTGCGTCACACACGATAATGCCATCGGCTGCCTGACGCAAAATGGTTTCTAGTAATGTTCGTTGTTCTCTGAGGGCAACTTCTTTTTGGATGCGCTGAGTGATGTCTGCAAATCCTCCAATCACACCTCTGACATTGCCCTGCTCATCCAGTAACGGGGAAGCGTAACACAGCAGCTTGATCACGGTTCCGTCGGGATGTACAATGTCTACCACTTCATCCCGCACGACTGTGTTGTGAAATGCCGCATACTGCATAGGCAAGTCTGCGGTGGCTATCTCTTGATCATCCCGGTAAATGCGATACACAGGGCGTTCTTCGGGCGGCGCACATTGGGAGGCGTTGGCATCGACTGGAAGGCGAATCAGTTCAGATAGGTAGGAATTAACGCGAATTATGCGGCACTCTGGGTCTTGGGAGATCGCCACGCCAACAGGTAGCAAATCAAACAGAGTTTCTAGTTCGTTGAGGCGGTGGGTGAGTTGCTGATTAAGCTGTTGAATTTCGGCTTCTGTCTGCTTGCGATCAGTAATTTCAGCAATAAAAACCGTTAGTCCATTAGGCGAGGGGTAGACCCGGTGTTCATACCAACGATTCCAGGTGACGTAGAGATACTCAAACTGGAGGGGTGCTTGCTCACTCATTGCCCGCTGGAATTGAAAATAAATATCGGTATCAACGGCATCAGCAAACAAGTCCCAAATGCTTTTACCTAAAAGAGCTTCCCGCTCCATCCTAGCCATTTCACAGTAGCGATCATTGACGTAGGTATAACGCCAGTGGCGATCGAGTGTATAAAACCCGTCACTGATGCTTGACAAAATGGTTTCGACAGTTTGCTTGGCGCTTTCTGCTTCGAGTCGTAGTGCCTGCTCTTTTTGTGCTGTTTCTCGCCGCAGTTGAGCTAGTTTCAAGTTTGCTTCCACTCGCGCCAGTAATTCCCGGGCAGAAAAGGGCTTTGTCAAGTAGTCGTCTGCTCCTGCCTCTAATCCCTCGATCGCTGAGCGAAACACGCTGGCTAATTCTGCGGTGTATGCGGCTAAATCGGTCGGTTCATAAACCGCTTGCACCCGTCCGGCTTCGATCCGCGAGAAATCTAGTAGTGTGTTGACTAGTTTTAGTAACCGTAATGAGTTGCGATGGATGAGTTCAATTTGCTGATGTTGTTCGGGTGGAATCACGCCCTCGTTTGCCAACAACTCTTCTAACGGACTCAACATCAGCGTTAGCGGCGTGCGAAATTCGTGGGAAACATTACTGAAAAATGTAGTTTTGGCCCGATCAAGTTCTGCTAATGCTTCCGCTCGTTTGCGTTCTTCTTCGTAGGCGCGGGCACTGGCGATCGCGTTGGCAATATGCCCCGTTGTCATCTCTAAAAATTGCATTTGATCTTCATCTAAAGCCCGATAGGGATTGGCTCCCAGTACCAGCACCCCCACCATTGAATCTTGGGTTGAAGCTCGAATCGGCAGGGCGATCACTTGCTGAAGAGGAAGGTGTGAGGGTCCCACTGGGAAATCTCCCCAATATTGGGTCAGATTCTCTAATACAAACAGTTCGTTGCTTTTTACGACACAAGCAAGTGCTTGTGTCAACGGATCGCTCGGTTGAGTCAGGTCGAGTTCTGCTGGGGCAATCACAGGCTGAATTTGAGCAGGAGTTTGTGTTTGTAAGGTTGCCTGGGTTGCTTCAGAATTCAACAGATAAAGCAGGGCAAGAGGAATGTCAGATGAGTTTTCGCAAAGGGTCTGGATCGCCTTTTGACAAGCTTGCTCGACCGTTTTGGATTGCCCAGTTTGAGCAGCTAAATTCCGTAAGGTGGCTAATCGACGTTCTCCTACAACTCGCTGGGTTGTTTCAGCAACTGCTGTAAAGGCTCCCCCCACTTCTCCTGTTTCCAAAAAAATTGGGCTGTAGGAATAGGTGAAGTAGGCTTCCTCGGTATATCCGTAGCGATAGACTAATAACAGCTGATCATCAGACCAGGTTGCTTTGCCAGTTGTGAGGACGCTGCGTAGTTGTGTGCCAACAATGTCCCAAATTTCTGACCAAACTTCCTGTCCTGGTTTGCCCAATGCTTGCGGATGTTTGTTGCCTAAAATCGGTCGCCATGCATCGTTATAAAGTAGGGTCAACTCTTCACCCCACCAAATCACCATCGGAAAGCGCGAGTTCAAACAAATATTGGCCGCAATCTTCAAACTCTGCGACCAATGTTCTACAGGGCCGAGGGGCGTTTTTGACCAGTCGTGCGATCGCATTAACTGAGCCATCTCACTGTCACCCGCGAAAATTTCTTCACTAATCGCCCCTGGTTGCGCTGCACTCATGATTCTGACTTATCTTCTGGAAAATATTTTGTTCGCAATGCCTCGCCGCGATCGCCTAACTGTTGCAGTAAAATCTCAATTTGCTTCAATGCTAGAGGCGAAGGTGTAGCGTGTCCATTCTCCCAACGATTAATCGTGGGAAAGGTCATCCCTAATTCCTGAGCAAATTTTTCTTGGGATAAGTTCATCGCTTGCCGCAGTTCTCGAACAAGTTTGCCAATCATCGGTTGCTCTGCACTCAGCCTTTTTACCTTCAGAGCCATTGCAAAAACAGGTATAAAGAGCTTTATATCTATCATTTGTAGTTAGATATAATGCGATGTCTATCTACCCAAAGATAGACAATAGATAGAAAACTTGAGCGATCGCCAAAAATTACAAGCTAGAACCCCAGGGGGAATTGCGTACAACCAGGGCATAAGAAATAGACGTAGACGCGCTCATAGACTTCCGTAAGGTACACTCATGGCACACAGATGGATTATGGGTTTGCTGTTAGGTTTCATCCCTGATCACTATTTTCAAGACAGCCCGCCGTAGAAAAATCAGTATATTCCTCAACGACTAGACGCACCTAAAACGGAGAGTTTTCCCCAAATCAGGTGCGTCTTATGTGTCCTCTTCTCAATAACCCTTAGTCTCAATCTTCACCCGATTAGGGAGCAAGGGCATTACCGCGAATTAAGCTACCAATTGTCTTGGCAGTAATTTTGAGTTGGGTAATGGGATTTGCTGGCACAACAGTTTTGTACAGATAGCTATCAAAAGTTAGCCTTTGTACATCGAGGTCAGCACACATTTCCACAAATGCCTCGCGGGTGGCATCAGAACGATAAAATACGGTTTGCAGGAGGTCTAATACTTTGTAGGTGAGTCCGTATTTTTTATCCCAACGCTTTAAGTAAACCTTAAGGTCAGCTTCGCTGGGAATGCGAGTACCGCCGTTGGACATTTCTACAATGGTTTCGGCACACATGCGTCCAGATTTTGCAGCAAAGTAAATACCTTCTCCAGAGGATTTGGTCACATAACCTGCTGCATCTCCCACCAAGGCGACACGACCGACGACGCGACGGGGACGGGGGTGTTCCGGAATGGGATGTGCTTCTACTTTAATGATTTGACCGCCTACCAGTTTACGGGCAGCACGGGCACGAATACCAGCTTGCAGTTGTTTGATGCTGGCTTTGTTAACCTGCATTGTGCCAGTACCGACGGCTACGTGGTCGTATTTGGGGAAAACCCAAGCGTAGAAGTCGGTAGAAACGTCGTCACCGACGTACATTTCTGCTAGGTCATTATAATAAGCCATTTGCTCTTGGGGCAGGCGAATGCGCTCTTGGAAAGCGATCGCATAATTGTAATCCCCGGCATCTATCTCTTTGGCAATACGGGAGTTCGCCCCATCTGCCCCAATGATTAAATCAACTTTGAGGGTTTTGGCAATGCCCTGGGCGCCACCTTCTGTATGGTCTACATAATGGATGGTATAGGGGTCAGTGTTGTTTGTGGGAATATCTAGTTTATGAACAGTGGCATTTATTAAATTTGCGCCTAGCTTTGCCGCACGATTTCGCAGATAACCATCTAGCACCTCGCGACGGCACATTCCTATATATTCTTCTTGTTTTACTAAATTGATATCAACCTCACGATTGGAGGGTGAAATCATTTTCATCTTCCGCACTTGGCGATCAATAATATCCTGAGGCAGGTCAAACTCACTGACCATGCACAGGGGAATTGCACCGCCACAGGGTTTGGCATTGTCTAGCTTGCGCTCAAACAGGTAGGTTTCAATCCCAGCTTTTGCCAAAGTTTCTGCGGCAGATGAGCCAGCTGGGCCTGACCCAACAACAGCAACCCGTAGTGTCAAAGGTCTACTCCCAATCTTCACATTTACCGAAAGCATAGTATCACGGACTTTTGGCTCATTTCTCTGTGTCTCTTAGGATTTCACGTAATTGCAATATTCCTTAATGTTTCGCAATCAAAAATTCGAATTAATAAGTTATTCTTATGTATTTGATTGTACACAGTTTATAGTTAGACAAATTTAGATTTTGGATGGCTATCATCTTTTATTTTCAAATATTAAAACTTAGCTAGGCAAGATAGATTTGATTTTAGCTTCTCTCTTCAGAATTAAATATTTATCAGTCTGTAGTTTTAATTTATAAGCCCTCAGAAAATTAGAAAATCTCAGAAATGCTGTGAATACTATTTCTTAAGTAGTAATTTTTAAAATTACCTTCTATGATTCACTAATTTTTCACTATCGGATTTTAAGCTGGAATTAAAGCAATGTTTTGATCTATTCTGAATGATAACTCTCAACAGATAAGCAAAAGTAAGACTATAAGTTGTTATTGAAAAAATTTAAAGAATATAAAAATCAGAATTAAATCTTTTACTTGCAAATTTCTATTGAATCAATGGAGATAACTATGAATCAACAAAATCTCAAAACTACAAAACAGCTAGGGCTATTAGGAAGTATATTTGGCGGTTTATTAATCGGTTTGCCTGTTATACCCTTAGCTGCATCAGCAGCTCCTTCTTCTGCACTCAACCCCTGTCCTAGAATTTTCTACGAAGAGCCACATAATAATCGAGTTTTGGTTCCCCAGGGATGTCCACCGAATGCTGCAACCCTGAGACAGCAAGGTCAAGTATCTGGAGAACAGACTCCTCCTGTTGCTCCTAGTGTTACAGGTGTGACTCCTGTACAACCACCTTTGCCAGAAACTAGACAGAGTCCGATCGCCACCATCACACCAACAGCAGGCACAGTAAATGTGAGAATAAAAAATAACACTAATGCCCGTGTTTCCTATCAAGCGATCGGACATACGGAACCGCGATCGCTTGCAGGTAGAGAAGAAATTGTCCTGCAAGGTCTACCAACACCTGTAACCATAACAATGGTACGTGAAGATGGAGGACTGCTCCAAGTTCAACCTGCCTCTGATTCCCCAGAGGGAGTACTAACAGTTTTGCTGGATGAAACGACTGATTTTAATAACAGTCGCAGTGCATTGAGAATTCAACAGGATGGTCAGGTCTTTTTGAACTAAATCAAGTTAAAAGTTGCTTGTGCAAATATTAGGACTAATATTTGAATCAAACCTAATTCCTAATATCTAACTTCAATACATTTTTAGTAACGTTTGTATCCCTATCCAACACATACTTGTACTTATAAACATGTGTGCGTGTGGATAGGGATGTTTCACAATTGCTACACTCGAACTTGTTGTTAAGCTGATAAAAACAATTGCAATGAGAAACTGGTGGTATAAAAATGCTATTTTCTACTCCTTGGATGTAGAAACATTCATGGACTCAGATGGTGATGGAATTGGTGATTTTCAAGGACTGACCAGCCGTCTAGATTATCTTTCTGCATTGGGAATTACTTGTTTGTGGCTGCTACCTTTTTATCCTTCGCCTAATCGGGATAACGGCTACGATGTTATGGATTATTACAACATAGACCCCCGACTAGGAACTTTGGGGGATTTTGTTGAGTTTATGCATCAGGCTGGGGAACGTGGGATTCGGGTAATGATTGACTTGGTAGTAAATCATACATCTAATTTACATCCTTGGTTTCAAGCGGCACGTTCTGACAAAAACTCTAAGTACCATGACTACTATGTTTGGGTGGAAAATCCACCCCAAACACAACCAGAACAGATTAACTTTCCTGGTGAGCAGGAAAGTATTTGGGAGTACGACGAAAAAGCTGGGGCATACTATCTGCATCATTTTTACAAAGAACAGCCAGATTTAAACATTGCGAACCCAGAAGTACAGGAAGCAATGTTAGCAGGTGACCGGCGTCGGATCGAACTCACCTACAGTCTGTTATTTAGTCTACCTGGTACACCACTGTTACGTTACGGGGAAGAGATTGGTATGGGTGATGACCTGTCGCTTCCGGGTCGAGACAGTGTTCGTACAGTGATGCAATGGTCGGATGCACATAATGGGGGTTTCTCCACAGCTTCGCCGGATGCACTTGCTCAACCTGTGATCAAAGAAGGAGAGTATGGGTATAAACGGGTTAATGTTGCAACACAGCAGCGCGATCGCGATTCTTTAATTAACTGGATGGAACGAGTAATCGGGATTCGCAAACAATGTCCGCAGTTTGGTTGGGGTAAATGGCAAATTTTAGAGACAGACTCTGAATGTGTCTTTGCTCATTGTTGTGATTGGGAAGGTAAAGCAGCGCTTGCTGTGCATAATTTATCGGACAAGCCATGTATAGCCAGACTCCAAGTACAGGATTACAAGTATTTGTTTGATTTATTTAGCGATTCACAATATGAACCACTTGATGGTGATGGGGATTTGTCTTCTATCCCCTTAGAAGCATACGGTTATCGCTGGTTACAAGTGAATCGAAAAGGTTAATTGATTGCCCAAAGAATAGAAATATCGCTGTACTTCCCGAATATTGCATCAGCACTTACCAGCGTCATGTCTTCTATCTGAGCTTGTGCAATCAGTATTCTGTCAAAGGGATCTCGATGATGTAAAGGTAACGTAGCTACTCGTAAAGCGTGAGGTGCTGTAATCTCTAGCGATCGCGAACCCAACAGCACCATTCGCTTAGAAATATAACTGTCAATTGGTTCAGGCAATGATAACTTTGTGATCGCAACCTTGATGCCTATCTCCCAGATACTAGCAACAGAGAACCACAATTCATTCGTTTCATCAGCAATGTGCGCGATCGCTTGCTCGTTCAACCGTTCTGGTTGGGCAAACCACCATAACCAGCACTGTGTATCCAGCAAAAGTCTCACTCTTGATCACCTTCAAATGCTGCCAAGATTTCTGACGGTAAAGGCGCATTGAAATCTTCTGGAACTACGAAATGACCTCGATCTTGTCCTAGACTATCTCGTCGATTGGATGAGGTATGAAACGGAACTAGTTTCGCAACTGGGATACCTCGATTGGAAATAATGATTTCTTCTCCATGTTCCACACGCGCTAACAACCTTGATAAGTTTGTTTTAGCTTGATGGATATTTACAGTTTTCATATTTTTTATGACTAAGTCTACAGACTAAGTTTAATCTTGTTGTGATAGTTGTGCAAGTTTCAAAACACAAAAAAGCGATCGCCTAGATATGCGATCGCTTTTTCTGGGATGCGTTCTTAAATCCCTAAACAAGAAGTGTTTGCATCAAAGGCTGATCTTCTGATACCTTACCTGTACGCAACCATTCTTCTAATTGTGCTGGTGCTTTGGCTTGATTGAGTTTCTCGCGCAGTTCTGCACCTTCGAGAATTTCTTTTTGCAACAGTTCCTGAGCGGTTTGTTCTAACAAGTCACGGTTTTCGTGCAAAATAGTTAAAGCCATGTGATGAGCATTATCTACTATTTGCTTCACTTCCCGGTCAATTTCCTCAGCTACGTGTGGACTAATAGCTCGACGCGGATTACCGTAACCTTCAATAAACTGCTGTTGAATCTTCTCAAATGCCACAGGGCCAAGTTTATCGCTCATTCCGTAGAGAGTAACATAGCGTTCTGCCAAATCAGTGGCTTTTTGGATGTCGTCACTAGCACCAGTGGAGACTTTGCCAAACACTATTTCTTCTGCGGAACGTCCGCCCAACAGGATAGCAATACGACCACGAATTTCGTCTTCAATCATCAAGAAGCGGTCTTCTTCCGGCATCTGAATTGTGTAACCTAAAGCACCCACGCCTCTAGGTACAACGGAGATTTTTTCGACTTTACCAGCTCCTGGCATCAAAGCACCAATGATAGCGTGGCCAACTTCGTGATAAGCTACAGTCTTCTTCTCGGTTTCATTAAGGACACGAGAGCGTTTTTCTAAACCAGCTACAAGGCGCTCGATCGCTTCGTTGAAATCTGCGATTGTCACTGCTTGCCGATTTTGCCGTGCAGCCATCAGTGCAGCTTCGTTCACCAGGTTAGCTAAATCTGCTCCAGCAAAACCAGGGGTTCTAGCGGCAATAATGCCCAAGTCTACATCTTCAGCTAACTTGACGTTGCGGGCATGGACTTTCAGAATTGCTTCTCGACCGATTTTATCAGGACGATCTACAACTACTTGACGGTCAAAACGTCCGGGACGGCGCAAAGCTGGATCAAGGACTTCTGGACGGTTGGTTGCAGCAATAATGATGACGCCGGTGTTAGCATCAAAGCCGTCCATCTCGGTGAGTAACTGGTTGAGGGTTTGTTCCCGTTCATCGTTACCACCCATAATGGGGCCTGCACCACCACGAGATTTACCCAGCGCGTCTAATTCATCAATAAAGACGATACAAGGCGCTTGTTGTTTTGCTTGTTCAAACAAATCACGGACACGGGCCGCACCTACACCCACAAACAACTCGATGAATTCGGAACCAGAGATGCTGAAGAAGGGAACACTTGCTTCCCCAGCTATGGCTTTGGCTAAGAGGGTTTTACCAGTTCCCGGAGGGCCTACCAATAACACACCTTTGGGAATTTTTGCACCCAAGCGGGTGTATTTAGCAGCATTTTTCAGGAAGTCTACGATTTCTTCCAGTTCGGCTTTAGCTTCATCTACACCAGCAACATCTGTAAATTTTACACCTGTTGTTCCTTCGGAATAGATACGAGCTTTGCTTTTACCTACAGTAAGTGCAGCAGGGCCACCGCCACCACGATTGAGTAAAAAGCCCCAAATTCCAAAGAAAATTAATGGTGGTACAACCCAACTCAGAAGAGTGGAGATCCAACCATTTTGGTTTGGTAGCGGTGCTGCAAATTCGACATTATGGTCGCGGAGAATCTTAGGTAAATCCAGATCAACTGCTATGGGTGTGGTTTGGAAAACCTGTTCAACAGTTTTGCCATCGGGCGTTTGAGTTTTGATGGAATATTCAATGCGATCGCTACCTACAACCGCCCGATCAACTTTACCTGCTTCTACCTGAGCCACAAAATCACTATAGGGGACTTGCGGCAACCTGGGGCCAAGAAAACTGGGAACAATAAAGTTAAGGAGTAACAGCAGGGTAAAAAGGATCAGTAAACTGCCACCAAACTGCCGCGCCTTTGGGGGTTTAATGGGATTTTTATTATTGTTAGTTTCTACAGGCATTTTTGATTTACTCTCCGATTGAAAAGTTTGTTTTGTTGGTTGTTTGTTGGTGGTTGTTTGTTGGTGGTTGTTTGTTGATGGTTGTTTGTTGGTGGTTGTTGGAATCACCAATCAACAACTAACTACCAACTATCAACTCAATTGTTGTTTGTTGTTGGAATCACCAATCAACAACCAACTACCAACCATCAACTCAATAACAGTGCAAATAAGCCACACAAAGCGATACCATCAAATACGCCAGCACCTCCAATACTTAATACTCCTGAACTTTTAGTGATGATATCCCTCAGGTGCAATAAGTCAGCACCAATTAAAGTTCCCAAAATGCCACCTGCAAAGGCAACAGGTGCCGCGTGGGAAGGAGCAATTAACATAGCTGACACAGCAGCAGCCAAGGGCGCTAGTAAGGGGTTCATTTGGATACCAATTCCTGGCACTACCCGCGCTGCAAAGTAGCTTACTGCTGTGACAATTGCAGTCACTGACAAAATAGCTAATATATTTCCTTGCGTAAATTGATACAGCGCTAATAGCACAGGGATTAAACCACCACCAACATTGAGGGCTATGATAGTGGAACGTTGCACCTTCCTCAGAGGAATACCCCAAAACTCCTTTAACCACAAATCAATCAAGTCGTTTGCTACAACAATCTCAGATTGAGCGCGGTACAAAGGTATGTTGATGGTGCTGCCTAAAATTACCAGCGTCAACAATAGAAAAGCTATATTAGGAGAAAATCCCAACTTAGCTACTGCAATCCTTACCACATCTACTGCCAGCACTAACCAGAGAAAAGGGACTAGTAACAGCAGCAGCAGAAATAGCAGTAGTGAAACTGGCAAATAGATCATAAAGGGTGTGCAAGCAGGGAATTTGCTTTTGCTCTGCTTGAATTTATTGTAAAAACTGGGTGTTACAATTCGTTTTCGTGTGTACCCCCCTATAACAATGGGAATAGCCGTACTTTCTATGAAAGATCAACTTAGCTTTGTTTTAAAGGTATTTTTTCTCTCTGTTGTGATTTCGCTATTGATTAAGTATGCGGGTCCTTTTCTCTTCATACCTGCGACGTCAGTCAACGCTTTGATTATAGTTTTATTCCCGACTGTGATGATGGCGATCGCTCTGTTATGGCGATTTCAAGCCCACAAACAAAGCTAGCTTATCCCTACAAGGTGAAAGTTGCTAAAATCAGCTAACCTAGCTGCTTTTTACAGTTATCAGTTATCAGTTAACAGTTATCAGATTTGCCTGTTCACTGAAAATTGGTAGGTGATGACTGATTTCAGATAGCAGTCTATTAACTGCCAGGAGTTAAGGCGTGAATCTAGGTCAATGGATAGGCTTAATTGCCATACTTTTATCACTGTATATATTGTGGCAACTAAAAGAAGTACTTTTACTGATGTTTGCTGCGATTGTATTAGCAACTACCTTAAATCGGCTCGCTCGCAGATTTCAACGTTCGGGAATGAGACGTGGATTGGCTGTAGCTTTGTCTGTAGGCATTTTTATAGCTGGTATTATTGGTTTTTTCTGGCTAATCGTCCCGCCTTTTGCCGTTCAGTTTCAACAACTCACCTATCAGGTTCCTAGAGGTATAGAGCGCTTTAATACTTGGCTTTTCCATCTCAGATCAGCCCTTCCTAGCCAGGTAACTCCATACATTCCTGATATCAACAGTTTAAGCCAACAAGCACAACCCTTTATTAATCGTGCAGTCGGTACTTCTTTTGCCGTCGTTTCTGGTTCTTTGGAAGCTGTTCTGAAAATATTATTAGTGCTTGTTTTAACAGGGATGTTCTTAGCCGAACCCCAAGCATACCGCAAGCTATTTATTCGGTTATTTCCTTCCTTCTATCGGCGACGAGTAGATGGAATTTTGGATAGATGCGAAGTTTCCTTAGAAGGATGGGTTACAGGCGCTTTTATTGCCATGTCTGTAGTAGGACTGATGAGTGTCATCGGCTTATCAATTTTGCGGGTTCCCGCCGCCCTAGCTTTAGGGGTTTTAGCAGGATTTTTAAACTTGATTCCTAATCTAGGCCCAACACTCAGCGTCATCCCAGCAATGGCGATCGCTCTTTTGGATGCTCCCTGGAAATCTCTGGCTGTCTTGGGACTCTACTTTTTCATTCAACAAGCTGAAAGCAATTTCATCACACCAGTAGTGATGGCGCATCAAGTTTCCTTACTACCAGCGATTACTTTAATTGCTCAACTATTTTTCGCCTATTTATTTGGCTTTTTAGGCTTATTTTTAGCTCTACCGCTAACTGTAGTAGCAAAAATTTGGTTGGAAGAAGTTTTTGTGAAAGATGTTTTAGATCAATGGAATGGTAAATCTAAAAGAGAAACTGAATTTGTCATAGTTTCTGATAAATTAAACGAGGAAACTGCAAAAGAAACAGATGATTTAGTAATCAAAAAAATAACAAAAAGCGAAGAAGAATCTGGCATTGATGATGATTAGGAGAGGGGAGATGGGGAGGACAAGGGGACAAGGAAGACAAGGGGGACACGGAGGACAGGGGAGAACGGGAGAAAATAAAAAACTAACCACTTAACCAATGTAGAGACGTGCCATAGCACGTCTCTACAACAACCACTAACTACTAACTACTAACCACTAACCACTAACAAAACTCTAAAACTTCTCCACCGCAGGTCGCAAATCCAGTTCTAAAGTCCAAGCAGTTGTATCCTGTTTGTAGAGTTGCCAGTAAGTTTCGGCTATAGCATCTGGTGAAACTAAAGTATGTGCATCTCGGTTGCTTGCCATTGCTTGGACTCTGGGAGTATTGATCATGCCATCAATAATAATGTGAGCAACATGAATACCTTGAGAACCAAACTCCCGTGCTAAGGACTGCGCCAGCGCCCTCAACCCAAACTTGCCTACAGCTAAAGCTGCAAACCGCGCCCCTCCTCTGGTTGCAGCAGTAGCACCTGTCAGCAGGATTGTACCTCGACTTCGTTCTACCATTGCGGGTAGAACCTGCTGTACTGCGAGAAATGCACCAAAACAGTTAACTTTCCAATTCGCTTCAAACTGTTCTGGTGTCAGTTCCAGAATACCAGCCATTGTAAAGGCTCCAGCGTTATAAACTAAGACTTCCGGTGCATTGAGTTGCGACTTTACTTGCTCAAAGGCGTTGTTGACAGAAGCAGGATCAGACACATCACAAGCAACAGCCAGCGCTTTCCCACCATTAGCTTCAATATCCTTTTGAAATTGCCTAAGTTTATCTATATTTCTAGCCATCAGCCCCACAGCAAATCTTTCACGGGCAAACCGATGAGCAACGGCAGAACCTAATCCTGGCCCGACACCAACGACTACTGCAACTTTTGCTTCACTCATGGTGGGGATGCTCCTACAAGGGTATATCCCTAACTTAATATTAATCAGTGGAGTTGAGAGCGATCGCACTACTATTTGACATGATTGACTGGATTGTCTTTATCTTCTGCCCAGTGTATAGGATTTTCAACAATGTATTGGCGAATGTTATGCCATGATTCCTCATTACGAATAACATGCTCATAATAATTACGCTGCCAAATGTAGGGGTGTTGTATTCCGTCAGCTAGATGAGAATATTTCGCCCTAATTTGGTTAATTTTGCGTGTAGAAACCGATTTAAAATTTTGGATAATTGCGCCTAAAGAACCTGGTTTTGTTCCTTGGGATTGTGAAGAAGGGCAAAGCACTTGTGTTGAAATCTCTGAGTTTGAATTCTGGTTTGTCTGCACAAGTGCTTTGCCCCTACAATCATCACCAATAACAATAATTCCATGCAGATGATTAGGCATGATTACAAAAGAATCTAATTGCACATTTGTGAAGTGGCACGGCAAATTATTCCAACACATCTGAACAATTAGACCCATATTATTCAGAGACATCAAACCATCTACAATTTCACCAAATAAACACTCTCTTTGATAAGTACAAATAGTGACAAAATATGCTCCTAACTTCGCATAATCATATTTAGGGATGCGAATTGAACGACGATGATGTTTTTGCGGATCAAATTTCATGATTAATTAAAATATTTTGATTTATTTAATATGCGATTTGTAGGGGCGAAGCATTTGTTGCCATAATTTTTGGTCAAAAAGAAGTATCTCTATACAAATGCTTCGCCCTCAAAGATTTGTTTGCAAAATGCCTAATCGTGAATTGTGCCATCTGGCATAATAGCACCACTGAGTTTTACATTTTCCAGATAGGCTCCACTCAAATTTGCATCTTTCAAGTTGGCTTTTTCTAAATTTGCGTTCTTCAGACCTGCCCCACACTTTCAACAGCACTAATACTTACAGGAATAGCAAACTTGTCTACCAATGCTTCTTGAGGTTGTTGCTGTTTAATACCATCAGCATTATCAAGATTTACCAACTCATTTGATGCATAAGTAGTGTTATTCCGCTCCAGATTGGTATTAAAAATAGGCAATAACTTGAATCGCTCTTGTAACTCAGCAACTTGTGCAGTTAACTGCACAATCGCCTGCTGTATAACTTCGATCTGCTCTAATTCTGGTCTGGCATTAAATTCTTGTTTCAGTTCATCAAGATAATGTTTCAGCCATGTAATATTTTTTCTACGGATATTATGTTCTTCTTCTAGCTGTGAAATTCTGAAGATTAAGGATACTAAATCCTGTTGTGAGTTAGATATACTCATGAATCTATAATGAATCTAGTTTGCTTGATGGTATCGGATTAACCATAGTTTGATTTAACCCTATGTTTAATTTGCCCATGAAGACAGCCATATGAACAGCGATCGCAACTTTTTACGATTACCGATGACTGCTAAACTTGGAGTTAAAATACTAAAAAAATAGTGCTGCCATACCCAAAGCATAGACAGCACAAGTTTATAATTCACAATTTAACTATGACCTCGTATTAGCAGCGATCGTCACTTCTTTTTGTTTCCCTGGTTCTCCGAGTTGCTTAGCTTTTTCTTTATTGATACTTACTAATACACCACCAGCATTGTTAGTTCTGACTGTTAGTTGCTCTTGAGCTTTCCAAGTCTTGTGAGTTCCTTCTGGTAGTTCACCTTCATACTCTACCTTGCCATCAACTAATACCTGAATCCAAGATTTTTCTGTTAGGGTCAAACCAATTTGCACTTGTTGAGGATTTACACTTTTATTTATATGACTAACAGGCTGAAACTTTTGCGATTGAATTACAGTCTCTTGATTCTGTTTGGACTTATTTTGATTATTGTTTGCTGCTTGCAAAGCATTAGCATTCAATAACTGAGATAAGCCACCTACAGAAAACAAAATCATAAATATGTAAAGTAGGTAAAGATGCAATGGACGTAACTCACCTATTGGTGTATGTTTCCAACTAGATTTTAAGCTGACTCGATGAGTCCCTATCGGAAAACTACTCGCAAATTCTGCACCATTAAGACCTAATGCATCAGCAAATTGCCGAATTAAGCCCTGAATGTAAACTGGTTCGGGTAGTTCTGCTAAATTACCTTGTTCAATTGCTTGCAACAGCCGTCGGGGTATTCTGGTCAATAAAACCATTTCGTCTAATGATAAACCTTTTTCCTGACGTGAGGAGTTAAGTTGTGCGCCCATTGCTGTTAACTTTTCCCTTTGCTGTTGCTCTAATGAAATTGTAAACTCATGCTTCTTTTTCCTACTTAGCCAATTCATGTTTTATTTTTACTCCTTAAATCTAGCTAAATCGTTAATAGGAATCTGCTTTAACTTTTTGTAAAAAGCGAATTTCACTTTCTTCTAGGTGACGATATTCACCTTCACGTAAGGATTTACTTCCAGGTGATTGTAGTTGAATTGGACCTATGGCGGTACGGTGCAATTTAATGACTGGATGTCCTAACAGTTCCGCTACACGGCGAATCTGACGATTTCTTCCCTCCTTTAAAATGATTTCCAAACAAGTAGTATCAGCAAAATTTTTGATTAATTTCACCTGTGCTGGTCGTGTTTTTCTTCCGTCTAACAGCACACCCTGACGCCACATGCGTAGTACTGATTCGGTCGGATGTCCTTCTACTAGAACACGATAAGTTTTTGGGATACTATGGCGTGGATGGGTTAGCCAGAATGTTAACTCTCCGTCGTTTGTCAGGATGATTGCTCCTGTGGAGTCTATATCCAAGCGACCAACAGGGTGAATTCCTTGACCAGAGTGCAATTCTGGTGGTAGCAGATCCAAAACAGTCTTTCTTCCTTGGGGATCATGGCAAGTGGAAACTACGCCTACGCTTTTGTGCAGTAGCAGATACACTAAATTCGGACGCTGCCCAGATGATACTGGCTTTCCATCAACTGTGATTGTATCTTTTTGAGGATCTACTTTTTGACCCAAATGTGCCAAATCGCCATTAACCCGCACGCGCGATCGCCTAATCATTTCTTCGGCTTGACGGCGTGAGGCAATACCCCATTGGGATAAGATTTTTTGTAACCTTTCCTCCATGTGGAAATTACTTGACTTTTAGTCAATAATAAAACACACAATTAATTGCACAAGATTTTACCTTTGCGGTTGGTAGTAAGTAGCCGCAAATGATACAGTTAAGACTTGTTTAAATATTTATAGATTTGTAAGTAATTAATCATAAACAAATAATAGAGTGGTAGATGGCACAAAACAATTTAGAAACGCAAACTCCCAACAAAAAAATTCGCATCATTACGAATGTGCTGACGAAAGCACTCAAATTATGGCTAAGATCCCAAGTCAGCCAAGTCTATGAGTTGGAAGTCGAGATTAAGGCGAGCGATAACGAAATTCTCTCTGGTTACATTCCTTGGGTGTCTATTTTTGCTAGTCATGCCGTTTATCAAGATATTCATCTTACGCAAATTCAACTTGTGGCAGAAAATATTCGTATCAACATTGGCTCAGTACTCAAGGGTCAGCCATTACGGCTCTTAGAAACTGTACCAGTGGTTGGCGAAGTCATAGTAGAGGAGGATGAACTTAACGCTTCTGTTTCATCTTCTTTGTTATCAACTGCTTTAAATGATGTACTGGATAAACTTTTACCAGAACAGTGTCCAAAATCCAAGTCAATTTTTTACCAAAAAATTATTCTTGATCACAGTCGGATAATACTTTACATTTCTCAACCTGCTGAAAACAGCTTCACAGTTTCAGAAGTATGTGCAAACATTGAGTTACTCAGCGCTCATGAGTTGCAAATATCACACATCCAGGCAAAAAACAATAAGGGAACAGTCCTAGAAAGCCATAATGGACACTATCTGAATTTGGGTTCAGATGTTGATATCCAACAGCTAAAGCTGCTCCCAGGAAAATTAGTTTGTCACGGACGAATTAATGTTAACCCTTAATAAATGTAGTCAATTGTCAAGAGTTTTTCTGCTATTGACCATCGACAATTGACTTTTACACTGGTCTAGTTATATTCCGCAAGCTGGTGACTAACTTGCAAAACCGAATTGACTAGATGGGCATCTAGGAACCATAAACGCTTATCAACCACCATAGAAACTTCTGCATAAAGGTAAGCTGTATCAGCGTCCCCCAAAACTGCTGTCCGATCAATGTTTTCCCAGAGTAAATTTCCGTATATTGCCAAACGCTCTGCGATCGAACTCACATGATCTTTACCTTGTACAATATGAAGGGGATATTCAGGTAAAATTGATAGTCCTGCTGCACTCCGAGCAGTACCAATTGCTAAACCTCCAAGAACTGTAACTCGCTGTGCCAGCAAGTCGATATACAAATCTAATTCAGCTGCAATTTCATTGAACAACTCGTGTAAATTGGAGGAATTTGTAATATCAACATTCCAATGTGCCTGCTTAATTTGAGTCTTGAGATCGATCGTGGTTGCAAGCGTTTGATTGAGGATATCAATAAGTTGCGCTCGAACTTGTAAGGGCAGACTAATTTCAGATGTATCAAGGCGTTTACCGCGAGGCTCACTACTACCGTTCATTCGCTCTCCTTAGAGAAGAAAGAAAAGGATCTAGTGGTAGAACGCCCAGCTAGCGCTTTTGGCATAAGTATCTGTTGAGATGCACTTTCAGACTTTTGCTTAAGCTTTTATCCCCCCCTCACACCTGTTGATTTCCTTACAAGCACCAGACTCATCGCAGAGGTTAGGGTAAAGAAGAGGGGAAAAAGGGAAAGGGTTAATTATAGATGAAAAGTACCTTTCCCCTTGATCTTTAACCTTTACCCATCGGTTTACTTTGGGTTGTAGACAGCTAGCTGCCTGTTAGGGCAGAAATTGGGGGGATTGCTAGGGCTGAACACCACTAGCCGAATTCAATAGGGATTTTAAATCTTCTATCTAAAGGTATATAAACTTGATTGTTGCTGTATAGATGATTATTGCTTTTTTAGGATATTATTGCTATTTCCTACGTAATTCTTTGGGTGTGACTCCCAATATACGCTTGAAATGACGTGTAAATTGGCTTTGATCTGCAAAACCGACTATGGAGGCAACTTCAGAAATTTTGAGTTTACTCTGTAAGAGCAACATCTTAGCACGCTCAATTCGACAGTGAATTACGTACTGATAGGGAGAAAGACCTGTGGATTGCTTGAATAATCGGGCAAAGTGGTACCTACTCATACCAACTTCCTGAGCCATTGCTCCCAACAACAAATCTTCTGCCAAATGGTCAATAATATATTCAGTTACCCGTTGTAGCTTGTGTTTGGGTAAACCTCCTCGGTAATCTTGCAGACAATGTTTTGGGGCAGAGTAATGTTGCAACAAATGGGCTGACAATGCAGTTGCCATAGAATCAGCATATAGACGACTAACCGAATGATTAGATTCTAGTGCCCTCTTGAGGGCAAGCCCAATTTGATAAATCAAAGGATCAGGCTTGGAAAAGTGGGGTATGATTTCAACTACGTCTGGATCAACTGATTCGTGGGCTATTTTGGCTACTAATTCAGAATCTAAAGTTAAAGCTATAAACTCTGATTCCTCTACAGTAATTGCTCTGTGAGTTATGTAAGGCGGGATGACTGCAACATCTCCTGGCATGGAGGTTTCGCTTTTATGGCATTCACCTAGCCACCTTTCTAATTCTAACTGGCATTTAATTCTAATTACAAGCACATAATTAGTAGAGTAATGTTCCGGGCTTTCATAGGCAGGCTGGATGTGATGCTCCAAACCCAGGTTTTCCCATCCTGATTCATGGCTTGATAATATGGGCGGTCTGGTGAGAACATGCTTACGAACATCTACTCTAGTCACATCAATGGCCAGGGACTGTTCCCCCCGCATTGCCTTCTCCTTTGCCGCTGGGCTGTTATTGCCACTTTTTTCAAAAAATTATTTATATGGGTACGAAGTGTTTGGTCGAATGCAGCCTAGAATGTTGATATACTTTGTCAATAGTTGCAATGCAACTACTTTATCCCTTGTATTGAGATAATATATTATTTCTTATCCTTATTAAAGTATATTTTTCAGGGTTGCTTTTGAAAGTAAACGATAGAACTTTGTAATCTTTACTATCAGCATCACTAGAAATTTAATTAGATTTATTAAGTTATGGGTATTGGGAGATGGGGCAATGGGTAGGTGTGAGGAGTGTGTAGACGAGGCAGTGCGGTGGTGAGGCAGCGCGCAGAAGGGGGGTTCCCTCCCCCAACCCCAAAGGGGGCCCCTAGCCCCCAATCCCCAACGCCAGGTGCTTTATGCCGGGAAACCCGTCCACCGCACTGGCTCCTCCCTGTCGATCGTGGGGGCCGGTGAGTCCCCCATGAGCGACTGCCGAAAGGGCTTTGGGTCACGTAGACGCGCTCATAGGCTTAAGGTAAGGGTATGCGAACCCCCGTAGACGGGCGAAGCCCGGCTTCTCGTACGCCGTAAGGCGTGAGCGTAGGGTAGAGTACCCGGAGGGCTTAAGGTAAGGGTGGAGTGTGAGGAGAATAAATAGTGACCAATGACCAATGACAACCAACAACCAACCACTAACCACTAACTACTAACTACTAACTACTAACTAAATCAATAACGGTAATAGAAGAGATATAAAATAGTAAACTAAAGGAGCGGTAAAAATATAACTATCAGTACGGTCTAAAATGCCACCGTGACCGGGGATTAGTTGCCCTGAATCTTTGACTCCAGCATCCCGTTTCAGCATTGACTCAGTTAAGTCACCTAAAAGACCAGCAACCCCAATTAACAAGCCCAAGATTAAACCAGTAATAGGGTATTTAGGCCAGTTAAAATAGTAAGCTGTAGCAAATGCAACCATTACACTCGCAGCAACACCAAAGACAGCACCTTCTACAGTTTTTTTTGGGCTAATATCAGATAAGGGGGTTTTACCAAAAAATTTACCAAAAGTATAAGCACCAATATCTGCTGCCCAGATGCAAAGGAAAGTCATCAGTGTAGCTGTCAGACCATCTGGTAAAGTAACTGAGTGTTTATGTGCGAAGAAATCTGCCCAACTAGGAGGCCAGTAGCCTCCTAGAGGAAGATTACTAGCTGTAGTGTTAAATGCTCGCAATCTTACCCAATAACTTGGCAGATAGCCAGTATAAAAAAGTCCCAGTATTGAAGCGGAAATATCCGCGATCGTAGCCATTTTGGGTTGAAACAGCAAGTAAAAACAAATAAAAGTACCTGCCAAGGGCATAACAGCATCAGCTAAGTTGCCATCTAGTGTACAAATTGCTAGGAGAATTTGACTAACAACCATAGTGGTTTTAACAGTGGGAGCTATGCCTTTGGCTCTGACTAAATCAAAAAATTCGTTTTGACCTAAAAAGATAATGATTGCAAATACGATGGTAAAGTACCATCCACCCAAAACAGTTGCTGATAAAGCAACAGCGATCGCAACAATTCCACTAAAAATTCGAGACCAAGGCATAGGTAGGAAATAGAGACTAGGGACTGGAGACTAATCAATTAAGATTTTTTAATTTTGAATTGAGTAATCTCCTAGCTTGTTGTTATTGAATTTAATCTAACTTTTCACCACTGAGGATAAAAATTGGATCGACAGCAGTAAAGGTTTGAGAAAAACCGCGTGTTTCTAAGCGGTTAATTCCAGACTGTACAACTTCAATATTTCTCGCTTGCAGTTGGGCAAAGCTTAGAGAAATCGCATACAGACTTTCTAGATTAGCAGCTGTGGCGACCACTCTACCTGATGGTGGCAAATAATCCCAGACTGCTTGCAAAATTTCCTGGATGGCCCGTCCACCTTCTATACAGACACGGTGCGGTGTTTCTTTGAGATTATGCAAACACTCAGGAGCGCTACCTTCTATGACTTCAACATTTTTGACTTCAAAGCGATCGCAGTTACGACGAATTAGGTTAGCAACTTCTTCATCCCGTTCTACTGCAATGATTCGCCCTTGGGGACATAACAATCCAACTTCTACGGGAATAGTACCCGTACCTGCACCAATATCCCATAAAACTGTGTTGGGTAATAGGCGTAATTGGGCAATCAACAGTAGTCTAATTTCTCTTTGACTAAGGGGAATTCCTGGCAAATGCTCAAATAAATCATCGGGAATACCAGGACTTAGGTAGGGCCAGAGTTGGGAAGACATACAAGTTTAACTAGGAGTTAGGGATTAGGGGTTGGGGATCGGGGATCAGGGATCGGGGATTGGGGAGAGAAACAGAAAAATACTTCCTTCCATTTTCCCTATCCCCTATCTCCCAATTTTGGTAGCAACTTCCAGACATGTTAGGACGGTTATTTCCCCAAGAACTATAAAGAATCATTTGCCAAAATTAAAAGTAACTAGAGGTGAAGGTCATGAAATTTTCAGTTCAATCTCTTTATACTTGGTATCGCGACTTGATTCGTAACCCTAAATACCGCTGGTGGGTAATTTTGGGAACACTTTTATATTTTGTTAGTCCGATTGATATTGCCCCAGACTTCTTACCGATTGTGGGACAAATTGACGATGTTTTTCTTTTAACTTTACTGGTAACTGAGGTATCAGGGCTGGTAATTGAAGGTTTCAAAGCGCGTCGAGGTAATATAGACGCCAATGTAGAAGTTCAAGCCACTGACAATACTAAGGATTCTACCTCCAGCGCAACTGTAGATGTTGATGCAGTTTCCGTTAAGTAGTTGCAACCGAATCTTAAAATTGAATCACCCCCTTCTGTTGCCAGAATGGCTAGGGAAGGGGGGTATTTTTTATACAATTTTGGATTTTGGATTTTAGATTTTGGATTGGGGAGATGGAGAGAGTGTGAGGGTTGTGTAGACGCGCTCATAGGCTTAAGGTAAGGGTGGAGTGTGAGGGGTGTGGGGGGTGTGAGGAGTAGGCATTGGAAATAACCAACTACTAACTACTAACTACTAACTATTAACTACTGTACAGACGTGCCATGGCACGTCTCTACAACAACTAACAACTAACAACTAACAACTAACTACTTATAAATTATTTATGAATAACCACCAAGTTATTGGGCTGCTACCAGCAGGTGGACAGGCAAAACGGATTTCTCCTTTACCATTAAGCAAAGAGTTATATCCTGTCGGTTTTCAAGATTTTGGTGAGCCAAATAATTGGCGACCGAAAGTGGTTTGCCAGTACTTGCTAGAAAAAATGCAACTGGCGGGAATTAATCAGGCATACTTTATTTTGCGTCCGGGGAAGTGGGATATCCCGGAGTATTTTAGGGATGGTGCTATGCTTTCTATGAGCTTGGGCTATCTAATTATGGGTTTGCCTTATGGTGTACCGTTTACCTTAGATCAAGCTTACCCTTTTGTTCGGGATGCAATAATCGCATTGGGTTTTCCTGATATCTTATTTCAACCTCAAGATGCGTTTGTAAAGGTGTTAGCACGTCAACAGACAACTCAAGCAAATGTGGTTTTGGGATTATTCCCTACTGATCAACCAGAGAAAGCAGGTATGGTTGACTTTGATGATACTGGTAGAGTACGGCAAATAATCGAGAAACCCCATCAGTCGGACTTGCGATATATGTGGGGTATTGCCGTTTGGACACCAGCTTTTACTCAGTTTCTACATAAGTATCTTATTCCTCTCAGGGCTAATCCTAATTTGCCTCAGTTACCAGAAGTGCCGATTGGAGATGTCATTCAAGCTGCAATTAAACAGGGTTTTCACGTACAAGCAGAAGTATTTGCCGATGGAACCTACCTAGATATTGGTACACCAAATGATTTAGTAAAAGCTGTGCGGTTGGGAGTGGGGGGAGTGTGAGGAGTGTGAGGAGAATAAATAGTGACAAATGATGACCAATGACAACTAACAACCAACAATCAACCACTAACTACTAACCACTAACAACCAA
>NZ_AJLK01000149.1 GCF_000317205.1 Fischerella muscicola PCC 7414 | reverse complement strand
AACAACCAACCACTAACAACCAACCACCAACAATCAACCACCAACAACCAACCACCAACTAACTATTAGCAATTATTGACTTTGAAGATACGTAAGAGCTTCTGTTGTTTCTAATTGGGGGAATTCCTGATAAAAGTTGCTCACACTGGCAAATGGTTCTGGTGTGGCTAAAACAATGACGCGATCGCCCCATTGATGCAACCAGGGTACTAATCGTAGTGGTGCGACTGGCGCACATAACCAAACCTCTGCTGGAGAACGTTTTCTGATCGCAACAGCAGCCGCTGCCATTGTCATTCCCGTGGCAATACCATCATCAACGATAATGGCTATAGCACCTTCTGTATTCACCTGTGGGCAAGCAACACTCAACTCTGCTTCCAAAGATTTAGCTTGGTTAACTGCTGTATCTAATGCTGTGTGCGATCGCCAGTCCTGTCTTTGATATGCTCTTGTTGGCTGTTCCCAAATTACACTACCACAAGCAGTCACCGCACCAATTGCCAACTCTGGATTTTCTGGATGGCTAATCTTTTTCGCTACTAATATTGTTAATGGACAATCCAAAACACGCGCAACTGGTGCTGCTACCTCTAGTCCACCTCGCGGCAAAGCATAGACAATTGGTACAGGCCTGATTTTAGATTCAGATGCTTGTTTAATTAAAGTCGCCTGAACAACTTCGGCTAGTCTCTCTCCAGCTTGGGTACGATCATTAAAAAGCGGGGTATTTGACATTGTTTTCCCCCAGTACATGACAATACCATTGCTTTGATCATGACTGAATTTTTGTGAAATTGAACAAATTTTCTATTTTGTTAAACTAGAAACAGTTTTGTTGGTAGAAACGTTCACAAATAGCCCAATAAAAGTATAATTTCGTAATGTTAGCAGACACGAGGGACTGCACTGCTGGGCTGAACGTGCAAGTTTTTGGGTTAAAGATTTTACTCAGATTAGACACCTTGTGCTTAGATTAATATTGCAAGTTTCATGAGCAGCAAACATCAACTTAGTCTTTTTGGGGAATCCAATTTACAGGAATCTAATTTTGATCAAAAAGAATTAATTCCCACAGACGCCAAAATTCCCATTCCTACGGGAGTTTATCCTGATATGGTCGAGTTAGCACAGCATTGCAACCAATGTCATCGCTGTGATCTAGGAAATACTCGTACTCATGCTGTAGTCGGACGCGGTAGCCTCAAAGCACCGATCATGGTTGTAGGCGAAGCACCTGGACAAAACGAAGACGAAACAGGGCTACCATTTGTCGGTCGTGCCGGACAGCTTTTAGAGAAAATTCTACAATCGGTAAAACTAGATACAGAAAAAGATGTATATATATGCAATGTAAATAAATGCCGACCGCCAAATAACCGAGTTCCTACCAATGAAGAAATCGAGGCTTGCAAACCTTATCTATTAGAACAAATTCGGTTGGTAGATCCAAAAATCATTCTTTTGACAGGTGCAACTGCTGTCAAAGGTTTAATTGGCGATAAACGAGGGATTACTAAAATTCGTGGAACTTGGATGGAGTGGGAAGGACGTTTATGTATGCCGATTTTTCACCCTTCTTACTTACTGCGTAACCCTTCCCGCGAAGTTGGTAGCCCTAAATGGTTGATGTGGCAAGATATCCAAGCAGTGCGCGCTAAGTATGATGAAATTTTGGGGACTGGAGACTAGAGTTTTGATTACCAGCTATCTGTTTGTTTGAGATTCAATTGTAGTGGTTAGACGTTCTATCGCGTCGGTCAATCTTTCTTGGGCTGCAATAGCTGGATCAGTCGCACTTGCTTCCGCAGCAGCCTCCCCACTACGAACAAATCTTTTCTTGGCTTTTTCAAAAGCACGAATGATCAGAAAAATACAAAAAGCAATCACCAAAAAGTTGATGATTGCAGCCAAAAACATACCGTATTTAATGCCGTTGACTGATAAATTTTGTAAGTCATTTACTTTTGCAGCTCTGAGTACAGGATTCAAAATGACTGGTGTGATGATATCCTCTACAAGAGAAGTGACTATTTTGCTGAATGCAGCTCCGATAATCACTGCCACAGCTAAATCAATCACGTTACCTTGCATCAGAAACTTGCGAAAATCAGCCCATAAGTCATTACTACGCGCCATCAGCCTTTATCCCTTCTAAGAA
>NZ_AJLK01000148.1 GCF_000317205.1 Fischerella muscicola PCC 7414 | reverse complement strand
CAAATTTTCTTGTTTAGGTGGATTATTATACAGTTTTTAAGGTGACGACTAGAGAAAATTTATAATTGCCCATCTCCTGCACGACAATCTCTTAACCATGTTTGAATCCCTTGGGCAACAACACCGTGACTACTATCCTGTGGTGGTGTGGGAGGATTTTGTTTAGGGTCAGAACCAGTTCGAGAAAACATCATTACCATCCACCATCCATTCTCAGCTTTTGCTAAAAATAGCCAGTGAAATTGTTGTAATTCCACAGCTTTTTTACCAATATATTGCCGCTCTAAAGTAGTAAAAAAGACTTGTTTAACATCTTTTTCAGTATATTTTAATTCTTTAGGGATTTCTCCAGTTAAATTTAGGGGCAGTGGTGCAAATTCTGGTCTACCTGCTGCTAATACATAACTAAAAATATCGGTTTTCCTGCCAAATCGGCGGGTGCGTTGAATAACACGATTGGCATAACTAGGTAAATCTTGCAAAAGCTGTGTAGTTAATATTTCTAAATTTGGTTCTGAACAAAAAGATTTCTCCCTGCTTGTTGGTGAAGAGGTAGGATTTTGCGCAAATGCTTGGTAATTAAGGAAATTTGAGGTGAACAACCAGAAGCTACAAGCTGCAAGCCACAAGCAATAAATAGACTTCTTACAGAAAAGGTTAAAGGGTAAAGGATTGGTATTTTTCCCTTTCTCCTTACCCTGTAATCTTTCCCCAACTCTTTGAGTTTTTTTAGCTTGGGACTTCATGCCACTGTTGCTAACTCCTCGCAAATTTTTTTCCAGGCTAACTCAGGTTCAGCAGCAGCAGTGACGGGACGCCCAATCACAAGGTAATTTGCCCCTGCTTGTAGTGCCTGGCTGGGGGTAAGCGATCGCTTTTGATCTCCTTTTTCTGCCCAAGTGGGACGTACCCCCGGACAAACTAGTAAAAACTCATTTCCACAACTATCCCGCAGTTGTGCCACCTCTTGGGGCGAACAAACTGCCCCGTCTAACCCTGCCTCTTGCGCCATCAGTGCCATTTCTAAAACATATTCTGGCAATTCTAGAGGAATTTTTAAATCAAATGCCAACTGTCGGGAAGAAATACTAGTTAAAACTGTAATGGCAATCAGTTTAGGTGGTTCCACACCAGCTTGTGCTGCCCCTGTTTGCACTGCCTCTGTTGCTGCTTTGAGGGCATCTCTACCAGCTGTAGCGTGAATTGTCAGCAAGTCAACGCCGTAACTTGCTGCCGCCCGACAAGCACCAGCAACGGTATTAGGGATGTCATGAAATTTCAAATCTAGGAAAATCCGTTTTTGCCGGGATTTTAACTCCTGGAGAATTTGCGGCCCTGTACTTGTAAACAACTCTAAACCAACTTTCCAGAAGCTAACTTGTGGCAATTTTTCCATCAAAGCGATCGCATCTGTTATGTTTGCCACATCTAAGGGAATAATAATTTTTTCATTCGTGTTCATTTTTGATTAGTTGTTGGTTGTTAGTTGTTTATTGTTTGGTATCTTAACAACCAACAAGCAACAAACAACAATGAACTATTAGGGTACAAGTCTGACAAACTTATTTTTCCCGAGTTGCAAAACCCGTCCGTACAATTCACCAGCGGCTTGGAAAGCAGTTTCTACATCGGTGATGCGATCGCCATCTAGTCGCACGCCACCCTCTTGAATTTTCCGCTTTCCTTCTCCACTGCTTTTGCATAAGCCACTAGCATTAAGAATATAGGATAATTTTGCCGGAAATTCTACTTTAGATAGAGAAAATTCGGGTAGATCTCCTGCTTCAATGTTATCCACGGCATTCTGTCCGTGATACTGCCGGACTATTTCTTGCGCGAGTAGTTTTTGGCGATCGCGTGGATTTTCTGGTAGTTTGTCTAGAGGTAAATCTGTCAACAGTTCAAAATAATCTTTGAGCAGGTGGTCTGGAATACCTTGCAATTTTTGATACTTTTGACTTGGATGCTCTCGTAATCCTACGTAGTTACCTAAAGACTTAGACATTTTTTGCACGCCATCCGTGCCAAGTAAAAGCGGCAGTAGTAAACCAAACTGGGGCTTCTGTCCAAAATGACGCTGTAAATCTCGTCCTACAGCTATGTTAAATTTCTGGTCAGTACCACCCAACTCCACATCAGCTTCCACAGCCACAGAATCAAAACCCTGCATTAACGGATAGAGGAACTCATGTAGAAAAATAGGATTCTCTTTTTTATAACGTTCAGCAAACCCTTCTTTCGCTAGCATTTGCCCCACTGTCATGGTTGAGAGTAACTCTTGAATTTTTCCTAAGTCCAGCTTGGAAAGCCATTCGGAGTTATATCGCACCTCTAGCCTTCCGGGTGTGTCAAAATCTAATATAGGTCGCACTTGATCAAGATAAGTCTGGGCATTTGCTTCGACTTCTTGTTGTGTAAGTTGGCGACGTACATCTGACTTACCCGTAGGATCGCCAATCCGTGCTGTGAAATCACCAATGATCAACACTGCTGTATGACCAGCATCTTGAAAAGCTCGCAGTTTTCTTATAGGTATGCTATGACCAAGATGAATATCCGCGCCTGTTGCGTCAATGCCCAATTTTATCCGCAAAGGTCGATCGGTTGTGGCTAAAAGCTTTTCCAAACTATCAGATTCGCTGTCCGAATCAGTTGGTTGTGGAAAAATTTCGACAACGCCACGACGTAACCAAGAAAAATTCTGCGCCATACTATGAGGATATTGACTGTTATCTGTACTTTGCAATATGGAAGTTGGGTAGGTTATAGTCACTAGCAATGCTTCCGTTCTTTTATCTGCCAGACTAATATAATTGCAAAAAATTAATCGTTTTGCTGGGCTGAAGAAAT
Source organism: Fischerella muscicola PCC 7414 (assembly GCF_000317205.1). Classification (GTDB taxonomy): domain Bacteria; phylum Cyanobacteriota; class Cyanobacteriia; order Cyanobacteriales; family Nostocaceae; genus Fischerella; species Fischerella muscicola. Next base: position 24,550 of record NZ_AJLK01000148.1, on the reverse strand, counting down.
TATAGTTATATTTACAAGTGAGGAAGTGAGAACGCCGTGTCGTCTAGGACTTTTGAAGATAAGCAATCCCAAGGTAGCCCTTCATCTGGCGTTGAGTTTTTGAAAGGAGTCGGTCAGGTAGCTGGCGGTACTCTGCTATCAATTACAATGCTAGCGAGTTCCATTGTAGCGGGAGGATTAGTTGGTTTAGCCATCAGTTTCCGAAACTTGCCTGATGTCAGACAGCTACGTAATTTTTTCCCTTCAGAAACAACCTATATTTATGACATCAAGGGCAAGTTATTAGCAAGTATCCACGGTGAAGCGAATCGAGAGGTTGTACCACTAGATAAAATTTCCCCCCACCTCAAGCGTGCAGTACTAGCAAGTGAAGACGCTGACTTTTACTTTCACCACGGTATTAACCCCAAAGGTGTGGGGCGTGCTGTTGTTACCAACTGGGTAGCTGGTGGGGTGCGTGAGGGTGGTTCTACGATCACCATGCAACTGGTGAAAAACCTGTTTTTGTCGCGTAGACGTGAATTTACCCGTAAAATCGCAGAAGCAGTATTAGCAATTCGTCTAGAACAAATACTTACAAAAGACCAAGTTTTAGAAATGTACCTCAATCAAGTATATTGGGGTCACAATAACTACGGTGTACAAACGGCGGCGCGCAGTTATTTTAATAAGTCAGCAGAGTACTTAACTCTAGGTGAGTCGGCAATGATGGCGGGTTTAATCCAAGCACCAGAAGAGTATAGCCCGTTTGTCAGTATGGAAAAAGCTAAATACCAGCAGAAGGAAGTTTTGGGACGAATGCTGACTTTGGGCTGGATCACTCAAAAAGAATACGATGACGCTTTAAAAGAAAAAATCAAACTAGGTAGAATTCGATCATTCCAAGGTAGTGCCTTGCCTTATGTAACCAACGCCGTATCTCAAGAACTAGCAAGGAAATTTGGTCGTGAAGCTTTGTTAAAAGGCGGAATGCGGGTACAAACCACCGTTGATGCCAAGTTTCAAGCAATGGCAGAGGATACCGTCAGTAAGTGGCACAAAAGGTTACTTGGGCAAGGGTTATCTAAGAACCAAATTGCCTTGGTGGCAATTGATCCTCGCACCCATTACGTAAAAGCCTTGGTGGGAGGTGTAGACTCTAAAACGAGTGAATTTAACCGCGCAACCCAAGCTTATCGTCAACCAGGATCTGCCTTTAAACCCTTTGTTTACTATGCCGCTTTTGCTACTGGCAGATATCATCCAGAGACGATAGTGTATGATACTCCAGTTAGCTACCGAGATGGTAGTGGTTGGTATAGCCCCCGCAACTACGACGGCGGTTATGGTGGAGCTATGTCAATCCGCACTGCTTTGAAGTTATCTCGTAATGTCCCCGTGATCAAGATAGGTAAGGCTATTGGCATGAACAAAGTTGTTGAGACATGCCGTACCTTGGGAATTATGAGTCCTATGGAACCAGTGACTTCTTTACCCCTTGGGGCAATTGGGGTGACGCCTTTGGAAATGGCTGGTGCTTATGCTACCTTTGCCAATTATGGCTGGCAGTCACCAACAACAGTAATTGTCCGAGTTACCGATAGTAGCGGTAATGTGTTGCTAGATAATACTCCCAAGCCTCAACAAGTTCTAGAACCCTGGGCAGCAGCAGCAGTTATTAATGTAATGCAATCAGTAATTACTGATGGTACTGGTAAAAATGCGGCTATTGGCCGTCCAGCCGCTGGTAAGACGGGAACAACTTCTTCAGAAAAAGATATTTGGTTTGTCGGCACTGTACCCCAGCTGACAACTGCTGTTTGGGTGGGTAGAGACGACAATAGACAATTAGCGACTGGTGCTACAGGCGGTACTATGGTAGCTCCCATCTGGCGAGACTTTATGCTGAAAGCACTTAAGAATCAACCAGTAGAGTACTTCAAGCCACCATCTAAGTTTCCTCGTCCTAAAAAGTAGGGACTAGCAGCTAGAAATTGGGGATTAGGGACAAGTTAATTAAAAATTAGAAATTAAAATTTTTTAATTTTGCATTTTTTGTTTTTCGTTTTCTAGCCTCTAGTCCCTAGCCTCTAGTTCTGTTTTTCCAGTTCTGCTTTCATCCGTTCTAGGGTGATATGCATTTGATCAAACATTTGTTGTGGTGTGACGCCAAACTGACTGAGCTGAGTTTTCAGCTGCTGAATAGTCATTTGCGCCATAAAATCTTCAGACAGCTCGAATCGCTTCATAAAGACGCGATAACGCTCCATCATCGCTTCCATTTGCTCAATAAACAGCTTCTTACCCTCGCGATCAAACTTGCCGTAATTGCTGCCAAGTTTGATCAGCGCTTGATAATCTTCAAACAGCTGCTTTGCTTCTTGCTGAACTATCTCAGAGTCAAAGAATCCCATGTTGCTTCTGTACCCTATGAGTACTGATGATCAGTAGCTCACTTTGTCTTAAACTTTTGCCTCTAGGTCTATTTTAGTCTAGGGAACTAACCTAGAAAATAAGCTTCGGTTAAAGTACGGTTTTTTACCGAAATATCAACACTTGACGAATTAGCTGGTCAATTGTCAATTGTCATTTGTTGCTGGTTGGTGGTTGGTGGTGAGTCAGCGCGCCCCAAGGGGGGTCCCTCCCCCAACCCCAAAGGGGGCCCCTAGCCTCCAATCCCCAACGCCAGGTGCTTTATGCCGGGAAACCCGTCCACCGCACTGGCTCCTCCCTGTCGGTCGTGGGGGCCGGTGAGTCCCCCATGAGCGACTGACGAACCCGAAGGGTTGGTGGTTGGTGGTGAGTCCAGCCCCCAAAAAGGCGGTTCCCGTCACGTAGACACGTAGACGCGTAGACGCGTAGACGCGAAGCGGCTTCCGCAGGTAGCGGCTTCCGCAGGTAGCGGCTTAAGGCAGGGTAGTGGCTTAAGGTAAGGGTAGGGTTGGTTGTTGGTTGTTGTTAACGATGCCCAATTACCAATTACCAATTACCCATTACCCATTACCCATTACCCATTACCAATCCTCAGCTTCAATACAATAAATATTTAGAGGTTTGAAGTTAGATAGCAGCAATGCTCATTTTATCAAGGGTCTTTGCTAATATGGCTGTCTTGCGCTCAAAAGTATGGTAGTGGTTGCTTGGATGAGGAAACAAAGATGTTGACTAAGCGAAAAAGCCGAAGTGTTGCTGCAATTTTAGCGTTTGCTGGTACGTTAACAATTTCTGGTTTACATAAGTTTTATTTGGGACAGCCGTTGTGGGGCGTTTTATATGTGCTGCTGTCGTGGACGCCGATTCCCAAGGTAGCAAGTGCCATTGAAGGGGTTTGGTATTTAGCTCAAGATGAAGAAGCTTTTGATCAGAATTTTAATCAAGGTAAGTCTGTAGTTCGTTCTGTACACTCAGGAGCAATTCAAGTCGGGGCGGTTGCAGATGCTTTGCGTGAGTTAGATGCTTTACGTCAAGATGGATTGATTTCTGAGTATGAATTTGAACAAAAACGCCGTCAATTGCTCGATCAAATTTCTTAATTTGTTAGTGGTTGTACCAGACGTGCCATGGCACGTCTGTACATTGGTTAGTAGTTGTTGGGCAATTTTAACTACTAACCACTATCTACTATCCACTAACCACTATCCACAAAAATGTCATGAACCAAAACAGGTTGCCATTTACACTTAACTCTAGATTGCAAAAACTACGTTCTCAACTGCTTAATGACCCCTTCTACAGATTTCAGTCCATAGAAGAAATCGCGATCGCTGTATCTTTGGGTATACGTATAGACGTCAACCAGGCGACTGTAGATGATTGGTTGCGCCTACCAGGGTTGTCTATTCATCAGGCGCGATCGCTTGTAGAACTATCACGTACTGGTGTTAAATTCTACTGTGTAGAGGATTTAGCAGCTGCTTTAAGTATATCGGTACAGCGACTCAAGCCTTTAGAGGCGATTTTAAATTTTAGTTATTATGATGACGAATCTGTAGATAATATTACTTATACAATTAATCCTAATACAGCAACAGTTGAGAGTTTAGCAAAAATACCATTTATAGACTCATCCATAGCTCAAGCAGTCGTTGACAATCGCCAATCAGCTGGGCCCTATCGAAACTTAGTAGATTTCCAGCGACGCTTGAATCTCTCTGGTGATATCCTGGCCCAGCTGATGTATTATCTCAGGTTTTAAATGTTAAAGGTTGGTTGTTGGTTGTTGATTGTTGTTTGGAAATTTTAAGAAACAAGGCAGAAGGCAGAAGACAGAATTTATTAGGTATTGGGCTTTAGAAACAGCCAACCACCAACAAACAACTACCAACAAACAACTACCAACAAACAACAAAATCAAACAAACCCAATCCGGTCAAAGGGCCAGAAGCGAAAAACTGCCCTACCGATGATATTCTGTCTAGGTAAAAAGCCCCAGTAACGGGAGTCATTACTATCGTTGCGATTATCTCCCATGACAAAAAATTCGTTTTCCGGGACTTGCACTTGTGTAAATGGCTGAATTGGTGGTTCGGCAATATAGTTTTCTTGTAGGGGTTGTCCATTAATGTAAACCCTACCATCAGTAATTCCCACTGTTTGACCTGGTTCACCGATCACACGCTTAATGAAGGCTTGGTCTTTCGGGTATCCTTTTTTTTGTAGTTGTTCCGGTGGCTGAAAAACAATGATGTCGCCCAAGTGTGGAGGGTGAAAATAGTAAGAGATTTTTTCTACCACTAAGCGATCGCCTGTATGTAGAGTTGGCACCATTGAATCTGAGGGAATGTAGCGAGGTTCAGCAATAAAAGTCCGGATTAAGAATGCCAAAACTAAGGCAATAGCTATCAAACCCAAATTTTCCCGCACACTGCGCCATACTCCTGAGGACGCAGAAGCGTCTTTTGTATTACTTTTTTGAGAGGTCATATGAAGTTAACTATTTGGTTCCAAAATTAGACGAACGCCTACTTAATATTGACGCGAAATATATCTTTAATAAGCAATATTATCACTCCTATGATCTAGCTCTTGATATTGCATGGCTTTGGCATAGTCGCCCAAGGCATAACAAGCTACTCTGAGACTGGCAAGGGTTTGTTCTTCGCTACGACGATCATTAAGAGTCCTAGCTAGTTCCAAACGCCTTTCATAGTAAGCAATTGCTTTGGCATAATCTCCCAACGCTTCACAAGCTATTCCCAAGCTGCCTAAGCACTGTTCCTGAGAACGTTGATCTTGGATTTCTGTAGCTATTTTTAAACGTTCTTCATGATACATGATTGCATCAGCATAGTCTTCTAGGGTATAGCAAGCATTAGCTAAATTCTTAAGAACTTGAATTGCACTACGGTAATTATTTAGATATTTAGAAATTTTTATACACTGTTTGTAGTAATCGATCGCTTTTACGTAATCTCCCAAACTATAATAAGCGTTGCCAAGATTTTTTAATACTTGTTGTTCGCCCCAATTGTCTTGGAACTGCTTGATAATTAACAGACTTTGCTGCTGTAACTCAATTGTTTTTGATAGATCACCTAAAGCTTTATAAACTAATCCAAGATTATTCAGCGCTGCTATCTGACTGCGCCCATCTTGTACTTGCTGTGCTAACTGCAAGCACTCTTGCAAAGATTCAACTGCTTTTTGGTTTTCCCCCAAGTGACGATAAGCATTGCCCATATGGGAAAAACTTTGAATCTGCAACTGTAAGTCAGCTATTTTTCTTGCTAACGATAAGCATTGCTGGGAGTAGGAAATTGCACCTTTGTAATCACCTAAGTTATAAGCGATCAAAGCTAAACAACAAAAAGCCTGTGCTTGCTTTTGACAATCTCCAGCTACTTGAAACAACGCCAAAGATTGTTGCAAAGATTTCATTGCCAAATGTAATTCACCAGCTTGCTGTTGCTGAACTCCAAGCTGTAGTAGCATATATGCTTCTGATGCGTGATCTTCTTGCTCCTGAGGAATTTGGATTTCTACTTGGGAACTGTCCTGAAATTCATGGGTAATTGTATTATGTTTCCTTGCTTTGAGGTATGTTTCCGATATGTGCAAGGGGAGTGTATTTTTCGAGTTATGATTAAATCCGCCTTTCCACATCGACTTTTCCCTGATAATTTTGGTGATAAGTCTAGTGTTCCCAAAAGGTGGATGTTTCTTTACATGTTAGGTAATGGGTAATAGGTAATTGGACATCGTTAACAACCACTAACTACTAACCAATGTACAGACGTGCCATGGCACGTCTGGTACAACCAACCACCAACCACCAACAAATGACAATTGACCATTGACAAATGACTTTAGTTGCTGAAGTGGGTTTTTTGGGGGTGGAAGTTTATCAATCAAGCGATCGCCACTGGACTGTTCAGAAACCTTGGAATTGTTAGAGATGTTTCAGCGTTGACGTAAAATTTCTCGCACTTCCATTAAAATAATTCCCAACATATTTTTACCACTACCATCAGCACCACAGCCCCAGTAATAGTCGATGGGAGAGTTCTCAACAATTTCTTCATCGCCTGTAGAAAGGAGAATTTCTCGGATATCAGTATGGGCTGAGGGGGTGACAAGGGGGATGTAACTTAGGCTTGGCTTGCCTTTCACTTTAATCACTGCTGAAAAGATGAGAATTAATTGAGCGCGATCGCGCTTTGTGAAAATAGGAGTTTTGAGTGCTGATGAATAAGAAAAATCTTGCTGTTGCTTTTTATCTTTGAGGGCGTCCGTCACCTGAAAGGCTTGCCCTGCCACAAGTTGACTGCGGTTGTCACCCCCTCAGCAGTATGGGTTTCAAATTTGCGTAAAACTGCTTTCCTCATGATATCGTCTTTAACTTTTTCCCAGTCTGGACGTAGGGGACATTTGCGTTCTCACCCCATTCTTGCTGCATCTTTTGGTGTTTTGGCAAGACGAATTTGTTCTAAATGAAGTGTTCCAGGGAATTTTTGTGCTTGAAAATAATGTTCACTGGTGTACCAATATAGATTATCTAACTCAAAGCCATGAGGTGAAAAATTAGAAAAGCATCCGTATTCCTCACGAGTGCTATAAAAATAGATTGTCATAATTTGCTTGATAAATTACGTAAGACAGTGAATTAACTGTTAGTGGTAATGGGTAATTGGTAATGGTGAAAGACTAGCAATCAACCTATTACCAAGTCCATCTGTGTTTATCTGTGTTTATCTGTGGTTGATTTATAAAATATAATTTTTGTCATCGCTTCAATTCACATTAAACATAAATTATCATTTCGTGAATTCTTTAGCTTCATAGTAACGGCAACCCTCACACGGGCCACTAGGATTGACGGCACAGCGTAAGTAAGCAGAACGAGCATTATACCGACAGCTGATGTCGCCAATGAGATAACCTACTCCTTCTAAGTAGTAGCGATCGCTTGGTTCTGGTCTACAATCTAATGGAATTGGTTCTCTGGGAAAATTTCTCGCCACGCGTCTGAGGTGCGATCGCATTCTAGCCTGGGTTTTACGCATCAACCACAGGGAGAATAGCGATGGTAAGAAACCAATGGCAATTACCAAAAGTGTTCTAAACACCTTCTTAATACCTCTTGTGTGCGCTTTTCCTCTCTAGTGTTACACAGTTCTGAAGGAGGGGTGAGGGATAAAGAGGAAGGGGGGAAGGGGGAAATATATTTAACCCTTCTTTGTTTCTTGAAGGACTGATTTATTACTTGAATTTGATTAAATAACATCCGACTCAACTGTGTTGCTTTAGTATAAATTTGGATGTAAGTTTCTTTCTTTAAGAATTCTACTTCTAATGCTACTCTTAAAAGACTGCGAAGTTTTCCTGCGGAACCTTTAGTGATATTTAGAAAATTCAAAGATTCTTTGCGAAAATATCTTTACAAAACCTTCTGCAATATTGTAGGAATTGATACTGAGTGTTGTCTCAGTTGGTCTTGCAAACTAAAATCCTTACTTAGTTCTCCTTCTTTAGAAATTAAATATATTTGCTTAACTAACTCAATTCCTTTTTGCCACACTCTTAGCTTCTCAAAAGTTTCAATTTTCTTCTTTTCCATCCCCTTCTACTTTATACTGTTTTCGCCAGTTTTCTAATTTATCAATCGGTACTGATTTAGTCATGACATTTACGACGTTTCCTCTCCAATCAATTTCTGGATCAGTTGTAAAAACACCACATTCCAATTCCTCCAATTTGATATTCCAGTACTGACTAAATCGATTTTTCAAAGTGATAACCTGTTCAAAAACTTTGTTTCTATGTTTGTTTATTCGTTTTCTTTCTGTTGCTCCTGTTGCTTCTGTATCAATAAACTTTGTTTCAATTAAAAACAATTTATTTTGAGAAGTAAGGTAGACAAAATCACATTTACCTAAATCTGTATAGTCGGCAATAGGAGACTTTTCAAATAACAACAACTCAGCGCATGTCGGAAATAAATTGTTGATATTTAAAAATAAATATGCTTGCAACAGAAGTTCCTTGTCATAAGGAAACCCAACAACCCCCTCAAAAAATCTTTGGATTTCTTCTTGAGATTGAGGTTGAATTTTTTTGCAATATGTAACAAACTGATCTAGCGCATTTGCGCTTACCAAATGTTTGCTCCTTACCCTAGTTAATGCATTTGTTCTCATGGCATAAAAAGATACCATAATTACTAGGAGAGCATCATCCGCAGAAGTAACTAAAAAAACATAGTATGTTTCTAAATTCTACGGTTAATTACTGAAAAATGGGAATAGGTAATTGGTAATAATTGGTTATTTTTTCACCATGGCCCATGCTTAATGCCCAAGCTTTATATCTTAAGCAATTAGTCGGATTATGATATAACCTCTTCTTAATTATGGGAATGCTTTAATAAACCGCAGAGTACACACAGATAAAAGGGATCTATACACAAAATTAGTTCAATAACACTAACATTATCATTTAGTGAAATTAGATACTTAGTATTATTTGCTTAATTGTTTAAGTATTAGTAAGTAGTTGTGCGTGAGCAGAGAATCGAGCATTTTGTAAAGCTAAAACAGCATTTCGAGAATCCTGTACCCAGAATTGACGTCCAAAACGAACTAGATGGCGGGAAGTTCCAGACTGCACAATTCCGATTACTGGGACTTTTGCTTTTTCTTTATCCCCTGACTGCTCTTGTAAAATTGTTCGTAAGCGATGTTGTTCTTCAATAGTAGCTGCCTGTTGAACGTTTAATTCAACCATCACCATTTGTACTGTTTCTACTGCTTCTGCATCTTCAACAATAAATTGAGTTTGCTCATCTCTTCGGTCTACTTTACCCCAAATTATTAATCTAGAATCAACTTGCAGAAGTGAACTAATGCGTTCGTAAGTTTTAGGAAATGCTACTGCTTCTGATTGAGAAGTTAAATCTTCTATTTGTAAGATTGCCATTGGTTCACCCTTTTTGGTGATGACTTTTTTGACATTATTAAGCATTACTACTGCACATAAAGTTGATTCTTCTTTTTGTTCACCTAATTGAGAAAGATTAACTGGTGCTAGGACTCGTGCTGAACTGCGTATGGATTTAAGGGGATGATCTGAGACGTAAAAGCCTAATAATTCTTTTTCTTTACGTAACTTTTCTTGAGGGGGTAAATCAGGAACAGGTTTAGCTTTTGGGGCGCTATCAAAACTATTTTGTATTGTATTTTTATTAGTATTGCTAGCAAATCCACCGCCTAATAAATCAAAGAGATTACCCTGTCCTGTAGCTCTATCTTTGGCGCGGGATTGGGCCCAGTCGTATACTAGAGGCAAGTCATGCAGTAACTGATTACGGTTGGAGTCAATTTTGTCAAAAGCTCCACAATAAATTAGTGATTCTAAAGTGCGACGGTTAACAGTACCCAAATCAACACGATCGCAAAAATCAGACAATGACTTAAACTCACCTTTAGATTCTCTGGCTTCTAAAATAGCAGCGATCGCATTTTGTCCGACGTTCCGCACTGCCGACAATCCAAACAGAACTTTACCATCCAAAGGAGTAAAATCAACGCCAGAACGATTAATATCGGGTGGGTCGATCTGAATACCCATGTTTGTACAGGTAGCAATATATTTTTGCACCTTATCTGTGTCGTCACTGTTAGCTGTTAACAGCGCCGCCATATACTCTAAGGGATAATTAGCCTTTAAATATGCAGTTTGATAAGTGACATATCCGTAAGCTGTAGAGTGGGATTTGTTGAAACAATTGGAAGCAACCAAACCGTTTTTAATCACAAAATTATGGTTTTGCTCTACTCCAATGTCATATACGTTCTGTGTACCTAATGATTGACGAGTGATAATTTTAACCATTTTTTCTCTAATGTACTGAAATATTGAGAATTAGTGAATTCTATAAAATTGTTTAAGTCAGTCGGCACAAATAAAGTTAACTGGGGTCGTCATTTGTCATTTGTCATTAGTAAGGGTTTGGTGCATGTTTACTGTTTGTAACATATGTTATGTTTATTCCCACCGACTTACTTAGTGTGGAATACATATTAATCTAATTGTGAGTGTATGGCATGGGGTGATGGGGTGATGGGGTGATGGGGTGAGGAGTGTGAGGAGTGTGAGGAGTGTGAGGAGTGTGAGGAGTGTGTAGACGCGCTCATAGGCTTCCCGTAAGGGTGGAGTGTGAGGAGTAAAACACTAACCATCAACCACCAATAACCAACCACCAACAACCGACAACCAACCCTACCCTTACCTTAAGCCACTTCGTGTCTACGGGTTCGCCAGTCCCCCTACCCTTACCTTAAGCCGCTACCTGCGGAAGCCGCTTCGCGTCTACGCGTCTACGTGACGGGAACCGCCTTTTTGGGGGGCTGGACTCACCACCAACAACCAACAACTAACCACCAACCACTAACCACTAACTACTAACTTTCGACTGAGCATAAATTGTCAAACTGTACTAAAATCAATGACTTGAGTCACAAAGGAAGCAATATGGCATCCATCCGCGAGTTGCACAAACAGCTAGTTAAAAAAGAACGTTCTGCCGTAGAAATTACTCAAGAAGCTTTAGATCGCATTCAAGCGCTAGAGCCAAAATTACACAGTTTCTTGTGTGTAACTGCCGAACGGGCATTGGAACAAGCGCGGGCAGTGGATGCTAAAATCGCCGCAGGCGAAGAAATTGGTTTATTGGCAGGCATTCCCATCGGCATTAAAGACAATATATGTACAAAGGGAATTACTACTACTTGTGCTTCCCGAATTTTAGAAAATTTTGTGCCGCCCTATGAGGCAACGGTAACACAAAAGTTAGCGGCAACCGATGCTGTGATGGTGGGTAAAACCAATTTGGATGAGTTTGCGATGGGTGGTTCCACAGAAACTTCAGCCTATGGACTCACTGCTAATCCTTGGGATTTATCAAGAGTTCCAGGTGGTTCTTCTGGTGGTTCGGCGGCGGCGGTAGCAGCAGGAGAATGTGTTATTTCTCTGGGTTCTGATACTGGGGGTTCGATTCGTCAACCGGCTTCTTTTTGTGGTGTGGTGGGGATCAAGCCAACCTACGGACTAGTTTCGCGTTATGGTTTGGTGGCGTTTGCTTCGTCTTTGGATCAAATTGGCCCCTTTGCTCGTTCTGTAGAAGATGCAGCGATATTGTTGCAAGCGATCGCAGGTTATGACCCAAAAGACTCTACCAGCTTAAAAGTTTCTATTCCCGACTACGCCGCTAGCTTAAAACCGGATCTCAAACCCAGGGGACAACTGAGAATTGGCATTATTAAAGAAACTTTTGGCGAAGGTTTAGATTCACAAGTTGAACAGGCTATTACCAAAGCACTTGATCAACTGCAAAATCTGGGTGCAGAAATTCATGTAGTTTCCTGTCCCCGCTTTCGTTATGGTTTGCCTAGCTACTACATTATCGCCCCTTCAGAAGCTTCAGCAAATTTGGCTCGTTACGATGGTGTCAAGTATGGTTATCGTGCTGAGGAAGCAGAAAATTTGATGGAGATGTACACCCGTACTCGTGCTAGTGGTTTCGGTGCAGAAGTCAAACGTCGGATTATGCTGGGAACCTACGCTCTTTCAGCAGGATACTACGATGCCTATTATTTGAAAGCCCAAAAGGTACGCACCCTGATTAAAGAAGATTTTGAAAGAGCTTTTGAACAAGTTCATGTCTTAGCCTGTCCTACCGCCCCCACTACAGCATTCAAAGCGGGAGAAAAAACTGCTGATCCTCTAAGTATGTATTTAGTCGACTTAATGACTATTCCTGTGAATTTAGCAGGTTTACCAGGTATAAGTGTACCCTGTGGCTTTGATGACAATGGACTACCGATTGGTTTGCAGTTGATTGGTAGGCCCCTACGAGAAGATCAACTGTTTCAAGTGGCTTATGCTTATGAGCAATCTACTCCATGGCACTTGCGTATGCCGCAACTATAGTTATTAGTCAATGGTCAATGGTCAATGGTAAAAAACTATTGACTATTGACTATGGACTGTTGACTACTGACTGATTCAGGGGTGAAGGTTACTGTCTTTATCCTTCCTGGATCTCCTAGAGGTTTTTGTTCACTTTTGTTAGCAGAAACTAATACAGCACCTGCATTACCAGAACGTATAGTCAATTCCTTGTTTGCTGTCCAAGTTTTTCGCTCTCCTTTACTTAAAGTCCCCTGAAACATAGTTTTACCATCTGCTTTGACTCGTACCCATGATTCCCCTTGTAGTTCGACTGTCACTTCAACTGGAGAAGTTGCTGGGGTGGAAGGAGATGTTTCTGGTAAGGGAGTTGTAGCTACTGGGGTGGTAAATGGGGACAATGTTGGCGACGCAGCTGTGGTTGTTGGAGTTGTAGCCACTGGGGCGGTAAATGGGGACAATGTTGGTGACGCAGCTACAGGTGGAGATACTGTTGTTTGGGTGGAAGCTTTGGATTTTTGTTCCTGAGCAACAGAATCGGCTGGAGTTTTAGGATTGAGGCGAAAAAACAATATAAAAGAAGCAACGGTTAATAATACTGCATAAGGAACAGCAAGAGGGATATGTATACTTGAGTTTTTTTGTGCTTTCTTACCATCGTTTCCAGAATCGAGAAGGAAAAAGTTGATTGCAAAATTTTTGGCTAATGCTACACCATCAAGTCCGAGTGCATCACCGTAGCGCCGGATAAATCCTTGTACAAAAATTGGCTCTGGTAAATCTTCATATCGACCTTCTTCCAATGCTTCTAAAAAGGCTTGTCTGATCAGGGTTTGAGCAGTTATTTGTTCTATACGCACGGATTTGTCTTCGCGTATCTGTCGTAAATATGCTCCGATTTCCTTGAGTTGCTCTTGTTGAGCCTCATTGAACGACGTCACTGTCATCTCCCAAAATCTACTGATAATCTACTATTTTTTATTTATTAAACTTTTCAATAATAAATTTTTTGATAAACAATGTTAATTGTCAAATACTACAATTACAGATTTTAACGATTATATTGTATACATAAATACTGGCATCTGAAAAAATAAGCTGCAACATAAAATACAATTGTTAACCTATTTATTAGTTTGGGTTGGAATACTTGCGGCACTAAGCTACTGTGCTGTATGTATACTTATTTTTTTACAACAACCACGTTTTATATTTTTTCCATCTTCTATCATTGAAACGACGCCAACGTTTTTAAATTTACATTATGAAGAAGTTTGGCTGCCTGTAAAAATTAAATCGCATCAGGTGGAATATATTCATGGTTGGTGGCTCAAACCAAATCAATCTAATGGGAAAGTTATACTTTATCTACATGGTAATGGTATAAATATTGGCGCAAATATTACCCATGCCAGTAGGTTTTCTCAACTTGGGTTTTCGGTGTTATTAATTGACTATCGAGGTTACGGTCGCAGCCAGGGCCGTTTTCCCAATGAAAAGCGAGTCTGTGAAGATGCTGCGATCGCCTGGAATTATTTAGTACAACAGCGAAAGATTGCACCTAGTCAAATATTTATCTACGGTCATTCTTTGGGAGGTGCGATCGCTATTGATCTAGCTATTAAACAGCCAAATGCAGCTGGATTGATTGTAGAAAGCTCTTTTACCTCAATTCGGCAAGTTGTAGCATACAGGAACATTTTTCGGATGTTTCCTGTCGATTTGATTCTGACACAGCGATTTGATTCAATCCAAAAAGTACCTCAATTAAAAATGCCTGTTTTATTCATTCATGGTGTCAGCGATGTAACTATCCCCGCTTTCATGAGTGAAGAACTATACGATGCTGCTCCTAAACTGAAGAAATTACTTCTGGTTCCCGGTGCTGGGCATAATAACGTAGCAGAAGTAGCTTCTGTGGAATACCTCCAAGCAGTACTTTTTTTCTGCAATAGGCTGTGTGAGGGAGAGGATAAAGTCATTGAATAAGGCAGAGACCAGAAAAGTTAAATAACTTTTTAATAAAAGTATTATAATTAACGGCTTGCATAGTATATTTACGTATGTAAATTATGATAAGAGACTGCCCAAATAATTCATTCTTGTCTAGAAAAGAGGACTAAATTGATACCTAAAAATCCGGATATATGAGCGTAAAGTTAGAAGAAAGAATACAGGTATTACTTTACTTGAAAGAGACTCCTAGTGATGGTTACTACACCTGTGTACTTCTTACAAATTTTGGGCAATCCCACTATTGAAATTTCTCAAGATGAATTGCGATCGCTTTTAGGAGAAATAGAAGCAGAACTGCATAATTCTCAAGTTTATCGTCGTGCTTTAGCTACTATACAAAAACTACTTGGTGACTCCGCCGAACAAGGCAAGATGTTGTTAAAAGCTGTGGGTAGAGAAGCGATTGGTTTAGCATTTCGCCAATTAGCTCAACATTATCAAAAAGTGGAAAACATTGTTGAACAACAGATAGATAATCAACCACAAACAGAGACTGCTGACTTCACACAACAAACACAACAAGATAATAGTAATAACTTATCAAAATATTTAACCTACGTAAAATTTCATACTAAAGAAAACCAAGAAAATACTAAAGAAGAAAATTTATCATCTCAGCCTAACGTAGTAGCAAATATAGCCAATCATGAAAATCTGACGGCAGTAAAAACACCTTTAGAATCACTCAAGAATAAAATAGTTTCCAAAACAGAGTTAACAAAGCAATCCGTAGACGAACGACGTACAGAAAGTCTACGTCAAATTGGGCAACAACTCCGCCAAGCTCGTGAGTCTAGAGGTCTTTCTCTAGAACAACTCTGCGTTTACACTTACATCTCAGTCAATCAAATGGAAGCGATCGAAAATGGCAACTGGGAGTTACTGCCAGAAGATGTTTTTGTACGTGGTTTTATCCGTGTAATGGGAAATGCTCTAGGATTGAATGGCACAGCTTTAGCTGCCTCCTTACCAGCACCAGAACCAACAAAATCCGTTTTGCCTTCTTGGGGTGAGTCGAAAAAAACCTCTAAAGGAGTTGGCTTTGAAATTCGCCCCATGCATTTATATGTAGGCTACACAGCCCTTGTTGCTAGTGCTATCGGTGGATTATCGTATGTTTCACAGCAAGGAGAGACTAGCAGACTGGTAAATCAAAATTCAGTTACTCCTGTCTCTTCTTCTGCTTCAGAGTCATTGAAGCATAATGAGTCTAAAACTACACCGGGAATTAAGTCTACTAGTGTTGGTGTAACTGTTGGGCCAGATATTTCACCACCAGAGGCGTTGTAGGAGTGTTGGAGGTGGGGAGATGGGGAACTCGGGGCCCCCGCGACCGACAGGGAGTGGGGATTAGGGGCAGTGGGGTGATGGGGAGGTGTGAGGGGTGTGAGGGGTGTGAGGGGTGTGAGGGGTGTGAGGGGTGTGAGGGGTAAAACACTAACTACTAACAACCAACAACCAACCACCAACAATTAACAACCAACCACCAACAACCAACAACCAACAACCAACAATCAACAACCAACAACCAACAATCAACAACCAACCAAAACGCTTACTCCTCTGCCAAGATACTGTAAATTTCGCGTTTGGCTCGGTTGAGGATTTCACGTACTCTGTTGATGTGATCTGTGTTGCCACTACGAGCAACTTGCATGACTACTCCACCTAAATCAGCGATCGCGTTTCCCAATTCTAGCCACTGTTGGGGTTTATTTCTTTTGGTCATCCAGTCTTGAGGATCACCCCGCTCAGCTAATAATTGTCTACCACTTTCAGTGATTGTGTATACCTTTTTCCCTTCTACTTGTTCCGAAGTGAGATAGCCCCCTTCTTCAAGTAGTTGGAGTGTGGGATAAACGGAACCTGGACTGGGTTTCCAAAAGCCCCCGTAACGTGCCTCTAATTCTTTGATCAAATCATATCCATGCCGGGGTTGCTCTGCCAGCAATGATAGCAGGATGTACTTGATCTCACCACGCGGCGTGCGTTGCTCATCTTTCCAATCCCACTTTGAAGATCGGCGATGCCTACCTCTATGGGGCATATCGTCGTATCCTGATTTAAAAAAATGACGATGCATAGGAACACCTAAAAACATACCTACAAAATGACGGTGTTTAGGAAGACCTAAAAACATACTTTTTCTCTTGCATACTTCTATTCTGATTATAGACATATCAAGATATATCGTTAATATAAATTCATATTTATTTTGTCCCGTCGAAATCTCACAGGAGTACATAGCAGTAATTTCCCAATCTTATGCAATAGCTATGTTCTAACGAACGCACCGAAAGTCCTATGGGAGAAATTAATTAAGTCTGTATTAACTGTTTCTTGACGAAAAATTAATATCCAAATGATAAGTTAGACACGACAAAGCAACAGTTGGCACCATGAAGCGGCAGGATCATCTGATGGTTTGCGTGCTTTGAATGACACAGTAAGTATACCTTCTACAACTATAACAAAGTAACCCAGCCCTGGCTAAAATCGCAAGGTTTGATTTTTGAGATGAAACCAAGTGGTTTAAGCCTGGATAGGGCTATTGGTTATAGAATTTACCAGCGATCGCCCTGCCTTGTGTCATCTGTTCCTCCGCTTTCATTCATTTAGTTAGAGGAGCAACAACGGTGGACTACCAGAATTTTGAGCGATTTGTCTACAGCCGCATTAAGCGACGCAGCTTAATGATCGGAGCGGGAGCATTAACAGGTTTAGTCCTTGCTAGCCAATTTTCTCATCAAAGAGCGATCGCTCAAGTTCCATTTTCCAGTTATCCGTTTACCCTTGGTGTGGCATCCGGTGAACCGTATCCAACTAGCATTGTGCTTTGGACGCGTTTGGCTCCAGATTCTTTAAATGGTGGTGGGATGCCCCAAGTCAATGTTCCGATTCGCTGGGAAGTAGCAACCGATCCTTACTTAAAGCATATAGTAGCAAAGGGTACAGAAATTGCAATCCCAGAATTAGCTCATTCAGTGCGAGTTGTTGTTGAAGGGCTGAAACCCAACACTTGGTACTGGTATCGGTTTACATCAGGTGGAGAAGCAAGTCCAATCGGTCGCACTCGTACAGCTCCTAAACCAGGTCGCGACGTAAGTAAATTTGCCTTTGCATTTGTCTCTTGTCAGCACTATGAGCAGGGCTACTATACAGCATACAAATACCTGGCAGAAGACGACCTAGATTTGGTAGTGCATTTAGGTGACTACATCTATGAAGGAGGAATAACCTCAGGTCGAGTCAGACAACATAATAGTCCTGAAATTGTGACTCTAGAGGATTATCGCAACCGCCACGCCCTCAGTAATCCAGAATCTAGTATCGTCGGCAGTGAATTCGTTTGTACCTCTATTTCCTCTGGTGGTGATGGATCAGACTCCAATTCCACAGTTGCAGCTTACTTGCCAGATAACCCACACATTAAATTTTACAATGGTCAACGAGGATACGTCCGTTGTGTGCTAAGTCCTACAAACTGGCAGACCGACTATTTGGTCATGTCGGCTGTGACAACTGAATCTGGCACAATTAGTAACCGTGCTTCATTTGTGATTGAGAATGGTCGTTTAGGAATACAGCAAGTTTAGAGAGATGGGGAGATGGGGAAGGCGGGGGTCCCCTCTGGGGAACTCGGGGCCCCCACTCCCCCAAGGGAGTGGGGATTAGGGGCGAAGGGGCAATGGGGAGATGGGGAGATGGGGAGATGGGGTGAATGCCTCTCTACACCTCCCCATCGGGAAATTCTCCATCATCAAGTTAACCTTTACCCAAACTTTTGCAAAATTTACTTTTAAAGTGGTTAAAAAGACATTTGCAAGTTGAATCAACCAGCGTTTATTTTAAGTGGAATAAACGCAATGCAGTAGAAATCAGTGTTAAGAAAATTACAAAGCCGATGGCATCCAGCATAGTCGTCACTAATGGCCCGCTGACTAGCGCTGGGTCGAGTTTCAGGCGCTTTAAGACCATTGGTAACAAAGTTCCTAAAGTGACGGCGACGAGGGTATTGATTGCCATTACTGTTCCAGCAATTAATGATACCCAACGTTCTTCGGGAGGCGCCCAAATTAAGGAAAGACAAATCATCGTCAAACCCAAGGCTAAGGCTGTACCCAGTCCTGCTGTCAGTTCTTTACGCAGAAGTTTCAAAGTATCCTTAGGTGTCACCTCTCCGACACCAAGTCCGCGAATTGTCACTGTTAAAGCCTGAATGCCAACAGTACCGCCTGTATTGGAGAAAAGGGGCATAATTACAGCCAACACCGGTACCATTGAAATCGTAGACTGAAACGGTGCGATCGCACTCGATGCTCCGATATACAGCAGCATCACCCCAAACAACCACGGTAAGCGCTTTTTCAGCGTTACTAAGGGAGACGACAAAGTGGCTTCATCTCCACCACTCACCCCTGCCAGTTTTTGAATATCTTCTGTGGCTTCTTCTTCGATAATATCAACCACATCATCAATAGTGATGATCCCAACTAATCTGTCTTCCCGATCAACTACAGGTAAAGCGATCAAATCGTAGCGCTTCATGACGCGGGCGACTTCTTCTTGGGGCGTTTCTGTTTTGACTTTGACAACGCGATCGCCAGCAATATCTCGAATCAGAACATCAGGAAAAGTAAACAACAATTGCCGCAGAGAGACAACACTCACTAACTTGCGATTGTCGTCTGTAACGTAGGCATAGTAAATCGTTTCTTTGTCTTCGTCTTGGCGACGAATTTTGCTCAAAGCTTCACCTACAGTTAATCCCTCCCGCAAGCGTACATATTCTGTGGTCATTACCCTACCAGCAGTGCCTTCAGGATAGCCAAGAATTGTTGCTGTTACTTGTCTTTGTTCCGGGCTAAGTTGTTGCAATAAGCGTCTAACAACCTTTGCGGGTAACTCATCAAACAATTCTGCCCGATCATCGGGACTCATATTCTCAACAATTTGCACAACCTGCACATCATGCAGAGAATTAATTAATTCTTCTTGCACCTCTGGAGGTAGATATTCAAAAACATCTGTGGCTTGATGTTTGTTGAGTAGACGAAATGCGATCGCCCTTTGTTTGCTGGGCAATTGTGTGATGTACTCACCCACATCAACGGGTTGTAAACGATTTAAATCCCATTTGAGCTGGTTTAAGTCAGCAACGTCAATGACAGAATTGCGAACGTCCTGTACAAGCATTTATTCATAACCTCCCAATTGTCTCCCCCGCGCTGGGAGACAATCTCGCCAGCTCAGAGGAGGATAGTACTACCGTCTTGTGGACTTTGGTCCATAAAATCTTAGGAACTCAACATTGATAACCAATCAAGGCATCGCTAAGTCATTGTAATAACTTGGAATCATTGAGATGATCCGGCGGATGCCAAGCGTTAAAGCGGATATTTCGTGATGTTGCACACAAGCAACCCACTTAGCTACCCTGATTTTTTTGATGACTTTGAGTAGATTCTACTACTGCTAGCAATTGTGTCAAGCTTCTCTGAGGATTAATTTTTAAACTTCATGAAGTTAAAATAATTACTACTTGACAATTAGCCATTATTTCAAGGTATTTTTGTAGGTATTAAAGACAGAAATTAAGCAATCATACTGGCACAGCTAGTTTGGCTGAGGATAATTGTTACTATTGTCAGTCTGAGATCTAGTAGTCATCCGCTAACAGAATTTTAAATTTTGGAACCACCGCGACTCGCAAATCCCCAAGGACGCACTAGTTCGCCTTGCTGTACCCTACCTGAAGTCTATGAGCACGTCTACACGACTTCGTCCCTATATTGGGCAACACCGGATTATTTAGCCAATTTAAAAAGATAATCACAAGATTGATGTAGCCCAATACTAAAAAACACAGAAAGCTCTTAACATTAATTGTTGCTGGCAAAAAAGGCGTCCTTTGGAGGCTCTTAAGAAACAATTCTCAAACTTCATAGCAGAAGTCCGTTGTAATTAACACCCTAACTTGCCAATAAGTTTATTTCTTGGCGCTTAAGTTTACCATCAGCATATAACTCTAAGGGTACTAGTTCTACCTTGCCATTAAATTTAACTTGAGAGTAAACAATTTTTACTAATGGTGATTGATTTTCGTTGTAACGTACACACATAATTCCTCATTGCTAAAAACTTATAATAAATTTATCTGTTTATCATTTTTTTGATTTTTCTAATATTTTCTATCAAAACTATTTTGTGCTACAATACCTACTAATTAAAATTAGAACATTAGACAGTAAAATTAGTTAATTTTTTTATCAACATTAGTATGATAATTACAGATAATTATTAACAAAATAGACAAAATCAAATGTTGATTTTTTATTCTTCGTTTGTCTATTTTACCCAATATTTAGGACATAGCCTCTCATGCCTATGTTGAATTAGCTCTTCACAAGAGATAATAAATCAACCCCTGAACTGAGACTGTAATCCTATTGCCCATTACAGAAACATTTCTAACTTGGTTGACATACTTAAAATACAAAGTCACAGGGTTACTTTCCGGAATCTACTCTCTAGTCCAATCATGAAAAAAGCTTTTCAAGTGCAAGATCGTCTAGAGTATTATTATCAGCAAATCAAGACAATCATCCTAGCACGGCAAAATCCAATTACTGGTCTACTGCCTGCAAGTATAGCAATCACAGCTCACGGTGATTACACTGATGCTTGGGTACGTGATAATGTTTACAGTATTTTGGCAGTTTGGGGGTTAGCGTTAGCATACCGCAAGGTTGATGAAGACAAAGGACGCACCTATGAATTGGAACATAGTGTTGTCAAGTTGATGCGGGGTTTGTTGTTTGCGATGATGCGCCAAGCGCACAAAGTCGAAAAATTTAAACATACTCAGTCACCCTTAGATGCTTTACATGCCAAATACAACACGGCTACGGGAGATATTGTTGTTGGTGATGAAGAATGGGGACACTTGCAACTAGATGCGACA
The DNA here is from genome assembly GCF_000317205.1 of Fischerella muscicola PCC 7414. GTDB lineage: Bacteria > Cyanobacteriota > Cyanobacteriia > Cyanobacteriales > Nostocaceae > Fischerella > Fischerella muscicola. Next base: position 3,186 of record NZ_AJLK01000148.1, on the reverse strand, counting down.
TCAATATTTGTGCTGATGCTAGCACAAATTACTTCTTCAGGATTGCAAATAATTTTTACTCTGGATGAAGTCAACTTTGTGCAAAATTTGGTTTACTACATTGGCAGGGCTTATCGCACACCAGATTATGGAATTTGGGAAAGAGGTAATAAAATTAATCATGGCAATGCAGAGTTAAATGCTAGTTCCATTGGCATGGCAAAAGCTGCTTTAGAAGCAATAGATGGACTAGATTTATTTGGTGTACGTGGTAGTCAAGCATCAGTAATTCATGTATTGCCAGATGAAATTGCCCGTGCCAGAATTACTTTGGAATCTTTATTACCAAGAGAATCAGCTTCCAAAGAAATAGATGCGGCACTTTTGAGTGTGATTAGTTTCCCAGCGTTTGCAGTTGAAGATACACATCTACGCGATCGCACTCGCAATGATATTATGACAAAACTAGAAGGTAAGTACGGCTGCAAGCGGTTTTTACGCGACGGACACCAAACAGTTTTGGAAGATACTAAACGCTTGCACTATGAACCGTGGGAACTCAAACAATTTGAAAATATCGAATGTGAATGGCCGCTATTTTTTACTTATTTATTTCTCGATGGACTATTTTGTAGCAATCAAGAACAAGCTAAATATTACCAAGAACGTTTAGAGTCTCTACTCGTAGAAAGGGATGGTTTGGGTTTATTACCAGAACTTTATTATGTGCCAGCAGAATTTGTAGAAGCAGAAAAACAAGCACCATCAACTCAGCCTCGTTTACCTAATGAAAATGTCCCTTTAGTATGGGCACAGAGTCTATATTATCTGGCTCAAATGTTAAGTGAAGGATTAATTGCTGTCGGGGATATAGATCCCTTGGGACGACACTTACGCATGGATAAACAGCGGGAACCTCTGGTGCAAATCGCTTTATTAGCAGAAGATGAAGATTTACAAGCAGAATTAGAAGTTCATGGAATTGAAACCCAAACACCCAAGCAAGTAGAACCAATTCAAGTCTGCCAAGCTGATGATTTTATCAATATTTATGCCCAAATTGGACGTAGCGACAAACTTGGTTTAACAGGACGTCCACCCCGCCGTCCTCGCAGTTTAACTACTTCCAGAATTTTTCGTATTGGTAGCGAAACAGTTGTATTTTTACCCTCATTTTTAGACTTTCAACAGTTCTATTTAACGCTGGATTATCATTTTTTGGTAGCACAATTACGCAGTGAACTTGGTTACATTCAAAAATATTGGAGTGATTTAGGGCGTCCGATTTTAACTTTAATGTTGACGCGCACCATGTTAGAAACAGGTTCCGAAGCATTACTGAACTTAATGCAAGAACTCAAAGATGGTATTTGTAACGGCGTACGGGTAAAATTAGGACGATTGAATCAGCTGATGTTAACAGCAGCGATCGAACGAATTGATTTTCTCCCAGAGTTTGAATTTACCCTGTCTTCTGTCAAAGATGCTAAACCTCGCTGCGTCTATTTAGCACTACATCCAGATAAAAATTGGCCTTTGGGACATACTCAAGAATTTCAAGTAGAATGTGAAACCAACTTCGGATTACTGCTAAGTTACTTGCGTTCCTCAGAAAATATTTATGAACAAATAGAGTTATTGCAGACACTGACGCGTTTGCAAGGGCTAGAATTTGATACGGGTTTTGGCGGCCCAGGAAATCCCATCACAGTAGGGGATTTACTTGATGAAGTTTACACTAAAGCCGCAGAATTAGGAATTTGGGCCGTTGTACGACGTGCAGCAGGGCTGCGGCAAATGGCGTATATTGCTTTATCAGACGTAGTTACAAGTATCATCGTGCGGGGTAAGCAAATTGCAGTGGGTAAAGCTTACAGTGAAGCGTCGTTGATCACTGTACCCCTCTCCCACAACGAAATTGTCGAGAAAATCAATCATTTTTGCCGTGAGGATATACGCGATCGCGTTTTAACTCAAGAAATCCTCATCTATCTCAGTACCTTAATTAAATCAGAACCAGAGTTGTTTAAAGGACTACTCACTCTCAGAGTTGGTTATCTGATTTTGTTGCTTACCAGTGAACTGGCGCAGGAGTTGAAAGTTACTCAAGATGAAGCATACGAAACCCTGATGCAACTTTCACCCTTTGAAGTCAAAACCCGGCTACGCCAGGTATTAGCTGAATACGCTGGTATGAGTAAACTATTACGCCAGCAAGAGTCTTTGCACGTCAAACAAAAAGAAAGCGATATTGACTGGGTAGTACAACCAGGAATTGTTGACGATATCGAAGTACAACCAGGTGGTTGGCGACGGTTCCGCCAAGCTGAAGGCGCAACCGGACGTGTACCTCAAGACTTTTACAAACAAGTTTGGTTGTTAATGCATCATTGCAAAGGTTTGGTGATTGGCGATAAACTAGAGCGCCGCAACCGCTTAGAAAGTGAAGAGATGATCTCGGAGATGACAGCCGGGGAAAAGAACTTTGCTCTGCAAGTAGAGCATCTGTTAAATAAAATAGAGGCTCCCGAGTATCGCCAAGTTAATATCGAAACATTAATGGAATTAGCAGCGATCGCATCCAATAACCCTGATTTACAAATCGAAGAGTATATTGTTTTGGATGTGTTAATCGGTCATGCTGTGAGATTAGCATGGTTGGATGGACATCCAGAAAGAGGCGATCGCTATGATGAAGACAAAGCCAATGCGTGGCGATCGTTTTACAATACTTCTCCCAGAGAGTGTGCTAGTTATATTGTCAAGGCGTTTAGGTTCTTGACGGAATTTGTGCAAGAGTTGTAAACGCAGAGAGAAGTTTGAGCTAGGGCTTCCGGCGATCAAAGCTTCGGTGGGAACGCGGAGGAAAACGCGGAGGGACGCAGAGTTTTTTGCTTCTCTGCGCCTGAAAATTGCTTGGAGGTAATGTGATTCATTTTAATTTTGGGCAAGTTAAGAGTAGTTGATTTTTCAACCAAAATAGATGACAGAAAATGAGTTGAGTGGAGTGATTATTGGTTGTGCGATGAGAGTACACACAGCAACTTATCTCAAACTCGCCAACTGTAAACTTGATCCTCTCATCAACTTTAACGTCCTCCACCTCAAAGAAGATATCAAACGCGTAGCCAACAACCTCTAACTCTGCGTCCCTTTGACTTGAAACTCACCTCACCCCGTCCTATCGGACACCCCTCTCCTTAGTAA
>NZ_AJLK01000147.1 GCF_000317205.1 Fischerella muscicola PCC 7414 | reverse complement strand
GGACACCCCTCTCCTTAGTAAGGAGAGGGGCTGGGGGGTGAGGTTTTTTCATCCTTGGTGATGAAATTTTTTCATCGGAACTGCGTTTCAAAAAAAAGGTCAAAATTATGAACATGCTATTCTAGCAGGATCAATCCAGTTTTGCATTTCTCGTACTAACCCCAGACACTCCTCTTCAGTCAAATCCCAATCCAGTAAATAAATTTTGTTTGCCCGAATCATTAATCGCCACACAGTTTTTGTCAAGACACAACTACTACTAGCATAAAAAGACTTTTCAACTGGATACATAGTAATATACTGGATCTGAGAAATTGTACCTGATTCTTCTTTGCATCTAAACAAGTATTTTTCACAGATTTTAAAGCGGTCTATTGCTCTTTCAAAGTATACAAAACGTTCTCCCCTATCTGTAAAATTTGCTTGGGTAATAAAACAGATAAAACTCAAATAAATAATGATAAATAGAGGTATAAAATTACTGCCCATGATACTAAAACCAGCACTAACAGTAATTAAAATGGCAGTAATAAATAAGTTGTCGATATTGATTGGTGTATACTTAATTTGATGAATTTTATAAATTTCTAGTTTTCCTGCAAATCTTTTGATCACCACACGATTAGTCTGGGATCGCCTGGTGTATCTAGGAGCAAATATCTGTAAAGCACCATGTTCAAGTTCTTGGAGTGCTTGATGAGCGGTGGCAAATCTTTGTTCACAAGCAGGTTCCGTAAGTATTTCTAGCCAACTCGCAAAGCTGGGATTGAGGTTGGTGCGATCGCGAAATTGAATCCGGAGATTATTCTGTAGTTCAGCAGGAGCAAGGCCTGTAAGGAGATGAATCAACGTAGCTCCTAGTGCATAAAGGTCTGATGCTGGGACAGCTCGTCCCCAAAATTGTTCTAGTGGTGCATAACCATAACTACCTACAACTGTGAATGTTACTCCTGTTATTGCTGCTCGATCTTGTACTGCACCAAAATCAACTAGATAAATTTGTTTATCCTCACCCAAAATCAAATTACTAGGCTTGAGATCACGGTGGAGAACAGGCGGACTTAATTCATGCAAATAAATTAAAATTTGCAGGATTTGTTTAGCAATTTTGCGAATTTCCTCTTGATTAAACCTTTTACCTGCTTCTAAGAGTTCCTGTAGAGTTTTACCAGGAATATAATTTTGTACCAACCCCCACCAAAGTAATTGTGAACCAGCTTCTTGTTCTACCACAAAGTAATCTCTATAGTGGGGGATTTGGGAATGATTGAGATTTTGCAGGACTTGAACTTCACGCTCAAATAATTTCAAATCTTCCCATTGAAATTGAGGGGCAAATACTAAAATTTTAACAATAACTAATTCGTGAGGTTGAACTGATAAATCTTTTGCTAGCCAAGTTTGACGACTTGCGATCGCGCTTCCCAATCGATGTTGAAGTTGGTAACGTTCTTGTAAGATTTGTCCTGATTTCCACATAGCAGCAAGCCCCTTCTACATTTGAAAACATCTTAAATATCTGGCAGCAACCCAACCTTGACCTATTAGTCCATCTGCTCTCAAATATCGAATTCTGGCCCAATATCCCTTTGGGCTAAGTCCGGTGACAGCCACAAGATTTCCATAGGGAAGAGTTGTGATAATACGCTTTCCACTTTGGATGTACACATATAGTCCTCCGGGTCGAGTAACTCTGTAAGATTGGCAGACTTTCTGAGCTTGGGCTAGGTGGGGTGTAGTAGCTTCAATACTGGTAAAGGATAGGGAAACTCCAACGGCAAGCAATGCAAGTTTTTTGACGAATTTATTCATTGTTCTCAAGCTTTGATAAAAAATTTTTTGGTCTATTAACGATGGATGTTGTGGCAGACGCTGGCAACATTATGGTTAAACGCTGTGTAGAGGCGCACACACGCCTGTCCGGGACGAATATTCTTTTTAATTAGTCTCTTCTGCTGACCCGCACGTGTGCAGTTCTCAACAGTTTTTCCTCTGTTGCGATAGTAAGTTTTACCAGATGCATCAATAAAATCTACGTCAATGCGCCAGTTGCAGATATTACCCGCGCTAATGAAATTACCACCAGCATCGTTCACGTAAAGACCTCTACCAAAAACACCGCCAGTTAGTTGACCAGAAGGGATAGGAATGTCTTTCCAAGTCTGAACTCCCCAGTAGGCATAACCTATGGCACTTGCATTAGCAGAAGGAACTACAATTAGACCACTTAGTATGCTTGCTATACCTGCGATCGCAGCTTGAGTGTGAAAGTTACTTAAACGCATAGTTAGCACTCCTTAATTTAAATACTGTTACTTGTTGATAAGTTTTAGTTGATTGGG
>NZ_AJLK01000146.1 GCF_000317205.1 Fischerella muscicola PCC 7414 | reverse complement strand
AAAGAAATTCAACTGCTTTAACAAACAGAGTTCTTTCAAAAAACTCTAACTGAATTTTATATTTTTTATTTCAAATTCAATCATTTTCATAATTTTTCATATTATTAAATCTGCAAATTAAAAATCTGCACCAGCCCAATAATTATTAGATAAATTGCCACTATATAGTTCAGCAATCTAGGCAGTAAAAGAATTAGTATTCCTGCTATTAGCGCTACAATTCCATTAATATTAATACCTATTTGAATTGTATTACTTGTTTGGGCAAGCAAAATTGGCATGTCAAACATAGCTTGCTTTTGATGAGAGGTGTTAATTCTCAATATTAATCCAAAATAGTGACAGCAAAAAACGGTAGAAGATTTTCATCCCCTACCGTTTTCAGTTTAAATTTTAGATTCAACCCAAAATCTTATTCAACTCCAGGCGTCATCAATTCCCGGCGCTGTTCACCTCTGACTGTGACATTACCGCTCTCATCGACATCAACAATGGCTGTATCGCCTTCCTTGATGCGACCAGACAGAATCTCTTCTGCGAGGCTGTCTTCTAGTAAGCGCATAATGGCTCGACGTAAAGGTCTTGCACCGTAACTGGGGTTGTAACCCTCCTGCAACAAGCGCTCTTTGAAGCGATCGCTCACTTCGAGATTGATTCCTTTCTCGGTAAGACGACCAAATACTTCTCGAAGCATAATGTCGGCAATTAGCATTACCTCTTCCTTATTCAGTTGACGGAAGACGATAATTTCATCCAGACGGTTGAGGAATTCTGGACGGAAGTAGTTCTTCAGTTCTTCGTTGACTAAGAACTTAATCCGGTTGTATTGAGATTCGCTTTGGTCTTCAGCAAACTCGAAGCCGATACCGCCGCCACCTTTTTCGATTACCTTGGAACCGATGTTAGAAGTCAAAATCAGCAAGGTGTTCTTGAAGTCTACGGTGCGACCTTTGGCATCAGTTAAACGACCGTCTTCCAAAATTTGCAGCAGCATGTTGAAGACATCGGGGTGCGCTTTTTCGATTTCGTCGAATAACACCACGGTGTAAGGACGACGGCGTACTGCTTCAGTAAGCTGACCACCTTCGTTATAACCAACATAGCCTGGAGGCGAACCGATTAACTTGGAGACGGTATGACGTTCCATGTATTCGGACATATCCAGGCGGATCATCGCTTCTTCCGAACCGAAGAAGTAAGATGCCAATGCTTTTGCCAACTCGGTCTTACCGACGCCGGTAGGCCCAGAGAAGACAAAGCTAGCAATGGGTCGGTTGGGGTTCTTTAAGCCGACACGAGCGCGACGAATTGCCCGCGAAACAGCCTTCACAGCATCTTCTTGACCGATTAGGCGCTGATGCAAGGTGTCTTCCATGTGCAGCAGCTTTTCGGACTCAGACTCGGTGAGTTTGTTGACTGGTACACCCGTCCAAGAAGCGACAATGTGGGCAATGTCTTCTTCTGTAACTACTGGTTCTTCACCCTCTGTGCGGCCAGTACCAGTTTTGCTTTGAGCGATCGCACGAATTTCGGCTTTGATTTCCATTTCACGATCGCGCAGTTCTCCGGCTCGATCAAAGTCTTGAGCGCGAACTGCATCATCTTTTTCTTTTAAAATTTGCCGCAGTTCTCTGTCTAACTCTTTGGCTGCGGGTGGCAGTTGGGAGTTAATCAGACGGACCCGGGAACCAGCTTCATCGATTAAGTCGATGGCTTTATCTGGTAGGTAGCGATCGCTAATGTAGCGGTCAGACAATTTTGCCGCCGCAATCAAAGCTTCGTCAGAAATCTTCAGCTTGTGGTGTTGTTCGTAGCGGTCACGCAGACCACGTAAAATTTCAATTGTCTCATCGACAGAGGGTTCGCCGACCATCACTGGTTGGAAACGGCGTTCTAAGGCTGCATCTCGCTCTATGTGCTTGCGGTATTCATCTAAGGTTGTAGCACCAATACATTGCAATTCACCTCTAGCCAAGGCTGGCTTGAGGATGTTTGCTGCATCAATTGCACCTTCTGCCGCACCTGCACCAATTAGGGTGTGTACTTCGTCGATGACTAAAATGACATTTCCAGCCTGGCGAATCTCATCCATGATCTTCTTCAGGCGCTCTTCAAATTCACCCCGGTACTTTGTACCTGCTACGAGTAAACCGATATCCAAGGTGACTACGCGCTTGTCTTCCAGAATGTCGGGGACATCTTTGTTGGCAATGCGCTGCGCCAAACCTTCAGCGATCGCGGTTTTACCAACCCCTGGTTCCCCAATCAAGACTGGATTATTTTTGGTGCGGCGACCCAAGATTTGAATCACCCGCTCAATTTCCTTGGCGCGTCCCACCACTGGATCGAGCTTGCCGTCCAATGCCATTTGGGTCAAATTCGAGCCAAACTCATCCAAGGTCGGGGTTTTGTTGCCGCGTGATGGACCTCCTTGTGTAACCTCAGCGGTCTCTCCCAGCATCCGGATCACTTGAGTCCTTACCTTAGAAAGATCCACACCCAGATTCTCTAGCACTCTGGCTGCTACACCTTCCCCTTCTCGGATCAGGCCCAACAGCAGATGCTCGGTGCCAATGTAGTTATGCCCTAATTGGCGCGCTTCTTCCAAGGATAGTTCCAGAACTCGCTTTGCCCGTGGCGTAAACGGAATTTCCACGGCTACAAAGCCTGAACCCCGGCCTATGATTTTTTCTACTTCAATCCGAGCGTCTTTGAGATTGACGCCCATAGATTTCAGCACCTTAGCCGCCACTCCGGTACCTTCTCCAATCAGACCCAAGAGGATCTGTTCGGTACCAACGAAATTGTGTCCCAGGCGGCGTGCCTCTTCCTGGGCCAACATGATTACCTTAATGGCTTTTTCTGTGAAGCGTTCAAACATGGCATTTTTCCCATCACCTGCGTCGTGCCGGTACGCTGATTTTAGCACAGCCAAATCGATTGAATGTCTGTATAAAGAAATAGACATTCAATCGGGATCACCCAGCCTTCATGGGAAATTGCTAACTTTTTATTACTTTTTACTGAGTGTGTATTGAGGAGTCTGAATTTACTGTCTTTGTGGAGATTGACAAGCGAAAAAGAGTTTGGACTTGCAATGTTTTTAATGCCAATCCCAAGGAAAGATATATATCATATTTTTTTGTAACTGTCAATTTTCCATTGAACATTATGAATTTTTTTATAGGTAGTAAAAACTGCATAAAATTAAGAATTTTTATCAAAAATTAATTATTTTTGGGAATTGGGGATTGGGTATAGGGGAGAAGGGAAGGGAGACAAGGAGGACAAGGGGGACGACTTGGAGGATAAGGAAGACAAGGAAGAAATTACCTATTCCCTGTTAAGAGTTAAGAGTTCCCTCTTAGCAACCACTAACTACTAACAATTGACCATTGACAAATGACTTTTGACCACTAACCACTAACTACCCTTCGGGTTCGCCAGTCCCCCTACCCTTACCTTAAGCCCTCCGGGTTCGCAGTCGCTCATGGGGGACTCACCGGCCCCCACGACCGACAGGGAGTGGGGATTGGGGGAGAACCCCCTGCGTAAGAGTCGCTGTCTCACCACTTCGTGTCTACGTGACGGAGACCGCCTTTTTGGGGGGCTGGTCTCACCAACAAACAACAAACAACAAACAACTATTAACAATCAACTATAGACCAACTGTATAGCTTGAGGCGATCGCTCATTTTGATACGTAGCTTTTCCAAAGAATCTGGAAATTCTGGATATTGGATATTTCCTAACCACAAAATCAAGGCGTCTTCATCGTTATCTTTATAGTAACGCCTTCGCTGTCCTGCTGTTTTAAAGCCAAATTTTTGATACAGAGAAATTGCAGCTTTGTTAGATACTCGGACTTCTAGGGTAGCTCTTTCTAAGCCCAGTTCATAAGCAGCCTTAAGCAAGAAATAAAGAATAGCCTGTCCTAAACCTTGACCTTGGTATCGAGGATGAACTGCCAAAATGGTAATGTGGGCTTCTTCTAAAATTGACCAAAAGCAACCCATCGCCAGCAGATTGACAGTAGACAAAGGTGCAAATAAACCGAGTAAAACGCTGTTAGGACTATCTATCTCTCGTTGATAGGCATCTAGTGTCCAAAGACCACCAAAACAAGCCTGATCTAGTTCCACAACCGCACTCAAATCATCTGTTGTTATTGATTTCAGTTCTAATTGGTCAAAAGTCATTTGTCAATTGTCAATAGTTAGTGGTTGGTTGTTGGTTGTTGGTTGGTGGTTGGTGGTTGGTGGTTGTTGGTGGTTGGTTGTTGGTTGGTGGTTGTTAACCATACCCAATTACCGATTACCCATTACCAATTACCCATTACCGATTACCCATTACCAATTACCGATTACCCATTACCAATTACCGATTACCCATTCCCAATCAATGCCGAAAGACAGGGGCGAACAAGCACGTTATTCGGTAAACTGGGAATCGGCATATCCGCTCATCGCTTGTAATTAGTACGAAGGACAACTCTTAATAGTTATGGTATCGACTCACCCTGCCGGGGTTCAACTTTCTGGTAGACAGTATTTACCGCAAACAGGTAGTCACACTAATCTTTCACCCAATCAAGAACTTTTACCGCTGACTGCAAAAGTAAATAATCAAGACCACCTAGAAATAGGGGGTTGTGATGTGACTACTCTTGTGCAGCAGTTTGGTTCACCTTTATATATTTTGGATGAAGAAACCCTGCGAATAGCTTGCCGCCAGTACCGGGAAAGTTTCCAGCACTATTACAAGGGTGAATCTCAAGTATTATATGCCTCCAAAGCTTGGAGTTGTTTAGCAGTCTGTGCGATCGCTGCCTCAGAAGGCTTGGGAATTGATGTTGTCTCTGGAGGTGAACTCTACACAGCCCTAAATGCGGGTGTGAGTCCTGAAAAAATTTACTTTCACGGAAATAATAAATCTCGAGAAGAATTAACTCTGGCAATTCAATCAGGTTGCACGATTGTTGTGGACAACTGGTATGAATTGCGGAGTTTGGTGGAGATAGCTGAAAAGATGGGGAGAACCGGAGATGGGGAGAATGTAGAATCAAACTCTCCCCACCACCCCACCACCCCACCACCCCACCACCCCATCCGGATCATGCTGCGCTTAACACCGGGTATTGAATGTCACACCCACGAATATATCCGTACGGGACACCTGGATAGTAAGTTTGGCTTTGATCCCAATGATTTAGATGAATTATTTGCTTTTGTCAGTCAGCAATCTGTTTTAAACTGTGTAGGTTTACACGCTCATATTGGTTCTCAAATTTTTGAACGCCAACCACATCAGGATTTAGCAGCTGTGATGGTGCAGTGGATGAGTAAAGCTGCTGGTTATGGTTTAACTGTGACAGAGTTAAATGTTGGTGGAGGTTTGGGGATAAAGTATACAGAATCGGATGATCCCCCTAGTATTGAAGAGTGGGTAAAACCAATTTGTGAAGTCATTCAACAAGCGTGCGCAGCGCAAAACTTACCACTACCAAAATTATTGTGTGAACCAGGGCGATCGCTAATTGCCACAGCTTGCGTCACAGCTTACACTATAGGTTCTTCTAAAGTTATTCCAGATATTCGCACTTACATAGCAGTTGACGGTGGTATGTCTGATAATCCCCGTCCGATTACTTACCAGTCAGTGTATCGTACTGTAGTTGCTAACCGCATGTCTGCTTCCTTGACAGAAACAGCCACAATTGCTGGTAAACATTGTGAATCAGGGGATATTTTGATCAAGGATGCCCAACTACCCAAAACTGAATCTGGAGATATTCTCGTAGTGATGGCAACTGGTGCTTACAATTACAGTATGGCATCTAACTACAACCGCCTGCCCAGACCGGCTGCTGTTGTAGTCGCAAATGGCGAAGCAAATTTGATTTTGCAACGCGAAACTTATCAGGATTTGATTCGACAGGATTGCCTACCAGAAAGACTCAAAAATTAGTCAAGCGTCAATTGTCCATAGTCAAGTGTCCATAGTCAAGAGTTGTTTACTAATGGCTAATGACTAATGACTATTGACTAATGACTAATGACTATTGACTATTGACTATTGACTATTGACTTACTTTATTAGAGGTGAAAGGTAAAATCCAGATGTCATGGGAGATTGGTGGAAGCAATGGCTGATAAACCAAGGTTGGTCTCAGCCTTTGCTGCTTGAGACTCTGGATATTGTTTTAGTACTGGCGCTGACGTACATGATACTAATGATTATCAGTGAGCGCCGGACACTGTGGATGGTGCGAGGTTTTATTATTCTGATGCTGGCATCAGCCATCAGTGGGAAGTTACAGCTACAATTGCTAAATTTTGTACTAGAAAAATTAGTGATTGGCTGTGCTGTCGCAATGGCAGTTGCTCTCCAATCCGAGTTTCGGCGATTTTTGGAACAATTGGGACGTGGCGAATTCTGGCAATTATTTCAACCGTCCCGTCTAGCAGTTCCTAAATCTGATAGTGTAATTGATGAAATAGTCGAAGCAGTCAGAGAACTGTCGAAAAATCGGATAGGTGCGCTACTAATTTTGGAAACGACTGGCCCTATTGATGAACGGGATTTTTCTGTACCAGGAGTAAAACTAAACGCTGAAGTGTCCAAAGAGCTAATACAAACAATTTTTCAACCGAAAACTCTCTTACACGATGGTGCTACATTGATACGAGGTTCTCGGATCGTGGCATCGGGTATAATTTTACCGCTTTCGGGACGTACAGCTTCGCGCCAGTTGGGAACACGCCACCGGGCGGCGATGGGAATAACTGAGCGAGTCGAGAATTGCATTTGTGTCGTTGTATCTGAAGAAACAGGTTCTATTTCTTTAGCGGAAAAGGGAACTCTAAATAGACCACTGACGATTACGAAGCTGAAAGAGTCTTTAGAAGCGAGATTTTCACCAACTGTGGATCGGGAGGCTGTTGCCCCTGGTTTGATCAGTTTGGGTCGTCAGATTCGTAGTCAGGCCTTAGCATTGGTTTCACGTTTACTCGGATTACCATCGACCGCATCGCGAGACAAAAAATGACAGCACAACAAACTGAACTGCAATATCTGCCTCCTGACTTAAAACGAGAACTACTGCCCAAGCACGTTGCGGTGATTATGGATGGCAATGGTCGATGGGCAAAGCATCAAGGGCTACCCAGAATTATGGGTCATAAAGCTGGTGTTGATGCCTTAAAAGATTTACTTCGTTGTTGTAAGGATTGGGGGATCGAAGCCCTGACGGCTTATGCATTTTCTACGGAAAATTGGGGAAGACCGCACGAAGAAGTTGATTTTTTGATGACTCTATTTCAGCGAGTTTTGCGTCAAGAACTGCGGGAAATGGTGGAAGAGAATGTGCAAATTCGGTTTGTGGGTAATTTGAGTAGCTTACCGCGATCGCTGCAAGCAGAAATTAGCCGTGCGATGGAAGAAACGAAAGATAATTGCGGGATCAAGTTTACGATCGCTACCAATTATGGCGGCAGACAAGAAATTATTCAAGCTTGTCGAGCGATCGCCCAAAAAGTCCAACAAGGTTTACTCCAGCCAGATGAAATTGATGAAGCGACGTTTGAACGTCATCTTTACACCATCGGTATTTGTGACCCTGATTTATTAATTCGCACCAGTGGAGAAATGCGAGTTTCAAATTTTCTTCTCTGGCAAATAGCCTATTCAGAAATATATATAACCGATACTCTCTGGCCTGATTTTGATCGCCATGAATTCCACCGCGCTTTGTGTGCGTATCAGCAACGGGAAAGAAGGTTTGGGAAAGTGTGAGGGGTGTGAGGGGTATGAGGAGAAAATATTTATCTCTCAAGAAACACAGGGGGTATAGGGGTGTAAGGGTGTAGGAGAAAAATTGTGTTTATTTCATATGTTGCTAGTGGTATTCGCCGCTAGTGTAAGGCTCACTTCAAGCACATCTCCACTCCTCACACTCCCCCCACTCCTCTACTCTTCTTCACTATGGTCCGGAAAACACAGCCTGTTCTACATCTCGCCGACTCAAAGAATATTTAAAGGCGCGTTGGATATCTTGTCCATTTTCTCCTACGTTGAGATATCGAACCACAATTTGCTCAATGTCTAACCAAAGTTCTGCTTGCCAACTAGGACGCTGTACGCGCCAACAATGTAGTTGCATTTCATCTTGTTCACAACCTTGTTCTCTTAACCACTGCTCGATTTGAGGAAGAGGGTGATTATATAGTGGTGTGTCAGAAGGGGGAAGAGACATAACAATTAAAAATTAAAAATAAAGAGTTGTAATATCAATCCTACAGGTTGGAAAGCAGCTTCACCACGAGTTAAGCCAATGGTGATCGCTAACAGTAAGCAACCTAAAAATGTTAAACCCAGGATAAACAAAGCGAAGATTTCACCAGATGAGAGGGGGCGATCGCTAGCATCAAGATAAGCTGATTTAGACCAGTCGTAGGAACGGGAAACGGGACGATTTAAATCGGGAGGTGCTTGAATTACTCCAAACCGAGAATAACCAATTTTTAGGTCATAACTTAACCGTCGTTCTGGGTTACTTAGGGTAGCGTAGGCTTCGTTGAGTTGCTGAAATTTGGCAGTGGCGACAACTGTAGGTAAGCTTGTAGTATCAGGATGATAGCGTTTGCTCAATTCCCGATAAGCACGACGGATCTCGATTGGCGATGCACTCGGATGCAGTCCTAGCAGAGTATAGTATGTATTCTCGCTGCTTTGTGACATTGCACCATTCTGATTCACGGCTGTTTGATTCACCTAGCGCTAAACTTTTTTCTAATATTTTAAACTTACTCTGTAACTCCTGGTCCAAGCAGAGGGGGTGGGGAGGTGGGGGGTGTGTAGACATGCTTTGCGGGGCTTAAGGTAGGGTGGAGTAGTAAATAACCAATCAACCACTAACTACTAACTACTAACCAATATACAGACGTGCCATGGCACGTCTGGTACAACCACTAACAACCAACAAACAACAAACAACAACCTTATGAAAATAAATCAGCGCGGGGTTTAAAATTTTCAATCTGCCGTATTTTTTCGTATAATTGCCGTTCTTCTTGGCTAATATTTTTAGGAGTAACTATTTGAATTTCTACTAATTGGTCGCCGCGTTTACCTTTGTCGGTGGGATAACCCTTACCAGCTAAACGTAATCTTTGTCCAGACCTAACTCCGGGAGGTATGGTCATTTTCACCAAACCATCAAGGGTTGGTGCTTCAACTTGACCTCCTAATACAGCTTCACTGGGAGTAATGGGGATTTGACAGTGAATATCTGTGCCTTCTATTTTAAAAAGAGGATGAGGTTCGACGGTAATTTTTAAATATAAATCACCGCCATTAATGCCTTGATTTCGGAGACGAATCGTTTGACCTGTTACCATCCCTGCGGGCATTTCTACTTCTAGCGATCGCCCATCCTCTAAGCGAATTCTTTCCAAACCACCCTGATAAGCTTTTTCTAGGGGTAGAGATAATCTTGCTTCAATATCTCGCCGGGTAGGGCGTTGGTTTGGGGTGTATGCAACTTTTGTTCTCGGGGTACGGAAGGGATCGGCATTGGTAGTATTGGCAGTCGTAGATGTGGCGTTTCGACCTGTTTTGACACCAATGACTTCATTAATAAAGGTTGTAAAATCCGAATAATTACCAGGGTTTACATCCTGAGTACCGCGACCATTGCTACGGCTATCCGCGCCCCAAGGTTTTTTCTGTGCTTGTTTGTCGAAGCCTTTTTGCTTCCAGTAGCGACTAAATTGGTCGTATTGGGCCCGCTTTGTAGGATCGGAGAGAATTTCATAAGCTTCACCGATATCCTTAAATTTTTCCTCTGCTGCTTTGTTCCCTGGATTCAAATCTGGGTGATATTGCCTAGCTAAGCGTCGGTAATTTTTTTTAATTTCTTCATTGGTGGCATCTTTAGATACTCCCAAAACTTCGTAATAATCGCGAAAATTCCGCAAATTCTGCATAATCAGTTATGATTAAAGATTTAGTTTTTAAGATAGTTGGTAGTTGATTGTTGGTTGTTGGTAGTTGATTGTTGGTTGTTGATAATGAATGATCAATTGTTAGCGGTTGGTAGTTGTTGGGGAAAACAAATAACCACTAACCATTAACCACTAACTATTACTAATTACCTATCAATATTGACTAAATCCGAAATTCAAATCAATATTTATCACCTTTTTCTAACTAAATATTCAGTATTTTGCATTAGCAGTACATCTCAATAGCGAAGGAGTGATAATTTTTTACCTAACAAGCTTGATTACCAATCATCGTCATCATCCCAGTTATCTTGATAGGTGGGGCGAGAACGGCGTGAAGAACCACTGTTGTCAAAGGCAGAGGAACGACTGTCTCGGCCATAGCTTCTGTCGTAATCTCTGCTGGGACTGCGATCGTAATCTCTGCTGGGACTGCGGTCGTAATCTTTACTGGGACTGCGGTCGTAATCTTTGCCGTAGCCTCGGTCATAGTCTCTGTCATAGTAATCGCGATCGCGGAAAGTGTCTCTAGGATAATCCCGGTCTTTATCACCACCACCTGTAAAAATGTCTTTGATCGCACCCAACAAATCGTCATCTTCTTCTTCAGCGTAGTACTGGCGGACTTCGCGGTTGAGGTCATACAAGGCATCTTGTAGGTCGGCGTAAGCTTGATCTATGCCGCGATCGTCATTTTCTTTTAAACTCTCGCGCAGTTCCCGACAGATGTTGTCAATTTGTTGACGACGGTTGCGGGCAAATGCCATACCAAAATCTAGTGCTACTTCCCGTAATTGTCTTTCGGCTTGTAAAATCAAAGCCTCAGCCCGCGTACGTTTTTCAACTTTTTCTTTACGTTGTCTGTCTACGTCAGCAAATTTCTCGGCTTCTCGAATCGCTTGTTGAACTTCACTTTCACTCAAGGTAGAAGCACCTTGAATTGTAATACTCTGCTCTCTACCTGTGGTTCTATCTAAAGCAGTTACCTGTAATATGCCGTTAGCATCGATATCAAATGCTACTTGAATTTGGGGAATACCGCGAGGTGCTGGGGGGATACCGTACAGCTTGAATCGCCCTAAGGATTTGTTATCTGCTGCCATTTCCCGTTCACCTTGGACTACGTGAATTTCCACAGTGTTCTGGTTATTTTCTGACGTGGAAAAGATGTCAGAACGGCGGACAGGAATAGTAGTGTTGCGGGGAATTAGTACTTTCTTGACGCCACCTATAGTTTCCAGTCCCAAAGATAAGGGTGTCACATCCAATAACAATACATCCTTGAGTTCGCCAGCGAGAATTCCCGCCTGAATAGCCGCACCCACTGCTACAACTTCATCAGGGTTGACGTTTTGATTGGGTTCTCTGCCAATCATCGCCCGTACTAGCTGCTGTACCATAGGCATCCGTGTAGAACCGCCTACTAGTACAACTTCGTCAATATCATTAGGGGTGAGTCCAGCATCTTTTAAAGCGCGTTTGACAGGGACACGTAACCGCCCTAACAAGTCATCGCATAAGCCTTCAAACTGGGAACGAGTCAGGCGAGTTTCTAAGTGGACAGGTCCTTCTTCCGTAGCAGCGATGAAGGGCAAGTTTATTTCAGTGACGCTGACAGCAGAAAGTTCGATTTTGGCTTTCTCCGCAGCTTCCATCAAACGCTGCAAAGATTGTCGTTCTCTTCTTAAATCTACTTTTTCTTGTTCGAGAAATTGTTCTGCTAACCAATCGACTATTTTTTTATCAAAGTCATTACCACCGAGTTGAGTATCACCACTGGTAGCTTTCACTTCAAATACACCGTCACCAACATCTAGGATGGAAACGTCAAATGTACCGCCACCCAAGTCAAATACTAAAATGGTTTCCGTCTCACCGCGATCCAAACCGTAAGCCAAAGAAGCAGCAGTTGGTTCGTTAAGAATTCGCAAAACTTCCAGACCAGCAATTCTCCCAGCATCCCGCGTTGCTTGCCGTTGGGAATCATTGAAATAGGCGGGAACGGTAATTACTGCCCCTGTGACGGGTTCCCCCAAGTATTTACTGGCATCTTCTGCCAATTTCTTGAGAATCATTGCCGAAATTTCTTCTGGGGCAAAATCTTTATTTAAACGGGGACAAACAACTTTAATATTGCCAACTTCATCTTTACGAATGGTATAAGGTACACGCTTCGATTCTGGACTCAGTTCACTGTACCTACGTCCCATGAAACGTTTAATTGCAAAAAAAGTATTTTGAGGGTTGAGGACAGTTTGTCGCCTCGCCATTTGCCCTACGAGGCGTTCGCCGTCTTTGCTAAAGCCAACTACGGAGGGAGTTGTTCGCATTCCTTCTGCATTGGCAATAACCACCGGCTTGCCACCCTCCATGACGGCGACTACAGAGTTAGTTGTACCCAAGTCGATGCCTACTACCTTGCCCATGCGTTAAGTTTCTCCTAGTATTTCTATATAAATTTTTTGTTTAGAACTAATGCTTGATTTATTGTATCTTGCTGTTGATAAATACACCTTCAACCAGGTTCGCTGTTAGCATCTTGTGAATTTAAAACACCAACTGGAAACTCATCTTACTCAAATAGTCCGCGATCGCGACCCTTACATGGCAAGTGCTGGCCATTTTTTTGTTCAAGAATACATTCGCGCCTCATTTGCACAGTGGGGGAGTGTGGATATCCACACCTTTTATGTGGGTGGTAAAGCTTGCAAAAATCTCGTCTTGAACTTACCTGCTGCTGTGGATTCACAAAAAAGAGACTTGCCACCAATTTTAATTGGTGCCCATTATGATGCTGTGCCTGGTTCTCCAGGAGCTGATGATAATGCTACAGGTGTAGCAGTGTTACTAGAGTTAGCAAGGATGTTTGCAACAGAACCAATCAAATATCCCCTGCAACTTGTAGCTTTTGATATGGAAGAATATGGTTTATTAGGTAGCATTGAGTATGCAGCGAAGTTACAAAAAGAACAGCAACCACTACGCTTAATGATTTCTCTCGAAATGTTAGGTTACTGTAACTCTAACCCTGGTTCCCAAATTTACCCGCCACCTTTACAACATATTTATCCTAGTCGTGGCGATTTTATTGGTTTAATTGGTAATTGGCGAACCTTAAGAGATTTAATCAGCATTAGCCGCAGTATTCGGAAAGTTGGTGTAGCAAGTCAGTGGCTACCAGTACCTAATAAAGGTCATATAGTCCGGCAAACTCGACAGAGTGATCATGCCCCTTTTTGGGATGCGGGTTATCCAGCAATTATGATTACAGATACGGCTTTTTTGCGAAATCCCCACTATCACAAACCTAGTGATACAATTGCCACCTTAGATTTAGATTTTCTGACTGGTGTTTGTCAGGGTTTGGAAAAGGGAATTCGACGGTTGTGAAGGCAGAGGGCAGAAATCAGAGGGCAGAAGGGACGTAGTATGTGGAATCAAACCCCAACCAAGTGGGGTTTTAGACCTAGATGGGCTGAATTTAGTAATTATCAGACTTTTTCGGTGTGCGATCGCCTACTAGAAATCAAGCTAATAAAAGCGACAATTAAACCTGTCCACCAACCGAAACTAGTCACCATGAAAACCAAAGCTATGGAGATTGACCTAGCGATCGCAGCAAAATTTGTCCAATTGGTACTTAGCTGTATCAATCAAGAGTATCCCCATAGCGGTATTTACTGGTTTGATAGCAATGAAGATATCAAGCCACCACGGGAATTAACACCTGTTTTTTATGGTTGCTTGGATTGGCATTCAGCAGTGCATGGACATTGGTTACTCGCACGTCTAACTCGTTATTTTCCTGAAGCCTCCTTTCAGACAACAGTGAGGGAAGCCCTTACTCAAAGTTTCACACCCGAAAAAATTCAAGGGGAAATTGCCCATCTACACAAACATCCCTACTTTGAATGTCCCTATGGTTTTGCATGGCTATTACAACTGGCTGCGGAACTGCGTGAATGGAATGATACCCAAGCCAAAGAATGGCTAACTGTGTTAGAACCCCTAGAAACCTTGGTTGTAGATAACTTACATCGTTGGCTGCAAAACCTTGAACTACCCAACCGCACAGGTACGCATAGTCAAACAGCGTTTGCACTTGGTTTAATTATGGATTGGACACGAATCAGCAAAAATGATAACTTTGCTAATTTGATTGATAACAAAGCACAAAAATTTTATTTGAGCGATCAAAATTATCCATTGCATTTTGAACCATTGAGCTATGATTTTATCTCTCCCTGCCTGGCGGAAGCTGATCTGGTGCGGCGAATTCTTTCACCAACAGATTTTGCCAACTGGCTTACTGATTTTCTGCCACAATTACCTGTCGATGAGTCAGTAGATTGGTTACAACCCATAAAAGTAACTAATCCTCAAGACTATTTACAATCTCATTTTCATGGTTTAAATCTTAGTCGCGCTTGGATGCTTGAAGGAATAATCTTTGGTTTGCCTGATACAGATCCTCGAATAGAAACTCTTCGTGCTGCTGCTGTTCTACATCGTCAAAGTAGCACAATCGATGCCGTCAGTGAACACTATTCTAGTAGTCACTGGCTGGGGACTTTTGTAGTTTACTTGCTAACAGGTCGTGGGTTGTGTTGATGACCGAAGAAGTTTGTAAGGGTATGAGGGTAGCCCCTACACTCCTATTTTTGACGATAAATCTAAAAACTTCCTGAATATTGTGCGTCAAAAACTGCTGCTGGTACTTTTATCGTATAAGTGTCAAACTATGTCAAGATAACATCAACACATAGACGCTTTTAGTCATAACTTCTAAACTTATTAGCATGTAAGGTGAACGTAATGTTGGGTCACAAGCTTCGTGGACGTTACCAAATTGTCCAACAACTGGGATTAGGAGGAGGATTTGGGGCTACTTACATCGCGTGTGACACCGACCGCCCGGGTAATCCTAAGTGTCTGGTTAAGCAGCTAAAACCAAGAACTAACGACCCGAATACTCTACAGATAGCACAACGCTTCTTTAAGCAAGAGGCAGAAATTCAAGAAGAATTAGGCAATCATGACCAAATTCCGCGTCTTTTAGCTTATTTTGAAGAGAATCAAGAATTTTATTTAGTACAAGAATTTATTGAAGGTCACGACCTCAGGCAAGAATTACCTCCATTAGCTAATAGACTAACTGAAGCCGAGACAATTAAGCTGTTGACGGAAATCCTAGAAGTTTTAGCCTTTGTCCATCGTCAAGGAGTAATTCACAGAGATATTAAACCTGCCAATATCATGCGACGACAAGACGGAAAAATTGTCCTGATTGATTTTGGTGCGGTGAAAAAGGTCAGAGGTCTGGAAGTTAATCAACAGGGACAAACTGTCACCGTGGCTATTGGTACTCTTGGCTACATGCCCAGTGAACAAGCAGCTGGTGAACCACAATTTAGCAGCGATGTTTATGCCGTAGGAGTGATTGGTATCCAAGCCTTAACAGGCATATATCCTGACCCTTCCCAAGGAAGCAAACTACCAAGAGACCCCCAAACTGGAGAAATTGTTTGGCGTGACCAAGCGCGGGTTAGCCCTGAGCTAGCTAATATTCTAGATAGAATGGTACGCTATCACTTCGGTGGACGTTATCAGTCAGCGGATTCAGCACTACAAGCACTAAGACAAATCTCACACTCAAATCACACTTTTACACAGGGGCAAACAAGACTCCCATCGATTCTGAAACTTCGTTCTTCCACATCTGGTTGGAAATGGTTAATTCCTGTAGGCATAGTTGCAGTGCTTGCTAGTGTAGTTATAGCAATTCGACCTGGGCAGGAACCAGAAAAGTTTATACCCTATGAGAATTCTAATTATGGTATAAAAATCAAATATCCAGCCAGTTGGCAGCTACAAATCAAAGAAATTGATGTTTTAGGCGTTACTGAAGTAGTAACGTTTATATCTCCAAGACAAAGTGATACAGATAAATTCCAAGAAAAGTTAAATGTAGATATTGAGAAGTTTTCTGGAACATTAGCTGAGTCTAAAAAATTATTTGTTGATGAAATTAAAAATACTCTGCCAGAAGCCCAAATTATAAATACGAGTTCAACAACTTTGGCATTCAAACAAGCAAATCAGATCATCTACACAGGTAAAGACGAGGATACTAAGTTAAAAAATTTACAAATTTGGACTTTAAAAGGCGATAAAGCATACATAATTACTTATACAGCAGCGGTAGATGATTATGATGAATTTATTAAAACCGTGAATGAAATGATCAAATCTTTTGAAATTAATTAGATCATTGTCCTATCTTTTTTCTAAACGTAAATTTCTCCGCCGGCACAGCCCAACTTAGGCGAACAATCTGTTCATGCAATTTTTGATCTGCTTCGGAACCATCAGCAAATACTGAAGGAATATCCCACAAAGGATATGCGTGCATTCCATTCACACCGACTACTTCACCCTGATGATTGAGGAGTGGCCCTCCACTCATACCTTTTTGAATATCATTTGTGTAGCCAATTTGATAACCACCTTCTAAAGCCTTCGGTAATATTAGTGCTACTTTACCAGTTGTAAAGGTAAAGCCTTTGTCTTTTCCGTCATCTCCATAGGGAAATCCAGCAGCAAATACTTCATCACCTATGGCAGTGTTAAAAGCTATGGATGCCACAGTATAATTTCTATCTAGGCTACGAAACTGTAATATTGCTAAATCATTAGTGCCAAACTTGACATTTGCCAGCAAATTCGCAGACCAGATCCGCCCATCCGGTGTTTGAATCCGATAGGGAGGATCATCAGCACGCAATACATGGGCGTTAGTCAAAACTGTATAAACTGAGTCTTGCTTTTTTAGCAGAATTCCTGAACCTAAGAATTCTTTTGACATCACTTTCACAGTCATAGCTTGAGCTGTATGGCGTATTTGTTCTATTGACAATCGATTTTGCTGCGTAGTGTTTAGACTGTTACAGTTAATATTGGTACACTTTGGCGAATATCTCAGATATACTGCCGATACACAAATTATAAATAACAAGCCAGTAACCAATGTTACTGACTTTTGGTTGTGCCATTTCATTTGCCATTGCCCCTTTTTATAGGGGTTGGAAAATTCAAGTCTGTGAACACTTAATAAAAACTTAGCAATATTGACTACATAATTACCTAATTATAAACCCATTAGGGTGTGCTACTGTTTTCCGGATTAGGATTACTTGATTCAACAGTAGCACCTTGAATATAACTATCAAATTCAACGCTAAACGGACTATTATTTTTTTTGCCTCTAGATACGAACGCGTTTCCAGATGCCAAACCACGACGATCCATGAGCATTTTTAAAGCTTTTTCTGGATTGACATTACGGTTGAGAGTGAATAACAAAGTACTGTCCGTACAAGGATCACTTTGTTTGATGGCGGCACATACAACCGGTTGTCCTTTGAGTGTCCCAGTGTTTATACGTCTGAGCATCCCATTATCATAATTTTTTTGAAATCTGCGGGCTACTTCTTGACAACGCACTTGCGGAGTCCAATTTGATGAAAAGTAGTTGGTGTGTAACCAGCGAATCATTGCCACATTTCTACCATCTTGAGTACGAGCAAAAGTTGCAGGTACACTTTGATTACGGTATTTACTCGTACCACAGTAGAAGCTTGTACCTTGGGCGTAAGTTGGCTGATGAATGATTGTAGCGGTGGTGAGTGTCGCCAGCGAGGTGACTACTACCTTTGTCAAACCTTGATTAAATAACCCCAGCTTCATAAGTAATAAAGTTGATAGAATAAAGAGGGTTAACCTGAACTTTGGTGAGTATTATATCTAGTTACTAGTTGAAGATACAGCATTTCGGAATCACGGTTACACATATCAGTAATAATCAGGCATTTTGATAAAGATTTTGTAAAGGTGAGCATCTCTTTCCGAGAAGCCCTACTCTACCTTGAAGCCCGGCTTCTCGAAGAGTACCCGGAGGGCATAAGGTCAGGGTAGGGGGACTGCTGAACCCGAAGGGTGGACTCTTTCCCCGGCATAAAGTACCTGACGTCACGTGGCGTCCAAGACTGCGACTCCCTTCACCGCTGCGCGTCTACGGGTATTCTGCGAGAAGTTGCTTACACGTCTACGCCAGGTAATACCACATGCTTTTGTTGGGGAACGCGTCTACGCCAATTACTCTAAGTTTTAAAAGTTGCGTAAAAAGTTAGAATTTTCCCTATAAATATCTAAAATACGAAACTCTATCCCTCTATGGATAAATTGCTGTGTAACTGCAAAAGAGTAAGAATTACTTACAAAATTAGCAATGATGTGCTGTATTTAACATTTCAACTTTTAATTTTTAATTTTTAATTGCTATGTCGCTCCCTTTTCTGAATCAGTATATTCGCACTGTCTGGCAACCAAGAAGAGGTTTAGCGATCGCAGAAGCCTGTATTATTGGTCTAGTTGCCGCCCTCTGTGCTGTATGCTTAAAATTTGGTTCGGGATGGCTAGGAACATGGCGAGTTCATGGTTCCCAAGTTTTGCCAGCATGGCTATTCCTACCAGCAGTTGGTTTAGGTTTCGGGTTTCTGGCTGGATTATTGGTAGAAAGATTAGCACCAGAAGCTTCTGGTAGTGGTATTCCCCACGTGAAAGCTTCTCTTGCTAATATACCAGTCAAGCTTTCGTGGCGAGTAGCAATTGTGAAGTTACTCAGTGCCATGATCGCTTTGGCTTCAGGAATCACTTTAGGTAGGCAAGGCCCGACTGTGCAAGTCGGGGCTGGTTTGGCAGCAGGGATGAGTCGCTGGGTTCCCACATCCCCAGATCATCGACGGCAAATGATTGCCGCTGGTGCGGGTGCAGGTTTAGCAGCAGCTTTCAATGCGCCCATTGCTGGTGTTTTGTTTGTGGTAGAAGAGTTACTTCAAGATTTATCGGGGCTAACATTAGGAACTGCAATCATTGCTTCATTTATTGGTGGTGTTGTTTCCCGTCTGTTGGGTGGTCGTAGTTTGCTATTGAACTTGGAATTAACTCGATCTTCTAGCAGTTTTTCGATTATAGAAATTCCTTTTTACCTGGTTTTGGGTGTTTTAGCAGGATTACTGGCAGCATTATTTAATCGTGGATTAATTGAAAGTATCAAAATATATCGAAGATTACATATTAGCTTACCCCTCAGGGTGGCTTTGGCTGGATTTATTTCAGGTATAGTAATTGCCTTTTTACCACCATCTTTCCGTGATAATACGGGATTAAGAGAATTTGTGATCGCTGGTCAGGCCAACGCACCTATAGCAGTGATCGCCTTTTTGGTTCAATTTCTCTTAACCTTGGTAGCATTTGGCTCAGGGGCGCCAGGAGGGTTATTTGCGCCTAGTTTGATTTTAGGTTCTTGTTTGGGTTATATCGTCGGTGTCGTTGAATTCCAGTTATTTGGATTAGGTTCCCCAACTACCTATGCTTTGGCAGGTATGGGAGCATTTTTTAGTGCCGTCTCGAAAGTACCAATCACAGCGATCGTGATTGTCTTTGAAATGACAACAGATTTCAATCTGGTGTTACCCTTAATGATTGGCTCTGTCACATCCTACCTGGTTGCTGACAAACTGATGCCAGGATCGCTGTATACCAAACTTTTACACTTAAGCGGCATCAACATCGAAAACGCACCTCCCGTTGAGGGTGCATTGACTAAGTTAACAGCAAAAGATGTCATGCAGCGCCGGGTGGAAACCCTGGATGCAGAGATGTCTGTGGAAGAAGTAGTACAAGCTTTCTCTCGTTCTCACCATCGAGGATTTC
Source organism: Fischerella muscicola PCC 7414 (assembly GCF_000317205.1). Lineage (GTDB taxonomy): Bacteria > Cyanobacteriota > Cyanobacteriia > Cyanobacteriales > Nostocaceae > Fischerella > Fischerella muscicola. The sequence goes on along the minus strand of NZ_AJLK01000146.1, from coordinate 26,565 downwards.
CTGTAGTTGAACAAGGTAAATTGGTAGGAATTGTCACCCAAACTGATTTATTAAAAATACGCGATCGCAACTTAGCAAAAGATACTCCCCTACGGGAAATCATGACACCGCAGCCAGTGACAGTCACGCCCACCCATAATTTAAGCAATGTGCTGTATTTATTGGATCGTCATCAAATCAGTCGCTTGCCAGTAGTAGAAGGGCGCAGAATCATTGGTATCATCACTCGTGCTGATATTATTCGGGCAGAAGCCGACAGTCTCAACTGTCAAACTAGAGAACACGGGCCACAACCAGAACCTTCTTACGTTGTTTATCAAACGCGATCGCCTAGCATCGGTAGAGGTAGATTATTAGTACCAGTTGCCAACCCCGAAACAGCCGCCACACTTTTACAAATGGCAGCTGCGATCGCCCGCGATCGTCACTACGAAATAGAATGTCTGCAAGTAATCCTTGTTTCTCGTCAAAGTTCTCCAGCCGAAACACCTGTTAGGACAGCCAAAAGTCGGCGATTACTGCGAAACGCCGAAGTTTTAGGCAAAAAATGGAAAATTCCGGTGCATACCCAGATCCGAGTTACTCATGATATTGCCCATGCAATTTTAGAGACAATCCAAGAAAGACACATTGATCTTATTCTCATGGGGTGGAAGGGCAGCACTTCCACCCCTGGTCGCATTTTTGGTGATGTTGTGGACACGGTAATTCGGCAAGCCACTTGTGAGATGGTGTTAGTGAAGTTAGGGAAAACTCAAGAGTCAATCATCAATAATCAAAAACTCTCCCTACTTCATCTTTTCCCTACTCCTCCCCTCTCTCACTCTCCATCTCCCCATCTCCCCATTCCCCCATCTCCCCATCTCCCCCTCCCTCCTCCCCAATTCAACAGTTGGCTAGTGCCAATGGCTGGCGGTCCCAATGCTAGGGCAGCGATTAAATTACTACCTGCTTTGGTAACGCTTGGAAATGACCCAAAAATCCGCCTCACCCGTGTATTTAAACCATCCGAATCAGAACCAGACATGAAAGTTTTAGAAGAAGCTATTCGGATGCTTGTCCGTCGCCAGAAATCATCCAGCACTGTAGTAGCTGCACCCGTGCAAGCAGATTCTGTCACCGAAGGAGTAATCAACCTAGTAAAAACCGAACATTATGATGTAGTTGTTTTGGGTGCTTCCCGCGAGGGATTGCTACAACAGGCCATGAAAGGGAATATTCCCGAAGCGATCGCCTCTGGTGTAGACAGTACCGTGATTTTAGTCAGGGGAGCGATAAATAATTGAATCTAAGTCTGATTTGGCGACAAGGGACTTGCAACTTAAACTCATAACGACTATGATTTAATTAAAACAGTTAAATCAAAAATCCCAGATATGGACAGCCTTGTTATCGGTGCGATCGCCAGTTTAGGCGCGGGACTGGCGACAGTAGTAGGTGCTTTACCGATTTTGTTACCCATTAATCTAACGCAACGAGTACAAGGAATCATGCTGGGTTTTGGTGCAGGAGTGATGTTAGCAGCGACATCATTCTCATTGATTTTACCGGGAACCGAGGCAGCTATTGCTCAAGGAGCATCCAAACCCTATGCAGCTTTGACTATTGTCATTGGCATACTATTAGGTGGAGTTTTTTGCAACTAGTCCATAAGTTTTTACCCCATGAACATTTTTTTAAGGGGAAAGAAAACTGTAATGGTGCAAATTTGCAGAAAATTTGGCTATTTATTGGCGCAATTACTATCCATAACTTTCCTGAAGGTTTAGCTGTGGGAGTAAATTTTGGCAATCATAATATTACAGAAGGAATTCCCGTTGCCTTGGGTATTGGTTTACAGAATATTCCCGAAGGTTTAGTTGTAGCATTGTCTTTGGTTGCCGAGCGTTATTCAACAAATTATGCTTTATGGATTTCTTTGTTGACTGGTTTAGTTGAGCCAATTGGTGGATTGATTGGTGCTGGATTAGTGAGTATTGCTAACTTTATCTTGCCTTGGGCGATGGCTTTTGCTGCCGGAGCAATGTTGTTTGTCATCAGTGATGAAATTATTCCCGAATCTCATCGCAAAGGTTTAGAAAAAGAAGGAACAATCGGTGTGATGATTGGTTTTGTAGTCATGATGTTTTTAGATATCACCTTAGGGTGAAAAGATAACAATTATTAATTATGTGGTGATGAAGAGAAATACATGAAGACGTAATTATGATCAAATCAAAGGACAAACATATGAACTTTATTCGCTTTGAACACATTAACCTATCTTGTAAAAATATAGACGACAGCAGAAATTTTTACCAAACTTTGTTTCCTGATTGGTACATACGTGCAGAAGGTGTATTTAATGGTCGTCGTTGGATGCATCTTGGTGATCGCCAATTTTATTTAGCTTTAAATGATGAAAATCATCAAGAACGTGTCCATAATGCTTACGAAAACACTGGCATAAACCACGTTGGTTTTGTGATTAAAGATGGCGAAACCATGAAAAAGCTGCTTGAGGATAAAGGCATTGAGTATTACACAATGTCAGCACCAGAAACCAAGCATAGAATTTATGTCAATGACCCCGATGGTAATGAGATTGAGCTAGTAGAATATAACCAAAACTATGCTCTGAGGTAATTAATTTGAAGGGTGTGCTAGCTTTCGTTAACACACCCACATTATCAAGATTGAATAATCAGAGAACTAACGATATGGATACACCAAATCAGCTAAACAATCGCATAAGAAATTGATACGATTGTATAGCTTCACCTAATAACTCATAACCAAATCGGGGCAAGGAAATGGCTTGCTAAACGAGAAGGCTTGCACAGTTGAACCATAAAGTTGCAATAGTTCTAGTCTTTCCTTCGCTTCTGCGACTGTAGGGGTGTGTCCTGCGGGAATCCACCACAGTGCGATATTTGGTTGGTGAGATTTTTCAAACCAACGACGGCGATCGCGCATGATACTTGCGTGGTCGCTACGATAAACGTAATCTAATAAAGCTTCTAAAGATTTCCAAACAGTGAGAGTGATGAGAATCCGCTCATCCTCAAAAGCACGAATACTGGTAGCATCGTCTGCACCCTCACTACGTAAACGCCACACGAATCCAGAATCAGCATCAGCGATCGCATTCACTCTACTGATTTGAGCGACAAAATCAGCCATCTCCGGGGTATCGAGTGGCGCACGTAAAATGGCAGTATTGACCTGGGCAAGATGGTACTGCTCTAGCTTCATAAGTTGCACCCTCAAGATGCTCTTGCATTGATTTTGTTAAAACTTTCTCATAGGTCATCTATCCCAAGTAGTATTTTTACAAAAAATTAGTAAAAACTCAAGAAAGTATAGAATAAATTGTGTTGTAGCAAACATTTCATTGGCAATATTTATTGTGAGGACGCAAAGCTTTGCACCCTCACAAGTATTTGGTTAATTTGATTGACAATTGCTTTAAGAAAGAACCTTGAATTTCAAATATAAAATGGTCTGAAATACTCAAAAACCTGATTTCGATAGATTTAATTAGCCCAAAATCCCGCCCTCAAATAAATTTGGGACTAATAACCAAAACTCACTCCAAGTGGGTTGAAGGGTTTATTCAATAAGTCTACTTAAAGTAGACTTAGGTTATTAGGGTGCGGTTTACTTGCGCTCAAGTGATTGTTTAGTCTGACAATATTTATCGAACTCCTGGGAGACTAGAAAGTTTTTCTTAAGGCATAATAAATGCTGTTTGTTGGAAGCTCAGGTTAAAAAAATGCCCAAATTTGGGACAAAATTGTGTGCATTGATACGATACAGAAATAATAAATAAGATAGTATTTCAAAGCCCTTTACTTTTGTAATCTTAGCGGCGCTGTCCGCTAAAAAAACCACCAGAGCGCTGGGGAATTTACTTGTTACTAATTGCGATTATTATTTATTAATCGTATAAACTTGCTAGTTGAACAAAATTGTTGCAACAAAATAGGTGATTTCCTTCGCCCTGGTGATTTACTTAATTTGTGTCGCGTATAATTCTTTGAAAATCTTCATCGTTGGCAAACTTAGCAAAATTCTTGACTACATCTTTTCTCATATCTGGGTCTAGTTTCAAAGCCTCAGCCAAATATTCTAAGCAGTTATTCTTATCACCACACGCTGCATAACTCACTGCTACACGATACCAAGCTTCCTCAAAATCTGGTTCCAATTTTATTGCTTGTTTATAAGCTGTAATTGCATCTAAATAATGCTGGTGTTTTTCCAAAATTTTACCAAATTCGTACCACCAATCAGGATGAAATGATTCTAAAGCAATCTCCTGGAGTTAATGCTTGTATCTCTAGCCAAGCAATTCTGCCGATACTAATTATTGAAATCATTAACGACCAACTCAAGAATATTTCACAGATTGAACATTCACCGCACCGTAGTCCTGTTAATTTTTGCGTTTACTTCCGTGTGGATTCATCGCTTATTGCCATCAACCGAAGAAACCCAGCCTTCAGATGGAATAACTTTTATCTCAAAGTGCTTAACCCGAACTCAGGTTATTTATCAACAGATGTTGAATTGCTTCAGTTTCTTTTTGCGATCGCAACAAACTCATCTAGATTGCGAAAACTACCTCGCTGGGTTGAGGGATCATTGCACCAAAAATCTTAACTTTTGTAAATATGCAATCTATTTAGCTTGATTTTGGGAAAAAGCCATGAAAGCAAACAAAGGCATTTTACGAAAAGCTTTGTTCAGTATAGTTGGTGTGGGTAGCCTATTTGCCTTGTCTGCCTGTGGTCAACCTAACGCAGAAAATACTACCCCTTCCGCACAAACACCCACAGAAAATACTTCACCCGTAGCTGAAGTAACTCCCACAACCACTGCACCCGCAACACAAACTCCTGCTGGTACAACTGCAAACAAAAACTTTGCAGAACTTGCCCAAGCAGCAGCCAGCCAAGGATCATTTAAAATTTTGACACAAGCAACAAAAGCAGCAGGTTTAGAAGAACAACTAACAGCACAAGGGCCTTACACAGTCTTTGCACCTACTGATGCTGCTTTCAACGCATTACCACAGGGTACTTTAGAAAATCTCCTCAAACCAGAAAACAAACAACAACTAGTGCAACTTCTCACCTATCACGTCATTCCTGGACAAGTCACCTCAAGTCAATTGACATCTGGAGACGTAAAAACAGTTGAGGGTACTCCTGTGACAATCGATGTTAATAGTACTGCCAGAACAATATCAGTTAACGGTGCGAAAGTTACTCAAGCCGATATCTTGGCTAGCAATGGTGTTGTTCACGTAGTTGATAAGGTAATTTTGCCTCCCAATTTTCAAGTAAGTCCTACTTCTAGTAGTTCACCAAATTGATTTTGACAGTTTGGCTAGATCCCCGACTTTTTAAAAAAGTCGGGGATCTGACGTCTGGCAAGCTGTCAAAACTTGTGTGGTAGAGTACTAGTCCAACACCACAATAGTTAATTTCATCAAATTAAAAAACCGGGGAACATAATTGTTACCCGGTTCAGTCTACTAGGATGAGAATCCTCAGCTTAGGGACACCTTACTGCTGTGTCCCTATTTACTTATTTGTCTAAATTACAGAGCAACAGTTTTCTTGATAGCAGCACTGAGTTCGCCTTTAGCATACTTAGCAGCAAACTCTTCCAAAGAAACCTGCTTAATCTTACTAGCATTGCCAGCAGTTTCAAATTGTTGGTAGCGTTCAGCACAGACTTTTTGCATATACTTAATAGAAGGCTTGAGGAAGTGACGGGGGTCAAATTCCTTAGGATCTTTTGCCAAAGCTTCCCGCACAGCAGCAGTAATTGCCAAACGGTTGTCGGTGTCGATATTTACCTTACGTACACCACTCTTAATACCCTTTTGGATTTCTTCTACAGGTACGCCGTAGGTTTCAGGAATAGCACCACCGTACTGGTTAATCAAAGCAATCAAATCTTCGGGTACGGAGGAGGAACCGTGCATTACCAAGTGGGTGTTAGGCAAACGGCGGTGAATTTCTTCAATGCGGCTGATTGCCAAAATTTCACCAGTTGGTTTGCGGGTGAACTTGTAAGCACCGTGGCTAGTACCAATCGCAACAGCCAAAGCATCTACTTGGGTTTGCTCAACAAAATCAACAGCTTGGTCAGGGTCGGTTAACAGTTGGGAGTGATCAAGTTTACCCTCGAAACCGTGACCATCTTCAGCTTCGCCCATACCAGTTTCTAGAGAACCCAAGCAACCGAGTTCGCCTTCAACGCTGACACCCAAAGCATGAGCAACTTTTACTACTTCACGAGTGACATTAACGTTGTACTCATAGCTAGCTGGGGTTTTAGCATCAGCTTCCAGGGAACCATCCATCATCACGCTGGTAAAGCCGTTCTTAATTGCTGAGTAGCAAGTGGCAGGCTCGTTACCATGATCTTGGTGCATAGCAATGGGAAGATGGGGATAAGTTTCCACTGCTGCCAAAATCAAATGACGCAGGAAGTTTTCACCAGCGTATTTACGAGCGCCACGAGAAGCTTGCAAAATCACGGGGCTATCTGTTTCATGGGCAGCTTGCATAATCGCTTGAATCTGCTCCATGTTGTTCACGTTAAAAGCTGGAATACCGTAATTGTTTTCAGCCGCGTGATCCAACAGCAGCCGCATTGGCACGAGCGCCATAGATAGTCCTCCTAATTGTGTTGTCAGCTAGTCGGTTTGGAATCTAGCGTAAATAAATATTACGCCAATCTTAAGAAAATATTGTGAGCCTATAGGAAATTATAACTAGTGATGGGTGATTTCTGTAGAAAAACTTTGCCCTATGGCTCAACATAAACCTACCTAATAGTTGTCTATCTTTATTATCTATCTTTTTTATATGGGTCGCCTGGGATTCGAACCCAGAACTAATCGGTTAAAAGCCGAGTACTCTACCTTTGAGTTAGCGACCCGTTGCTAAGCAATTTGCAACTTCACCACTATATCACATATAGCTAGGAATTTGTAAAGGGGTTTAGAAAAATTTTGCCGAAATGCTCACATTCGCTGTACAAGTGGCTCCTGGTTGCAAAACTGTTAGATGTTCACCACTGTTGATGGCGTTACGGGGCGCACTCCAAGGTTCTAGACAGTAGAAGTCTTTGCCCTTGAGTGTCCAAAACACGAGCGTAGAAAAGATATTGTCGTATTTCAGCGTCAGTTGTAATTTCCGGCTGTTGTCAATCACACTAGCTGATTGACTAGCTAGTTGTTTAAATGCCACATCGATTTCATCTTGATTGAAATCAAATTTACCTGCAAAAGAGTGAATTTTCTTGCTTCTTTGGTCTTGGTATTCTTGAGCAGGAATCTCAAACTGCAATTGGGTTTTATCCTGGGTGAAAAAGTAAGGATGAAACCCAAAGGAAAAGGGCATTGCTTCTAAGGAGAAATTTGTATACTGTTGCTGGATTTCTAAGGTATTGCCTTGGATTCTATAATTAAAAATTAGCTGAAAATCAAAAGGATAAACTGCTTGTGTTTGTTCATTGCTATTAAGAGTAAGACTCAAACTCACTGCATCTTGAGTAACTTGATCAGTTACTTGCCAAGGTAAATCACGAGCGAAACCATGTTGTTTTAAGGTGTACTGCTTACCGTTGTAAGTGTAAGTATTTTCCGGTAAATTGCCGCAGATGGGGAACAAAATCGGGATACCACCCCTAACACTCAACTCTGGGTTAGCAAAGCGTTCTGTATCTAGGTAGAGAATTTCTTGCCCTTGAAGACGCCAGCGAGTGATGATACCGCCGCGTTCTGGAACAACTTCTAGCAGAGAGTTGGCGGTTTGAGTGAGAATATAGGTTTTGTATTGTTTTTGTTGAATAGAGATAGAAAACACTGCTTTGGAATGATGAATTATAAATGACGTCTAAAGTGAATTGAAGAAGCAATATCAGGTTTTTTGGCAATTGTCTAGATTTTGATTTTAATAAACGAACACGTGCAAGACGATGTAGACACCCCTAAGGGCGGCTTAAGGCAGGGTACACCATAATCTATCTGTGTTCATCTGTATTCGACCTTAAAAACATGATTTTTGCCATAGTTTTAATTCACATTAGGCGTAAAGAATGAATTATGAAGTTATGAAATGTCTCAGCATTCATAATTCATAATTCATAATTTCTACTAGTCTTCCGCAAATACGTAGCGATACAGTTCGCTTGGATCTGGTTCAGGGCTACTCTCAGCGAACTTCACCGCTTCTTCTATTTCTTGCTGGATTTTGCGGTCAATCTCTTTTAATTCTTCCGTTGTCGCCAGGTTTCTTTCTGTAAGATAGGCAGCAAATTTCTTAATTGGGTCGCGGGCAAACCAAAATTCTTTCTCATCCTTGCTGCGTAATTCATCTGGATCTGCCAAAGAGTGACCCCGGAAGCGGTAAGTCAGTGCTTCAATCAATGTTGGGCCTTCACCTGCGCGCGCACGGGCTACAGCTTCCTGGGCCACTGCACGCACTGCCATGACATCCATACCGTCTACTTCTACACCCACCATGTTGAAGACGCTGGCTTTTTTATAAATCTCGGGGTCGGAAGTTGCCCGTTCATGAGCCATACCAATAGCCCATTTGTTATTCTCAACGACGAACAGGACTGGCAATTTCCACAGCGCAGCCATATTTAAGGTTTCAAAAAACTGACCGTTGTTACAAGCACCATCGCCAAAAAAGCAAGCTGTAACTTGATCAGCACTAGGATCACCCAGCACTTCTCGGCGGTATTTACTTTGAAAAGCTGCCCCAGCTGCTACAGGAATACCTTCTGCGACAAAAGCATAACCACCCAGCAAACGATGTTCAGCAGAGAACATATGCATGGAACCGCCACGTCCTTTACTGCAACCTGTGGCTTTGCCAAATAACTCTGCCATTACTTCTTTTGCTGGTACTCCCGCACTCAAAGCATGAACGTGATCGCGGTAGGTACTGCAAACAAAATCTTCTCCTGGTCGCATTGCTCCTTGGATCACACCTGTGGAGACTGCCTCCTGACCATTGTACAAGTGGACAAAACCAAACATTTTGCCCCTGTAATACATTTCGGCACATTTGTCTTCAAAGGTGCGTCCTAGTACCATATCTTGATACAATCGCAGTCCTTGTTCTCTGTCAATCTGCGCGGTAGCAACGTCAAATTTGGGTAAAGTGCGTTCTTGAACCATTACTTTTTAGTATCCCTGTAGTAACACTTAAAGTTACCATTTTTAAAAGAATTGGATAATTTAGACTCGAAAAACGAGTTAAAAATTAAACAGTCCTTTGCTATTACTGTTTTATGTTTTTTCTTGGAGGAGTTAAGATAACAACCCTAGACCCAAGACTATCAACCAGGATAGCTTGCTTTCTGCATAGCCATTAACAAATTAAAAAATTGAATCTTTTATATTTTTACTTCCCTAGATAATTGCCATAAATATCTAACTATGTTATACTTCGGTTCGCTCGCCAGCAGCGGCAAACCTATGAAACGGCGTCTGTCTGATGGCATGTTTGGAAACTCTGTTCAGAAGCAGGCGCAGGAATGTTTAACTCCTACATTCCAGCCGGGAAAAAATAGTAAATATCTGCCAACAGAATATGATTGGTGCTGCTCTCGAAGAAATTGGAGGGGCAGAATAAAACTTGTTGCAAAACACACTTGTTGTGTGAAAACAACGAGTTATTATTATGGCACGGTTTTACACTCTTGGAATGCTCTCTTAGAATTATGTCGATCGCGCTGCAGGGGAAGTAGGCTGTGCGAATCCCGCTAGATTACTACCGAATTTTAGGACTGCCTTTGGCAGCAAGTGAGGAACAATTGCGGCAGGCGTATAGCGATCGCCGACAGCAATTGCCGCGACGCGAGTATTCTCAGGTAGCGATAAACTCTCGCAAACAACTTATTGAAGAAGCTTACGTGGTTTTATCAGATCCCAAAGAACGCAGAGCCTACGATCAAATTTATCTTGCCCATGCCTATGGTTCCGAGAGGGAAAACAATCCTACCGTAGCAGTGGAAAACCGTGCTGCTGACCATGACTCGATTGAGTCTCAAGGTCTCAGCATCGAAATTAACCCAGACGAATTAGCAGGTGCTTTGCTGATTCTGCAAGAGTTAGGAGAATACGAACTAGTACTAAAGCTAGGTCATCCGTACCTGACTAACAATAACAGTACTGGTGTCCAAGCAGGCAAAACTTCAGAAACTAGCGAATTTAGTAATATAGACTCCCAAAGAGCAGATGTTGTTCTTACAGTTGCGCTTGCTTGCCTAGAACTAGGTCGAGAAGAATGGCAACAGGGTCATTACGAAAATGCAGCTGCTTCCCTAGAAACAGGCGATCAGTTATTAGCACATTTTGGTCTCTTCCCAAATGTGCAAGCTGAAATTCAGGCAGACCTTTACAGACTGCGACCGTACAGAATTTTAGAGTTACTTGCCTTACCCCTAGAAAAAACTGCCGAACGCAAGCAAGGCTTACAATTACTACAAGATATCTTAGACGATCGCGGCGGTATTGATGGCACAGGGAATGACTACTCTGGTCTCAACATCGATGACTTTCTACGCTTTATCCAGCAACTGCGTAACCACCTCACAGTAGCAGAACAACATCAATTATTTGAAGCGGAAAGTAAGCGTCCTTCTGGCGTAGCCATATACTTGGCTGTTTATGCATTGATAGCACGCGGATTCAGCCAACGTCAACCAGCTTTGATTCAGCAAGCAAAACAGATGCTGATCCGCCTGGGCAAGCGCCAAGATGTGCATTTAGAACAGTCTTTATGTGCTTTGATGTTGGGTCAAACAGAAGAAGCTACCCGGGCTTTAGAACTGAGTCAGGAATACGAAGCCTTAGCTTTTATTCGGGAACATTCTCAAAACTCTCCCGATTTGCTTCCAGGCTTGTGTTTATACGGTGAGCATTGGTTGCAAAACGATGTTTTTCCTAACTTCCGAGATTTAGTCAAGCAGCAAGCTTCCCTGAAAGATTATTTTGCTGACCAGCGGGTACAAACTTATCTAGAACAGCTACCCACGCAGCCAGAAACTAATTATGAAGGGTCAACAACTAACCAACCTTCACATTCTCCAACCGAGATCAATCCTCAAAGTTACCGCAACGACCCTAATATAGTTTACCGACAATTTCCCAATAGTAGAACCAATTCAGCAAAATCTCCACTCCATTCATCTTCATCCTCTCCGACATCACCAACCCATTCACCCACTGAGGATACAAGAGTAGACATGCCCGTTATTCCCGTTTCTGGTGTGGAACGTGCAAGCAGAAGTAATAACTATTACATGAATGGTTCCGCGAGACCTGGTGTACCCCCTCAACCACAAACCCCAAGAAGGCGCACATCCAGCCCATCTGCTCATTCCAGAGGACACAACAGAGAGCAACGTCCACCTGCTACTTCACGGCGGAGGCGTTCTGCTTCTCGTAGGGGCAATACCAAAATGCGGTTACTTTGGGTGGTGGTGACTACTTTGGCAAGTCTATTAGTTTTATGGTTGGCGATTTCAACAACTGTAAAATTCGTACATAACGCATTGAGACCAGCACCAACTCTACAAGGTTCACAATTATCAATCCAAATAAATGAACCACCATTAACTATTCCTGACCGTAACAGTAAACCTCAGTTTCCCACAGGAGCTATAACAGAAGCGACAGCAGAAGAAGTGATTCAGACTTGGTTAGCAACTAAATCTGCTGCCTTAGGGCCAAATTATGAAATTGATAGTTTGGAGAATATTTTGATCGGCTCAGCCCTGACTCAATGGCAACGAGTTGCCCAACAAGACAAAGCTGATAACCGTTATCGCAAGTATGAACATAGCGTTAAGATAGAATCTTTAGAAATTGATCCTAAAGATCAGGAACATGCTGCGGTGCAAGCTTCGGTAACAGAAGCAACTAGTTTTTATGAAAACGGTTTACTAAACCAGCAGAAGTCCTCTAAAGAAACGGTGCGAGTTAGATATAACTTGGTTCGCAAACCTGATGGATGGCGTATCCGGGAAATATCGGTTTTGAATAAAGTTAGTTAATTGTTGGTGGTTGCTTGTTAGTGGTTAGTGGTGAGTCAGCGCGCAGAAGGGGGTCTTTCCCATGAGCGACTGACGAACCCGTAGACACGTAGACGCGAAGCGGTGAGGGGGTCGCAGTCTTGGACGCCAGGTGCTTTATGCCGGGAGACCCGTCCACCGCACTGGCTCCGCTTCCCGTCACGATTGCGAACCCCCGTAGACGGGCGAAGCCCGGCTTCTCGTAGAGTACCCGGAGGGCTTCCCGCAGGGTAGTGGCTTAAGGTAAGGGTAGGGTTAGTGGTTGATTGTTGTTGGTTGCGAACTAATGAATCGTTTTTCTTCCTTGTCTTCTTTGTCTGCCTTGTCTTCCTTGTCTTCCTCACCACTTCTCACACTTCCCCAATCCTCAACTGAGGTAGTGCATCCCTGAATAAATATATTGATGTTATGCACCTGATGATTTTTCATTTCTTGAAGTTAAGCCAAATTATCTACTTAAATCGGAGCAAAAGCCTCTGGTGGAATCGGTATCAGTTCAGGAGTTGCTAAGGTAGTTGCTTGTCTGTACCAGATGCCATCAACCTCAAAACTCTCGAATTGGGTTGTGAGGATCGCCCAAGTTTGTTCGTTTAACCCACCCCGGTGAGTCATAGTGAATCTACTCTGCTGACTGAGTCGTCGTTCCAGTTCTGCCAAATCTTCTGGTAGCCAGAACCTATTCATCACTCTTTGAGTAGCAACCTCCGGGGGAGTTTGTAGCATGTCAGACATTAGTTGATTAACAATTATTTGTTTATTGTTATCTTGTCTGATAATACTAATCGGGCGTTCACTTTCAGCAGCGGCAACCATACGTTTCAACAACCCTACTGGTAATTGCAGCTGACTGCAAAAAACTTCGCCTCCCACAGGTAACATGCGCTCAGCGGTTTCGGCGGGTGTAGGGGGTTTCTGAGATGCCATCCACCCATAAAATTCGATAGGTCGCTTGCAGTGTCTCCACCCAATTCGTACCTTACCGTTGATTTTTGCTGCGGTTTCACTTAAAGCATATCCGTAGCTTTGAGCAAGGTGGGTCGCATCTTTCTTGGTTGGGGCAAGGATAGAAACCCCATCATAAGACAATTTATAGTTCCAGCCCGGTTGGTTTAGGACTTTCAGAACGCTCGCACTCATTCACACCACCAAAATCATTGTTTAGGGAACTAAAAGTTTTTTGCCAAATCATTTTTTGTTCTTCCTCAGGGATAGCCAAACTAGACATAATGATGGCGAAGTCCCCTGGTGTAGGTAGAACTTCTCCTTTGGAAAGCGCTTGTAGGTTTTTGACTCCACAGCGCTTCAGTTTTGTCATGTTGGCTCGAACTACATCAGCAATTGTGATCAGGCGATTGGCCTGTTCTAGTTGGGAGGAGTTGGAAGCTGTTTTTTTGCCCAGCCACTCACGGATCATCTCTTCTAATGCGTCGCTTTGAGACACACCCTCACGAGCGCAGATGCTTTTGAATTCCCGCGCCAACTCTACCGGGACGTAACCGCTGACTTGTTTGTAATCCTCACAACGCCTTCTGTCGGTCATTTTGTGAATTGTATAGATATCACATTTGTCTTCTATTCTCTCTCATGATATCTAAATTGATTGACATGATTTTTTGTCATTTTTACATGAATCATTGACATGAAAAAATGACAAGTGTTAGCATGACAGTACTGACAGAATTAATCGGTCAGCTACTGCAACTTAGTAAAATTTAAAATTGACGGTAGATGCCTATAAAAAAGGTAGATACCCTGGTAATTACTTGGCTACCCTGATAACTAGCTTGCGGGTGAAAAACAAGGGGCTTAAAGCCCCTTTGCAAGTTATTATACAATCATCAAGTTTGATTATGTATAATATTTTATAAATTCTCTGATAAGAAATTGAAATTTAGCTACACACAGAGAAATTTAAAGAAATATTAAAGTATTTGGCTGAATTAGGCTAATTGTTTATGGTATTATGCCCTGTTTTTAGGCATTGGGCACTGGGGATGGGAAAATCATCAGTATCTTAATTACCCATTACCAATTACCCTTACGGGTTCGCGCTTACGCTCATGGGGGACTCACCGGTCCCCACTCCCCTTTGGGGTTGGGGGAGGGAACCCCCCTTGGGGCGCGCTGGCTCACCAATTACCAATTACCAATTACCAATTACCAATTACCAATTACCAATTACCAATTACCAATTACCAATTACCAATTACCAATTACCAGCCTAAGCGATAGTATAAGTGTTCCAGCAAACATGATATATCAAAAAATAAAAATTACTTGTAAGTCCCACTTTTGCTCTTGACGAAGAATTTTTACTTGACGAATGAATTCGCGAAAATAAAATCGTCGTTCTGCTTCTGATAAATCCAACCAAAATTGAGGGATGGAAACTGCAACAGCAACAGAACGCAAGTTTACTGGTGGTAAAGTCGCTAACTTTGCTTGCAGTGTAGATATTTCTGTGCGGAGTTTGTATGCTCTTAATTTGGCTGTTTCTGCATCTAGTACTCCAGTTTCGACTAAGGCTGGTAATTGTGTGAGTATTTCTTGCTGACGAGCGATCGCATCCCCTAAGCTATTCTTAACTGCATCTAATTGGGGAGAATTCATTTTGTCCACCGCCACAGGTAAGTCGCGGCAAACAGCTTGAATAGTATGGTCTAATACTTCTTGATAAGGAATAGCCCGACACTTGGGTCGTTTTATACAGCTAATTGGTCGTAAATAAAGATACTCTTTGTCTTGGTTGCGAATAGTAACACGAGCAACACCCATAGGTGATTGACATTCGCCACAGACAACCAACCCTGCTAGAGAACGTGGCGCACTCGCAGTTCGCGATGGTAAACGACTGTTACGGCGTAAAAGCCTGTCAACTTGCGCTGCTTCTTCCTGAGAAAGGATAGGGGGGTGGGTATCGGCAAGAATTTCTCCATTTTGATAAGCAGTATTACCACGATAAACTGGATTAGTCAACCAGCGACGCCCTGTGGTGACAGAAATTTTCTTGCCGTATTTTTTCGCGAGGTAACGCACTGCTCCCCGCAGGGAACCATAAAGCAGAAATTGTTCAAAAAAATCCTTGACTACAGGAGAAGTACTACGGTCAAGAATGTACTTATCTTTACCTCGACGATAACCATAGGGTGCTTTTCCAGGAGGGGGAGCAGCATCTAAACGGTTGCGGGCATGAGCTTGACGGATACGGCGACTGTGTTGCTGTCGTTGAATTTGACGTAGCAATTGCAACAAATCAGCATGAAGATTAGGAGATTTCTCGGCAGAATTGTAACCTTGCTCCATTGCAACCAGCGTTATCCCCATCGCTTCGATTTGGGAAAGGCGATCGCTCACTTGTTCAACATTATCCCCCAATTCGTCTAGACGCCGGACAAGGACATAATCAGGCGGATCGTTTTGACAGTCAATTAGTAACTGTTGTAACTCCGTGCGCTGTCCTAAATCTTGATACACTCTATCTATATCCCATCCCCAAGTCTGAGGATCGGCAGCAGTTTCTAGTAAAGGATCGCTGTAGGTGTAAGCAAGAATTTTCATCAGAATGGGAATTTGTTGGTTGTTGGTGGTTGGTGGTTGGTTGTTGGTTGTTGGTTGTTGGTTGTTGGTTGTTGTACCAGACGTGCCATGGCACGTCTGGTACATTGGTTAGTAGTTAGTAGTTAGTAGTTAGTAGTTAGTAGTTAGTTGTTGGTTGTTTACTACTCCTCACACCCTTCACACTCCCCATTGCCCCCCAACCCCACAAAGTGGGGACCCCTAGCCCCCCATCACCCCATCACCCCATCACCCCACTGCCCCATCACCCCACTGCCTCTAATCCCCACTCCTTTGGGGGAGTGGGGGCCGGTGAGTTCCCCATCACCCCTGACTCAACTCAATCACATTTCCATCCGGATCTTGGGTAAAAACAGCAGGACGACCAGAAGCACTGGGTTGTATTAGACAGTTATAATTTAATAGCTGCTGTTTAGCGGCATCTAAGTCGGAAACTAAAAAAGCAACGTGGGGATTGCGTCCCCATTTTTCATTTTTGGGTTCATCCTTAACGCTGGAAGCTACGATCAGGTGAATTTGATACTCGCCGACTTGATACCAAGCGCCAGGGAATTTCATCGGACGTTCTACTTTGGGTAATCCCAACACAGTGCCATAAAAATGTTCGGAGCGTTCTAAGTCAGTTACGAGAATGGCTGTATGAACACACTGGGTAATTTGCATATGGGGGACAAGGGGGACAAGGGGGACAAGGGAGACAAGGGGGACAAGGGAGACAAGGGGGACAAGGGAGACAAGGGAAATATCACACTCCTCACACTCCCCATCACCCCACCTCCCCACTGCCCCTAATCCCCTCTACGCAGGTACAATGAATTTCTCACTACCTGCGAGTCCAAATGCTGCATGAATAACTTGTAGTGCCTTCACACCTTCTTCTTGGGTGACTACACAACTAATTTTGATTTCTGAAGTAGCTATCATTTGAATGTTTATATTATGCTGTGCTAGGGCTTCAAACATTTTTGCAGCGATGCCTGGTTGTCCTACCATGCCGGCACCAACGATACTGACTTTGGCGATCGCCTGATCTAAGGCTACTTCACCCCAACCATATTCTGCTGCTTTGGCTTGTAACATTTTCTGTGCTGCTTCTGCATCCATCCGCGCTACAGTAAAAGCAATATCGCGCATTGGCACACCATTAACTAGATGACAGCGTTGGGACTGAATAATCATGTCCACACTAATATTGTTGTCTGCCAAAAGTCCAAAAAGTTTTGCCGCCGTTCCCGGACGATCCTGAACTTGGCGAATCGCTAGACGCGCTTGGTTCATATCGAGGGCGACACCGCGTACGGGAGGAGTAGTTGGATGATGGGGTGATGGGGTGATGGGGCGATGGGGCGAATTCTCCCCACCTCCGGTTCTCCCCACCCCCCCATCGTCTAGTACTTTCCCAATTTCTGCAATTTCAAATGCTTGCCGCAGGGCGGCGACGGCGCGATCGCATTCTTGGGCAGCAATTACGCAGCTGACTTTAATTTCACTGGTAGAAATCATTTGGATATTCACACCTGCTGCTGCTAGGGTGGCGAACATTTTGGCGGCGACTCCCGGACGCCCAATCATTCCTGCACCAGCAATACTGACTTTAGCAATATTTTGCTGCACCATCACCTCAGCTTCTTCATTTGGGCTACTCTTGTGACTACGGAGAACAGGAGCAATGGCAGCAGCTACGGCTTCGGCTTTTGGTAAAATTGGTGTAATTACAGTAAAAGCTATGTCATTTGTATTACCTTCGTGAATTGATTGAATAATCAAATCTACATCTACATCCTGACGAGCAATTTCTCCAAACAGCCGTGCTGCAACACCTGGTCTATCTGGAACACGTAATAAGGCTACCTTGGCTTGGTCAGTATCAGATTCGACACTATCTACCGGACGCGCAATTTCTAAATTGATCAGCGGTCGCTCTTTAACTGGAGGTGAAGCCACCCAAGTGCCGGGATCATCAGTCCAGCTAGAACGTACAACTAAAGGCACTCCGTAGTTACGGGCAATTTCCACAGCGCGCGGATGTAATACTTTTGCCCCTAAACTAGCGAGTTCTAGCATCTCATCGCAGGTGATTTCGCTCATCAACTGCGCCTCAGGAACTAGACGAGGATCGGTAGTGAGAATACCTGGCACATCAGTATAAATTTCACAAAAATCTGCATGGAGAGCAGCAGCGATCGCTACAGCAGAAGTATCTGATCCGCCTCGCCCTAAGGTAGTAATTTCTAATGCATCAGTACTGCTAATACCTTGAAAACCAGCAACAACAACTACTTTGCCTTCTTGGAGATGCTTGGTGAGCCGTTCTGTTTGAATATGTAAAATCCGAGCGCGGGTATGTTCAGCTTCGGTTACAATTCCTACTTGAGCGCCAGTCAGAGAAATTGCTGGTTGTCCTAACTCTTGCAGCGCCATACTCACTAGAGCAATAGATACTTGCTCACCCGTAGAAAGCAACATATCCATTTCCCGACGGCAAGGATTTTTAGAGATTTCCGCAGCTAATTTCACGAGTCCATCAGTGGTTTTGCCCATCGCAGAAACCACCACCACTATGGAATTTCCTGCTTTTGCAGTTTTAGAAACGCGTTGTGCAACAGAGACAATGCGTTCAACGGAACCGACAGATGTACCACCGAATTTCTGAACTATGAGCGACATAACTTTTACTAAATGAATTGTGCTTGCTTTATCAACACCCGCACTGCATGAGTAAGTTGGGAAGGCTCTGCAAGTATATTCATTTAACAACTTATCAGAATTAGCTGACACAAAAAATGTGAAATTTAAACTTCTTTGATAATAGTTGGTTGTGGTTGCTGGAGAAACACGCTAGCTTGTGTTCTACGAAGGATTATGGCTCAAATAAATAAAACTGTATTCAAGCACCTGCTTTTGGAGTCTATTGATATACACTAATCGTATCCTTACTCCTTGCCACTGTTGTTAATATACAAGTGTGGATTAAGTGTATTATTTATTGCAAACCTAAATCATTTGTGAAAAACAAGATCCCCGACTTTTTAGAAAAGTCAGGGATCTGGCTAACTTAATCAAAATCAATTTGGTGAACTAGTAGGTTGCCGTTCAGAGCAAATCTATGCGAGTCTACTGGAAGCCAATTATGACTGAGGTGCTATTATAAATTTTGCTGGAGTTAGCTCCTGGCAGTATAGATATGTTGGCGACAGTTGCTGAGTATATACAAGAGATTTCTTGGGTAACAACTAAAGCTGCAATTTAATTAGTTTTAACAAATATCAATGAACGAATGGAATTAAAGTTACCTTATGCATCCTATACTGTTGCATCTCCAACTATTGCTTAAAACTGATTACAAACGTTACATCTTTCGCATATTTCTACTTTGTGGATTAAAGCCATAGGAAAATTTGGTGCTGTCGTCGTAACAAGCCCCTGTTAAATTTGCTCCAAATAGCTTGGTATATTGTAGTTTAGCTCCGCGTAGATTTGCTTCTATCAACTTTGCACCACTGAGGTTAGCTCTGGTTAAATTTGCTTTGGCTAGGTTTGCTCCACCTAAATTAGAACCCCATAGTTTAGCTTTTGCCAGGTTAGCACCACTCAAGTCTGCTGCATACAAATTGATGCCAACTAAATCTGCTCCTATCAATTTAGCTCCAGCTAAATTGACAGCAGTAAAATCTCTTTCTCCGGCGGCGTAACGCCGTATTAATTCATCGGCATCCATAATTGTTTCACCTTCATCAGTAAATCAGAGGCAATTTCCTCCCATTCTTGATCAAGTCCAGCATGAAATTCTGGCTTACTACTACGTCTATACCAGTAACGAGCATTGCTCAAATCACCTTCTTTTCTATGCAAGTACGCATGAACCCAAGCACTATCAAGATCATTGGCATTTTGAACGATTTCATGCGCTCTATCCCAGTTACCTTTATAGTCAAACCACAAAGCTTGCAAGGCTTTTGGCAAGGAATCGGGACATTTTTGCTGTTTTACTATCAATTGCTTGAATTCTTCTAGGGTCATCATTTTTACTCATCCAGTATCAAGCCTCTATTTACCACTCTACCAATGAGTTGTGGCGATCGCATGTTAGATAGTAATTGAAATTTGGATTAGTACTAGTATAAAAAGGTAGGGAACTCTTAACAGCGAAACAATGTGTGTAATTAATTCTGTTTAGCCACTTATAAATATCTACCAAAACCTGCCCCTACTAACTACTAACTAATGTACCAGACGTGCCATGGCACGTCTGGTACAACAACCAACAACCAACAACCAACAACCAACTATGAATGATTGGCTGAGTCAGAACCGTTCTATTTTTCAACTAGCACAAGTTATTAGTTGGGCAGCTAATCACCCAATTATTAGTTTAATCATTCTATTGTTTGTCCTAGCTATAGTTGGCAGTATTATTCAAGCAATTAGCCGTTTGGTTGAAGTAGTTAGTAAATCAATATTACAAGTTCCTTTGAAGTTGATTTTAGCTGTTGTTAAGTTTAGTTTTGTATCGTTTACTCAAATTGGTAGTGTTGCAATCAAAAAGCTCACTAATTCTCAAAAAAATGACCATAATTTACTTGTTTTACCACCAGCAAACTCTCAACTGATGCACGTCCAAAAGCAACAAAGATTAGAAGAGATTTGCCAACGGCTAGCTGAAATTCACAAGGAACAACAGGAACTTTTGCAAGAAGCCAAAGAACTTTTAGCTAAATCGGAGATTACAAGCGAACAGGAGATAATTGGGAAATAATTTCGTCTTCTTTGCCAGTTAAATAATTCGCAAAGCGTTGAGCTAAAGGTGGTACGATTACTAAAGGGTTGCTAAATCCAGAGAATACGTAGATTCCACGATATTCGGGAATAGCACCAATTACGGGAAGGCGATCACTACTAAATGCCACTAAACAATGATGCCACGTTCCTGGTAAATTAGACAATGCTGGCAATATTTCTCCTATACTCCGCCTCAGCCAGCTTTCACTTACTTTTCTATCTATCTCAGCATTTACATCGGTGAGAAGACGGCTAATTTGACCCAAGCGTATACTACGATCTTGAAACTGAATTGCACCCGCATCTAAAATTGGCGCTGCTAGTTCATTTCCGGGTTCATTCCATAGTTCATCAACTTTGCTAGACTCTGCTTCCAATTGAAAGCGTTGCAGATTAGCCGGCATTACTAAGGTACGCAATTGCACTTCTACGGGTGGAGTTTGGATCATCTCTGCATGGGTGAAATACAAACGTATAGGAATACCGGCTGCTTTTAGTAATTGTCGAGAGAATCCACCAGCACAGACGACAACGTTAGCGCTGTGATAAGTTTTTGTAGTTGTTTTGATAGTTGGCGAAGAATTGTTTGAGGTGAAATTCTGTACTTGGGTAATTTCCATTTCACCCCCAAGGCGCAGAAATGCTTGAATGTAAGCTTGTGCTGTTTTTTCTGGGTTAAGATGACCGTGTTTGACAGTTAAAGCGCCTGCGATCGCTTCTTTGTTTAATAATGGTTCCATCTCCCATGCTTCATCAACACTAAGTAATTTGGGAGGAATCGCAAAATGACTATAGGACGCCGCAGCTACTTCTGGATCGCTATCGCTAGCGATGGTTAATAATAAATCCAACTCGCGAAATTCAATATCAGTTTCTAACTCTTGCGCCAGAAGGCGATAACGCGCTATTCCCTCATCATACAACTGACGCGTGAGGGGAGTTGTACCAGACCAAAAAGCTAAGCCACCATAACTATAATTAGTGGCATTGCGTAAGCTTGCATCTTGTTCTAACAAAAGTACTGAAAAGCCTGTTCTTACTAGTTCATAGGCAAGTGCAGCACCCGTAAAACCCGCACCAATCACAATCCAATCGTAGGTTTTCATCGTTTTGTTACAACTAAAGATGACTTAATCCAAGGATAAGCTGACTTTAGTCGACTTAAGCTATTAGCCCCAAATTTATTTGAGGGCGAGATGTTAAGTGCGCCCTTGAGATTATAGGGAAAAACGAACACAGATGTACACAGATGCACACCGATGATGCACACCGATAAAGTTGTAATTTATCCAAACGAGAAGCGCTATATATTTTTTATTTAATAATATTTACTGGCTTATTTCCCCTACGTTTTGCTTTTAGAGCAATGGCAGCTAACATAAAAAATAAAGCTGAACCCAAATAGGTTGAAGGCTCAGGTGCTGCTACTTTTACTTGACTTCTTCTTACTGCTACTAAAGTCAGATTTGTTTTATTCTCAAAAGAGCGTTTGTAAGAGCCATTAATAACAGCTCTAGCTAGTTCTTCATTTCCCACAAAATCAGATTCTTGAAATTCATTCAAAAAGCTAATACTTTGGCTGTTTTGATATGCTAGAAAATCATCATTTCCAGCAGTGTTGACATTGCCAATGAGTGAAAAGTAATCTAAAGGATTTATGCTAATGCTTTGATTGCCAGAGACCACAGCAGCGATCAAATCTGAGATATTTACTGGGTCAATATCACTCGTATCAAATAACAAGAATGAAATATCTCCAATTGCTCTGGCATTTTCTGCTAGGGGATCGTCTATTGATGTTCCCAAATTTAAAGAGGCTGTGAAATCAAAAGAAAACAATTCTCCTGCATCAATGTCAAAATTACCAACAATTTTTCCCAGAGTATCTGCTGTTCCTAAATAACTTGTACCCTGACCATTAGCGAGACTCAAACCTACTTTAGTATATGCTTGTGGCGGAGTAAATGTGAAATCTGTTTGTGTTTGTTGATTGAGAGTTAATACTGTTGCATCTTCACTGAAAGTTGAAGCATTGGTGTTAGCCTGATTTTGTCTATCAATGATTCCAAAACTTTCACTAAAGTTGGTAAAATTTAATTCTTCTTGAGCAAAAGCTAGAGTAGCAGCTTGGCTGGATGGGGTTGCTAAGACAGAACTAGCTACCACCGGAGTAATTACCAGTAAACATTGCTTAGCAAATCCCAGATGTCGCTTCATATCTTCCTCTTTATTAGTCGTGGAATCTTAGTTAATTTTCCTGAATTTTCGAGTAATAACAAATACTACTATGTGTGATACTTTAATTTCGTAAATTTTCAAAATTATTTTGCGGCTTTTACTTTTTAAGTAAAAATTAATGCTTATTTATCTATACTCTCATTTAGTCAAAGATATTTATTAACCCGACAGCTAAGCGATTATACGTAATTTAATGTAAATTTTCAACCAAAAAACCAATATTATTGTAAATTTTAGGTAATTAGTGCTGAAAGTGCGAATTTAAGCTCTAGGAAGTGGGTAAACGCTCTTAGGATGGCTTCTCTAGAGATAAAGGGATGAAAATTCTTTGTGTCTTGGAGTCTCAGTGGTTCAAGATTTTCACCACAAAGGCACTAAGTATTTTCCCAGGATTTAGGCAAAATTTATGTACGATCGCAATTTGAGAAATTAAGCCAATAGTTAGATCCATCCAGCTTTCGGCAACCTATAATCTACAAAAGTTGAAACCGAGAGATGAAACTGTGGATGCACTATTAGAGCGATCGCACCAACTCAAGCAAGCGTTAATTGACTTTATTTTGGATGCAGATGATGAACTAGCACAAGCGCTGGAGACTTATGCAGCAGCGCAGTTGCGTCGTGGTTCTGGTGATACTATCCAACAAGAGTTAACAATAGACAGCTTTGCTATGGAAGGCAAAGTTGGGGATAACTCACCAATAGATATGTTTATCCAAACTCATCCTGAATTATCGGAAAGCGATCGCCAATTACTCAATAGTTGGCATCGTAGTTTTATGGGTTTATTTGCGATCGTTAAAGTATTAGATGATGGCTTTGAGTTGATGAACTGGCTGACAGCCAAAAACTACATTGTTAAATTCAACAATGCTAAAACACAACAGGAAATGTCGCGGTTAAAAGAAGGAGAAATTCTCCTGACTCGCATTTCTCCTGTAACAGAATCCTACTTGACATTTTCTGGCCCCTATACACAAATGGGGAAACTGGGTAAACCAAAATTAGCGGTGGCTATTGGTAATTTTAAAGAAAACTACAAAAACCATCTTTATAGTGATGCACCCGATTTATTAGAAGAAGCTTGGCAGTCGGTAGTCAGATATCATGAACAGTTTGTTGAGTTTTTTGGTAGTGATGAAGTAACCATGCCAGGATACCAACTCAACAAAAAAATAGCTGAACTCCAGGAAATAAATACAGAAAAAAGCTTAGCAGCAGCAGGAATTGATTCCTCAAAATCCCTCGCCGAAATTGCTCAAGAAGCAGGAGTTGACGAAGAGGAAATCGAAAACGCAGCAGCAGATTTGGGTGCTGACTCTAAGGTAGTATCGCAATTATTGAATAGCAAAACTACCACAGCCAAAATGGTAGCATCAAAAGTAGAGTTGCCTGCTGAACTCAAAAAAGCAGAAGCAGTAACAGCCCTTTCTCATCCCCGTTGGGGACAGATGTTTTTACCAACCTACACTAAAATCAAAACTATTTTAGTAGCAGAAGATTGGCAAAGTATTGAAGGAGCCGAAAAGCTAATTCGCCACTATTTAGAAAGTAAAAATATCAATGCTTTCATTTGGTATCGCCTAGCAGCAGAGTATCCAAATTCATTAGAAAAAATATTGCAAACAGTCCTACAACGTCCAGACTTTAACTTGAAAAATGACTTAGATGAACTTTTGCAAGAACATGATAAATCTCTAGAACCAGAATTACCAGAAATAGCTAGCGTACCTGTACATCTACATAATTTATTCCAAGAGGCTTTAGGAGAAGTCCATAAATCTAAACCTAAAAACAAGGGACAAAAGAAAGCAGCAAAAGGCTTTCAAACACTGTAAGGTTTGAAAAGTCAAACACAGATGCACACCGATGCACACAGATAAATTATCGGTGTGTATCTGTGTTCATAGGTGTTCGATTTCTAAAATAATTATCTTCACCGCTTTAAATTCTATTCAGATATTAATAACAAAACGCCAAACAAGTGTACTATAAAAAACTAAGAACTTACTGTTAGGTCGCATCCAGAGGTCAGGCGCCATGCCTAAACGCCTTCTAGTAGTTGAATCCCCCGGTAAAGTCAAAAAGCTTAGTCAAATCCTGGGAACAGAGTGGATTGTGCGTGCTAGTTGCGGTCATATCCGCGAACTCAGCAATGAAGGCGAGGATTCCTTGGGCTTTACTATGGATGGTAACAGTGTCGAGTGTCGCTACATCCCCCGCGATCAGCAGGCAAAAGAAACGATTCAATCGCTAAAAGCTGCTGCCAAACAAGCTAAAGAAGTTATCTTAGCTACAGATCCTGATAGAGAAGGAGAAACCATTGCTTGGCACCTGAAAGAAGCTTTGGGATTAAAGGAACCAAAACGGGTTGTCTATACAGAGATTACAGAGTCTGCGGTGCGCGCTGCGATCGCTCATCCCAGAAAACTTGATTCTAACTTGATCGGAGCAGGGTTGTGTCGAGATTGCTTAGATAAGTTGGTAGGTTACAAGGGGAGTCCTTTAGTTTGGGCGTTGAATAATGGAGCAAAAAGTGTTGGCAGAGTCCAGAGTGCTACTTTACACTTGATTTGCCAGCGTGAACGGGAAATTGTCTCTTTTGTTCCCCAAGATTATTGGAGTGTTTGGGTAGATTACGCTGAAGGGTTCCGCGCTTTCTACAAAGGAACTGTCAATGCTCCCAAGGAAGAAACAAAGCAGGAAACTGAGGTGCATGATGATACCGCTGTAAATAATACAGAAGTAACCGAGTCTACCCGTGTGCTTTCGGAAGCCGAAGCCACACGCTTAGTTGAACAAGCAAAACGCCATCCTCATCAAGTTGCCCAATATGAGGGAAAGATCGTCAACCGCCAACCACCTCCAGCCTTTATTACTTCTACTCTTCAGCAGGCTGCTGGTTCTAGGTTGCGATTTCCCCCTGAGAAGACAATGCTTGTAGCCCAAAAGTTATATGAAGCGGGTCTAATTACTTACATGCGGACGGATTCAGTCATGCTGAGTCCAGAGTTCTGCAAGAGTGCGCGTCAATGGTTGGAGCAAAATGATCCGGAGAATGTACCACAGCAAACTGCTAGACACCGCAGTAGTAAAATAGCTCAGGAAGCCCACGAAGCGATTCGCCCCACCGATGTTTTTCGTCCTTCTGCTCAATTGCGAGTAGAACTTGATACCGATGAGTTTAACTTGTATGTGCTGATTTGGAAACGAGCGATCGCCTCCCAATGTCGTCCGGCGATTCTCCGTAAAACCCTCGTTGTGACTCAGTCGGGTGAACTTTTATGGCAAGCTAGAGGACAAGTAGTAGAGTTTCTCGGTTATGCTCGTTACTGGTCAAACCTCAGCAAAGATACAATTCTGCCTAACTTGCAACAGGGACAGATGTTGACTTTGGAGAATGCAGGACACGAGAAGAAACAGACCCAACCACCACCACGTTACAGCGAACCAAAATTAGTCCAACTGATGGAGCGCAAAGGCATTGGTCGTCCCAGTACCTATTCTCCCACGATCGCAACCTTAAAGAAACGAGGTTACGTCCAACTCACCAAGGAAAACTTACAGCCGACATCTTTGGGTTTGGAAGTTGATGCGTTTTTGCAAAAAGCATTACCAGATTTATTAGAAACAGAATTTACTGCCAAAATGGAAGATGCACTGGATGCGATCGCTTCTGGAAAACAACCCTGGCAGCATTATCTGACAAATTGGAACCAAAATTACTTTGCACCAGCCTTAGCAAAAGCCAAAACTGTACCTGTTAATTCTTCAGCAAATGGTGCGAAAGCATCTGGTGTAACTACACGCAAATTTGAAACTTCCAGAACTCGTTGTCCTGAGTGCAAAAACAATCTAGCCAAAATTCCTAGTAATAAA
>NZ_AJLK01000145.1 GCF_000317205.1 Fischerella muscicola PCC 7414 | reverse complement strand
GTAATAAAGTCAAAAAGAAATACTTTCTTAAATGTGTCAGTGGGTGTGAGAATGTAGTTTTATTTTGGAACGAATACAGCAAAACTTGGGAAGCACCTCGTTCAAAAGCTGCTGAAGATGCAAAACCTCAAAAACCTCCGACTAAGATAACACAATATCCTTGTCCAGTGTGTAAGAAACCTTTAGAAGAATACACCTATATAAAAGACGGACAAAATAAGACTATGCTGCGGTGTTCAAATCCTAAATCCCGCAGTGATCAAAAACATAAAGATGTAGCTTATTTCAATACCCAAAAAGGGTGGTGGAGTCCCAAGTTTGGAGAGTTGAAGAGTTAAGCAATTCAACAAATTCAGAACTTACGCATTGTCAGAAAATTGATATTATGCAGCCAATTCTAACTTCTGAGTTAAGTGTTCTAAAATAAAGTCACGAGCTACTTGAAGAGATAATTTTCTTTGCACTTCATACCAGTTTTCAATTAATTCTTCGGAGCGCATTAATTCTAGTTGTGTAAAGGCTCGAATTGCACTAAAAAAATGAGTTCTGATAGCGTCAGTGGTTCTTACCATAAATCGACTAATACCACATACTTGTTTAATGGCCCTGTGGTAACACTCAATCCCCCAATGTATTGAATGAATTTCCCTGAATTCGGCTCTAGTAATTGAGAAAAATGCATCTTTTTCCGGGGTATACATAATGTAATATCTGGAAGTTTCGTTTTTGAACCTTCTGAGAAATACTTTTACCTGACCAAAATTTTTGAGATACACTATTAAACCAGATTCGGGAATTTCTAAATTTTGAACTTGAGTAAAATTTTTACCGTCAACCGAACATGAGCGATTTTTAGCTATACCAGTTAAAAACCCTAATTCCTTGTTTTTCAGTAATTTTAGGTTTTCTTGGCTGGAATACCAACTGTCTGTCGTTACAGTTTTAGGTTTTAAACCCCAGTCTAAAACCTCAATTATCATTTCCTCAATTGTCATTTTTAGTCTTTCCCTCCTGCTTGTTATAAATCCGATAATTTACTGGCACTGACTTAAAAGATACATCCGTGTAATACAAGGTGATTAACTGAATTCCTTTGACAGCGCGATGGTGTCTGCCTGAGTAATAGTAACCAATCAATTCCGTCATTTTCGGGTCGCTATGAGGCTTATCAATTACCGTATCGTCACCACTTAAAGTACCGCCAATTAAGTTGATGTTTGATTTAATTTCTTCAAGCTATAGCTTGGGTTCGTATCTCTCGCGTAGCAAAAATCTGTTAACGCTATCATCA
Organism: Fischerella muscicola PCC 7414; assembly: GCF_000317205.1. Lineage (GTDB taxonomy): Bacteria > Cyanobacteriota > Cyanobacteriia > Cyanobacteriales > Nostocaceae > Fischerella > Fischerella muscicola. The sequence goes on along the minus strand of NZ_AJLK01000145.1, from coordinate 572 downwards.
GACAAATTTTCCATTATCTGCGCCAAACATTGGCAACCTGAATACTTTGATTCTGCTAGCAAGAACAAAGTGTAAGTGTTGAGGTCACACTTGGCAGTGGATGGTTTTGTAATTGCTCTGATTGTCCGAACCCTAAACACAGACAGGTAAATTATCTGTTTTTCATGCCTCTATTAACTGTAAGGGTTGGTGAACTAGTAGTTTAAGGTAAGTTCAACCGTTTACGCGCACCAAAGCGAAACAGCTTATCTGGTAGTATCGCTCCGGGGCGAGGTAACCATTGTGCCTCATTGCCAACACGGTAGCATAATCGTGGTGACTGGCTTGAAGCAATATGAGCGATCGCCTGAGGGGGTGACAACCGCAGTCAACTTGTGGCAGGGCAAGCCTTTCAGGTGACGGACGCCCTCAAAGATAAAAAGCAACAGCAAGATTTTTCTTATTCATCAGCACTCAAAACTCCTATTTTCACAAAGCGCGATCGCGCTCAATTAATTCTCATCTTTTCAGCAGTGATTAAAGTGAAAGGCAAGCCAAGCCTAAGTTACATCCCCCTTGTCACCCCCTCAGCG
>NZ_AJLK01000144.1 GCF_000317205.1 Fischerella muscicola PCC 7414 | reverse complement strand
AAACTCTCGCTTTGCAGAGTCATGAACCGCAAATGGACTGTTTTCAGCCGGGGCCAGGAATAATGCCAGCCAGTTTTAAAGTAGTAACATAAAGATGGTGAAGAGTATTTGACTGCTGATTTTGGGGAACACGCGATCGCCAAAGTTCCACCTGTTGATTCTTGCTTATGGTGGATTATCTTACTACGAGCTTATGTGAAAGCCACAGGCGATATTTCACTTGCCCACAAAACCGAATTTCAACAGGGAATCAAGTTAATTTTGGAAATGTGTCTTGTCCATCGATTTGCCATGTATCCAACAATGTTGGTTCTCGATGGCGCTTTTATGATTGACCGACGTATGGGTGTCTACGAACATCCTCTAGAAATTCAGGTGCTGTTTTATGCTGCTTTACGTGCAGCTACAGAACTTCTTCTGCCCAATAATGATAATAATTTCTGCATCTATAGATGTAAATCAACGTTTAGCACCTCTTACCTATCATATCCGCGAATATTATTGGATTGACCCAAGTCGCTTAAATGAAATTTATCGTTTTAAAGGTGATGAATTTGGCAAAGAAGTAGCGAACAGATTCAATATTTATCCTGATTCAATACCTGCTTGGTTAACAGAATGGCTACCAGATACTAGCGGTTATCTAGCGGGTAATCTTGGCCCTGGACGCATGGATTTTCGTTTCTTTACTTGTGATTCCAGTAACCATTCGTCTTTATCAAGCTGATTTACTAAACCTTGAGCCTTTGCGATCCCAACTTAATCATGACTTTGCAGTGAATTTTGGTCAGGAAATCACTGAGATGGTAGGTATCCAATTGATTGACCAAATGCAGGATGCGATTCGCCAGGGTGAGTTGGCACGCTGGTTATTTCATCCTGAAACGCGCCATGAAAATTCTTACCCCTTCTGCCATCTGCCCTTCGGGTTCGGCAGTCCCCCATCGCCGGAAACCGCCAAGACGGGGGCTGCCTCACCATCTGCCTTCTGCCTAACTTTACGCACCATAGACTGAGTTCGCATAAATTGCCAATTGCGATCGATTTTTTAGATTTAGACGATTAAGCAGGTGGGTGACATGGGTTTTGACTGTCCCTTCCGAAATATAAAGTTGTTGTGCAATTTCGCGATTCGTAGCACCAATTGCAATCAAGCGCAATACATCTTGTTCTCGATCAGTCAGTAAGTCCAATTTTGGTTCAGGTAACTTTGGACTAACAGGTTCTGAACTTTGGATTTTAGGAACTATCTTTTCTAAAAGTCCTGGCCCCATTTGGGTGTAACCTTTATGGACAAACCGAATCGCCTGCGCCAATTCCTCAGACGGCATATCTTTGAGTAAATAGCCCTTTGCTCCTGATCGCATTGCATCAGCAATGTATTCATCATCATCAAACGTGCTAAGGACTATCACTTTTGTATTTGGAAATTGCTCGGAGATAATGCCAGTAGCCACTGTACCATCCATCACAGGCATACGCACGTCCATTAACACAACATCTGGCTGTAATGTCTTTACTTGGGCGATCGCACTTTCGCCATTATCCGCAGTTCCCACAACTTCTAAGTCAGGCTCTAAATTTAGCATAGCCCTGATACCGTCTCGAATAAGAGTCTGGTCATCTACAAGTAACAGACGAATCATATGGGAGTGCATCTAAACTTTTGCAGGAGTACTACCCTAGTGTAGAACTATGTCTGCATCATAGATAGTCAAAAAAGCAGCTAATTTAAGGGTAACTAGCGAGTATTACTCATTAATTTGAAGTCAAGAACTAGAAGAGATTGAATTTTGCTCTACAATCTCCAACTTTAGTCATAGGAATATTTACTTATTTAATCAACGAAAGTCACAGTGTGTTTATTTATTTAGTTGAGATAAGAGTCGAGACGTTTTTCAGATGTGAAATCCCTGAACAAAATTCTACTATGAATTCAGTTACGAAAGCAATGAAGCAAAGGCAACCAAAAAACAAATTAAACGGTTTCCAAATCTCTGCTTTCTTCAACTAGTAAACAACACACAAACAACACAAACAAACGAGGTAAATTATGTCTAACGAATTCAACAAATCAATTGAACTTTCTGAACAAGAACTAGATGTTGTAGCTGGTGGCGCTAGCTTGAATGAACTTGCCGCTTTTGCAGCTGAACAAAACAGTATTAAATCAAGTGTAGCGGCTACTCCATTTGGAGCTTTTTCCGAAACAGATATTCAGGAATTAGAAATCGCATCTGTTGTTCAAAAACAAATTGAAGTTTAAGCTTCTAAATCAGTAATTCTTCATTTCCTTGGCAGAGGTACGCTTCTGCTTTTCAAAAAACCAAACAATACAAAACACAAACAAACGAGGTAAATTATGTCTAACGAATTCAACAAATCAATTGAACTTTCTGAACAAGAACTAGATGTTGTAGCTGGTGGCGCTAGCTTGAACGAACTTACCGCTTTTGCAGCTAGCCAAGAGAGCATTAAATCAAGTACAGCTGCAACTCCATTTGGTTCTTTC
>NZ_AJLK01000143.1 GCF_000317205.1 Fischerella muscicola PCC 7414 | reverse complement strand
ATGAAGTCGAATCTCTTGTTCTAAAGCAAGCAGAAGTTTAACTTTTTCAATCAACAATTCTTCTTTTCTTGGCAGAGGTACGCCTCTGCTTTTCAAAAAAAATAACACAAAAAAACGCAGTAAATTATGTCTAATGAGATTAACTTTGATGAAAATAACCAAGCAATAGAATTGTCGGAGCAGGAATTAGATGCAGTGTCAGGCGGTCTTAATTTATCTGGTTTATTTAAAGATGTTAATCAAATAAGTCAGGTAAATATAGCTAATTTCAAACAAAGTAAATTTGTCTTAGATCAGGTAAGTATAGTTAATTCAGAAGGTTCGTTCAATTCTTTACACATCGAAATTACTAATATAGAATCTACTGCCATCCAAGATATAAGTATCAGCTAGATGGTTTCAATTTAACAAAAAAACAGAGACGACTTAAAAATTATTCAGCCATGAATAATTCTCTGTTTTTTTAAATTAAAAATTTAGAAAAATTGGAGAGAATCTATGTCAGATGAAATTCCTAACGACAATCAATCTGTAGAGTTGACTGAGCAAGAAATAGATGCGATCGCAGCCGGTAAAGACAACGTTCATTATGTAGCTAATCAACTCAGTTTGGTTCCCGATGATTTAACACAGTCAGTTTCCCAATCTGTAGATAAAATCTTCTCTGCCATTCCTCTCATCGGCTTGAATTTTTAGACAATGCTACTATGACGAATTTTCTATAGTTTTAAGCTGGCAATGCTGAATCAGAAAATATTGTGAAGAAATATAAAATTTTTTCAGGGCTGCATAAATTCCTAAACTACCTCAGATAGTTACACAAAGGTTCAAACAAAGGCCACTCTATTTTATGCTTGCGTTCTGCAAAGCCTCTTTATTTCCATTGTTAAATTTTTAGCCAGTAAAAACACTCTCACACCCTTAGAAAATATAAGAGAGTCTAATTATGACAGAAGTTCTACTCAAGGAACTTAGTAATAGTGATATTGATTGGATGCTGAAGACTGGTAGTAGAGAAGAAATTACTACAGGTCAAGTTATCATCCGCCAAGGCGAACCTGTCAATGCTTTATATATTCTCTTAGATGGAGCATTAACAGTTTCTATATCTCAGGCTGACAACAACCCATTGGGACGTGCCTTTGCTGCCTTAGAAGGTGGTGAAATGTCAGGGCGTGAAATCGCCAGATTATCAAGTGGTGAAATGGTAGGAGAAATTCCTTTTATAGAGTCATACTTGCCTTCTACCACTGTTAAGGCACTCAATAATTCCCAAGTCTTAGTGATTCCGCAACAACAGTTAGCAACAAAACTGAAACAAGATGTCAGTTTTGCTGCCCATCTTTACCGGGCGAGTGCGATTCTACTTGCAGACAGAGTAGAGAAAATAGTTAGTCAACTCGGTCACAGCACACTAGTCCTCAGCCAACCTCAGTTGAGAGAAATCTTATTTATTTTCGCGGAATTGCATGATAGTGATATCGATTGGTTAATTGTTGCAGGAGAAGTAAACAAAATTCCCGCAGGTACCGTCCTTATTCATAGTGGTAGACCTGTCGAAGCGTTGCATATCCTCCTAGATGGAAAATTGACACTTTCTACCTCCGAAGACGATCGCAATCCTCTAGCTCGTGCATTTTCCAATTTAGAAAACAGCGAAACTGTAGAACGGGAGTTTGCGAGATTGTCTAGGGGTGACATAGTTGGAGAAACCCCTTTTGTAGAGGCTCCCCCCCCCTCTATGAGTGTGAAAGCCGCAGAAGATTCAGTGGTCTTGTCGATTCCTCGCTGGCGATTAGCCGCCAAATTACTCCATGATGTTGCTTTTGCTGCCCGTTTTTATCGAGTTCTAGCAGTTCTTTTGGCAGATAAACAACGGGCAATAGTCAGTCGACTGGGATACGGCAGACTCAGTTATAGTACGGGTCAGTCGCTGGGTGAAAATCTCGAATATGAGAATGAACTGAACTCCGATTTTTTAGCGCAAGTAGCGCTAGCTGGAGCCAGATTTGACTGGATGCTCAAAAGAATTAGCCGCACTTAAATTAAGTGAACAGTGAACAGTTATCAACCGATAACTGATAACTCGTAACTGATAACTGATAACTGATATAAGATTATGGTTACTCAAAAAAATAATCTGTTTCGCAAACAAGCCTTAGATCATTCATCTTCACCTGAGCGCTTAGATCAATTAATGCAAGTAATTAGCCCAACTAAGTGGCTACCTTTAATTGGTCTAGGTACTTTGGTTGCAGCGGGTTTGGCCTGGAGTGTATTGGGTCGTATCCCGATTACAGTTGAGGGTAAAGGTGTAGTTATCTTTCCTAGCAAAGTAGTCGGGTTCGATTTTCCTTCTTCAGGACAATTGCAGACATTAAATGTGCGTGTGGGCGACTTTGTGAAGAAAGGGCAGGTGTTAGGAACCATTGACCAAAATGAACTGCAAGCCCAATTGCTACAACAACGCGCTAAACTAGCACAACTGCAAGCTCAGGATCAAGATGCTAATTCACTTCAAGACCAACGCACTCAACAGCAAATTATTACGATCGCTCAACAGCGCCAAAACTTAGAAGTACAATTGCAGCAAGCCCAGGCTTTGACTCCAATTCTCAAAAGTAAAAACCTGGATGCGATCGCTCAACAGCGACAAAACCTATTACAAAATTTACGTGATGCTGAAACTTTGGCTCCTACTCTCAAGCAGAGACTAGAACGGCGTCAAGCACTCAAGAATGAAGGGGCTATTTCGGATGATGTAGTGTTGGAAGCACAACAAACCTACCTCAATAGTCTGCAAAAAATTTCCGAACTGAAACAACAACTCAAGCAGCTGGACATCAGTCAGGTTCAAGCTCAAAAATCCTACCTAGAGAACCTCAACCAAATTGACAAATTTAAAACCCAGTTGACAGAACTAAACACTCAACAAAAAAGCCTAGAAGAAAGAAATTTCCAAGCTTCAGTTATTCGGAAAAATCAGATTCAAGATTTGCAGCGCAGCATTGCCCAACTAGAATTAAATTTAAAAAATAACTCTCAGTTTACCAGTAATTATACTGGACGTATTTTAGAACTTACCGTCAATCCCGGACAAAGTTTGGCTCCAGGAACTCGCGTTGGCACAATCGATATCCAACAAACACCATCTACAAAATTACAAACAGTTGCATTTATTCCTGTTAATGACGGTAAAAAGCTCAAAAAGGGCATGAAGTTACAAATTACACCTTCTACAGTCGAGCGAGAACGCTTTGGCGGTATTGTTGGCACAATCACCGATGTTTCATCCTTCCCGATCACAAAAGCAGGTGCAGCCAAGGTTGTAGGTAATCCAGACATCGTCAATAGTTTAGTCACAGCACAACCTCATATTCAAGTCATCGCCGAACTTCAACCAGACACTTCCACCTTCAGTGGCTACAAATGGTCTTCTTCCAAAGGCCCAGAACAGAAAATTACTCCTGGTACGACTTCCTCTGTACGGATCACCGTCAAAGAAGAAGCACCCATTAATTTTGTCTTGCCGATTCTGAAGTCTTTGGGTGGATCGTAGGGAGTGTGGGGAGATGGGGAGGTGGGGAGATGGGGAGATGGGGAGATGGGGAGTAGTAAATAATTAACCACTAACTACTAATGTACAGACGCGAGGAACATCGCGTCTCTACCCACTAACTACTAACTATTGATAAATAACTATGTTAAAGCGAATATTAAAATCACTACCTAAAAAGCGTAAAGATACTCGGCGTCGTACTCCCACACTGCTGCAAATGGAAGCTGTGGAATGTGGCGCTGCTTCTTTAGGAATTATTCTTGGTTATTACGGTCGAATTGTGCCGTTGGCGAAACTCCGGCAAGATTGCGGTGTGTCCCGTGATGGGAGTAAAGCTACTAACGTCCTCGCTGCTGCTAGAAGCTATGGGTTAAATGCTAAAGGCTTCAAGGTAGATTTGGATGGACTGCGGGAAATGGAATGTCCTTACATTGTGTTTTGGAATTTCAACCATTTCCTGGTTGTAGAAGGATTTGGCAAGGATCGAGTTTATCTCAATGATCCTGCCAGTGGGCCACGCCATGTCTCCATGCAGGAATTCAGCAATTCCTTTACAGGCGTAGTGCTGGTTTTGCAGCCTGGCCCAGAGTTCAAAAGAGGGGGACGCAAACCCAGCATTATTGCAGCTTTGTGGCAAAGAATGGGCTTTTCTGTTGTGGCACTTGTTTACTGTGTGGTAGCAGGATTGTTCTTGGTTATTCCTGGAATGGCAATGCCAGCTTTTTCTCAGGTATTTGTAGATAATATTTTAATTCAGGGTCGCAAAGAATGGTTGAATCCCCTGATTGTGGGGATTGTATTCACAGCAGTAATTACTGGATTTTTGACTCTACTACAGTTGCAATCCCTGCGTCGGATGAAAATCAAGCTTTCTGTAGGCATGTCCAGCCAATTCCTGTGGCATATTTTACATTTACCTGTGAGTTTTTACGACCAACGATTTGCAGGAGAAATTAGTAGCCGTGTTCAGCTTAACGACTCTTTAGCGGCTCTACTTTCTGGTAAATTAGCAACCACAGCGATCGCAGCACTAACGGTAATTTTTTATGCAGTGATCATGCTGCAATACGACGTTGTGCTAACTTCGATTGGCATAGCTTTTGTCGCTTTTAATCTCCTCGCCTTGCAGTGGGTATCACGACGGCGGGTAGATGCCAATATGCGATATCAACAGGATCAAGGCAAAGTGACTGGAGTTTCAATTTCTGGTCTCCAGAGTATGGAAACGCTCAAATCATCCGGCTTGGAGTCAGATTTCTTCTCGCGGTGGGCAGGTTATTATGCCAAATCGATCAACGCTAAGCAGGAAATGGATGTAACCAACCAAGCATTGGGAGTTTTACCTTCTTTCCTCTCTAGAATTGCCTCCATGTTACTGATCACCGTGGGCGGTTTGCGAGTGATAGATGGACATTTAAGCATTGGGATGCTGGTGGCATTTCAGGCTTTGATGCAACAATTTATGCAGCCTGTAAACAATCTGATCACCTTGGGAAGCAGTCTGCAAGAAGTTGAAGGTAGTATCACCCGCCTTGATGATGTGTTGCGTAACCCTACGGTTCGGGAACAAGCGAGACAGGGGGGACAAGGGAGACAAAGAGGACAGGGGGAACTGAGAAGACAAGAAATAGAGGCTGGACTCCCAGGTAGGAAAGGAAATCAGCAAATGAAGGATATTTTTGAGAAATTATCTACTTCGCCTGATCAAACTGTCATTCAAGCTTCTGTGTCACCGCGTGTTTCTGTACCTACTGCACCAACAACTAAATTGCAGGGATACGTCGAGTTACGCAATGTCACATTTGGCTACAACCGCATTGCTGCTCCTTTGATTGAAAACTTTAATTTCTCGCTCAAACCAGGACAGCGTGTCGCTTTGGTCGGTGGAAGTGGTTCTGGTAAGTCTACGATCGCCAAAATGATCGCTGGGTTATACGAACCTTGGGAAGGAGAGATCCTGTTTGATGGTCAACCCAGAAGTGAAATTCCTCGGCAAGTTTTAGTTAATTCTCTAGCTTTAGTAGAGCAGGATATTTTTCTGTTTGCTGGCAGTGTTAGAGAAAACTTGACACTCTGGGATACCACTGTCCCGGAAAGTAATTTGGTGCGTGCTTGTAAAGATGCGGCAATCCACGATATTGTCATTTCCTTGCCAGGGGGTTATGGTGCTGAACTCTTGGAAGGTGCTAGCAATTTGAGCGGCGGTCAGCGACAGCGTTTAGAAATTGCCCGCTCTTTAGTTAATAATCCCGCCATTTTAGTGATGGATGAAGCTACCAGCGCTCTTGATACTGAGACTGAAAAAATCATCGACCGGAAACTCCGTCAGCGGGGTTGTACTTGCATTATAGTGGCGCATCGCCTCAGCACTATCCGCGATTGCGATGAAATTATTGTCCTCGAACGTGGAAAAGTAATCCAGCGTGGAACTCACGACGAATTGAAGCAAGTTGAAGGTAAGTATTTGGAATTGATTCGCAGTGAGGGGGGAGCGCTTTAGGAAAGTCAAAAGTCAAAAGCAGCCCTTTCAAGGTGGATAAAAATTTTAGTCAAAAAATCTCTCTTTAACTTCTTGCCTCTGTGTTCTCTGCGCCTGGTGCGGTTAATTTAATTATTTATAAACCACAGAGACACAGAGGTCGCAGAGAGAAAAAAAGAGATTTTTCTAGTCACTTTAAAAGGGCTGGAGTCAAAAGTCAAAAGTTGAAATATTTTTTAATTTC
>NZ_AJLK01000142.1 GCF_000317205.1 Fischerella muscicola PCC 7414 | reverse complement strand
TTAATTTCTTATTTTAAATTGGAGCAGTGACTGATGTTAGAGCAAATCAGTTATGTGATACCACAGGGACAAGAATATATATTAAAGGGTAATCAACCGGTACTTTTAAATGATCCAGAGACGGTTTGGTTGATTAAGTCTGGTTCGATGGCGCTGTTTGCGATCGCTGTTAAAGATGGTGTACCGGAGGGTTCTCGGCGTTATTTATTGACTCTGGGAGATGGAGAGGCGATGTTCTCGACAATACCCAGTCAATATGAGGAGCAGCGCCAGATCCTTGCGGTATCGATGGAGGAGACAGAACTCCTGAAGATGTCAAAGGCAGATTTTAACAGGTTGATAGCCAATAAAGATGGTGAGGCTGTGTCGCTGGTGGATGGGTGGGTGAATCAGCTAGGCTGGGCACTGTCTGAAATTGTCCCTCCAAAAATGCCTGTCAAACCAGAAGGAATTAACTTTTTCTCCTTAAATAGTGGCGATATTTTCCAACCCCAACCTGGTACTGTGTCTTGGGTGGAAATTCAGGAAGGGTATGTTCGCTGGATGGGGATTGAAGAACTGGATATTTATCCCAGTTCTGGAATTCTGCCTTTGAGTGCAGATATGTGGTTGCAGGCAGATAGCATTGTTGAGCTTGCTACTACCGCAACCTCGGATCTGCAAAATGGAGATCGGATATTAAAAAGTTTGTCCCAACTGACAACCTATTTTCTTCAAAGTATTGAACTGTTGGAGCAATCGGAAATAACCGCAGAATTACGGAGATTTCAAGAAAGGGAACGTCTCAATTATCAGGTAATGCAGGAGGCTTTAGGAGAACTGTCATCCGTGCTAGAAGTACGGAAATCAGCTTTTCCTTCCGAGACAAAATCGGTTGATACTTCAGATCAAGCTTTAATGATTGCTGCTGGTGCGGTGGGGCGTGCTTTGGGGATTAAGATTTGTCCTCCCGCTCAATCAGAGGATCTCAGACGAGTAGCAGAACCACTAGAAGCGATCGCTCGTGCTTCCCGAGTCAGGATGCGTCGGATTTCTTTGGCTGACAAGTGGTGGAAACAAGATTCTGGCGCCGTACTTACTTACACCAAAGACGACCACCCTGTAGCAATCTTACCGATATCTGACAACCGCTACGAGATTTTTGATCCTTTGGAGCGGACTCGTATCCGTGTAGATGAGCGCTCTGCTGCTAATTTAGCTCCGACTGGCTACGTATTTTATCGACCTTTTCCTGATACAAAATTTAAAATTCAAGATTTACTCCAGTTTGCCCTGCGAGGACACTTCAAAGAGCTAATTTACATTATGCTGGCGGGAGTAATCACCACTGTGCTGGGAATGCTGACACCCCAAGCTACTGCTATCTTGATCGACAATGCTATTCCGGATGCTAACCGGGGATTATTAACGCAAATTGGCTTAGGTCTTTTGGCTGTCACCTTTGGACAAACGATGTTTGAACTGACTCAAGCATTTGCCATTATCAGACTACAGACTTTTGCAGAATCTTCCACACAGGCGGCGGTATGGGATCGGCTGTTAAATTTGCAAGCGTCGTTTTTCCGGCAGTTCTCAGTTGGTGACTTGAAATCTCGCGTTAGCAGCATCTCGCAAATTCACCAGAAACTTAGTAGTACTGTTATCAAAAGTATTTTCTCTAGTTTCTTTTCTTTGCTTAATCTCGGACTATTATTTTACTACAGTGCAACACTTGCTTTGCTTGCCTGTTTCGTTGCTGTTGTCAATATTGCTATCACTCTTTTCTCTGGTATTTTGACTGTACAAAAGTTCCGTCCCTTGCTGGAACTAGAAGGGCAAATCTTTGGTGTGATGGTGCAGTTAATTAACGGTGTATCGAAAATCCGAGTTTCGGGAGCAGAGTCACGAGCTTTTGCCTACTGGAGTAGACAATATACTCATCAACTCAAACTAATGTTGAGAACTCAGGGTATTGAAGATGGTGTGACTTTCATCACCAAAGTGCTACCACCTTTAACAAATGCTCTCCTATTTTGGGTTGCTGCTAGTATGATTCAGGACTCACCTGAAGGTGGTGGTTTATCTACTGGTATTTTCCTCGCCTTCAATGCTGCGTTTGGCAGTTTCATTGGTGGAGCTACTAGTTTAAGTACCACAGTCGTGGATATTATGCGCGTCTTACCGATGTGGAAACGTGCGGAACCAATTCTCACAGCCATACCAGAAATCACTGCCAGCAAAACCGATCCTGGTAGACTATCGGGTAAGCTGCTTGTAGACCATGTGGTGTTTCGCTACCGAGATGATGGGCCGCTGACTTTGGATGATGTCACCATCAAAGCTGAACCAGGAGAGTATATTGCTCTTGTTGGCCCTTCTGGCAGTGGTAAATCAACTCTGTTTCGTTTATTGTTGGGTTTTGATCATCCGGAATCTGGCACGATTTACTACGATGGACAAGATTTGGCTGGGTTGGATGTGAATGCTGTGCGTCGGCAGTTGGGTGTGGTAATGCAAAATAGCCGGATGATGTCGGGTTCGATCTTTGATAATATTGCCAGTGGGGCAATGATTACGATGGAAGAAGCCTGGGATGCAGCACGAGCTTCTGGTTTAGCAGATGATATCGAAGGTATGCCGATGGGTATGCATACAGTAGTAAGCGAAGGTGCTACTAACTTATCTGGGGGACAACGGCAAAGGTTATTAATTGCGCGAGCATTAGTATTGAAACCCCGGATTTTGTTATTTGATGAAGCTACTAGCGCTTTAGATAACAGAACTCAAGCAATTGTCAGTGAAAGTTTGGAAAGATTACAAGTAACTAGAATTGCGATCGCTCACCGTCTCAGCACTATCCGTAATGCTCACCGCATATATGTACTTCAGGGGGGTAGGGTGGTACAGCAAGGTAGTTTCGATGAACTGGCAAAACAACAAGGACTATTTGCTCAGTTAATGGCGCGCCAGATGTTGTGATAAGGGCTAATGACTAAGCATATTTTGCGTAAAATTGTAGGGTTTAAAAACGCAGAGGGCCGCAGAGTCAACGCGGAGGTTCGCAGAGTTTTCCGGAGTTTTATTTGCTACGAACTTGTAGGATGATCCAACCCCACAACAGGGAATGGGGGTGAACTTCCCCTTGCTGCTGCCCTTTAACAGTAGCTCATGACTTATATGAATCGCTAGTGTTGTCTTGCCCACGCCTCTTTGATTCTGTACTGAGATAATCATTTCTGTAAATAAAGGAAACCGTATTTATACATTTACAGAAATGTGGGCTTTTGGGTAGTGCGATCGCCTAATGCTTTTCGTTCCCCTACCGAGGTCGGGACAGGTTTAGACGTGCTTCTGGGAACAAGTATTTTACCCCATCCACTCCTGCGCTCTTTTTACCTTGATTGTCTTGTGTTACCCTTCTTACGCTAGTACCCTATTTGACCAAGACCTCATTAATATTTGCGCTTTGTTTACGGACTTGCTTGATATCACCACAACGCGAAGCAGCGTAAAGCGATGAGTGCAACTTAAGGGTGATCGCTTAAAAACCAATTTTTGGGGTAGTTGTTGAATTGTTTACATTAGTTGACATTGTATACAATCCGTCTCGCTGGAAGCCACAACCAAGAGCGAATACATTTTGAGTGCAGTAACAACTACATCAACCGCAACTTAAAA
>NZ_AJLK01000141.1 GCF_000317205.1 Fischerella muscicola PCC 7414 | reverse complement strand
TTTTAACTGAAATTTTTCCCCGTTATTTCATCAGTTCGCTTTTCCTCAATTCGCGTAACGCCATCTACCAAATCAGGATCTAAAATTCGTTCACTCAACTTTGCCAAAATCGCCTGTCGTAACTGCTGATCATCAGGTTCCCAATTTTCATCTTCCTGGCGATGAATCCCTGTTTCTTCTAACAGGGAATAATACATACTAACTTCCGGCCCATAACCTTCTAATCCTAATCTCTCTTCATATTGATATTCCAACATTGCTTGAATCAATTCACGTCTAGCTTTCGCCCCTTGAGAGGTTAAATCTCGACGGTTAATTAATTCATTCCATAAAATTGCACTGTGATGATAAACGCGATCGCAAATATCGGAAAGCTTACTATTAAAGTCAGTAATGTTGTTGAGTGTTTCGATTTGAATCCCCTTCTCATAGTAAATAATCTGCAAATTTCCGTTGACGATGGGTTTGATGCTAATTTTTTGATTTAATTTTGCCAGAACTGAAGCAATCAAGTTCTGTATCTCAACCAGCTTGATTTAATATCGGTTCAACCATCTATATTAAAGGTACTAAAGGCGCGATCGCTTCCGATCAAACTTAGGACTTACGCACAGTCTACGAACCCTTGGCGTTCTTGGCGGTTCAATAACAAAAGCGGGTGATGGGACTCGAACCCACGACGTTCACCTTGGGAAGGTGGCATTCTACCACTGAATTACACCCGCGCATAGCATTTAGCATAAATCAAGCTAAATGCCATTATACTACTATTTTCTGATTGAGTACTGATGTGGTGGATCTTCGCTTGAAGATGGCATAATTATCACTTCATCCTCAACCACTACTGAACGCGGAGGTTTTTTCCCAAAACCATACTTGACTGTATTGATAATCCAGGTTTGGAAATTATCAATGTAGCTGAACAGCACCGGAACAACCAGGAGTGTCAACAAAGTAGAAGTTGTGAAGCCTCCCAAAATCGCAATCCCCATCGGCTGACGATATTCTGCACCCGCACCGACACCCAAAGCCAGGGGAAGAGTACCAGCAATAGTTGCGAGAGAAGTCATCATAATTGGACGCAGACGGGAGACACCAGCTTCTATCAACGCCTGACGCTGAGTTTTCCCTTCCTGCAAATTAATAATAGTATAATCTACCAAGAGAATTGAGTTTTTGGTCACAATCCCCAACAGCAACACAATACCAATCAGGGCATATAATCCCAAGGCTTTTTGGGCAATCAGTAAGCCTATGAGTGTGCCTCCTAAACAAAAGGGCAATGCTGCCATGATCGTGAAAGGATGCAAGAAGTTGTTATATAACAGCACCAGAATTGCATAGATAAACATTAATGCCAATGCCAATGCACCACCAAAGCGACCAAAAATTTCTGCCATGATTTTGGCATCGCCAGAGTTTTGCAGCTTGACTCCCGGCGGCAAGTTTTTTAAAGCGGGTAGTGCAGTCACAGCTTGCAGGGCATCTCCTAAAGAAATACCTTGCAAGTTAGCTTCTAGAGAAACTTGGCGAGAACGATCATAGCGGTTGATGGTTGCAGGACCACTACCAAAGCTGATATCTGCCACTGACATCAGAGGAACCAAGCTACCGTTTTGAGTCGGGACTTGGAGATTTTTGATTGTGTTGATATCTTCTCGCGCTTTAGGGTCGATTTGGACGCGAATCGGAATTTGGCGATCGCTCAAATTAAACTTAGCTAAATTGGCATCATTATCTCCAATTGTTCCCAGAGAAGCAGTACGGGCAATTGCTTGTACAGTCACACCTAAATCTGCGGCGCGTTGCGGATCGGGAATGACGACAATTTCTGGTTTTACCAAACTTGCAGATGAAGATACTTCCACCAATCCGGGAACAGTCTGCATTTGCTTTTCTACTGCCTCAGCAGCTTGATTCAGTGCTTCAGGATTTTCACTTTGCAGCAGTATAGTTAAATCTTTACGACCACCAACCGCCCCTGCACTTTCAAAACTGATTTTAGCTCCTGGCACTTGCTGAAACTGGGGACGTATCTGTTGTTCAAACTCTAATTGAGAAATCTTTCGTCCTTCTTCTTTAGACTTGAGCTTAACAGAAAAGGTTGCCGAGTTCACCTGTTCTGAGGCAAACACTGATTCTACTAGTGGATCTTTGTTGATGATATTGGTAAGTTGGCTGACTACCTTATTGGTATCAGCCAAGGTAGAACCAGGAGGTAATTCTACATTCACGGTGGAAATACCGATGTCACCCCCATCCACTAATCCCTTGGGAATAAAGGGAACTAGCATCACACTGGCAACGAAGAAAGCCAAGGCAATCCCCAAAGTCGTCAATTTATGACGTAACGACCATTGCAGTAGGGATTTGTATGGTTGGAAGCGGCGACGGGACGAGATAGGGACGGGGTGATGGGGAGAACTTAAAATTAAATTCTCCCCACTGCCCCTAATCCCCACTCCCCCCAGGGAGTGGGGGCCCCGAGTTCCCAATCTCCCCACCTCCCCACCATGAAGTTGCTTTCCTTGCTTATCCTTCAACAAATACGCCCCCATCATTGGTGTTACCATCCGCGCTACCAAGGTAGAGAAAATGGTGGAAACAGCAACGGTAACGCCAAAAGGTTGGAAAAACTGCCCCGGAATACCACCCATGAAGGCGACGGGCAGAAATACAGCAATGATAGTTGCTGCACTCGCAATTACTGCTAAACCTACTTCATCGGATGACTCAAAAGCAGCTTGCCAAGAGGATTTGCCCATTGCCATGTGCCGTTCCATGTTTTCAATTTCCACAACGGCATCATCGACTAAGTTGCCCACTGCTAATGCTAATGCCAATAAAGTCATGCTATTGAGGGTATAACCCAAGGCATACTGCACAGCAAAGGTAGGAATCATAGACAGGGGTAAAGCTACTGCTGTAATTAATGTTGCCCGCCAATCACGTAAAAATAAAAGGATGACTATAACTGCAAGTACAGAGGCTTGAATTAGTTCCTCGATCGTGCTTTTGTAGGATTCCCGAACAAAATCGGCTCTGGTAAAAATTAATTCCAGCTTGACGTCAGAGGGCAGTGTTTTCTCTAGTTCCTTGATGGCTGCTTTGACTCCTTCCTCTACAGTCACCATGACGCTGCCGGTACTACGCAACACCTGGAACGCTACCACAGGTTTATTATCTAAGCGTGCGGTTTGTCGAACTTCAGCATAGCTATCTTCTACCGTTCCCAAACTAGATAAGGGAACAGAACCACCACCAGGTAGGAGAATCTCATAGGTTTTTAAGACATCCACACTCTTAGCGCTACCCAAGGTACGGATACTTTGTTCGCTACCACCAACTTCGGCGCGTCCACCTGGTAGGTTGATATTCAGGGCACGAATTTGATCGTTGACCTGGGTAGCGGTAATCCCCAAAGATTGTAAACGGTCTGGGTCGAGGTTGACTCGGACTTCACGGTCAACTCCCCCCACACGCTTAACTTGGGCTACTCCTCTGACAGCTAACAAAGCACGGCTGATGGTTTGGTCAACTAAGTAACTCAGTTCTTCTACGGAACGTTGGTCAGATTTCACTGCGTAGGACATGATTGGCCCACCGGAAAAATCTACACGTTCAACTATGGGGTCATTGATGTCTTGGGGTAGATTTTGCCGAATTTGTGATACAGCATTGCGAACATCATTTGTAGCGCGGTCTGTATCTGTACCCAAGACAAAGGTAATTGTGGTTGTGGAATTACCATCAGTGACGGTGGATCGCAGTTCATCAATGTTGCCTAAACTGGCGATCGCATCCTCAATTTTTTTGGTGACTTGGAACTCTAGTTCCGCAGGCCCCGCCCCTGGTTGCGTAACTGTAACCCGCACTGTGGGTACATCAATATTGGGGTTGATATCAATTCCCAAAGAATTAAATGAGAACCAACCAACCAGAGTCAAAATTAAAAATAAAACTATTGTGGGGACAGGTTTTTTTATTGACCAAGCAGAAATATTGAAGGACATAGATTTTAGTTAGTTGTTAGTTGTTGGTTGTTGGTTGTTGGTTGTTAGTTGTTAGTTGTTCCAAACAACAACCAACCACTAACCACCAACCACTCTGACTTTGTCACCATCTTTGAGATATCCAGCACCGTCAACTACGACGCGATCGCCTGTTTGCAAACCAGTTTTGATTTCCACTTTGCCACCGTTGAGGATTTCTCCTAGTTCTACTTTTTGAGCGCGAACCGTGTCTTCACCCAATAAGGTGAATGCGATCGCACTTCCATCTGGTTGGGGTAAGACAGCTTTTTGTGGCACTACCACACCTGTGGTTGTATTCGTTGTGACTGCTGCCCGGGCAAACATTCCTGGTTTTAACAAGTTTGTGGGTGGTAGGTCAATTTTTACTGTTGCTTTCCGGCTTTGGTCGTTAACTATCGGTTCAATTTCTCGTACTTGTCCTTGTAAACGTACGCGTTTATCAGCATCCGAGGTAATTTCTACTGCTGCACCAACTTTTACCTGTGGTAGTTGTACGGTGGGAACTTCTGCTTGGAGTTCCAACTTGCCTTCCCGAATAATAGAAAACAATTTTTGTGTTCCACCCACCACATTTCCGACTTGAGTTTGGGGTGGTACACCCGTGACATCCCCGACTCTAGCTAGTTTCTCAGCAATTGTTCCCGATACAGGCGCACGCACCAAAGTTTGTGCAAGTTGAGTTTTCAGCTGTTGGAGTTTGGCAGCATTACTTTTGACATTGGCTTGGGCGCTGTTAATGCCTGCTTGGGCGCTGTTAATATTTGCTTGGGCGCTGCTGACATCTGCTTGGGCACTGCGAACATTTTCTTCGGCTACCCTGACTGCTTCTTTGGCAGTTTTCAAGGTAGTCTCCCGTGTTTCCAATTCTTGTTTGCTGATCGCACCATCGTTAGCAAGTTGTTGATAGCGCTGATAATTTCTTTGTGCTTCTTCTAACTTAGCCTTGGCTTGCGCTAAATCTGCTCGTTTTTGTTGCACTACTGCTTGAAAGGAAGCAACATCTGCCTTTTTAGCTTCCAGATTTGCCTGATTAGAAGCCACATCTGCTTGTCTAGATTCTATATCTGCTTTTGCTTGGCTAATTTGGGCTTGCAGTAGGGAATCATCCAAAACTGCCAGTAATTGACCGCCTTTGACTGTATCTCCCTCATTAACTAGTACCTGTTTGATTTGTAGACCGTTTGTCTGTGGTAAAACTGGTATTAAATCCCGGGCTGCCACTGTACCAGTGGTGCTGAGGGTACGGGCTATATTGTTAGCTTCTGCTGAGACTACGGTAACTGTCATGGTTGGGGCAACTTGCTGCGTAGATTTTGTAACAGCATTTTTGCTAGGAGTCTGACGGTTACTTACAACACCCATCCCCACAAAAGCGATCGCTACTCCCAAGCCAGTACCAAGTAACAACGGTAGTAGCCAAGGACTTCGCCTCTTTAATTTTTTTCCTTCCCAGTCAGCATCTTCAATTGTCACTGGCTGTTCTGTGCCCAGTTCCGAATAACTCTCCTCGCCCACTGTCTTGCCTCCACTTCCTGCCTGATTCTCACTAAGCAGTTGTGCTTAAAAAAGTTTTAAGTAAGTTAATGTATATTTACTATGACCTATTTTTTCAATTTCTGGTGGCAAGATACTCAGAATCTGAACTATCACAAATCACAATTTTGCCAAAGTAAAAAATGGGTGATTAATCGCATAAGTAGGGGCGTACAGCAGTACGCCCCTACAGGGTATATTTCCAAAAATATAGTAATTTAATATACACATATACAGTTTTGCATCTTGTGGAAAGCATAGTGGTCTGTCTCATTAGTTCTGATAGGTTGCAAGATCCCCGACTTTTCCGAAAAGTCGGGGATCTGACCACCCGTAACCCCTCAAAATTAATGAGACAGACCAAAAGCCTGTTTTTTAATAGACAAATAAATATTGATTATGTAAAGTCAGAAAAGCTTGCCATCATCTCAGATTAAGCAGTGATAATAACTACAAGGAGACACAAGCATTGTGCTGAATTTCATTTAATGCCAAGGTGTTTGGCTATTTTGATATAAACGCCTAAATAATTTAGTTGTCCGACTGAGTAACTAGTATGTTCAATGCTACAGAAATATTAATAGATGCTTTTGTAAGGCAAATTCGAGAAGGCTACCGTCGTACCTACGGCTGCTTAAAAACTGATTATCAAGACATAATTGCTTGGGCGGGGAACATGGCTTTAGAAAACATTGCCAACAGCGACGCCCTATATCACAATGTAGAACATTCGATTCTCGTTACGTTGGTAGGACAAGAAATTTTACGCGGCAAACACATTCGGGAAGGGGGTGTTTCCAGTGAAGACTGGTTGCACTTTATTATTTCCTTACTATGTCATGATATTGGCTATGTTAAAGGAGTGTGCCGAGAAGACCGTGAGGAAGAAGGCTTGTATGCTACGGGTAAAGATAACAGAATGATTTCTCTTGCCCCTGGAGCCTCTGACGCCAGCTTGACACCTTATCATGTAGATAGAGCCAAACTTTTTATTGATGAACGCTTTGGCGGTCACAAATTGATAGATTCGGAAGTTATTAAAACCAATATTGAATTGACTCGCTTTCCCGTACCTGCTGCCGAGGATCATCAATGCACAAGTAGCTATGCAGGTTTAGTTCGTGCTGCTGATTTAATCGGACAATTAAGTGACCCCCGCTATTTGAAAAAAATTACTTCTTTGTTTTACGAATTTGAAGAAACTGGGATGAATAAGGTTTTGGGATATCAAACACCTGCTGACTTACGCAAGAACTACGCCAAGTTCTACTGGCATGGAGTTTACCCATATATCCAAGAAGCACTACGTTACCTGACTCTGACACAGCAAGGCAAACAAATTATTGCCAATCTCCACTCCAATGTTTTTGTAGTGGAACATGAAGTTCCTCAAGATGAAAAGTTATATTTTGTTGATATAGTCAAGACTCAAGAGTCCATAGTCAAGAGTCCATAGTATCTCAAATTGACAATTGACAATTGACAATTGACCCTTGACCATTGACCATTGACCATTGACTAACTATGAACTGGTGGCAAAGATTAAAGAAAAATCCTTTGGCGCGATTTGGGGCAATTTTGCTCTTAGTATTTTACATAGCAGTAATTGCTGCTGATTTTGTTGCTCCCTATGACCCTTATATTCCGCAAGCAAGTGGTTCCCTGTTGCCACCGACCAGAATTTACTGGTTTTCGACTTCAGGGAAGTTTATCGGGCCTCATGTTTATCCTACAACTCAAGGAGACACAAATTTAGAAACGGGCGATCGCGAAGTGATTGTAGATAAAACTAAACCCTCGCCTTTGCGGTTATTTGTGCAAGGTCCAGAATACCATCTTTTACGGTTGAGCTTGCCCTTACCTCCCAGCTGGGATGAAGTGACTATTTTTCCTGGAATTCCTTTAAATTGGCATTTGTTTGGTACTACTGGCGAAGCTAAAATCAACCTCCTGGGTACTGACGACCAAGGACGCGATCAATTTAGTCGCTTGTTGCATGGAGGTCGCATCAGCTTATTTATTGGGATTGTTGGAGTAGCCTTGACTTTTCCTCTAGGGATGATCATTGGCGGCATTTCTGGTTATTTCGGTGGCTGGATTGATGCTGTGATCATGCGCTTGGCCGAAGTACTGATGACATTTCCCAGCATATATTTATTAGTCACCTTGGGTGCAGTATTACCACCAGGGTTAAGCAGTACACAGCGATTTTTGTTAATTGTATGTATTACGTCGTTTATTAGTTGGGCTGGGTTAGCGCGAGTGGTTCGCGGTCAAGTCTTATCCATCAAAGAACGCGAATTTGTACAAGCAGCACGAGCGATGGGTGCTAAGCCATTCTATATCATCACTCGCCATGTTTTACCCCAAACCGCAACGTATATTATCATCTCTGCTACCTTGGCAGTTCCCAGTTTTATCGGCGCAGAAGCAGTACTAAGTCTGATTGGACTAGGAATTCAGCAACCAGATCCTTCTTGGGGCAATATGCTTTCCCTGGCAACTAATGCTTCTATCCTGGTACTGCAACCTTGGTTGATCTGGCCGCCAGCATTGGTAATTGTCTTGACAGTTTTGGCGTTCAACTTGCTGGGTGACGGACTCAGAGATGCGCTTGATCCTCGGAGTTTGGAGAGGTGAGAAACAGTTATCAGTTATCAGTTACCAGTTAACTGTTAACTGTTTTGACCGATGTAATAGCGGCATTGTAAACAAACCCCACGCCAAACCTGTAACCAACCCAAACAAAGTTACAACATAATTGTTAAAACTCCACCACCCCAACACCTCGGCAGCTAACTCCAATGGATAAGCCATCATTAACACACTAGCGATCGCTGCACCACTCCAACCGTATTGATGCAGCCAGTAAAAACCTTTACCGTTAGTCACTCCAAGCAACAACCGAGTCAACAATAAACCCGTTACCGTCCCGTAGCAACGCATACATACAGCCATGAGAAACGGTGATGCCAACATCATCCCCATCTCCGGTTGTGGGCATACATGACGACCCATAAAATAAATAATTTCCGCAATCCCAGGTAAAATAAACAACCCAGAAGCTGTCAGAAAAGGGGCAGCAAGTGGCCCTATCACCATCCCCAACAACAGAAAATCAGCAATAAAACTTACCCAATGAATTCTGAAGCTTCTACCTAAAGCAACTCCTTGTAACATCTGTGCCTTTCTTCCCTTTGTATTCTTTGTGCTTCCTTTACTCAAGTCATACCTATCATAAAACTTAACGATAAGGGTTGTGGGAACTGATGTAGGCGTCTACGTCAGTCGCTCATGGCGAGGTAGTGCTACTAACAAGCTTTTAATTTTACATCTAAGTTTTAGATTTATCCTTACCTAAGACTAAAGTTATAGCTAAATTTGCTTAACCAGTCAACGAAAGTCAGAGCTGTTTACATATTTCGTTGAATGGGAATTCGAGACGTTCTTCAGATGTGTCTCTGTTATTAAATTTATACGATAAATACAATGCCATAGAAATTGAAAATAGATTTTTATCAAGATGAAAACTAAGAAGAATGATAAGTAATTCCAAACTTGCAAACAAATTTACTATTCTCCTATCACTAGTTTTTATAGGAGCTATTATATTTAGTAGCTTGGCTCTATCAAAAGCACTTGAATACACAGCAGAAAATGAAATCAATTATAGAGCGCAAGTGCTAATACAAATGGTTAACTCAGTTAGAAATTATACTAGTAATAACGTAATTAAATTATTAAAGCCTTACGAAAAAACTCAAGAAAGATTTGTTCCAGAAACAATACCCAGCTATGCAGCTAGGCAGGTATTTGAGAATCTACGCACAAAAAAAGAATATGAAAATTACCTCTATAAAGATGCAACACTTAATCCAACAAATTTACAAGATCAAGCCGATGATTTTGAGACTAGTCTGATAGAAAATTTTCGTAAGCAACCCAGTCTGCAAACCCAATCAGGTTTTCGGACTACATTTGGAGAGCAATTGTATTACACTGCTCGTCCTTTTTCTATAAAAAATCCACAGTGTCTTAGCTGCCATACTACACCCGAAATGGCGCCGAAGAGTCTTGTAGAAACATATGGAACAGAGCATGGATTTGGTTGGAAGCTAAATGAAATTCTTGGCACTCAAATTATCTATGTTCCTGCTAGCCAGGTATTTGAAAACGTTCATAATAATTTTTCTTTATTTATCAGTATTTTTATTGGAATTTTTACTTTAGTAATTATCCTGATTAATTACTTGCTAAAGCGAAATGTCATTCAACCGATCAAACCAATGGCTCAACTTGCTCAAAAAATTAGTACTGACACAATCGATTCTGATGAAGCAAAAGAATTTGAAATTAAAAGTCTAACAGTACTTGTTAAACGCACTGACGAATTAGGACAGTTGGGACGAGTATTTCAGAAAATGGTTCGTGAAGTCTACGAACGCGAACAACGCTTAAAACAACAGGTGCAGGAACTCCGAGTCAAAATTGATGAGACTAAGATGGCTCGTCAAGTAGATGAAATTTCTCGCAGTGAATACTTTCAAAAATTGCGTCAAGAAGCAAAAAATATTAGAAATCAATGGTCAGAATCAAATGAATAATTGTTGGTGGTTGGTTGTTGATCGTTGGTTGTTAGTGATTAGTATTTTCCCCTTTCCCCTTTCCCCAATCCCTATTTCCAAGCTAGTCATCTTAACTAAGAATTGAGGATATATTATGTCTAAAGTTGTATCTGTTCATTCGTTCCGTGGCGGAACAGGTAAATCAAATGTAACCGCTAACATAGCTACTCTAATTGCTCGTTCTGGGAAGCGAGTTGGTATTGTTGATACAGATATTCAATCGCCTGGAATTCACGTTCTTTTCGGTCTTGATGAGGAGAAGGTAAAGTATACTCTGAATGATTATCTTTGGGGACGTTGCCCGATTGAAAAGGCTGCTTATGATGTCACACCATTGGTTAAAATGAGACAGAAAAATGCTGCCATTAGAGGTAATATTTTTCTGATTCCTTCTAGTATCAAAACTGGTGAAATTTCTCGTATTTTACGCGAGGGATATGATGCACGCTTGCTGAACGATGGTTTTCAGCATTTAACCAAACGTTTGAAACTAGATTATCTTTTTATTGATACTCACCCCGGTATTAACGAAGAAACTCTGCTATCTATCATTATTTCCAATATTCTTGTGGTCATCCTCAGACCAGATCAGCAAGATTATCAAGGTACTGCTGTAGCTGTGGATGTGGCTCGTAAATTAGATGTTCCCAATATCATGCTAGTAGTTAATAAGGCATTACCAGCTTTTAACTTTCAGTCTTTGCGACAACAAGTATTTTCAACTTATGGCACAACTGTGGCTGGTATTCTACCTGTGTGTGAAGAAATGTTTTACCTGGGTAGTAAGGATCTTTTCAGTTTGTGCTACCCCGAACATCCTTGGACACAGGAAGTAAATGCGATCGCTAAGCAGATCATGAATAATAGATGAGTAACATAATTTCTCTTTCAAACAATAGCAAAAGTAATACCTTACATACATCGGCTATATAGTTTTAGTGAAAAAATACCTTCTAAACACTCTTCTAAAGAGTAGGGTATTTTTTTATAGTAATTCTATTTGAGTTGGAAACAATCATATTGCCCATATCCCCGACTTTTTAAAAAAGTCGGGGATATTTTTTTTCACAAATGATTTAGGATGGCTTTAGCAAATTTTTTAAAGTTTATTTTGCGTAAATTATTCATGTAAGTCTGTGTATTTATATATAGCAGTCATATTAAACATATTCTGCAAAAAAACAAAATACAATTCAATTTTTCAGAGGTAATTAACAATGAAATATCAATTATTTACTTTTAGCTTAGGTGGGGATCAAAATGCTACTTGAAACTATACTTGCTCTTGGAGGAATGTTAATAATAAATTCGCAAACTTCCCAAGCTAAAGCCAAACGTTTATCTCGTCAAGTTAAACAGGGGAAAATCTCTTCAAAACAAGCAAGCGATCGCTACTGGGCTAATCAAATCAGAGAATGGGATGCTGTTGATGATGGTAGTATACCCAAAGTGCCTAAAGAATGGGCAGATCGCTTCCGTAGCGGCAAAGTTACCCTTGCTGACATCAACAAAATTTCTAATCCCAATATGCGAAATACTCTGCACTATTGGTATCACTACGGCGATTATTGCTAACGAGAATTAAACAAAAGTTAAGAGTAAAAAAGAGTATAATGCTATCTCTGCCGTGTCTGTTGATTACCAGTTTCTTGGGCGAACAAATATACTGCAACTTCCCGCATCGCTTTCAGGTTATCAGTGTTGCGACAATCCACCCAGGTATTGCAGTTATCTGTTGAGTTTGCCCAAAACTGTCTTTGGTAAGGAAAACGGCGCGAAAAAGGATCTACTTGTGTCAAAATCCGCATCGCTTCTTTCATTCGCTGCCGATAGGCTGGGTCAAGATATTTACCAAAGTAGAAGTATTTGCGGACTTGTCCTTTGAGGGTGAACCCAGAGTAAAAGTCAATTCCCAAGGTGTGAGTGTGACTAGTAGCATCAGCATCTTCAGATTGCAAAAAGGCTAGAGCTTTCTGTTGGTTGCCTGCGAGAAAGTCTATCATTGCCTTGGGGTAAGATTTCTTTTCATTCTCAAAGGCTGTATTCCCGTAATTGCTGCCTGCAAGGGAAGCAACTATATCCTTTGACCGTTGTTGAAAACCAGCTTCCATTTGTTGTGTCCATTGTGACTCTGAGTTGGACTGTGAACAACCTGGTATCAGACACACTAAGCAGATGATTGCAGCACTTTTAAGATTAAGATGTGACTTTTTCACGGGGATGGGATATGCCAAAGAAACTGAGCGACCACCAAGCTAGATGCGTAAACTGGGCGCACTCAAACCAGGTAAAAGTAAACACGAAGTAAGCGACTACTACCGCCTCAATGCCTCGGTAAGGAGACTTGATAACTAGCCACAGACATAATCCTAACAGCGCCAAATAGGAAACTAGTCCCAAG
>NZ_AJLK01000140.1 GCF_000317205.1 Fischerella muscicola PCC 7414 | reverse complement strand
ATTAAACTGTTTTCTAAAGGCATCAAAACTACCAAAGGTTTGATTTATTTGTTGGGCGATTTCCCCCGTTGGTTCTCCGCCACCATTAGGACTCATGATTTGCCACAAAATTGTGTGGTTCAGATGACCGCCACCGTTGTTGCGTACCGTTTCCCGAATATCCTCTGGTAGGCTATTCAAGTCGCGTAGCATTGCTTCTACACTTCTGTTTTGCAGTTCAGGTTTTGCAATGCTTCGTTGAGGTTTTCCACGTATGTAGCATGGTGTCTGTCATGATGCAGTTTCATCGTTTCTGCATCAATGGCTTTTTCTAGTGCGTTATAAGCGTAAGGTAATTCTGGTAGCTCTGCGGGGGAAGCACTCAGTTCTCTGTCAGGATATGCTACGGGGGGAAACTGGTTCGCAGCAAGAGTTTGCTCTGTTGCAGGTGTTACTGTGGGAGTTGGTGACTCTGCGATCGGTGTTCCTTGACAAGCAAGTAGCACAGATACCAGAAAAATTCCTGTTACAAACAGAACAAATTGTTGTCGCAAAAATTTTATAATCATAGGTTTTTGCTTCAAAATCAAATGGTTTATTGCTGACATCAGCAGCTAGTAGTGGACTGACAGGACTAAAATGGTGCATAAATAAACCGCATGAGGCAAGAGAGAACACACCAGAAAGAAGAAGAGATTTTTTGCACCATTGTATTCGTGTCACGCCACTACTGAACTTTAGCGAAGAAGTGCAAATTTTAATTCAGTGTTTAACAAGCGTGTCAATCGCTTTTCAGCTAAAAGAAGACAATTTGAGTTGGGAATAGATATATCAAAATATAGAACAAAGTTACATCAAAATTAATAAATTAAAATTGAATTATACAACAACAAAAACTATTAGTTGATTTTCACAATTACTGTTTTTAAAACTTTAAATTCTCTGGGGTGTCACCCCTAACTTCCTCAATTTGACCAACTTCAAAAATTAAGGTGAAAGGTTGACCCATTTCTTTTTCTAAAAATTTTTCTAAAAAGATTACTTGTGTTGGTGTTACAGGTTCCTTTGTCCTAACATTCAAACGAACTTGTGGCGGATTGGTTAACCAATTCACACTACTATTTAGGAGTACCACCCGTTGAAAGGTAACAGTTCGATTCAGCAATGCTTGCCTAATACTAGTTTCAAGTCTAGCTTGTCTAATTAACCGATAAAAGCTTATGCTTAAGGGAATAAAAAGTATTGCTGTAAAAGCTAGCGTCCATCCAAGGGCTTTTCTCGCAAGTTTAAAGGAGGTGCAACCCGTTAGCAAAAACGTCACCATACAAGAAAGAGTGATTCCCAGTAAATTAGTTAGATAAAGTATTGTTGCACCGATACTAAGTGACAAATTTACTTGTGATAAACCCAGGCCAATTACACAAACTGGTGGCATAAGTGCAACTGCGATCGCGGTTCCGGCTAAACTTTCAGAAATTTTTGGTTCCACTTTTGCATAACCACTAATTCCCCCAGCCGCTACGGCAATTCCTAAGTCTAGTAAAGTGGGTCGAGAACGGGCGATAATTTCACTACCAAATTCTGGAAGCGCTACGAAGTAACCGATAAACCAAGCTAAAGCAATTGCTAGAATAGTTCCAAATATAATCGCAGTTAAACCTTTACGAAATAAGATTACATTGCCTTCTAAAGCTCCAAATGCTACTCCCCGAATTGGCAACATTAAAGGTGCAATAATCATGGCACCAATAATCACAGCAGCACTATTAGAAAGCAATCCTAAGGTAGCGATGATACAAGAACCAAAAATTAGCACTATATAATTAATACTTATTGTTGATTCTTCTAATAGACCACTGCGTATTTCCTCTAATCGTGGTAGCGGAATTCGTTTGTTTTTGAAATTATTAAAACGATTGCGAATACCATTTATATTTCGCACAATGCTATCCCTCGCACGCCAATAATTTTTGAGAAAGTAAAGGATGAACAGTATCCACCCTACCAAATTTATCTATTCAGAATCAAGAAATTATTCTAGGTCATCATCTATCGCAACGAGCGATCGCAAAGTTTTAATTGTCACATTATATCAATTTAATGTGAAGCCGTACTAAATGAGTAACCCTCCACTCTTAGCGTTCTACCCTTCCGGAAGCCGCTTGCGCGTTTATGGCGTCTTAGCAGTTAGTTTTTTAAAATAATGTGCATCTTCATAAATAATTGGTATTAGTGTCAATCTGCTTTCAACTCATCCATTTCAAATAAACTAATAATTACTCCAGCAATGGGAACAGCCAGAAAAACTCCTAGTAGTCCTGCGACTCTTGCACCTATTAATAGTGCAAAAAACATCACAACTGGATTAATATTCAACGAACCTTGCATAATGCGAGGCATAAGTAAATTCTCTTCTATTTGTTGAAGTAAAATACAACCTACTAATACTTTAAGACTGAGCCAAATTCCTTGAGGTAAAACAATTAAAGCCACAAGGCTAATTCCTAATGTGGCTCCAATGCCTGGAATCAAGTCAAAAACTCCGGCAATGGTAGCTAAAATTAATGCATAAGGCACTTGCAAAATCAAAAATACAATAAAAGCAGAAACCCCAAAGAACACAGATAAAATTAGCCGTCCCCAGAAAAAGCCTAAAAAGTTCCGCTGAATAGCAACCGTCAATTCGTTACGCAGACGTTCGGGAAAAAATTTCAGAATGAAATACCAGAGACGTTCACCATCTAGTAACATGAAAAAAGCAACAACGGCAATCAAAATTACATCAACTAAGCTGGCAAGTAATCTTTGAACTGTCTCGAAACCCAAACCAATTCCGGCTAAAGCTTGATTTCGTAGTTCCTCTTCAACAGCGCTTAAATCCACTTGCAAATTCCACTGATCCAGTAAAGCT
Source organism: Fischerella muscicola PCC 7414 (assembly GCF_000317205.1). GTDB lineage: Bacteria > Cyanobacteriota > Cyanobacteriia > Cyanobacteriales > Nostocaceae > Fischerella > Fischerella muscicola. Next base: position 43,943 of record NZ_AJLK01000140.1, on the reverse strand, counting down.
TCTAGTCGTTCTAATAATGATATTATAAAGTTGACAAACTCTGGAGATTGACTGAGCAATTGTTGTCCCTGAGATAAAGCTGCAAAACCGATTGTAAATGTAAAAACACCAAGAATTAAGAGACTTAATAAAAAAACTAAAATGACTGCTAAAGTGTGCGGTAAAAAACGCTCCACCCACTGCACAGGATAATTAAGTACAAATGCTAAAACTGCTGCCAAAGTAAAAATTACAATTACTGTGGAAAAATAAGCCAAAACTTGGACTATTCCCCATCCAAGTGCAAATAGTAGCAAATAGTGAACTAACTTGCTAGTACTTATTTGTTCTAAAAAATTATTTACTCTTGGTTTATTCATTGTTTTGTTTCATTCGTTTTGCTCGTCATAATTGACGCGATGGTTATCAATAAATGACGGCAAACTGTGTAAACTAATAGTATAAATATCTGTCGATATATCAATTCTCGTTAATCCTTTTCCAGAATGTATTAGTAGCAGACAGGAAACAATGAATACAGCCGTTACCGCAACAAATACCGTCAACGTTTGAGCGTTGCAAATTGGAATTGGCTTGGTTGGCTGGAACTACAGCTGCACGCAAATTCCGATCAAGCAGTACTCGCAAACTAGCTTCTGAGTCGGGTGCAATACCACGCATTAGAGTTCCAGCCATTCCCAACTCATCTGGTTTGGCAATAGTAAAGCGTTCATTTTCATTTTGCTTGATTGACTCAGCACTAGCAGCTACACCACCATCATGCTGTGGTTGTTGGATCTGCGTTTAACCCAAATACGGCATTATTCAATGTAGTCAGTCCATGGAACCAACCGATGGAAGCAACACCACTCCAAGCGTAGGGAAAAGTTTCGTGGGTGTAGGAAGATGGAATTTGTGCTGAGTTATTCTTGAGGTCGCCATTAGAGACAAAGTTACCAGGTGGCCAGGAAAGAATCGCAGCATCAACCTCATCTTCCATAATTTTTGGGTCAGGGAGTTTTGCTGTTTCTCCTTTGTTGTTGATGAAAGTATGTTCTCCCGGTGTAATTTTGGTTGGATTGACATCTGTCTGACGGAAGAGCGCAGCAGAATTACTTGCCATCGCAATTAATGGGCCCAAATTGATGTCTGTATTGATTGCACCTTCTAAAATACGTCCGGTTTCTGCACTCACTGTTGCATGGCACAAAGCACAAGTAATTCCTACTCGCAGTTGACCTTTGTCGAGGTGAGTGATTAACCCTAAAGGAAATAGCGAACCTCCAGGTACATCTAAACCAGTATTCAAAACTGTACCAGCTTTGAAGGTGCGATCGCCAACGGTAATATCTTGGTCTATAGGCAGTTGCAGATTTGTAGTTGCCTTTCCTTTCAAACCCAAAACTGCTTTGGCAATACTACGTAAATTAATTGGGCTATCCAGAATACCGACGACATCTGTAAATAGATACTCATTACCAAAGGTTTCTTGATAAAAAGCATCACGACCCAAATCTATTAAGTCTTGGGTAACTTTAACCGCACCATGATCAGGAGAAAGTGCTTGGCGTCCTTTTTCGGTTTGCAGCCATCTGTCGGCTTTTTCAGACTCGACTACATAACCCAAAACATCATAGGAACCTACACTTGTGGGGGGAGATTTTGTCAATGGTGTATAGGTTTTGTCAATAGAAGGCGGTCTTCCTGGCAAATTCAGTTCTAACTGAAAACCTAAAAAGCCGACGACTATTAACAAAGAGATGAGGATGAGAATTGCGCGCGATCGCATAGTTTCCTCACTGTTGATTTTCTTTTCCAGCAAGCAGCGCCACTTTAGTTATATGCCTCAAATGTGATTGAAAAGTGATGATGTATTGCTATAGCTAATTTATTAAAATGATTGCAGTTTCATCACTAAAATGAAATATGCTGTAAGCATTCAAACGAACTTGATTATAGGTTTTGGGATTAAATTAGAAGATTTCTAAATATTTTTTACTGGTTATCTATGTTTCAACGAGTTTTGATTTGCACAGATTTTTCTGATGGTTTACACCGTCTCACACATTTTGTTTCTAGTCTTGCGCTTGCGGGGATGAAGCAAATTGTTTTTCTGCACGCTGTTCCATTGTGGGAAAAAGGCATTATTCCACGAGCCGATACTGAGAAAATAGAACAAGCTCAAACTCGATTGACCGAAACTGTTGGTGAAAGTCCTACTGATGTAGAAGTAAAAATAGAAGTTCAATCGGGAAAGCCTGTGGAAATCATCCTTAAGGTTGCCCAAACCTATCAGTCCCAATTGATTATACTGGGTTCTCAAAGTCGCAGCTTACTCACTGAAAAATTGGTGGGTAGTACAATGGCTGACTTGTCTCACAAAACAACGATTCCTCTTCTGGTACTGCGTCCTCAGTTAATCTCTACTTATACTTCTGAGGAATTAACGCTTCGTTGTCAGCACCTTTTCCGTTCTTTGCTACTTCCCTACAACGATACTCAAGCGGCGAATTATCTAGTGCAACAGGTGAAGCAATTAGCTCAACAACAATCTGATAGATATCTACAACAGTGTAAGCTATGCTGGGTATTAGAAGATACTGGTCGCCGAGAAGTACCAAAGAAAATCTTACCGCAGCAGGCAGGGCAAACTCTATCTCAGATTAAAGCTGATTTAGAGAGAGTAAATTTACAAGTGGAGACAGAAGTTCGCGAAGGACACTGCGTCACTCAGATTTTAGAGGCGGCTACAATGGCAGATATTAGTGCGATCGCAGTGTCTTCAGGAACGATAGGTAAACTCCAACAATGGTTGGTTTCCAGTTTTGCGGCGGAATTATTACGTTATAGCTGGTATCCTGTACTCTTTTTTCCACCCCAACGTGGATAATCATGATTAAGTACAGCTTTGCGTAAGAAAGTAGCAATTTGAACGCAGAGGCTCGAAAAGTTAAGCGCAAAGGAGCGCAGAGCCTTTGTGTAAAAATTTCGTTATGAACTTGCCTATCATCACCGTCATTTCTACTAGGTAGTTTCAATTTTCAAAAAACCCTGGCATAGTCTTTTACACTACTGTGAAAGATTATTCTACACTCCAAGGCTGCCAAGTTTGCTGCTTAACTTCCACATCGCCTTCTTGAACCGCAGCATCCCATTTTGTACTTGCTCCATCCCGCCAGAACCGCAAATCAACTGACGCCTTGCCAACTTCCACACGTCGCAGCGTCAATTCTGGCAACCATTCAGGTAAATAGGGGTCTAGGTGCAGGCAATTATTTGGGGCATCCGCTTGCAAACCGAGGAGTGCTTGTAAAATTTGAAACACAGATGCTGCTGCCCATGCTTGAGGTACGTTTGCCTCTATATACGGTACGGGGAAAGTTCCAGGCTCTTTTTCAACTCCTGCGTAAAGCTCAGGTAAACGATAATTGCTAAAAAGGCTACCAGCCTCGAAAATTCCCAAAGCAACATCAGCTACTTCTTGAGAAAAACCATATCTTTTCAGTCCCAAAGCAATGATACTGTTATCGTGGGGCCAGACGGAGCCGCGATGGTAAGAAAATGGATTATATGCAGAATTTTGTGTAGATAAAGTGCGGATACCCCAGCCAGTCCACATATCCGGTGCAAATAAGCGCTTAACCACACGTTCAGCACGTTCTGGGCTAATCATACCGCTCCACAAACAGTGACCGGGATTGGAAGATACTGTTTTGACTGGTTTTTTGTCGGGGTCGAGGCTAAAGGCATAAAAACCAATGTCATCACACCAAAAGCTTTCTTCAAATGAGTGACGCAGTTTTGCAGCTTTACGGCGTAACTCACCAGAAAATTCCCTTTCCCCTAACACATCAAATACTTCTGCCATCCGCATCCAGGCATCAAAGACATAACCTTGCAACTCACACAAAGCCTTGGGTGCTTTCACCTGAGTGCCATCTGGGTAGACAATGGCATCACCAGAATCTTTCCAACCTTGGTTTTCTATTCCGTAACCCGAATTGCAGCGCATTTGGTACTCTTGAAAACCATCACCGTCAAGATCACCATATTTATCAATCCACTCTAAGCAACGCAAAGCCACATCTCGCTGTTCGTGCAGTAGCGAAGTATCCCCCAGCCATTTCCAAGCTTCATGTAACAGAATTAAATACAATGGTGTGGCATCAGCAGTGCCATAGTAAGGCGTGTGGGGAATTTGCCCTAAACGTGCCAACTCTCCAGTACAACATCTAATGGGGAACTCTTAACTCTTAACAGGGATTAACTAAAACAGCAAACCCATAATCCATCGCCTTGCACTGTTGAAAAGTTTGTAGACGCGCCTTCTTTGGCTTCAAGGTAAGAGTAGCGTCCCGGAGGGAACTTAAAAGCTTTTCAAGACAGCTATTTATGAACTTTGGTACACAACCAATACATGAAAATTCTTACCCTTTTGCCAATCCCCTGGTTGTGGGCGCGATCGCCCTTGGGGTCTAATCCGCAATCTAAAATCCAAAACCCTCAAGCCCTCGGATTTATCCATGAGGTCAATCCAAAATCCACCAAAATTGGATGACAAAGTCGGTCACTTTCTAGTCAATGCTGGTAGAACCTTTTCACCAAAAACTTCAATGAACCTCTGCTGCTCCCGGTTGACGTTGTGTAGAGAGAGTTCACTGAATCCCAGTTCTACATATTTTTGCAACCACTCGATATGCTGCTGCGGGTCGGCTGATATCCGCACATGCTCGTCCATGTCCTCTGGCTTGACAAACTCTGCCATCGCGTCAAATTGCTGAGGATTGCGGAGTTCTGATAACACAGGACTTTGGAAAATGTTCGTGCGCCATTGTTCGTAAGCTCCTTGACGGGCAGTTGCCTCGTTGGCTGCATAGGATATCTGTACTTTTAAATACATCGGTTTTCCTTCGCCACCACCCCGGTGGAAAGCCTCAACCACTTGTTTTAGCTTCTCGTAGGGGTGAGAAATTGTGATTAGCCCATCAGCCCATCCCCCCAACCACTCTGCTGTTGCTGGGGTAATTGCTGCGCCGATGATTTGGGGCGGAATTTGGGGACGGGTATAAAGCTTTGCCTCTTCTATACGGACTAAACCATAGTGGGTGACGGTTTCACCTGCCCAAAGAGCGCGGATAATATCAACGCATTCCTGCAAACGGGCATTACGTTCGGCTTTGGCGGGCCAGCGATCGCCTGTAATCTTTTCATTCAATGCCTGACCACTTCCTAAAGCAACCCAAAAGCGGTTAGGAAACATTTCCGCCAAGGTTGCTGCTGCTTGAGCAATGATGGCAGGGTGATAGCGCTGTCCGGGCGCGCAAACTACACCAAAAGGCAAGCTTGTTGCTTGCATGGCTGCACCCAGCCAAGACCAGGTAAAACCACTTTCTCCCTGGCGATCGCTCCAAGGGTAGAAGTGATCCGAAGAAGATATGAAGTTAAATCCCGCTGTTTCGGCAGCTTGAGCGTATTCTAACAGAGCGCTCGGCTTGAACTGTTCGTGGGAGGCGTGATAACCAAACTTTGCCATATATGAAATAAATAGAAAATCGGACATCTTGTAAAGAAAATCCCCGACAGAATCATGTTTCGATATTCTTCGTCTGGGTAAAATGGGCAAACATTTTTCTGTCGGTTATCTTCCATAGGTACGTCATATTTAATTGACGCGTTGATGAAGTTAAACACAAATGAGTGACACAGCTTGTTACGTAGAAATATCAAGCAGTAAAGATGTGTCAGGGAGTAGTCGTTGGTGGTGCATCTGGGCAAACAGATAAAGGCACTTGCCCAACAACGTAGATGTCGAATTGGTTGAATCAATCCATACCTCCTGATAAATACTGCGTTCTTCTTAACTGCGATCGCCTTGGGGTTATTAATGGCTATACCGCTAACAGTGGTTGCAAAAACTTGGTTAGAGGAAGTTTTATTTAAAGACGTTTTAGATCAGTGGCGTCATGCTTAGATTTATGCACTTGTGACAAAATTGAAGGTGGAAGTCTATGTGCTTTTAGCTGTGGGAGGAAAAAGTATTTTATAAAGGAGTTAGCCAATAACTAATTCCACCAATCACTTTATTTTGAAATCCCAAATCACTCAGTTTATCCGGCGGATAACCAATATAAGTCCAATGAGGTACATCATATTCCACAGTGCGAAACCAACCATTTTGATTTAAAGCCTGTCTTTGAGCTTCAGTTGATACTCGCAAATCAATTGCTAATCCCCACAGATGTTGTGATGCACCAGGAGGTGCAACTGTTCCCAAAATTTTTGTTTCTTGACCTTGTTGAACTCTTGCTAAAGTTTTATCGTTAGCATACTTTCTCCAAAATCTAACGTTGGCGGCAAAACTACGAGTGCAGTCACTATCAGCGTAACCAGATTTTAAGGGAATACTAATTTGTGCTTTAGCCTGATTTAAGGCATCGGCTGCTACTTTTTGTAAATAACAGTTGTTAGTTCCATTCACTTTACCCATTGTCAGGGTATCCTGAAATTCTTTTGTTTCTTTTTCATCTTTAAATAACACTTTAGATGGAAGTTGAACCTCGGGATTATGATTTACAAAAGCTGCCCCATAGGCACGCAACAAAATATATTCATAAGTCCCAAATTGGGGAATTGTTGATAATTGATCTGTAATTGCTGTCAAAAACCGCTCTCTGTTAGTCAAGTTTAAATTAGGAGTAGGAGTAGTCTCGGGAGTAGGGGTGACTATCTCATTAACTATACCGATATAAAGTTGATTTAATTGCTGCTGTTTGTGAGGCGGATCAGCAAGAATGTAACTTTCTGAATTACGAGTATCTTGACTCAGGATTTTCTTTGTTGTTCCACTACTTGCCACTAGACTAAAAACAATTAAGGCAAGAAGCGTAAAAAAGGCAGTTTTTTTCCAAAGTCGTTTCATTTTTCATAGTTTTATAGGTAGGTTTCCTGGCTAGAATTTCTGATATAAAAATCTGGTGCTAAAGCGCTACTCGAAACCAGGGAATTTACGTTTATTTACATAGCTTTTTCATTGTATAATTTTCGTTAAAAAAAAATAATAGGAGGGGCTATTAAACCCCTCCCAGATTTTGGAATATTTTCCCTGTCCTCGGCAAAGCTTGACTATGTAAGGCGATCGCAAGGTTATTTATCTATTCCAGCAACGGAAGCTATATTAGATTCTGCGATTTTGGGAAATAGGAAGCCCTTAGCAAATATTTGGGGATTGGTTTGTGAGATTTGGATGTAAGATTGGCGCACCTGGGTATTAACTGCAACAGTTTTGACGTCGTACATCTCGGTAGCCAGTTTTGGGTAGACGCCGATACCGATAGTCAGCAGCAAGAAGCAAGCAGCAATAAACACTTCACGCGGCTTAGCATCGCTGAATTTGGCCTCAGTTGGGAGGACGCAGTTAGTCCCGAAGCAAACAGCTTCCTCATTGTCTTGGTTTTGTGAACCTGCATCAGAAATCACACAAGCAGGAGCAACATCTGAACCGTAAAATACTTGTCTGAGCATCGAGAGTAGGTAAATTGGTGTGAGGATGAGTCCTACTGCTGCTAAGAAAACCATAACAGTACAGAAAGTCGAACTGTAAATGTCGCTAGTGGTGACGCCGACAAAGACTGCGAGTTCACCCACAAAACCACTCATTCCAGGAAGGGCTAATGACGCCATTGCAGCAGCTGTAAACAGGGCAAATACTTTCGGCATTGCTCGACCGATACCACCCATATCTGACATGATCAGTGTGTGGGTGCGATCGTAGGTGACGCCTGCAAGGAAGAACAGTACTGCAGCAATCAAACCGTGGGAAATCATCTGTAGCATCGCCCCACTGATTCCCAAGTCGGTGAAGGATGCAATACCCAACAGGACAAAACCCATGTGAGAAACCGATGAATACGCGAGGCGGCGCTTCATGTTGGGCTGGGCGAAGGAATTCAATGCACCATAGATAATATTGACAACACCTAGACAAGCTAAAACTGGCGCAAAATAAACGTGGGCATCAGATAAAAGTTCTAAGTTGAGACGAATTAAACCATATCCACCCATTTTTAGGAGTACACCTGCTAAAATCATTGACACAGGCGCAGACGCTTCACCGTGGGCATCAGGTAGCCAGGTGTGCATGGGGAAAACAGCCAGCTTCACACCAAAGGCAATCAACAATCCTGCATACAGCAGCAATTCGAGTGCCAGTGGGTAATTTTTCATCCCCAATTCGACCATATCAAAAGTCATATTGTCACCGTAGAGGGCCATTGCTAACCCTGCTACCAGAATAAAAATCGAAGCTGCTGCTGTGTATAACAAGAATTTTGTAGCTGCGTAGCGACGCTTTTGTCCGCCCCAAATAGAAACGAGTAGGTAGACAGGAACCAGTTCTAGTTCCCACATAATGAACAACAGCAGCATGTCTTGGGCAACAAACACGCCTATCTGTGCAGAATACAGCACCAACATTAGAAAATAGAATAGGCGCGGTTTGCGATCGACTTGCCATGCTGCAAAAATCGCCAGTGTTGTTACCAATCCTGCTAGCAGTACGAGTGGCACAGACAGCCCATCAACTGAAACTGCCCAGTTCAAACCCAACTGAGGTATCCAGGTGTATTTCTCCACAAGTTGAACAGATGCGCTGCTGGGATCGTAATTTTGCCAAAAGGCATAGCACATCAACATAAAGTCCACCATACCTACGCCCAAGGCATACCAGCGCAGACGCTTGCCGTTTTTATCGGGCAAGAAGGGAATAGCTAGGGAACCCACTAGTGGCAATAGAATGATCGCAGTGAGCCAGGGAAATTGATCGCCTATCATGTTTCTGAGCAAAAATACTTATGATGGTCTAGAACCATAATATTAAACTTTGTAAACATTTTTTATCAACGTTTATCGCAGATAATTATTGACAAAACTCTAGTTTATGTAAAATACAATAGGGATTATCTATGATTCTGGTTAGAACATTTTAGAATTGAGTTTTCTTAGGATTTATATAAGTTTTTATCAGGGAAAGGCAGAGGGCAGGAGGCTCAGTTGGCAGAAGGGAATTCAGCATAGCTGCATAGCTGCCTGTGACCGAAGGGAACAAGGGTTTAAGACCCCCACTGAACCTCCGTTCAGTGGCTCTCGTTCAGATGGGGATTCGACCCCATCTGAACGAAACATAAAAGCCCTCTGCCTTCGTACTTCTGCCTTCTTCAATTATTTTGCTGGATGTAAATTGTCGCTATGAGAATAATTATTGGATGAATGTCGAACACCGATGCACACAGATGAACACAGATGTACACAGATAGATCATTGGTAGGTATTTGTATCTGATGGGATTGGTTTGTTCAATAAGGGTTGGATTTGTACTAGTTTAAAAGTGATTATAAAGTGTTAGATATTATGAAATTATTTGTGTTTTAAGTTATCAGAAGTTACTAGAGTGTCTAGTGTAGTTAGAAATATAATTTTTGGGAAAGATAGTTTTATTAGAAATATTCACTCTAGCAAAGCAACAGTATCGATAGGCAAAAATCTGATTGTATTTCAAGACTTATACACCAACAAATGACATCATGCACAATGAATAATCTCTCTGTGTCCATCAGTGTTCATCTGTGTGCATCGGCGGAAGTTTGTAGACGCTTTGCGGCTTAAGGTTAGGGTGCGAAGGTTTTCTCCGCTCAAAGCTTTCCAAGACAGTGTTCGCCTTCCAAAACATAACTTTCATTCACCGCTTTCATCCATATCAACCTTAATTTTCCATTCAACATGGCATAAATCTGAAAAGACAGTATCAGTTAAAATTGATCAGAATCTCCATGCTTAGTGTTTTCTCATTATGACCATGCACAATTCTATAGATTTTCAAGACGCTTTTGATGTCATCGTCGTCGGTGCTGGTCACTCTGGTTGTGAAGCAGCGCTTGCTACCGCACGCCTTGGTTGCCGTACCATGCTGTTGACACTCAACTTAGATAAAATTGCTTGGCAACCTTGTAACCCAGCAGTAGGTGGGCCTGCGAAATCTCAGTTAACCCATGAGGTGGATGCACTCGGCGGAGAAATAGGTAAGATGGCAGACCGTACTTACCTGCAAAAGCGGATTCTCAATTCTTCGCGGGGACCTGCGGTGTGGGCATTACGCGCCCAGACAGATAAGCGGGAGTACGCGGCGGTGATGAAAGGTATTGTTGAGAATCAAGAAAATTTAACTGTCCGTGAGGGGATGGTTACAGATTTAGTGCTGGGTACTAACGATGAAGTCATTGGCGTCCAGACTTATTTTGGTGTAGGTTTCCAATGCAAAGCGGTAATTCTTACAACTGGTACATTTTTAGGCGGCAAAATTTGGGTTGGTAACAAGTCGATGTCAGCTGGGAGGGCTGGAGAATTTGCTGCTGTCGGGCTAACGGAAACTCTACAGCGTTTGGGCTTTGAGACTGGGCGCTTGAAAACAGGTACTCCTGCACGAGTTGACAAGCGGTCTGTAGATTACAGCAAAATGGAACCCCAGCCAGGGGATAACGATGTGCGTTGGTTTAGCTTTGATCCCCAAGTGTGGGTAGAAAGGGAACAAATGCCCTGCTACATGACGCGGACAACAGCCGAAACCCATCGTCTGATTCGCGAAAATCTCCACTTGTCCCCGGTGTATGGTGGTTGGGTAGAAGCGAAAGGACCGCGTTACTGTCCTAGTATTGAAGATAAAATTGTGCGCTTTGCTGATAAGGAAAGCCACCAGATATTTATCGAACCGGAAGGTAGAGATATACCAGAACTTTATATTCAAGGGTTTTCTACAGGATTGCCAGAAAACTTGCAATTGCAAATGTTGCGGAGTCTTCCTGGTATGGAAAACTGTATCATGCTACGTCCAGCTTATGCTGTGGAGTATGATTATTTGCCTGCGACGCAGTGTTTTCCCACACTGATGACAAAGAAGATCGAAGGACTGTTTTGTGCTGGACAAATTAACGGCACAACTGGCTATGAAGAAGCAGCAGCCCAAGGGATTGTGGCAGGAATTAATGCGGCACGATTTGTGCGGGGAAAAGCGATGATTGTGTTTCCCCGTGAAGAAAGTTACATCGGTACACTGGTTGATGATTTGTGTACAAAAGACTTGCGGGAGCCTTACCGGATGTTAACTAGTAGGTCAGAGTATCGTTTAATTTTACGTTCTGATAATGCTGATCAACGCCTGACTCCTTTGGGAAGGGAAATTGGTTTGATTGACGATCGCCGTTGGGAATTATTTACCCGCAAGCAAGCAAATATTGCCGCCGAAAAAGAACGGTTGCATAGCATCCGGGTGAAAGAACATGATGAAATTGGCAAAGCGATCGCCCAAGCCACAGGACAAGCGATCAAAGGTTCGATCACCCTCGCTGATCTATTACGGCGTCCCGGCTTTCATTATCTAGACCTCAACACCTACGGACTCGCAAATCCTCACCTCAACCGTGCCGAAACAGAAGGGGCAGAAATTGATATCAAGTACTCTGGTTATCTGGCGAGACAGCAAAATCAAATTGAGCAAATTGCTCGTCAGGCCAATCGCCACTTACCTCCAGATTTAGATTACGGAGCAATTGATACCCTTTCTAAAGAAGCACGGGAAAAGCTCACCAAGGTAAAACCGTTGACCATTGGTCAAGCAGCACGTATTGGTGGTGTGAATCCGGCTGATATCAACGCTTTGTTAATTTATTTAGAATTGCGCAGAACAAAGACGGATACTGAGTTTTCAGCTTTAGCTTCCCAACAAACTTTATGAAGCGGGAGTATAGTAGTAGGGTATATCAGGGTATAGTTAAGTATGATTGATGACATCAGTATATACTGAGAATAATCATCTTGCTTCCTGACTCCAGTCGAATTTAATACCAAAACCATCATTAACTCGTCTAACTGAGACGAGGTAATAGATTTTTGCTCCCAGATCAGCATACAGGGCTAACAATTCATTGGTTCCCTACGACGAAGCTAAAACTGAAAAATCGCTATGTCTCAAGAAGCCAGCACCAACCTCATTATTCCAGAACCATCAGAGGAATTAATCGCCATTGAACCTTGGACGATAGACACCTACGCAGATGGTTTTATGGATGATCTATTTGCCGATATAGACTCGATTTTGGATGGTAGTCCCAACCTACCTTCGCACACGGCGCAACAAACATACCCGATGCCGCCAGTTGTCTTGCCAAATCAACCGTGGCAAAACATACAAACAGTGGCGCACTACAGAAACAACCCGAATGCAGTAGTGGTGAATTCTGCTTCTGTCAGAAAAGTTGTTAAGAGAGTACGCCCAAAATCACGAAACTGGTTCAGTCGGATGCTAAGTATAGGAACAACCTTAGGAGTGGCGATCGCTAGCATTGTCTGGTTAATCAACTCTGGTTTGTTCCACCGCTTCAGATTAGCATCTTTCCAGCAAGCCTTAGAAGCACCCCAACCACAACTGCCTACAAAAGCAGAAATAGAAGCAGATTTTGTGAATTATATGTTGGGTTCGCTTGCTGCCATAGACAGACAAGAAGCGAAAACCAATATCAAACCCGTCAACGTTGCACTCACACCAGGAGTAACAACTAACCGCACAGCCTTAGCTTATGTCAGGAATGACCAACCTCCTCCTAACCTACCACCAGTTTTGACCGCTAACAATACATCCCCTACTCCGAGTTCTTCCACTTCTACGAACGTTGTTGAGCGAATTTATATTCCTGTTTATAAAGCGCCATTACCAATGCGCTACGTACCTCCAAAGGTTTCTGGCATCAGTACAACTTTGCCACCACTGCCATCTGTTATGAATCAAAAGACAACAAATACCTCTAAACCACCATCTATTGTCAAACCTTCTCCCAATAGTGGGATTCAACCAACTAAACCCGTAAATGTCTTAGCAGTAGTACAACAAAATCTGAAACCCGTAGATATAAAAGCTGCACCAATTACAGTTAGACAAGCACCCAAACCAACACCCAACAACCAACAACCACCAACCATTAACCAACAACCAACAGCTATTGCATCTGCTCCTACTCCTGCCTATATTCTTGAGGGATTGCTAGAGTCAGAGAATAAATCCAAATCTGCTGCTTTATTTCAAATCAATGGTGTGACTCAGCGCATTGATATTGGTGAAAGCATCGGTTCTAGTGGTTGGACACTAGTAGATGTGGCAAACAAAGAAGCAATCATCCGCCGCAACGGCGAAGTGCGATCAATTTTTGCTGGACAGAGATTTTAGTTAATATCATGTTCGCTTGAATACCTATACTGTCGCGTATGCTGGTAATAGGTAATTGGTAATCCGTAATGGGAAAAACTAATGACCAACAGCCAAGCATAATATCGTAAGCAGTTAGTCGAACTTGATATAAGTTAGTGTGAACAAATGGCTGGTTAAGGCTGTGAGTAGTTAGTAGGTAAAAACAACTTCCAATTTCCGTCTACACCTTAACACAGTAATATCTTTCGCCTTTTGTGCAAACCAGACAAGGGCACATCATCTTGAAACTGAAGTTTAATTCGACAAAAATAAAGCTACTAAACTGTCCTAATTCAAAGATTCAAATGCAGAAAAACTCCACGACCATTTGGGTTGAAAAACGCTATGTTTTCACGGAAAGCTCAACCAAATAGTTGATCAAATTAATTGATTCTTGAACTTTTAACGAGACTCTAATTTAGTAACTCGCTTTTCCAATCCTTGGACTTGGCGCTTAACTTCGACTACTAACGTCGCCAGTCTATCAAACATTTTATCTTTTTCTTGTTGGGAAAGATTTCGTCGGGATGGCGACGGAGTTATGGTTGTTCTGGGTAATGAAGAAGGACGATTTGATAACTGGGATTGGAGTTGATTTACTTCTGACTGCAAGCGATTAAAATCAGCTTCTAAATTGTTAAGTCGAGATTCTATTTGTTGCGATGCGGCAGGATGAGAAAACAAACCACCCCAAATAAAAATAAACGTTAATATTCCCAGAGAGATTAACACCCCGATTCTTTTCATTGCTTTGCTATAGTGACAATTATATCACTACGTTAGCGCATCTCATCGCATAATCGGGCTGGCATGATGATGGATTAAGTACCATTTTCCTCCCAAAAATTCAAAAATATTTGTAGCAAGCGATCGCGCTTCGATTTTTCTACCATTGATCACTTGCATCACATTTTCTACTAACACAATGTAGGCAAGATGATCGCGTATTTCTACAGTAATTAACTCGGTGTTAATTTCAATATAAGGAGTATTTTTAAATATCTTCTGCCAAGAGGTAGAAATTGCTTTCCAACCCCGGAGTATATCCCAGCCAGGGTGAACACAAAGACTACCAGTTCCTTGAGACCAAACTGCACTCATAGCCTCAATATCTTTTTTTTCAAACGCCCGATAAAAAGCGTCATTCACAGCTAAAATTTCAGAATTATTTGTCATTTGTCATTGGTTAGTAGTTAGTGGTTAGTGGTTGTTGTAGAGACGTGCCATGGCACGTCTCTACAGTGGTTAGTAGTTAGTGGTTATTCCTCCACTCCTCACACTCCCCATCACCCCATTGCCCCTAATCCCCACTCCCTATCGGTCGTGGGGGCCCCGAGTTCCCCATCTCCCCATCTCCCCATCTCCCCATCTCCCCATCTCCCCATCTCCCCATCTCCCCATCACAAACTACTTTCCACTTTTCACCACACCAATGGTTTGCAATAATTGCTTGGCGGTGAAGGGTTTAGATAAAAAGGCTTTGACGCCGATGTCGGCTGCGGCGTTTACCTTTTCGGTGGAAGCCAGTCCACTGACGGCGATAATTTTGACGTTGGGATTAATTTTTTTCAAGGTGCGGATGGTTGTCAGTCCATCCATAGATGGCATGAGCATATCTGTTAATACTACAGATATTTCGTCGCGATGTTCTGCATAAAGAGCGATCGCTTCAATGCCATCGCTAGCTGTGATCGCTTTATAATTGTGGGTTTCTAGGGATGTTTTGGTGATGTCCCGAATCGAATCTTCATCATCAACGACCAAAATTAATTCACCATTGCCGGTGGGTAATTCTTTTTCTGGTTCTTCTAGACTTTCTGGTGTCTGTTGTGCCGGCAAAAACACTTTAAATTGACTACCTTTGCCAACTTCACTGTAAACACTCACAAAACCGCCGTGACTTTTGACAATTCCTAGTACCGTAGAAAGACCTAAACCAGTTCCTTTACCAAATTCTTTGGTTGTATAAAATGGCTCAAAAATCCGGTCTATAATTCCCGGGGCAATACCCACTCCTGTGTCAGCAACGGTAATTGCTACGTAAGCCCCTACTTGCGCATCTAAATGCATTCTGGCATAGTTTTCGTCGACTAAAAAATTTTCTGTGGAGATTGTTAAATTACCACCGTTGGGCATAGCATCACGGGCATTGACACATAAATTCATCAGTACTTGATGCAGTTGGGTGGCATCACCGTATATAGTCCAAAGATTTGGAGGGATAGAGGTAGAAACGTTAATGGATTTCGGGAAGGTTTCTCGAATTACTTGCTGGATTTCTCGGACTATGTGCTTGAGTTGCAGCAAGGTGCGATCGCCTTCCATCCCCCGAGTAAAAGATAATACTTGTTTAACTAAATTTGCTCCCCGTTTGGCATTGCTAATTAAAATTGGTAAAAGTCGCTGACTGCGCTCATCATCTAGTTGTGATTCTAAAAGTTGTGCTGTCATCAATATTGGTGCTAGGACATTGTTCAGGTCATGGGCAATACCACTAGCCAAAGTACCTATACTCTCTAATCTTTGGGCGCGTAAAAATTGTGATTCTAATAATTTTTTTTGAGTAATATCAGTATTTACAACTAAAAAACATTGGGTTGTGTTGTCAAAATCTTTGACGAGTGTCCAACGGCTTTCAACTGTAATCTCTTGACCAGTTTTTGTGATTTGTTGTAATTCACCTTCCCAGGCACGATTTTTCATTAGAATCGAGAGGGCGGCTTGTAATTTTGATAAATCTTTTTCTTGCCAAAGTTCTGAGGCTTTTTTACCAATAGCTTCTTCTTTTTTCCATTTATAAAGATGTTCAGCAGCTTTATTCCAAAATAAAATTTTATTATCTAAATCCTGGACAAAAATGGCATCAGTTGCTACGTCTAATAAGGCGGCTTGTTCCCGGATTTTTTGCTCATTTTGTTTACGTTCTAAGGCATAACGAATAGAACGTTCTAGTAAAGGGGCTGCCAATTGGCTTTTTTCGAGATAATCTGCGGCCCCGGCTTTCATGGCCTCGATATCTATTTCTCTGTCTCCCTGACCGGTGAGAAAAATAATCGGGGCTGTACAGCCACGATCAATAGCTTCACGTAATAATTCTAGTCCGTTGCCATCGCCTAAACGGTAATCTACTAGATAAACATCATACTGCCCAGAGGCGATCGCGTCTCTGCCTGCTTGATAGTTATTTACCCATTCCAATGTACACGAAGCTACTTGAAATTCTTTAAACCAATCGCGAGTTAATATATAATCATCTTCATCATCGTCAATCAGCAAAACCCTGATTAAGTTACTTTTCATTGCTGCCTCCCACGCTTATAGCGGCAGTTCTACAATTTCAAACCAGTACTTTCCTATAGTTTTCATTACTTCTACTAAGGCTGCAAAGGTCACCGGTTTAATGATGAACGAATTTGCTCCCAAATTATAGGTACGATAGATATCTTCCTCGGCTTTTGAGGTAGTAAGTACGACCACGGGAATTGACCTTAGTTCTGGATCATTTTTGATTTCCCTAAGTGCTTCACGACCATCTTTTTTCGGCATATTCAAATCTAACAAAATCAGACCTGGACGAGGTGAAATATTAGGATCAGCATATCGACCGTGCCGATACAGATAATCCATTAACTCTTCTCCATCTCGAACCATGCGTAGCTCAATGGTCAAGCGACTTTCTGCTAATGCTTCACGAACTAACATACAGTCGTCCTCATCATCATCGGCCATTAAAATAGTGACGGTTGTTTGCCGACCCTTCACTCTGCATTTTCTCCTTTATGAGGTTTCTTAGGATTAGTTCATTATTAAATTGCAACAAATAAATGGGTAAAAATGCAAAACTGCTAATTATCATATGGGGCATGATAAACCCATTAGTAGCAGAAAAAATCAAGAGTGATGATGAATTGGCAAAGTGACGATAAATTTTGCCCCTTGTCCTGGTTCACTCCTGGCGGTGATGCTCCCCTGATGACGCTCAACTATTTTGCGGCAGATTGCTAACCCTATACCAGTGCCATCATATTCACTACGACCATGTAGGCGCTGAAAGACGTTAAAGATACGGTCTAAGTATTTCTCATTAAACCCTATACCATTATCTTCCACGATGATTTGACATTGTTCACCACTGACGTGTTCTGGATCATACAGGAGTTGACTGTAGATTTTCACAATAGGCTGTATTTCTTTTTGATGAAACTTCAGGGCATTACCGATCAGATTCTGCAACAATTGTCGCATTTGCAGCGGGTCGGCATCGATGACAGGCAATTCTCCGATTTCTATAGTTGCTCCGGTTTGCTGAATACTAATTTCCAAATCAGATAAAACTTCTTGGGTAACCTGTAAAAGATCCACCGCCACGAAAGGCTGCGCCCTGGTGGTAACTCGCGAAAGGGTCAATAAATCTTCTATTAATGTCTGCATCCGACGGGCAGCATTCTGCATTCGTTCTAGATAATCGCGTCCTTGTTCACTCAGGACATCACCACAGCTAGCTTTGAGGCGATCGCCAAAGGTTTTGATTTTCCGTAGTGGTTCTTGCAAGTCATGGGAGGCGACAAAAGCAAATTCTTGCAGTTCTTCGTTAGAACGACTGAGTTCTTGTCGTTGTCTGGTTTCTTGTTCTAGGAGTTTAGCTTGGGCTAGGGCAATACCAATTTGATCTGCTAGTTGTCGCAACAATTCGGTTTCCCACTGATCCCAGTGGCGGGGTTGGGTACAATGATGAGCAATCAACAGCCCCCAGAGTTGATCTTGCATAATAATTGGCACAACTAGGTTGGCTTTGACTGACAGTTCTTGGAGAAATTCCACATGACAAGGTTGGATGTCAGCCTGGGTGATATCTTCTATAGCACTAATTCGTCCCCGACGGTATTTTTCAACGTAATCTTCTTGAAAACAACGATCAACGATGTTCCGCCCTAAAATTGTGGGTGTACCAGGAAGCACTGCTTCTTTAACCACAGTCCCAGAACCATCAGGACGTAGCCGAAAAACTAATACCCGGTCAGCACGTAGTAGCTTTTGGACTTCTGTGACACTAGTGTGCAGAATGTCATCGATTTGTAATGACTGGCGAATTTTGAGAGTGATATCAGCAAACAAGCGCGATCGCATGTTTTGCCGCTGTAATTCTTCTTGGACACGTTTGCGATCACTGATATCCATCATGGCGCCGATCATGCGGACAGGATTACCTGCACGGTCAAGAACAACGTAACCGCGGTCAAAAATGTATGCATAAGAACCATCAGCACGACAAAAGCGGTATTCGTTAGACCAAAATTGTTGCTTACTATCTATAACGGCGTGAATATCAGCAATAATCCTCTGTCTGTCATCCGGATGTATACATTCATACCACCAATTAGTATTATTCCTACTTACTTCTGGTGGATAACCAAATAGTATTTGGACATTTTCATTCCACCACACCTGGTCGGTCAGCAAATCCCAGTCCCAAACGACATCGGTGGTGGCACGGGCAAGGATTTGAAAGCGTTCTTCACTCTGATGCAATTGTTCCTCTGCTAGCTTACGTTCGGTAATATCCGTATGGGAACCTACCATCCGCACAGCGTTACCATCTTCATCCCACAGCGCTTGACCGCGATCCAAAATCCATTTGTAAGTGCCGTCTTTACAGCGGATGCGGTATTCACTGATGTAAAAAGGAGTTTTTTGATCAAAGTGGTCTTGAACTACTTGCATTACCCAGCCAAAATCATCGGGATGCACTCGGCTTGACCATTCATCAAAATTGTTAGAAATTTCCTGTTCTTCGTAACCAAGCATTTCTTTCCAGCGTGTGGAAAAGAAAACTTCATTGGTTTTGACATTCCAATCCCAAATACCATCATTACTACCCCGCACAGCTAACTGCCAACGTTGTTCACTTTCTTTGAGTGCATCTTCAGCTTGCTGGCGGGCGATCGCTGTAGCTAAAACATTGGCAGTGGCTTGTAGAAAGTAAATATCATCTTTGCTGAAAGTGCGATATTTGGTTGTATGTGCGCCTAAAACACCAAAAGCACGGTCTTTGCCATGAATAACGACGCTGAGACTACTAATTAATGGCTGTTCCTGAAAAAACGGCGACGAATTGAACCGTGTTTCTGTGCGGAGGTCTTCTACGACCACTGGTTCGTTAACATTGAGAGTGTAGCCAGCTTGAGAATTGTTCCCAGCATTGATAGTTGCCCTTCCTACTAGTTCTTGTTGCCAACCTACTGCTGCCCGCAACAGTAGTGTATTGTTATCTGGTAGCAGTTCCCAGGCTTTGCAATACTCTACTTCTAGGCACTGGGCAACAAAGGTGACTGCTTGCTGCATGAGTGAGATGAGGTCTGTACCAGCTAGTGCCTGTTGACTAAGTTCTGCTACTAGGATCTGCTGTTCGGTTTGTTGTCGTAGTGCCTGCATCGCGTGACTAGCTTCTAAAAGACGCTGCACTCGTTGACGCAATATCGGCCATTTAATGGGTTTGGTAATAAAATCTGCCGCACCTGCCGCAAAAGCTTTTTCTAGAGATTCTTGGTCAGTAAGACCTGTAACCATTAATATAGGAGTGCGATCGCCGCCAGGAAGGCTTTTTATTTGCGCGCAGCAGGTAAATCCATCCATCCCTGACATTAATGCATCTAGCAACACCATGTCTGGTTGCTGTTGAGTATAAATAGCGAGGGACTCCTCACCACTACTTGCCTCTAGCACTCTATAGCCTGCTGTTTTTAACAATTCTTGTAACTGTCTACGTACAAAATGGTCATCATCGACAACCAAAATTAAATTAGTCATTTGTCAAGAGTCAATGGTCAATTGTCAATAGTCAAGATTTTTAAAATACTTTGATTTTGATAAAAAAATTAATATTAATTTTTTTACTTATTCTATTCTATGTATTTTTTTGCTTCCTTTTCTATTACTTTTTCACTCATAAAAGCATCTTGCTAAGCTGTAATTCAAAATCGGATGTCTCTTGACAATTGACCTTGACTATTGACTATTAACTATTAATTACATGTAATGTTTTTAATAATTCCTGTGCAGTATAAGGTTTTGGTAGGAAAACTGTACGCTTTGTATTGTTATTTAATAAAAATTGTTCACCTGTTGCCAATCCACTCACAGCAATAATACGTAACAGTGGATTCATTTTCAGCAATGTGTTAATAGTGGTTGTGCCATCCATATTTGGCATCATCATATCGATAATTGCTGCACTAATTTTGTCTTTGTGTTGGGCATACAGTGCTACTGCTTCAATCCCATCACTAGCAGTTAATACTTTGTAGTTGTGATTTTCTAACGAAGTTGCTGTAATCTCTCTGACGGCGACTTCATCATCTACAACCAAGATCCATTGTCCTTGCCCTTTTGGCATTTCTACGTCTTCTGATGGAGCTTCAGTCTGTGTTTGAACTGCTGGTAAATATACTTTAAATTTTGTACCTTTACCAAGGGTACTAGACACAGTGATAAAACCACCGTGCCCTTTAACAATACCCATGACTGTTGAGAGTCCCAGTCCTGTACCTTTACCAAACTCTTTGGTTGTGAAAAATGGCTCAAAAATTCTGTCTAATATTTCCTGAGAAATGCCGACTCCTGTATCAGTAACTTTCAGGACTATATAAGAACCGACTTTTGCATCTAAATGCATTTTGGCATAGTTTTCATCAATGACAATATTCTGAGCGGCAATTGTGATATTTCCACCTGTGGGCATGGCATCACGCGCATTGAGACACAAGTTCATTAATACTTGATGTAGTTGAGTACTATCTCCACAAACACTCCACAAATCTGGTTGAATTTCGGTATCGACAGTAATTGATTTGGGAAATGTTTGTTCCACAATTTGTTTCATTTCCAAAATCAGGTGTTTGACTTGGAGAACAGTGCGATCGCCTTCTATTCCCCTCACAAATGACAGTACTTGTTTCACCAAATTTGCACCACGCTTGGCATTATTTTCTACTATTGCTAAGATTTGGCGATCGCGTCGGTCTTGGGATTTAGCTTTTAATAGTTGTACCGACATCAAAATTGGCGATAAGACATTATTTAAATCGTGAGCAATGCCACTAGCAAGAGTACCAATACTCTCCATGCGTTGGGCGCGTAAAAATTGCTTTTCTAGTTGTTTCTTGTGGGTGATATCTGTATCAACGATCAGAATGGATTTTGGTTGTTGATGTTCATCTCTTACCAGCGTCCAACGACTTTCAACGATGATTTTTTGACCAGATGTGTTAGTTTTTTGTAATTCTCCTTGCCAAAAACCTTGCTCTAAAACTGTGTTATGAATTTCTCGTAGTAGTGATAATGGTTCGTGAACAAAAAGTTCATCAGCATACTTACCGATAGCTTCTTGTGAGTGCCAGCCGTAAAGGTTTTCTGCACTTTTATTCCACAGTAAAATCTGATTAGATAAATCTTTCAGAATTATGGCATCAGTGGTGATATCTAGCAACGCTGCTTGTTCGCGGACTTGTTGTTCTGCTTGTTTGCGGGCAGTGATATCCTCAAAAATATACAAACGTCCAAAATATTGATCATTGGCATCGCGGACTTGGGTTGAGAACCGCCGTATGATTCGCCCATCGGTAAATAAAATTTCGTCTTCAACAACACAGTGGTTGTGTTCGCTTTGTAAGGGTTTACAGGACTCAGCAAAAGCGGGAATATCTGCTATCAATTGCAGGCAATCGGGAATGATATCCTGATTTTTTAATTGACGACGTTCCATCAATGGTTTGAGGTGTTGAATACCCCAAATTTCACAAAATTGCTCGTTAAAATAGAGAATATTGTCTGTACGATTATCGACAACATAAAATGCTAGTGGTGAAACACTAGTCATAGAACGTAATAGGGCTTCTTGCCAACAGAGGTTATCTGCGGCAAGTTTGCGATCAGTAATATCTTCTACTACATAAGCAAATTGTGGAGTGCCGCTGCAACACGTATCAATTGATGAAACTGTACTTCTGAGCCATTTTTTACCCTGGGTGTGTTCGTGAACATATTCAAAGCTGACAGGTAATTTAGTATATTCAGCCTCACGATAATAATTTATCCACTCATTCACTGATGCTTGTGGGGCACCCAACTCAGTGGCAAAGCGATTTTGCATCGCTTCTGGAGTTAGCCCAAAAAATTTGGCACTAGTCGCGTTATCAGAAATGTGCAGTATATCATTACCTCGGAGTTCAACGACTCCCATCATCATAGGGGCACTGTCATAGAAACTACGGAGGGTAGATTCGCTCTGCTGTAGTGCTATTTGTGACTGTTTATATTCCTTTTTAATACTGACTAACTCGGAGAGATTTCGCCGTAATTCTAATTGCCTAATAACTAAGCGGCTGATAGCTTGTAATGCTTCTATTTGTTCTGAGGTGATCTCACGGGAGATGTAATCGACTACACAAACAGTACCAATTGCTTCTCCCTGTGGTGCAAACAAGGGCACACCTGCATAAAATCTGACATGTGGTTCCGAGGTAACGACAGGCGAGTTAGCAAACCGTTCATCAGCCAAAGTGTCAGGGACAATCAAAATATCCTTCATTTCTATACAAATAGGGCAAAATCCAATCTCTCTGGGCATTTCTCCCACAGACAAACCCACCTTGGCCTTGAACCACTGACGCTTGGCATCAATAAAATTAATCAGAGCGATCGGTGTTTGGCAAATTTGAGCTGCTAAAAACGCCAAATCGTCAAACACTTGTTCTGGTAAAGTGTCTAGAATTTGATACTCATGAAGAGCTTCAAGCCTCTTCACTTCATTATTAGGCACTAAAGTTTTCATGAGATGTTTTCCCACTATTGCTGATTTACGGCTTGCCTTCGTGTAACCTACGGCTTTTGAAATGACTGAAGTAGGGCGGTAAGAAATAAAAGAGGGTCATCAGTCATGAGTGTGTTTGCAAGCGCTATGTACAAATACCCTAACGGGGAAATTGCTTGCTAATTCACTTTACGATTACTTTAAGTTGGTATTTTAGGTCAAGTTACTATCCAGCCATCTAAATTAGGGATAATTAGACAACTTTATCACTTCAACTATAGTAATATGCCTTAGGACAGATGACAAAACAATAATTAAATTGAGTAAAACTACTTAAAAAATCCAAAAATTGTGCAGTTGTAAGCATTTTTGTTATGGATGATCTTTGGATAAAGCTGACACAAGCTCGCAACAACGGGATCATAGATAAAAAATCAGCCGATATCAATAAATCTTCAACATCAAAGATTCTTACTATGGGTGTAGGGTAATTGATAATAGTTGGTGGTTGGTTGTTGGTTGTTGGTTGTTAGTGGTTGGTGGTTATTTCTCTACTTCCTCCACTCCTCACACTTCCCCTACTCCTCACACTCCACATTTTTCCAATGCCCAATGCTTGATACCCAATAACTGTTGCTATGATAACAACATTTCCCTTTACCATAAAACCGAAATCTGAAGATAGCTTTGCCATTACCTTTGCACCGTTGCTAGTTGAAGAAATCTATCAATTAGCTGATGATCCAGCAAATGGGGCAGTAGTGGTGATGAGTGGTACAGTTCGCAATCAAACTGATGGTAAACCAGTTGTTTCCTTGGAATACCAAGCTTATGAACCAATGGCCCTACAAATGTTCTATCAAATTGCCGCCGATATTCGTCAAAAATGGACTGATGTAAATCGTTTAGTGATCCACCATCGCATTGGACATTTGCAAATTGGCGAAATCAGTGTTTTAGTGGCAGTGGGTTGTCCCCATCGTTCGGAAGCATTTGAAGCTTGTCGTTATGCGATCGACACTCTCAAACATAACGCCCCCATTTGGAAAAAAGAACATTGGCAAGATGGTTCTAGTAGTTGGGTAAGTATTGGTGCTTGTGAACAGTCTTGATGTTTCCTCGCTGGGGGGTTGCGGGTATGAGGGGGCTGCCACTGCAACCATCAATGGTATTGCAATCAGTATAATCTTCGTTATTGATTACTCCTACCCAGGAGTAATTGGAGCGATCGCGTATACGGAACTCACTGCGATCGCTCTTTACTTTGAGTTCCAAGCAACATGCGATCGCCCTCATACCGTTTCACTATAAGTTTGATGCATTTAGCGACTAGGAGACAAGGAGGACAAGAAGGACAAGGCAGAAAAAGCAGGAGAGGAAAGAAATAACTATTAGACATCTCCGAAAAAGAATATCAAAGCCTTATATAGTCAAGGTCGATATTTCATTTCTGGAGAGGTCTATTGCCCAATGCCCAATGACCATTGACAACTAACCAATCCCCAATGCCCCACGCCCTATATCTATTTCCCGTTCTCTATTAAGTCCAGTATAAAATTTTTGCATTGGGAAAGCGCCGTTGAATCTCATCCTCAAAAAAGCGCTTTATAGTCTTCATTTAGCAATGTTGTATGTATCGCGTTCGTCTTCACCGCGTAAACCTGTGAGGCGGTTTCGTGGTAGCTCTTCCACAGGTAAATTAAATGACTGGACACGCTGTAGTATCTGCTGAGCGTAAGGTTCTTCCAAAGCCGCGGGTGTAAATACGACGCGTTCTGGTATCCACATACGACGCTGACGCGCTTCTGGCTGTGATGAAAGTTCCTTGTCTCGGATCGCGTACATGGAAAAGTGTTCTCCGCGTTGATTTTGCTAATTGTTCACTTGTTGTAGGGGACTCATGGGCAATATAAGAAATGCCCATGATTTGACTAATTCTCCAAAACTTGGCGAATGCGCCGCTCTAACCGTTCAATATCCAAACCGCCTTCATCACGACTAATCCGACGTACAGTCGAATTAACATTGCCAAGATCTACTAATAAATCTTGAAGAATTTCCTGCTGTTGACGTGCTTGGGTAACTTCGCGCGGCTCCTGCACTAAGTCACGCACAATGGTATCTTCAGCTCTTGAGGCGATAATTGGGTTAGTTTGTCCTTGGAGATGAACAAAAGTGCGTCGTCCTGGGCCCCTATCTTCTTCAATCGGTACTACTGCTGTGACTTGGTCTGAACGCACGTACTTGCCAAATCCTAAATGGACTAGTACTGATGACTGTATTTTCATGTAAATCAAAGTTATTTTTGTGGCTTAATTCTATTTTAGAATCTAGGGAAATAACCTATTCACTACCAACAGAGCGGGTTCTACCCAATTAGAAGTAGTGGTTTCCAGTTGCAGAAGACAGCACATTCACTCTGGAAAAATAACAGGTAAGAGGGAACTCTTAACAGGAAATAGGGAATAGGGAAAGGGGAACTCTTAACAGGGAAATTAGGGTCAAATTTAGGTATAATATGATACTAATTTAAAGTAGCGATCGCTCCAAAAATAATGTCGCGATCCGCAGACTCGCGACAGTAGTAAAAGAAACCTTAGAGAAAAAATGAGTAGATGATTGAGCAAATCATTTACTTCTAACATTATCTTGGTTCTATACAAAGCCTTAATCTATCGATTGTTGAGTCAAAATATTAATTAATTACGTAGCTACAGATACAAAATAACTTATAAGGAATAATAATGTCGTGGTTTTACAACCACGACAGTTGAGGAATAATGCCTTCTAATTTAATGGACGTTTAGATAAACAAGTTTATCTACCCTACATATACTCTGATATTTTTAGATATTACGCATCTATCTATCGAGTAGTAAAATATTAATTTATCATGTAGCTATCAAAACAAACTTATCTGAAAATAAGTGTAAAACTTATAATATATCGAGTTTATCCAAAGGAAATATCTAAAGTCAAATAGCTGATATATACAAAAAACGAATTTAGTTGATTACATTAAAAATACCGCCATGATTACAAAATCACGACGGTAAGCACAATGCCTTTGTTAGGGTCATAGACCACATTTATTATGCTAATTTCTAAAAGATTATTTATCTATCTATTGACTAATAAAAATATTAAATAATTCTGTACTTTTGAATACAAACTAATTTGGAAGATAAGGATTCAGCAATTTCTGATTACACTAAATTAGCTGAAAATCAATGATTTTGGTCAATTTGTAAAGGATTCAGTGTCCTCCATACCTCGCTCCGCCATAACCACCGCCGCCGCCACCGCCACCACCTCCACCTCCTTTGTTATGCACTAAAATGCCATCTGCGTAAAAATTGTGATTTGGGCTGACGGAGATGAGGTTGTAGACAGTAATAGGTTTATTGACATATTCCAGACTAGAAATAACAGGGTGAGATTCTTCTCCAACTAGCTGATCACCAGGTTTAAGTTTTTGCGCCTTTACCACCTTAACTCCCGTAGAAGTTTTGATATAGAAAGGATGGCTTTCTGTAACTTTGATTTTGTCATTAATTAAAAAATAACCAGGAGAAGATAAAACCTGAATTTCACCAATATTTCCTTCTTCAGGGTGCTGGGTTGTAAAGTTATAACCAATAATGCGATCGCTCTGATCTAGTTGCTCAATTGGTTTATAACCCTCGGTTGTCAAAATAGCAGTTCCCCTTGCAAAACAACCTCCACGCGCAGCAGCAACATCAGTGACACAAAAAGAAAATAATAAAATAATCAAACCAATCCAAAATATTTGAGTCAGTTTGCTGATATTTTTCATAGATGTATGGCTATACTTGGTTGCTTAGACCTCAGAAAGTATAAAGTAGTTCATTAGAAATCTTGCAAAATTTTAGTTTTGCAAGAGACTCCATGAATATAATTCACAACGAGGGTATGAAAATTTCATCTGCTTGCATCCTTACACCCTTATACCCCTACACCCATTTTCAAGGCAGTTTCGGTAAAGGTGAAAGGATTTTTAATCTCTTTAACCTTTTCCCCGACTTCTACAAGAAGTCTAATCAATGGCAAATGACAATACTGCTAAACTAAAAAAGACCCAAAGAACCAGTAAATATGCTAAAGCGTTCTAAGTTCGAGACAACCCAAACCCAAATTATGCATCGTGCGGAAGATTTGATTAGTGCAGCTTCAAATCGCTACCGTATTACGGTTCAGGTGGCAAATCGCGCTAAGCGTCGGCGTTATGAAGACTTCGAGAGTAATGATGATGTGATGATGAAGCCAGTGCTGAGGGCAATCATTGAAATGTCAGACGAACTGACTCAACCAGAAATTATCGGAGAAGTATAGATAAATTAATTTTAATAAGGTGCGGTGTACTATGCTCAAGCTTTGGCGGGCATTCTCTACTCCCCACTTTTTCAGGGGGGTGGGGTGTATGTTAATGTTAGGTGTGTTTTGGTTTGGCTTAGAACAAAACCAATCTATCCATACTAATTTACTCTCCACCTCACCTGCCTATGCCCAAAGAGTCCCATCAACTGATGTTTGGCAGCAGGTGTACAAACAACTGCCTGATTTACCAAAAGAAAACCAATACATCAGCAAACAAACAGGGAAAGTCGCCGAAAGCAATACTCTAGTTAGCCGCATGATTCAGTATCACGTCTATGTTAAGGGGCGTGCGCCAAATTATCGGCTAGATTGGAAATTGACTTTGGCTGATTACCTGGATGCAAATGAAGTAATGTATGAATCATCGTATCCAGGTAAGGATACTTTACGACAAAATCCCTTTGCAAGCGATCGCGCTGCCATTCGCCGCCTCACCCGCCAGCAACGAAATGCTTTAGTGCAAGCATTAGTTAATGCTTTTAGTCAAAATTAGTTAGTGGTTGTTTTTTGTTTGTTGTTTGGAACAACCAACAATCAACAACCAACAACCAACATAAGTTATGGAACGTCTCATCAAAAGTGGATCTGGTTGGCGTATCGGTTGGAACCCATCTGCGCCAGAATTTAAGGGTTTGGTGGGTACAGATGATTGGGCAATAGAATTAACAGAAGCAGAATTAAATGATTTTTGTCGGCTACTGTTGCAGTTAGCAGATACAATGCAGCAGCTGACGTCAGAATTAATGGATGAAGAAAAAATTGCCTGCGAAGCCGAAAGTGATTTGTTATGGATGGAAGTAGAAGGTTATCCCCGCGCCTACAGTCTGCGTTTTATCCTCAACACAAATCGTTGTGCAGAAGGGAAGTGGAGTGCTGCGGCTGTTCCGGGTTTATTGCAAGCTGCGGGAATGCTAAAAGTTTTTTGAGTAGACTGATTGATTTTTCCAGGTCTGATTGCTATAATTAGGAGGTTGACTAAAACAATTCCAGATTGTGAATTGTTGTGTCCGGGGCGTAGCGCAGCTTGGTAGCGCGCCACTTTGGGGTAGTGGAGGTCGTGGGTTCAAATCCCGCCGCTCCGATTGAAGAAAGCTTACTCTAAGCAAGCTTCAATCATTCTCCTAATTTAGCAGACAAGGTAAAGAAGTACCATTTTCAGCCTTTAATTGGTATGAAAGTGGTATGCCTGGAATATGTTCCCAATGATCAGCACGCTTCACAGACTAAAATTTGAAGCGCTTCATCTGTCGTGTTCGTCAGCGTGTGGAAGGTGCTTTTCACAAAATTCAAAACACTGGTCACAATCCCGAACAGTTATTTTGATTCATAAAATTATTAATTACAAAAAAAATAGTCAAAAATAGTTGAAACGAAAATACTTTGCTGTACTTTCTACAACAGTAAGATCACAAAAAGTTGGGCACTTCCTGCCATCACATCACTACAAAACTCCAGCCTCAGTGAATGCCATTATCAACGCATCAACCAGTTTCAACCGTTCCGCCCACTCGGTAAGATAGTCGTAGTCGAGATTTTCGGCTTGGAGTTTAATTATCCCCAGTACGTCACGCCACTGTTTTTCCGATTGGCTTCCCCTTCCCCAATGCAGTTTTTGCAGCACCAAGTCTTCAGGTGAGATTACCCAAAAGGCGGGCATTCCCTCAACATCAAGTAACTGCCGCCGCGCCATTTGCGATGCTGCAAACGGTGAATTGTCCGTCACGTATAGGTCAGCGTTGGCGATCGTTTCCGTGTGCGTGATATTGAGCATTCTTTCTCGCCCCAGCTTCAGATCCTCAACCGCCCCGCCGGGACAGTAGTAACCTGCTGCTTCTAAAGTCGTCACCAATAGGTCAATTTGACTCACGTGCGCCTTTATTACCAAGTCTAAATCCCGTGTTGAACGGGCTTCCCCATGAATCGAACTAGCGACGCCGCCACTGACGTAGTAGGGGATATTAACCGACTCCAAGAAGGAGTGGAGTTCGCCAGCAAGCGCAATAGAGTCTTGAATCCAAATTGTTTCATCACCTCCTTTGGGTTGGAAACTGGGATCGTATTTCTCCCCCAGCACCGCACGGGCGAAGTGCAGGCGGATTTCTTCAAAAGTCGCACCTCGATGCCGCATTTTTACCCCTGCAAGGCAGAGTTTCTTTACCCCCCGGTTGTGGGTGGCGAACATCTCTACCCTTTGTTTGAGCGATAGTTGGCGCAATCGACCAAACATGTAGATATCAGCTTCGATGCTGGTGTCGGATGCTTGGGGGCGGTAGTTCGGTTTTGCGTTCGTCCACAAGGATGCACCGTAAGCGTTTTTCATAGGGACAACTCATAGAAAATGATAAACCCAAGCATCTAATTGAACTAGATGTTTTTATTTATTACCTAATTTAAATTAAGTTCAAATTCTACTCATTTATATACAATTTTTGTAGTAATTATACAAAGATGACTGTGAATTAACATGTAGGGATTGCTTCCCTTCATAAGTGGGAGTTTCTAGGTAGCGTTCCATCAGCGTTGCGCTGCGAGGCAATATCTAAACTGATCGAAAGTCCTTTATCACTATAGAGCCAACATAACAATGCCCAAAGCCGCATGGCGCGAGTGAGATTATGACTTTGGCCTAGAGAGCCATTGGCTAGCTGTTGTAAAAGTTTGGGGTGCGGAGGGTTGGTGAAGAGTGCATTCACGGTCAGTTAAGATGTCTCAGGTGTACTTTCCAAGGTAGCAGTTATTCGGAAGGGGGTATTTCCGATGCTGTGTAATACTGGGTATGGCATTTTTGAAAAACGGATACATTCTCCCTGTGAGTACGTCTGAGTTTGACAAGTATAAAGTAGATCATCTGTTTTTGCTGATTGGTGAAAATCCTCTGCCCAACTATGTTGCAGCAAAGCTGTTGTTGAATGATGGTGGAACTGCATATTTAGTACACACAGCGGATACAGTAGAACAGGCAAAGCGGCTGCAAAATATTCTCAAAAGTGAGTCAAATAGTTCTAAAGATGTAGAATTGCGATCGCTCAATGATTATGAGTCTGATGCTTATCACATCCAAACGGAAATTAGAGAAAAGCTAGAAAGCATTAAAAGCGGAAAAATAGGGCTAAATTATACAGGCGGAACAAAGGCGATGTCCACCCACGCCTACCGAACATTGTTTTACGAAGAAATTAAAGATAAAACATATAAAGATAAAACATACAAGAAGCGTGAAGGTATTACTTTTAGCTATCTCGACGCTCGCAAATTAGAGATGTGCATCGATAGAGAAGATAATGAGCGCATCCGCTTAAAAATCAAACCAGATATATTACCTGTCAAACTTGTAAAAATCTTCCAGCTTCATGGTTTGGAGTTAGATCCAAAGCCTATACAGCAAGCGCAATTACCGAATTTAGCTATAGAACTGGCCAATGTTTTTCAAGAAGAGGCTAAACAAAAACAGTGGTTTGATTGGTATCAAAATATATTTTGTCAAGAAGCACGTAAGAAGAAACAAAACGGTAGTTGGGGAGAGTGGAAAAGTGAAACATCTTTGAAAGAAGTATCAACATGTTTGGAAAAATTACCGAAAGAAATAGTTGCAGCCTTTAATCAAGAAAGCTTTGTTACAAGTGATAGTCAACTTTCTTTACAAGAAGTCCAGAAAACGGAGATTTTTAAAAAACTCAAACATTTTTGCGAGTGGCTAGACGGTTTATGGCTAGAACATTATGTGTTAGAGCAAGTCAATCATATTGTTCATAGTCACTTGGTAACAGACTACGGACTTAATTTTGAAATTCCTCTTAAGGATACTGAAGATGGATTTCAGTTTGACATTGCGTTTACCCGTGGTTATCAACTTTTTGCTATTTCTTGTACAACGAGTAATGACAGAAAGTTATGCAAGAGTAAGCTTTTTGAAGCATATATTAGAGCGAAACAAATGGGAGGTGATGAAGCTAGAGTAGCACTCTTTTCGGTACACCCGGCAGTACTTTGGGAACAATAGCAGCAATGCACGTAGGAGATGCTTGCTTACCAGATGATTTACGGGAAGCTGTTGCTTGGCAAATTCAAGACAAAACATTGACAAGGGAGGAAGTTCTGGAATCTCTTACTACTATCCGTCGCCAAACTGCGATTGATTCCCAAACTGGTACGGCGGACAAAGGAAGTTTACGTTCTTTCAGAGTAGTTATACGCCAGCTTGAATTCAAAGCTGATTTACTGTTTGAAACTCAACCTAGTGATGAAATGCTGTCAATTTTAGCAGTGGGGGTACTAGCACTTCGGCGTGTAGGAAGTGGACGCAATCGAGGTCGAGGATATGTGCGATGTACACTACATAATCATCCAGGAGAAGAAATTACACAACGGTATGTAAGCCTTTTTGGTCAAATTCAGGAGAAAGTTGCATGAAGATAATTACTTTTTCATTGCATACTCAACAACCACTGCTTGCTACTTCATTTCAAGGCGACCCAAATTCTGATGTGTCTTATAGTTTTATTCCCGGTAGCATGATTCGGGGTGCGATAATTGGTCGCTATATGAAGCAGCATCAATTATCAGAGCTTGATTTGAGCAATGATACAGTCAAACACCTATTTTTTGATGCTAAAAGCACGCGCTATCTAAATGCATATTTGCTAAGTCAGCAAGGGAAACGGACGCTACCTGTACCCCGTTCTTGGTTTAAGGATAAGGATGCAGAATTAACAGATGATTCAACGATATGGGTTTATGATTTCAGTCTTTATAGAGGGGATGATCTAGAAAACCCCAAGTTTGTGGGTGAATACTTTTGCACAGAAGAAGGTGGCTGTGTCAGATTTTACAAAGAAAAACGGCGGATTAACATTCACAATCAACGCGATCGCAAACAAGGACACTCTACTCAAATTAAACGCGACCCTCAAACCAAGCAACTCAAAGGTGAAGGGGAAATTTTTCGCTACGAAGCAATTGATGCTGGACAAACGTTTCAAGCTGTCATCCTCTGCCAAGAAGCAGATGCAGACTTTCTGAAAAAATTACTCCATAAATCACAAGATATTTGGTTAGGTGGTTCTCAAAGTGCAGGTTACGGACATACAAAAATTTCTGAGATAAATTGTCACGACGCTTGGGATGAAGTAAGTATTCCAATTGAAGACCGTATTGATAGGGACAGTTTTACAATTACGCTGCTAAGTGACATAATTTTACGTGATGAGTGGGGGCAATATGCCGTAATTCCTCCGTCAGCACTACATCAAGTCCCAGTACCATTAATAAAAGAACTAAAAAAATTTTTAGGTGTAGAACTACAGCCAAAAATAAGTTTTACTAATAACACTTTAGTAGGTGGATTTAATCGTAAATGGGGACTTCCTCTACCTCAAGTCCCAGCATTTACAGCAGGAAGCGTATTTGTTTTTGAGAATATTTCCTTAAATCTAGAGCAGATTCAACAACTGGAAATTCAAGGTATTGGAGAACGAAGAGTAGAAGGTTTTGGCAGAGTAGTTGTGAATTGGTTAGAAGAAACCCATTTCCAGGTATATCCAAAACCAACTAAATTAACTAGTCAGCCGACATTAAAACAAGAACCATCACGTACTTTAGCAGCACACATGGCTGAGAGACTACTACACCAAAAACTAGAAGAATTATTGCAAAAACAAATTGGACGTTTAGCAATACAAGGTAATATTAGCAATAGTCAACTATCACGCTTGCAATTAGTAGCAAGACAGGCACTAACAACTGGTGACTGTGATTTGTTACTGTCACTTTTAGATAATTTACCAGCTAATGCCAGAGGTCAATTTGAAAGAGCAAAAATAGGTGCAGACAAAGATTCTCTGAAGCAAAAGCTCGATGAATGGCTGCGTAACCCTATGTCTTGGATTAGCAATCCACAGGATTTAGCAGTCAGGGTTGCTGAGATAGAGCGAAGTATTACAGATGAATTTGCAAGAAACAACAAGCTGGTTGAAAAATATACCCTGCGTCTAATTATGGCTGTGGCTAAAAAGGCAATGAAGGAGGAAAGTTGATGAGTAGCGATCGCCTCAAAAATCGTAATCAACGCCACATAATCGAACGCATTATAGTAAAAGGCACTTTGGTTTTAAATACTCCAAGTTGTTTAGGAAGCGGTGATGTTGATGGTGATACTGATTTAGTTTTGTTGCGAGACAGTAGAGAAGATAAAGCTTTACTGATGGGTTCATCTATTGCCGGAGCGTTACGGAACTATTTGCGAGAGTATCAAAATGGTTATAGTGCTACAGAAGAATTGCTCTTATTTGGCTGTCTGCGTAGTGATGAAGAGGGTGAGCAAAGTCCTCTAATAGTAAATGATGCACTCAGCAATGAAAATATCAAAGCAGAACTGCGAGACGGTGTCAAGATTAATAGCGTTACTAGGACAGCCGAACCTGGCGCAAAATATGACTTAGAGTTACTAGAAGCTGGAACAAAGTTTGACCTTTATTTTGAATTGTTGATTGACGCGGAAAATAATAAGAAGCAATTAGTTAGAGAACTAGCAATTGTTCTCAAAGGGCTAGAACATGGTGAAATTAGTATCGGAACGAAAAAGCGGCGGGGGTTTGGTCGCACTCATGTAGAAGAATGGCAAGTTTGGGAATTTGATATGACCAACCCCAATCAACGTCTCCAATGGTTAACTCTAGATCGTGATTGGGCAGAATCCTACACAAAATCACCCAATATAAGTAAATCAATTGAAACAGCACTCCAAGTCCAACTGGATGCAAAAGATAAACGCGATCGCCTAACCATCGAAGCTAAATTCATCCTCGCAAGTCCCCTGTTAATTCGTTCTGGTCAAGCTTCCACCGATAAAGCACCTGATGTCGTTCATTTGAAATCTAGACGCGACGAGGAACTGAAACCAATTTTATCCGGTACAGCTTTAACAGGAGCCTTGCGTCACCGCGCAGAAAAGATTATTAACACTTTGACACAAGGTAAAAAACAACTTTTTACTGAACAAATCGTTAATGAGATATTTGGTTTTGTAAAGGATAAAAACCAAATATTAGAATCAACTAATAATGAGCAGAAAAAAAAAGCAAAGGCTAGCCGCTTAACTGTCGAAGCCTTATAGAAATTATTAGCTTTAGTAAAATTACAAAAGTTACAAATAAAAAGCCTTTTTATCTTTCTTTGGGAGATAAAGCACTTCAAGAAATTTATTCATCTAATTTTATTGAATAGTCAGAAGAAATACATCTGAATAATCTAGGTACGAAAATTCCCTGTTACCGCTCTAAAGTTCGTGCTGGATTTATACAAAAAATAAATAATAATGATTATGTAATAGAAGAATGTGGTTATGGACGTATTGATAGAAATGATATTCGTTATATTTCTAATCAACCACGTCAAGCACTCTATATTGGTAAAAAACCAGGAAGTAACCCAAATTGGAAATATCAGCACCAACATATATATGTTGATATTGATGCTGAAGTTTAATGATGCTACTTGTACACACCTTGGAAACGTTTGGCATCAAGAAAATTTTGAGAAAACCTTAATCCCTAAAATATTAGGTAGTCCAAAACTCACAACTTTTCAACACTATTTAGTTCAAACTAGCACCGATAGAAAACAACTTAAGCATTATTCTCCTCAATCGGATGATGAAAAAACTGTTATTCGAGGACATAAACTTTACTGGCATCAAGGAAGTAAACCCGATATTCAATATTCAAACTCGAATGAAGCTTCAGGTACTCAAACTACTCAAATTAAACCAATAAAATCGGATGTTCATTTTACATTTACCATCAACTTTGAAAACTTGAGTGATGTAGAGCTAGGTGCGTTGTTGTGGGTACTAAGTATTTCAAGCGATAAAACACAAGCATTTGGCATTGGCAAACAAGGTGAAGAGTACTGCCTTTCTCTAGGTATGGGTAAACCTTTAGGGATGGGTGCAGTTAAAATTGAGCCGGAGCTATATTTGAGCGATCGCAATACACGCTACCAAAAATTATTTGATGGAAATCACTGGAATGAAGCCGAAACATCAGCCAGCGACGAACAGCAGATTAGTTTCATCAAGGCTTTTGAGAAATATGTAATTGATAATATCAGCAACGAGGATAAACCAAAAGAAGGAGAACTAAACAGCCTAAAAGATTTACCACGTATTGAAATGCTTTATTGCTTGCTGCGTTGGAATTCTCCACTAAAAGCAGAAGATACTCGATATATGACTATTAAGCCTACTAACGAGTATAGAGAGCGTCCTGTTTTGCCAACTCCATTGCAGATAATGAACATCACAGATAATCGTAAATTACCAACCTCCTCAGCTTCATCACCAGAAAATACCCCAACAAAAAAGTTTGAAAAACCAATAATAAAACCCAAGAACAATAATAGAGATTCTAGACCCAACAATAATCGATATAACTCAGGGGATGGGAATAGTTCTAATCCTGCTATACAAAGACCATTACCACCCAAAAAATAAATATTACCCAACTCTCATACACCCTCACTACCTTCCCCCACGCAACTTTCAACGCGAAACCATCCTTAAAATCCTTCAACGTTATCCGCCAAATCTGACTTCTTCCCAAATAACAAAGAAATTCTCAACCAACTATCGTGACTAAAACTCGCATCATTACGTTATTCAACCAGTCAGGGGGCGTTGCCAAAACAACTTTGACCGGAAAACTAGCCAAAATAGCCAAAAGAGTAAATCAATATGGACTTTTGAGTTTAGAAGATGCTCCCGACTGCTCAAGCTCTACTTCCAGATGCTTGACATTATGACCCCTATGCCCTTGCGACAATTTGGGCTTTGTTTGAAGTGGATTGATACCTGAGTTTTCCCGTTAAGTCTTGAAAAGCCTACTAGTAAATGATTTGAGAAACAGCACAGTAGATACGGTACAGTAATGAAAATTGGGTGCTAAAGCTGACAATCAATCCTGGACTGGTGAGAGAAGAATTTTGCGACCTTAGAACTGGGCGATCGCCGATTGAATGAGCGTGCAATGTCAATTAGGTATGCTCTGAGTCTGGGATTTGGCAAAGCACTGTCAGAAGTTTTCACTTCTTGGAACGGTACTCAACAGAGCCTATGAGTTTTTGCAAATCCAAAAGTGGAATTTTCAAGCGTGATTGAGCCGCACTGTACAAATGACGGCCCAACAAACCAATTTAGCCTCTTTGTCGACGGAAGAACCAGCGGATAAATAGCTTCTCAGCCTCAATCCATATAAAGATAATGGCACTGAAGCCAATACAAACCATTAGCTCTTGGAAGGTAATATAGTGAGTACCGAAGAAGTTTCGGAGTGGTTCGATATAAATCAGCAACAGTTGCAAGATGCTAGTTAATATTACAGAAGCAAGGATAAAGGGGTTAGAGAAGGGATTCACCTGAATGAATAAACGAGTGTTGGAACGAATAGCAAGTGCATGTCCCATTTGAGCGAGACACAGGGTAGTGAACACCATTGTCTTCCAACGGTCTGGGTCAAGTGTTCCGCCTGCGGTGTTCTGCCCAGTAAAGTTGTATGCCCATGTCATCATTAAGATGGTGACGATGGCTAGGACACAACCAATGCGAATCATATAAGCTCCCAAGCCTCGAGCAAAGATGTTTTCTTTGGGGTCTTTGGGTGGCTGCTGCATGACAATTGGTCTACCTGGTTCCACTGCTAAAGCTAAGGCAGGAACACCATCCGTCACTAGGTTCATCCAGAGAATTTGTAATGGTGACATCGGCACACCACCTAATCCTAATAGGGGCGCAGCAGCAATAGTTAGTACTTCGCCAATGTTACTGCCTAAAATGTAACGGATGAAGCGGCGAATGTTGATGTAAACAACACGCCCTTCCTCTACGGCTGATACGATGGTGGCAAAGTTATCGTCTAAAAGCACCATATCGCTGGCTTCTTTACTGACGTCTGTACCTGTAATTCCCATTGCCACGCCTATATCTGCCTGCTTTAATGCGGGAGCATCATTGACTCCGTCTCCTGTCATTGCCACTACGTTATTGCGGTGTTGCAGTGCTTGGACGATCCGCAGCTTATGCTCTGGTGAGACACGGGCATAGACGCTCACCCGATCAACCTCTGCCTCCAAGTCTGCCATGCTAAGTTTTTCTAGTTCTTGTCCGGTAAGACATAAGTCACCTACTTTAGCAATACCTAAGTCTTCTGCGATCGCCTGCGCTGTTAATTGGTGATCTCCTGTAATCATGACAGGGCGAATACCTGCTGCCCGGCATTTTGCTACTGCTTCTCTGACTTCAGGACGGGGTGCATCTAGCATTCCTACCAATCCTAGCCATGTCAATCCATTTTCGGAAACATCTTCAGAAGCTTCGGGCGGCAATTCTGTTAGGAGTTTACTAGCAAATCCTAAAACTCGCAGACCTCGACTGGCAAGCTGATTATTTTGCTGGAGAATTGTGCGACGCTGCTCATCTGTGATCGGTTGCCAACGATTCCCCACTTGAATATGAGTACAACGTTCTAGGGTTAACTCTGGCGACCCCTTGGTAAACATGACGTAGGGTGCAAGGTGTAAATTATTGAGTGGAGAAAGTAGTTCATTACTTCTGTGAGTCTCCACCATTACACTCATGCGCTTCCGTTCTGAGGAAAAAGGAAACTCGGCAACACGAGGGAAATAAGCCTCTTGCTCATGCTTGCGGAATCCAGCTTTACCTGCAACAGAAAGTAATGCGCCTTCTGTCGGATCTCCAAGAATTGCCCACTCACCATTTTCTTTTTGCAAAATTGCATCATTACACAGCACACAGGCAAGCATGAGTGCCAAAAGTTCTGGCTGCTGTTGAGGTGAAATCATTTTAGATGGTTGGTTTACCATACTCATCTCGTAAAATTGACCCTCAGGACTATAGCCCTCTCCTGTGATGCTGACAGAACTGCTTGGTGTATGCAGTGCCTGCACTACCATTTTGTTTTGAGTGAGCGTTCCAGTTTTGTCTGAGCAAATCGTTGTCACAGAACCAAGAGTTTCTACAGCTGGAAGTTTGCGAATCAGAGCATTACGCCTGACCATGCGCTGAGTTCCGAGTGCCAAGGTGACGGTAATTACTGCTGGTAAGCCTTCTGGAACAACGGCAACTGCCATACTCAGGGAAACTTTTACTAGTTCCTCAAACAAAGAGGGATTAAAAATAGTACCACCTACTATGACGATCGCCACCAGTATTAAGGAACCTGTTACTAAGGTGTTCCCCAATTGGCTCATGCGCTTTTGCAAGGGAGTCGGCTCAGATTCCACTGATTGGAGTGCGCTGGCAATCTTGCCTAGTTCTGTTTGCATTCCAGTTTCAGTCACTAAGACTGTTGCCCGCCCTTGAACAACTTCAGTGCCAGAGAAAACTAAGTTGATGCGATCGCCCAAGGGCGCATCTTTGGGTAACAGCACTTCTGCTTGTTTGTTGACTGCATGTGCTTCCCCTGTCAGGGCTGCTTCTCGTACTTGCAAATTCGCTGCTTCTACCAAGCGTCCATCGGCTGCTACTTTGACTCCGGCTTCTAACAGCATGATGTCTCCTGGTACCAGTTCTTTTGACTCTACTTCTATTGGCTTACCATCCCGGATGACTCGCACTTTTGATGAAGCTAGGTTTTTTAGTGCTGCCAAAGCTTTTTCAGCACCACTTTCTTGAATGTAACCTAGTACGCCATTCAAGATTACCACTACAAAAATCGCAACGGCATCCTTGGGAAACACGAACTTCCCAGCGGTAAAAGATTCGCGAATATCCAAAATTGCAGAGATGATTGCAACTGCAATCAGCATCAGCAGCATGATGTTTTTGAACTGATCCCAGAAGATTTCTAAGGGTGTACGCCCTCCTGTTTCTACCAATTCGTTAGCACCGTAATGCCGCTGTTTCTCTGTAATTTGTCTGGTTGTTAAACCAGAGGTGCGATCGCTGTTCAGCTTCAGGAGTGCTTGATCAACCTCCAAGGTATGCCAAGCCGGAGCTTCAGGCTTCGCAAAAGCTGAGTCTGATATGGTACTAGAAGACATGAATCGAAATTCCTAGTAATGCTGTTATGTCTAATTGCAATATTTAATAGTACTTATATTAGTATACAGCACTATTAAATAGTATCAAGCATAATTTTAATTAATATCACTCTTCAGTACTTTTAATGAATTGTTAATTACCAAAGTAAGCAGATACCAGTTCATACCAATTTTGGATTTTACCCAACAGGATTTTGGATTGAAAGTCTTCACTGGAAGGCTGTTCCTGTAATTTCAAACAATACTACCTATCCCAATTTGGTATCAGAAGTACCGATTTGTGAAAAATAAGATCCCTGACTTTTGCAAAAAGTCGGGAATCTGGGCAAGCTGAATTATTCGCAACTCAAATAGAATTCCTATATCTATGGAAATAAATAATAGTATCTGTAAAAGATTTAAATACTATTAAATGGTATTAGGTATAATCTAAAATTATATTTATCAATAATAACTTTTACCTTAAGCGTATAGTAATCCCTAACCCTTACTCCCAGCAAAAAATGGTCAGCAATCCTTTTGTTCCGCGATATTTAATAGGCAGGCAGGCAGAACTAGAGCAAGTCAGCACAATTCTTGCTCAGGATGGCGACCTGATGGTGGCAGGTATTCCAGGAAATGGGCGACGAGCGCTCATCTGCTGGGCTGCTCAACAGGTAGGAGCTAGGGTTTTGGAAATTGACTGTCTGCGAGCGACAAATTCTTCTCGCTTTTTGGAACTGTTGGCAGAAGGACTGCTGCAAGTATTCTCAGATCCAGCTGAATTAGAACTCATCCAAAGATGGAGTACTGAACATCCGTTGATTCTGGAACAATATTTAACGCGACGCACTCGCTTAGTATGGCACGTCCCGTCTAAGGATAACTGGATTATCCTACAAGCTCTGTTGACCCTACCGCAAGTGATGGCAGAATGGCTTGATTGCCGAGTTGTGTTAGTATTTCAAAATTTTCCTCACATCCGCTCTTGGGATCGAACTCGTAAGTGGGAAGATTATCTACGCCAGGAAGTTGAGCGGCAAAACCGTGTTAGCTATGTCCTCATTGCTACAGTTCCAGAACCCTGGGTTTATGAAAGTAATTTGCATGTTGTTACCTTAGCACCTCTGGAGCGTAAAGACCTCCAGTCTTGGATTATAGATGCGATGGCAGCAGAAGGACTCAAGTTTGAAGCAGATAGTCAAGCACTTAATATGTTTCTTAACTACGTTCAAGGTCATCTGGGGGATGCTATTGCTCTTGCCCGTCGCATTTGGCTAGACTGTCGAGCTTTTGCAACGATGAAAGATGAAGGCACTAAGAAAAATGCACCTGGAATCATAAGCTCTCAACTGCAATCATCCTCAATAGTTTATCCTTTTGAAGATGGATTAATTCAAACTCATCACGTCCACCGTAGTACTTTAAGTTTAGTGGAAGATTTATCTCTAACTTTTGAGTCCTTACTTTTACTGCTCCCACCTATTCAAGCTCGTGTTTTAGAAAGTCTAGCTCTTGACCCAACTGATAGCCCTCACTCACGGGAGTATATTGAGAAGCACCAACTTTCTAGAGGAGGAGGTCTCCAAGGGGCACTGGCTGGATTGGAACAAAAAGGACTTGTTTACGGTTCTAAATATAGCTATCGCATAGCAATGCCGCTGTTAGGATTCTGGCTGAAGCACCGTCTAGGTTAAATGATGATCAGGAAAAAGGGGATAATCGGAAACCCTACGATCGCACTCAAGCCATAGGCAAAAATGGTCAGAATGATCGAGCCAAGAATAGATATGATCAGCGATAACAAAATAT
The DNA here is from genome assembly GCF_000317205.1 of Fischerella muscicola PCC 7414. GTDB lineage: Bacteria > Cyanobacteriota > Cyanobacteriia > Cyanobacteriales > Nostocaceae > Fischerella > Fischerella muscicola. The sequence goes on along the minus strand of NZ_AJLK01000140.1, from coordinate 2,628 downwards.
TGGGAAGCAACAACGCAAGTGTATGCATTAACCGATTGAACCGTTGAGTCCAACCACCGTTTCTAGGGGCAATGCTCAAGGAAGAGTACATAAGTACCTCAAATTTTATGTTTCAAAGGAATACATTACCGTTAACATCACCTTACCACCAATTCAATGCAAGGATGATAGAATTTTTGATGAAAAATAGGTAATGGGATGAATTTTAGCTTATCGTTGCAATCAACTATTAGTATAGTAACGCACTATTAATTTTCTGAGTCAAGGAGTAATTTTTCTGCTACATTTCAATTAGTAGGAAATCGCAAGTATTTGGACAAATGAATTATGTTTAAGCAGATGAGAAATGCCGCAAGAATTGTTGTTGGCTCGATATCCGCTGTAGTCGGTGTTGTTGGGATACTTCTGCCTGTGATTCCTGGTACTCCATTTCTTCTGGTAGCTGCGGCTTGCTTTTGTACTCTAGAACCTTAAATTTTTAATTGACCAATTTTTCTCACAATTGGTCAATTTTTTCAAATTGTAGCCAATTTCATTAATTCCTCCCAAATCACAGAGAATTACTTGAATATTTATAGTTTGGGTTAATTAACTCTACCTCGTACTGGCTAGAGTTTTTCTAACACCTAACTTTCACGTGGATTCCAGTAATTCTAGGTGAAAGGTTAATATTTCAATGAGCAGAATCATTACATTTATAGGTAAAGCAGGGACAGGGCAGACAACGCTAGCAATCGCCACTGCCAAATGGTTTTCTCAACAAGGGAAAGAAGTACTGTTTGTCACTCATAACCCTAGTCCCAATGCTGAAATTTTGTTGAAAACGCCGCTGACGCATATTCCCCAGATTGTTGCTCCCAATCTCCAAGCTGTGCAGTTGCAAGCTACAACAATGCTAGATCAAACCTGGGAAGAAGTGAAGCAACTATTGTCCCTCTATATACCCATACCTGACTCTGAAGAAATCTACTCAGGAGAGTTAATTTTGCTCCCTGGATTTGACAGTCTCCTGTATTTTAATGCTATGCGCCAATACTATCAGAGTGGCGATTATGAAGTCATAGTTTATGATAGTCGAGGAGACTTAGAAACGCTGCGGATGTTAGGCATCCCAGGGATGTTGGACTGGTATTTTCAGCGTTTTGGGAAGATGTTTGAGGGATTTAGCTTACACAAAATAGCTGATTCTATTGGTGGGCCAATTGCTTCTGCGATTGTGTCAGCAAATGTGGATACTGAAAAAGTACAACAAGGTTTGGATCAAATCCGCAGTTGGATTGCTGAAGGTACTGCTGTTGTGGGAGATGCCAGCAAGCTAACATCCTACCTGGTGACTAATAATGAACCGGGAGCGATCGCTGAGACTCGATGGCTTTGGGGGAGCGCTCAGCAAATAAATCTGGTCGTTAATGGAGTTCTAGCTTATCAATACCAGGAAAGCGAAGATATCAGCGATTTACAGCAAGTCTTTGCTCCGTTGAGTGTTACTCCCATTCCAGCTTTAAAAGAGGATAATTGGAACCCTTTGCTGCAAGCCCTACCTGATTTTAACGACAATCATCAGGCTCCTTTGCCACTCAAAATAGATCTAGAATCTCGTCAATTATTTGTATTTTTACCGGGATTCACTAAAAAACAGGTTAAATTAACTCAACATGGTAATGAACTTACTGTTGAAGCAGGGGAGCAACGACGAAATATCTTTTTACCTCCAGATTTGCAAAAATTAGCTATTCAATCAGGTAAATTTGAAGAACCATATTTGATAGTTGCTTTTGAAGAGAAACAAGAACAGGGTTAGGTCATCCGATTTTGGATTGTAGATTTTGGATTGCTTACACAGATAAATTTAGAGACTTGTACCTTCCTCAGAATTATCGGATTTGAGATTTTGAATTGATTCCATAACAGGTGAACGTATGGGTTGGTTAATCACATTAGTGACAGAAGCTATAACTGAATTTATTGTTCATGTCTTGGCAGAGTGGGTTAGGTCAGTGATTGTTGAAGCGATCGCCAGCTTCATGACAGAAATAGTAGTTGGCTTGATTGCTGAATGGGTTGCAGAAGCAGTAACTGCATTAGCCACAGAGTTAGCGGCATTTGTGAGGAGGAGTCTGGCTGTCTCTTAAATGTAAAACTTTTACTTGAAGTTAGATTACCTAATGGACAACTTTGATTTTTCTACTACAACCAGTTGGATTATCATGCTAGGTTTGCTAGGGGTTTCTCTATGGCGATTTTGGAAACGCAAATCCCGAACCCCTTAAGGAAATTCGTAGCGAATTTACTTAACTCAAACCTTGCGCCAATGTCAGTAAGCCTTAAATTCCGTCCATAACTCAAGTTCAGCGGCTCATAGCTCAACTCCATTTTAATGGAGTCAACTTCTTTTTCAGTCTTCTTTAAGAAGACTTTTGCTATCAGCCTGGGGTTTGAACCCCAGGCAGGTTATTGCGACTGTATTTCTTCGTGTGTAGGGGCGTAGACGCCCTACGTTGTCCCCATCGAAGCTTTCAGGTTTCCTCTAGGATGCTGTGTGTCTACAAACTTCTCTGTGTTTTTTTCGATGCAAAGTTTTTTAAACTTTCAGTTTGATCAGCATAAGGAGGGATGGTCATGGATGCT
>NZ_AJLK01000139.1 GCF_000317205.1 Fischerella muscicola PCC 7414 | reverse complement strand
GGAAGTTTTACGAGACGCATTTCTGAACAGTTCAGTCTTTCTTTTAGTCGGTAGTCTGCTGATTGGATTCTTAACAGGAGAACACGGTTGGCAGGTTTTAGAACCCTTTACTCAGGGAATGTTTTATGGCGTTCTCACCTTCTTTTTACTAGATATGGGGTTGGTTGCAGCTAGAAGAATTAAAGACTTGCAAAAAACTAGGGTTTTTCTGATCTCTTTTGCCATACTGATCCCAATAGTCAATGCAGTCATTGGGTTAGCGATCGCCAAAGTAATTGGTATGCCTCAAGGAGATGCACTTTTATTTGCTGTGTTGTGTGCTAGTGCTTCTTATATAGCTGTGCCAGCAGCGATGCGATTAACCGTTCCAAAAGCAAATCCCAGCCTTTATGTTTCTACTGCTCTGGCAATTACATTTCCGTTCAATATTATTGTGGGAATTCCGCTATATCTGTACGGGATTAACCTATTTTGGAGGTAATGTTATGCACCTAGTCAAAAAAATAGAAATTATTGCCAACTCTTTTGAACTGGCTAAAATTTTGGAGAGTTTAGACAAATCAGGTGGTAATATTGTTCCACCTTATGGAGCAGCTCATGGTGGTGAAGGGGCATCAATAGAATATGCGATTAACAGGTTGTGATCTGCGGTCATACCCACTGTGGAGCGATGAAAGGATTGCTGACACTGGATAGCCTCAAACAAGAGATGCCCGACTTCTTCAAGGATACCACTGGCGAATCAGGGGTATCACCCCTGCCTGATTGAGCGATTTTTGGTCATTCCACTAGATGTAGAGACGTAGCATTGCTAGATGTAGAGACGTAGCATTGCTACGTCTCTACTATCGTGCAGCGCAACGCACCATCTCCATATCGTCCTCTATCAGATAGGTTATACCATTTCACAAAAAGTCTGATACAAATACAAAGCGAGTACGGGATATCGCATCTCTACAAAATTTATGTGTATCGTGATTAACGTGAAATGGTATGAGTACAGAAGCTCAGGGTTTCGCTACGCTACACCCTCAGTAGTTCACCCAGTCTGCAAACCGATTTCAACCCCATCCATCACGACTGCTCGTTTCAGGGCATAAGTTCTATCCATAAACAGGTTATCATAGGGTACTAAGTTGAGTATGCCAAGACGTTCCAACAGTTGCTTAACTCTACCAACCGCACCAACAATAAACACCTGACAGCCTTTTTGTTTAAAATCTTTGATGACATTTTCGATCGCCAGCGCAGCAGTTTCATCCAGATAGCGAACATCGCTGAGATCCATCACTAAAGTATCACAATTTTTGATCGCTAAATGTTCGCGAACGATGGTTTTTGCAACCCCGAAACTCATCGGTCCACCCATGTAGAACAATGAGACTCGTCCATCGGCTAAATTGAGCAACTGCTTCTCTTCTAAATTCAGGGGAATAGTATCATCTGCATCACAAACTGCTTTGATCTGTTGAGCATGGACATTACTCAATTGCTCAATTGTCAGGAGGTTAGCAATAAACATTCCCACCCCAGCAGCAACCATCAGATCCATAAATACTGTCATTAGCAGTACCCCATACATAATCAAGCTTGATTTCCAGGGAACCTTATGTGATCGCTTCAAGAAGTTCCAATCGAGCATTTCAATTCCTACTGAAAAAGCAATCCCGGCTAATACCGCCATAGGAATGTTTTCTGCTAAGTCAGCAGCCCATAACACCACGACCAACATTAGTGCTGCACGAATTAAACCGGCAAGACCAGTCCTAGCTCCCACCTGGATATTGATCACTGTTCCCATCGTGGCACCAGAACCAGGAAGCCCGCCGCACAAACCAGCAACTAAATTTCCAATTCCCTGACCAATCAATTCCTGATCTTCGTAAGTCTCTGTGCGCGTCATACTATCAGCAATGACTGATGTCAGCAAGGCATCAATCGAACCCAGCATACCTAGCATGGCTCCATCAATCAACATCTGCATGGTTTGAGCAGGTGTGAAGGTAGGCATATATAGAGTAGGTAATCCTGATGGAATTTCACCGATCCGTCTTAACTCGACATTCTGGAACAAGGTAAAGGAAATGATTGTACCGATAACCAATGCTGCCAATTGTGATGGAAAATAGCGCCTGAATCTAGAGGGCATTAAGAAAATAATTGCCATCGTTGTAATTGCCAAGCCGGCTTCAATAGGATTCAGGTTTGCGAGAAGTTCGGGTACCTTTGTTAGCGTTCCCATTAAACCCCCTTCTGGGGCTGTATGTCCTAGAAATGGTGGTATCTGAAGAATAATCAGAATCACGCCTATTCCAGACATGAAGCCTGAAATAACGCTATAGGGCATGAGGATAATGTATTTGCCCAACTGGAAGATGCCAAAGAGGATTTGAAACACTCCAGACAGCATGACCACCGTAAACGCCATCGCCATGCCATGCTCCGGATTTCTGGCAATCATCGCGCTAATGATCGCTGTCATAAATACGGTTGTTGGCCCGGTTGGTTCAGAAATTTGAGTGGGTGTGCCACCAAACAGAGATGCAAAAAAGCCGACACAGATTGATCCATAAAGACCTGCTACAGGCCCTAGACCTGAAGCAGCACCGAACGCCAGAGCAATGGGTAATGAAACAATTGCATTGGTGATACCGCCAAAAATATCACCGTGTAAGTTTCGGAAATGAATTCTATTAGTCAACGGCATGATATTTAACTATCTTGAAATTGGAATAGTACTATGGCTGCACAGGTGAATTTTCGACCATCTGCAAGTTCCTTGCGATCGCAACTTGGCGCAGAGGTCGCTAAAGTTAGCGAAGATTTGAGGAGCGAGCAAATTGATTAACGAAGCGTCAAACATCTCAATTTGCTAGCGAGGATATGGAAACCTTACCCTGCTGACTTTATTCGCGGAGGGTGGAGTAGTTTATACACTCGTTGTCTGATTTATCACATGAGTGTCTAGCTTGCTAAAGAAGGATGCAGGAAGAAAGCTGCGGCTAGCATAGCATAAGTTATCAACAGTAAGATTCCCTCTAGCCAGTTAGCGCGTCTGTCGGTTTTGACAGAATTCGTCATTAAAACTGCAATGCCTAACCCCAAGACTGTAAAGTTGTCAAAGTCCAAGTTCATTGGTTTACCCATAATCAGACCAGCAAAAACTAAGATTGGAGTTACAAACATAGCAATTTGCAGGCTGGAGCCGATCGCAACTGAGGACGCTAACTCGACCTTATTTTTAGCGCCACAAATGCCGCAGGTAATGATTTCAACTGCTGCACCAAACATAGGAATCAGAATGACTCCAGTAAAAAGTTCTGTGACACCTGTGGTGGCGATCGCCTCTTCTAAACTGCTTACAAGTACTTCAGAAACAAATAACAGAACTATTGTTGTTGCCAGAAGCAGTCCAATGTGGAGTTTTAATTTATATAATCCTCTAGCTTCGCTACCGTAGCTTTCAGGTTCAGCATCCTCATCTAATCCGTAAAGATAGCTATGGGTTTTCATTGAGAACAGCAGCATCAAGATGTAACAGATGAGCATGAGTCCTGATGCAATATAAGAAAAACCATTAGTTGTTTCCAGGTACAAAGTAATAGAGGTAATCTCAATTGCAGTCGGAGCCAGCAAAAAAACAACCACCAAGTTAAGCAGAGAAGCATTTACTCTAGCAACTGTACCAAGATTTTCTGCATTCAGGCGAAAAGGTTGCTTCGGGACATGTAATCCCCCTAAGAATAGAGCGAAACCTAAACCTAATAATAGGTTTGCCATGATTGAGCCGATTAAACTAGCTTTGACTACTTCTATCAGTCCAGCTTGGAGAGCGACTACGGAGACAATCATTTCAGTCGCGTTGCCGAAGGTTGCGTTGAGCAAACCACCAAAGGTAGGGCCAATACGAGTAGCGATCGCTTCTGTAAAGTTGGCAATCCAGGCTGCTAAAGGAATAATTGCCAAACCTGCCATGATAAAGACAAGCAATGGATTAACATCCAGTCTGCTCAAAATCAAGCACATGGGTACAAAAATTAGCATCCGTAAAAGCAATGCATCTTTACGGGACATGAAGCGATTGCTTGTGCTTAATATCTGTTTGTTAGATTCTGTAACTGACATAGTTATCACTCTAAAGTTTGATTGTTTGACTGGAGAGAATGAAGAATGTGACAACTTCATAGGTGGTTAAACACCTAACTTAAATTCAGTACTATTTTGGTTATCAAACCACCCTGAATCAGCAAAGGTTTGTTGATTCACTGGGAAAAATCTATTTAATTTTTCTCAATATAAAAAATCCCCTAACAGAAGCAGCGTCTCAAAATAATATGCAAGCACTAGGAAAGTTAGTACTAAAAATGAACTTGAGCAAAATACTTGAAGATTAAGTCAAGACTAACTAAACTTTGACCTAGAAATTATTTATGAATAACATGAGGTTTGCTTGATTACCCAAAACTGACATCAAACCTCTCGTCTAAGCTTATAACTTATGACGAAAAGCCATATTATAGACGAGGAGTGCAGAAGCTACTGCACTCTTATGATCAACTATTTTCGTCTACATAAATCTCTTTATCTCTTTGCAAACAAGCAAGGTAAAAAGGTGTTAGAAGTCAGTTTTTTTGATGACGCAGGTAATACAATCAAATTGACATTACAGCTATTTTCTCATGGCTAAATCACCTTTATCTTAGCGGATTTTTGCCAATTCAATTTATTTGAGATTTTCAGATTTAGCTGAAGTTGAAGATTGCACTACTAGTACTGAGCAAGGTGCATGATGAGTGACATAGTTGCTAACACTACCCAAAATCAATTCACTAATTCCTGAAATTCCCCGACGTCCCATTACGATTAAATCAGCCTCCCAGGTTTTAGCTGTTTCGCAGATAATGCGGCTAGGACTACCTAAAATTTGAGAATACTCAGTTGATACACCTGCTGCAATTGCTTCATTTGCAAAAGATTTGAGTAAATCCAAACCAGGCTTCTCAAACTCTTCCCAGCGTTTCTTGCTTTCTGGAGTATTCATTAATGACAATATACTAGGGGTATCTTTGTCATCCAAAGATAGAACATGCAGTAATCTCAGGTTTGCCCCAGTTGCTTTTGCTAGGTCTAGTGCTTCCTGAAAAATAAACTTGCCAACGCTGTCAGAACTAGCAATTGGAACCAGTATTCTGTGTAGCATAACAATCTCCCAAATAATGAAATTTAAAAGGGAACAGGGAATGGGGAACTCGGGGCAATGGAGAACAGTAACTAGGAACTAGGGGCTAGTACTATTGACTAATGACCGATGACGACCCTAACTTGTACCAGACGTGCCATGGCACGTCTCTACATTCGTGCCGACCTATTTAGCACTGTTGATTGCTGTGTTGGTTGTATGGTTAATACCGAACATGGTGCGTAGTGCATAACGTAGTTACTAACACTTCCCCGTGCTAGCTCTTTGAGGGGAGACATTTTTTGATGTCCAACTATAATTAGGTCAGCCTTCCAAGACTTAGCAAGCTTGCAAATAGTGGAAGGGACAGATCCAGGGATTTGAGTGAAACCAGTGTTGATACCTGTGTAAGTGGCAATATTCTGACGAGTTTGTAATAGTTCTAGTCCCTTTTTACTGTACTCTTGCCATTTATCTAAATGTTCATCTAGATTTTTGAGATTTGGATAGCCAATCTCTAAATCCGACAAAACATGTAGTAACATCAAGCGTGCATGGGTTACTTTCGCAATCGAGAGTGCTTCCTCAAAAATATGTTGACTTGTTTCTGAGTTATCTAATGCCACTAAAATTCTTTGGAACATACAAATTCTTTTTGGAATTCAAAGCACAAATATTGTATTCAGCCCATTCTTTTCTAGGTAGAAGTTCATTGAAAATTTGGAATTACAGGATTCTAAGTTAACTTTATTGAACTCATTTTTTGCTATATATGAGTTCATTTTGAATATAGAACTGTAGAATTGCAATTTAGCTTGCTCAAGCTTATTGTTTCCAGAATGTAAGTTCATTTTTAATTGAAATAGAGTGTCAAGATAGCTAATCACAGCAAAATTCCACAACCAAACATGAAAATATCAATATTTCTACATCCCTACACCCTTACACCTCCATACCCATTTTCAAGACACATATTCAGTATGCCAAGAGAAAGGGACACCCTATGGATATCCCATGCTCTCTCTGGCTAAACTAAACTCTCGGTAGGAGATTGCACTCCGTAGATTACGGAATCAACTACATGGAAATACTTAGTTGTTGGTTCGTATACCCAAGCAACACCTTCTGGATCTTGGATTCTGCTCCACTCAATGAAACCTGGTCTGGAACGGTGACGTGTTAGTGCTTGTGGAGATAATCCCAAGCGTTTTGCTAATTCACTTTGCTTAAGTTTCACTGTTTTATTTTCAGAAGATTTTGCTGCCTTATCTGTGGTTGGTTGACTATTGACTTGGAAACTATTTGTTCCATTTAGAATGATGGCAGTATTTTCTTTATGACCATTACCATTTCCATTTTCATGGTTGCTATGTCCATTGGTGCTAGTTAGCTTGTCTTTCATCTGAGATTGCAATTGGGAAGAAACAAGAACCTCTTCAACCTGCACATCATAGGTTGGTAGAACTTGGTTAGATGTGGGTTGATGCTGGTGAAGCCGATTCTCTTGTTCGGCTATTTCGGCGGCACTGAGTGTATGTCCTAATGGAGTGACGTCACCCGGTCCCATCAGTGGACGCAGACCGTTGAGTTCTGCCAAAATAGCAGTACCATTGTTGATGACGACTGCCAAAATTGGATCGAGAGCAAAGAAAATACCTGAAAGTAGAGCGCCGAGGTTAGGAATTGCGACGATCGCTGTATTCTGCCAGATAATATCCATTGCTTGGCGGGCACATTTAATTGCCATGATTAAGCCGCGTAGGTCGTCTTCCATTAGTACCACATCAGCGGTTTCTCTGGCGATGTCTGTTGCACCTGCAAAGGAGATGGAAACATCGGCGTATGCTAAAGCTGCTGAGTCGTTGATGCCGTCTCCACAGAAGGCAACAGTTTTACCACTGTCGTGCAATCCTTTGACTACTTCAACTTTCCGCTCTGGGAAGGCTTCTGCATAGATGTTATCAGGATTCATGCCCAAGTTGCCAGCGATCGCTCTAGCTACTCGTGTGACATCTCCACTCAGCATGTAGGCGTTGATGCCCATTTCCTTCAGTTCTTTGATCACTGCCTTGCTTTCTTCGCGTGGTGGATCACTATAGCGAATCACACCTATTAGTTTGCCATCACCTGCCACGTATACTAGAGATTGCCCACCAGACTTGGCATCTGGGTAACGGCGATCGTATTCATCTAGATCGACGTTTTCCTGAGTCATGAACCGGGGACTACCTACAATGATCTGCATCCCATCGATTTTTGCGACTGCACCTAAACCGACTTTGTACTCCCACTCTTCACATTCCTTGAGAACGAGTCCCTTATCTCTAGCATTGTGAACGATTGCTTCAGCAATTGGGTGGGTCAGCCCTTGTTCCGCCGTAGCAGCGAGACACAATACCTCATCTTTAGTGAAGCGGTCATCCATAACATCAATGTCATTGACACCTGCATGTCCGATGGTCAATGTTCCTGTCTTGTCAAAGACAACGGTGTCGATGGTTGCCAAAATTTCAATGGCTCGACCACTGCGGATGAGGACGCCATTACGAGCAGCATAGGTAAGTACAGAGAGAATTGTTGTGGGGACGGAAACGCGAATGCCAGTACCAAAGTCTAGGGTCAATAGAGCAACTGCCCGATTCATGTTACCTGAAGCAAGTCCAACACCACCAGCAATTAACAGGGTAGGTAGTACAAACTGATTTGCCACTGTTGCCGCATAGTTTTCTACACGGGTATCATGCACCGGAGCCGCCTGCATCAAGTTGACGATCACACCAGCACGAGTATTATTACCAGTTCGTTCTGCCAGGATCGTCAAGTTACCATCTACTAACAGCGTTGAAGCAAACACCTCATCGCCTTCTCGCCGAGTCACAGGAACTGATTCTCCGGTCAGCTTGCACTGGTCAAGAATGCCAGTACCGGTCAAGATGATGCCGTCAACGGGAACCTGATCACCGGGGTATACCAGGACATGATCGCCTGGTACCACATCTTTTGTGTCGATTTCTATTTCCTGACCATCGCGAATGACGATGGTGGTTTTATTCAAGCAAGACATCAAGTCAAGATTGGCTCGCTCACTGCCACGAGCAGTCATATCCCGAACGGCTTCACCACCTTCTACTAAACCCAACATAAAGGAAGGTGCAAAGTAATGTCCTTGCAAGGTATGTAAAGAAATTGCCAAACCATCGAGGAAATCAATAGTAAGTTGTCGGTCTTGTTGAATTGCTTCCCATGCTCGTTTAAAGACTGGAATCGCACCGACAAATACCACACCTGCAATCACAAAACCTGGAATTGGCAAGCCAGCTAGTGCTCCCACACTCAACACCAAACCTGCAATGGGAAATCCTAATCGTTCTACAAAATCAACCTCATTATCAGCTTTTTTCTCTTCTTTTTCTCCTGTCCATCCAAGGGGAACTTCAACCTCAGATGCTCGCTGAATTGCAGTGAATAGCTTTTCTTGAACTATGGCAATGGCAGTTGCAGTTGGTTGATGTTTGTAACTAACTACTAGGGAACTAGCTTGGGCGTTGATTTCGACTTCTGTCACAAATTCGATTGTGTCAAGAACGTATTTAAGTTTAGTGGTGTACTCTTCATCTTCATGTATTCGGGGAATTCGGATGCGAAAACGTCCCGGTATCCAATGCACAACCTGATAATGGATATTTTCTGCCTGACTGGAGTGAGCCTCTACTGATATAACCAATCTATCCGCAACTGCTGTAACCGTCATAAGGCACTCCTAAATTGAGTTGTTGTCCAAGGTACAAATTTTAAGACAATAACTTGCTGTAAATTTTTGCAAGTCTTTACAGCTTGTAACTGTGAATGTGCATTCAGGAAGCTTTTAATTAGTCTCCTGAATGATCATAAATACATCAAAGTTTGGTAGGAATTTTTTGCCAAGCTTTGAACTATTAACTGTTGAAAGATCAAGTCATTTGTTAATTTGATTGACGTTTTTTGATTAGAATCAAAGAAGTTGATGATGATTATTAGTTAGATAATCATCAAATTACCAAAACTTGAGTGATATAAAAGTTTTAGCAACCTTCTTTTTTCGAGACAACATCAATTGTCGCCCCACAAATAAACCAACCATTTCCCAAGAAATGATTTATGCGTAGAAGTGTGATGTGTGTTTCTACTTTAAGGTTATCTCTAATTAAAGAAGAGTTTACATAAAAAATCAAATATAAAGATAGAAAGTTTTGTTAACTTTGTTTTAAGTAATTCATCATTTTTAAAAGAAGATTTAAATTTAACAATATTATACTATCAATCAATATGCTTTCTTTATGAGAGAAATTTTATTGATTATAGTAATGATAGAGAGCATGAGAAACTATTTTCGCGAATAATTTGAGAGATTTTGAAAAAATAGATTATTTACAGATAAATATATCAATTTTTAGATATAGAATGGTTTTCAATACTTTTGTTCCCTATATAGTCCTCTTACATTCATATTATTTTTTCTTATGTTATAGGTGCAGGTAGAGAAGCAAGAGAATGACTTTTACAATAATTGTAATGAAAACTATTAGTAATCTCTATAATTATATTTTTGGCGTTGCATATTTGCGAGATTTTATTTTCTCTGTTAACCGAAAAAGTTAATTATTGGCGTTCTTGCCGTCTTGATGAGTCCACCGCAGTGGCTCCGGTTTCCGTCACGTAGATACGAAGTGGCTTCTAGTGGAGTAGGGCGGTTCATTATTCATCCTCATTTTATGCAACGCCGAATAGCGGCTATAAAAAAAGCCTGCATCAGCAGGCTTTATATAAACTAAGTTTTTACAGCAAGTAACCTTACACTCCTTCTTAAAATAAAAATTGTCTCATTAAAGTTAATATATTTTGGTCAATATAAGCCTCGACTTCTTGGTAGGTAAAACTATAACCCAGTTCAGTTCCCAACTGCACTGCTATGCTTACGAGACTGGCTTGGTCTGTCGCTACTCTTAAACGCTCTTTTAAGGAAGAATCTTGAAGAACTAGTTGATGGAATTGCTTTAGTTGATTTAATTGTTTTACTTGTTGTGGCGACACGTTTATCCTCACTTTTATCTATTGAAAAACAGAAAATATGAGTTCACCATCTTTATCCCAGCTTAGGCTGAGGGAAACAGATGATGAATTCCAGTAAGTCAACATCAAGTTTTATAAATCTACATTTATGAAACTTAGATATTGCTGAAAACCTTTGACAAGATACAAGCTAAATGGGTAATCGTTGGACAAAACTTGAAAATCCATAAATAAAAGCAACTACTTAGCTGCTTTTAGAACTGATTTTAGGAAAATTGAGTTTTACAGTTTTACTCTCAATTTTTCTTATATCATAAATTAGGGATAAATATCTATTGAATCACTATTATTTAGATTTTAAAACAGACTACTCGAAAACCAGTGCCACTACCTGCGTGATCTGCCTGATCCCAGTGGCGTTGGGCTGAGCGGCAAAGCGCAGGGAGACAATACCACGCTCCACCTCGCAATACACGACAGTTATTAGACTCATCTAACTGCCAAATACTGCCATCAGCAGGTGCATCCTGATAGTTTTCATACCAAGAATCAGCACACCATTCCCAGACATTGCCGTGTAAGTCTGATAGCCCAAAAGCATTGGCTATTTGGAAATACCCAACAGCAGTAGTCTGTTGGCGATATGGCCCTTCTGTTCCAGAACCGTAAATATAGCTACCGTCATAATTAGCGAGATTAGAGGTGATAGTTTCACCAAAGTGGAAAGGAGTTGCAGTTCCAGCGCGACAGGCGAATTCCCACTCTGCTTCACTTGGGAGTCGATAACTATGTCCTGTGAGTTGGGAAAGTCTTGCACAAAACTCAATGGCATCATACCAGGAGACTTTTTCAACAGGAGTATCTGGGTGTTTGAAATTGGAGGGGTCTGGGTTGAGATATCTGTTGATTTGGGGAAGTTGGGCAATTACCCTCCACTGGGCTTGAGTAATGGGAAACCTGCTGAGATAGAAAGGTTGGAGGGCGACTGGATGTTGGGGTCCTTCATTGCTCTCTCGCCCTAATTCATCCTCAGGAGATCCCATCAAAAATGTTCCTCCTGGAATGTAAACCATGTCCAGAAAGACATTATTTCCCAGATGCTCTTGAAAATATTGTGCCTTATTGATAGAGCAGTTGATTGGTTGTCCCCAGTTGTTTAAGGTGACAACTTCAAAGCTAAACTCTTGTATTTTGACTGATGCAGAACCTTTCTCTAACTGGAAGTGAGGTACTATTGTATGCTTGTGCTTGCGCTCTTGTTTAATGCCCTCTAGTTCAGTTCGTAGTTCTGCCATCTGTTGAGTCGATTGCTGCAACTGCTCCTGCAATAGTGCTAGTCTGGCTTCTTGTTTATGCAACGTTTCGGCAAGAGCAGATCGTTCTTGATAGCTTTGTTCAAACTGCAAGTTAATTTGTGATGCACGTTGCTTTGCTTCCTCAAGCTGCATCTGGGCTTGCTTTAATCGTTCTTGGGCTAACTTAAAGGCTGTCCATATTTGCTTCGCCCAAGCCAATCTGATGTTTTCTTTTTGGACAATTTCGGGAATCCACCCCATAGGAAATGGGTAAGGTGGCAGATTCCAATTACAGCAAGGGCAATATTCGTCCTTGTTATGAGTGTACTTACTTTGGCAGACGGGGCAGCGAGGCATGATGATAACCTCTTTACCTGAGTTAAATCTTTGAATTGCTTATACCATTTCTATAAAGCTGAGCTTAATCCTATCCCCTGTAGTCCTCCGGTGCTTTGGAAGGACACCGGAGGTAGGGGTTATTATTAAGTGCATCATTATAATGAATTGGTATTAGAAGTCGATATTATAATTGTCACATATTTTATGTTTTAAGTAGGCAATAACTGAGAAATTGTTGTTGTCTTTTTTTGGTGTTTCTAGAATTGGTGGCTTCTTGAGAATTAGCAAATGTAGAGATTAAGGATTCGTCTACTACATATGAGTTGGGGTCTGTGTCAGGCTCAAATAGAGGTCGGAAGCTGTTTAGTTCTGCTAGTAAGGCTGAACCATTGCTGATAATCACTCCTAACACTGGATCTAGAGCGAATAAAACTCCTGCGAGGACAACGCTAATATTGGGAATTGCAGCGATCGCTGTATTCTGATAAATGATTTCCATTGCCCGTTTGGCAATGGCAATGGCATGGCTAATGCCTCGCAGGTCGTTATCCAAAAGTACGACATCAGCAGTTTCTCGGGCAATATCGCTACCTTCCAGAAAAGATATCGAGACATCGGCATGAGCAAGGGCGGCAGCATCGTTAATACCTTCACCAACAAAAGCCACTCTCTGTCCTCTGTCTTTTAAACTACAGATAACTTCAACTTTTTTGTCAGGGAAAACTTGGGCGTAAGTGTGATCCTGGGTGATGCCTAACTGAGTACCGACATGATTTGCTACACGTTGATTATCTCCTGTTAAGATGTAAGTTGCCATACCCTGACATTGTAAAGATTCAACAACTTTTGTACTTTCTGGACGCAGAGGATCAGTAAACAAAATAACTCCTAGTAATTCATTATTCTTAGCCACATAAACAAGAGAGTAAGTGCTATTTTTCAAGTTGGGATATTTTTTGTGCATTGAATCTAAATTGATACCCTCTTGTTGCAGGAGCAGTTCGCTACCCACTAAAACTTTTGCATCCTCAATCTGGGCAACAATTCCTAAGCCAATACGATAGTCTTTGGTTGTAGAAGGTTTAATTTCAACTCCATTTTCTTCAGCACGGCGAATAATTGCACTCGCTACGGGGTGAGAATTGCCTTGTTCCGCAGAAGCAGCAAGCGCTAGAATTTCTTGGGGCGAAATTTGCTCGTTTGCTGTTTCAATCGTCACAACTGCTGCATTTCCTTGTGTTAAGGTTCCTGTTTTGTCAAAGACGACGGTATCTATCCGTGCTAGCATTTCCAAAGCTCGACCACTGCGGATGTAAATTCCTTGACGAGCAGCATAGGTGACAGCTGCAAGCGCAGTTGTGGGAACTGCAATCCGAATGGCGTGTCCAAAGTCAAGGTGGAGGGGAGCAAGCGCTCTCGATACGTCTCGCGTCAAGGCAAAAATGATTCCACTTAGTAACAGGGTTGGTGCGATTAGCGCATTGGCGATTTTAGAGGCGTAATCTTCCACACGAGTATCGTGTACTGGCGCAGATTGCATAAGTTGCACTGCTAAGCCTAAGCGAGTATTCTTGCCAATCCGTTTTGTGAGGATACAAATCTTACCTTCTAATACTAGGGTTGAAGCATGGACAACTTGTCCCTCTGAGCGAGAAACTAGGTTAGATTCACCCGTTAATTTGTGTTCGTCGATGAGAGCTGTACCCCTTAATACCCGACCGCTGACGGGAATTGTCTCACCTGCATAGACAACAATGCGATCGCCTTTTTTCACCTCACTTAATTGAATACGTTCCTCTTGTCCATCCCGCTCTATCCTGACGTACTTATCTACTCCTTGCAGCAAATCTAACATTTGTTGTTCATTAGCACGGGCGGTAGCGTCTCTGAGTACATCTCCTGACTCTATGAGGCTGACCATTAATGCTGGGCCAACAAAGTCACCTTTGATTGTATAAAGACTCATCCAGAGGATATCTAGAATATCCGCATCCAAACGACGCTCTGTCAACATGAGATCGAGTGTACGTTGAATAAACGGAATTGCGGCAACAGCTACCACTCCTGCTAGTACCAAAGGCGGAATCGGTAGGAATTGTTGGGCCAGCAGTGCTAGTCCCAAACTAAAGACAGGCATCCCTACTCTCTCTATCACCCAGTCGAACTCTGTTTTAAATTCTGTCTGAGTCTGGACAACTCCCGACGAAGTTTCGGCTATCGCTGCCTGCTGAATAATCGTCAGTAGGCTTTCTTTAACTGTAGTGCTAGAAACAAGGTTTTCTTGATAGTGGATGATGAGTGATTCTGCTGCTGGATTAATGCGAACACTAATGATGAAGTCGAAAGACTCAATTAACCAAATAAGTTGGTTGGTATACTCTACATCTTTAGACAATCGAGGAATTTTAATCCGGAAGCGACCACTAGTAGTATGGATGATTTGGTAATCTATTTCTCCAACATGCTTCTCTAAAGAAAGAGATTCTGTTTCCGCAACTAATTTCATATTCTTCTACTCTTTATATCAATTGGGTTTAAAAAAATAATTTCCAGAAATTGACAAACATCTTGACAGAACTAGCCTTCTGTTGCAACTATCTTAGGAGCCATTGCTCTGGGAGAGAGTATAAAATTACCGATTTAATATATAAGTTTTGCTGAATTCCAGTAATTGCTGTTTAGTAGCCCAGCAAAACTATTATTCTTTCATCTCATTTGTATCTCAAGAGAGATAGCCGTATCAGAAATATCTACCAATGAGGGTATATTATTTTTGCATAATATAGATTTAGATAGTTTATAGGAGAAAGGCTGAGGTATCAAAATACTCCAATTTAAGGTAATGTCAAGAAGACAGCTATGGGGTTAGTACAGAAGAATATTGATGGTAAATAAGGCTTTTTGAGCTTTTTCAGCTAAATATTATTTTTGCTCTGCTGTATTAGTTGCAAGATAATCTTTCTTGGCTTTTAGAGCATTCAGTACTTGATCAATGGGGAGGTCTGCCATTTAAACTTAACCTAGATATTAAATTGACACACTTCTGGGGTTAAGTTCTATTTTTCACTTTTTCTTAATTTTTTCAGCCAGTCTTACTAAAGTATACGATGCGATCGCGTCTATCTTTACCAATACTATTTTAACGTCATCAACTAACAAACTCATGAGCTAGATTGCACTGTATATGTAGCAACCAACTACTCAATACCAGTGTTTTACAGCAAAATATCCGTACAATAACTTATACTAATAATCAAATATGGTTTATAAAATTATGTATTTAGTGGTTGGAGGTGTATGCCATTGAAAACCCGGTTGAACCTATAGTAAAGATTTACCAAGATACGGTAAATAAAGTTAAACACTTAATAATACGTATGATAATGTCTTTTCAATTTTCGACTATCACATTTCAATGAAATTTTGGATTAATAGAGAAAGAATCCTATGTCCTTCGTTGACATTAATCGTGTCAATATTCTCCCAAACAGGCGTCCTCTCAATGACCAGAAAGTCGCTGAGTTGATGGAGTCCATTAAAGCTAATGGACTGTTAAATCCTATTACTTTAGACCAAAACCTCAATCTCGTGGCAGGTTTGCACCGTCTTACCGCTTGTAAGCTTATTGGACTTAAAGAAATTGAGTGTCATATTATTACTTATGAAGACACAGACCATGCTCGTCTAGCAGAAATTGATGAAAATTTAATTCGTAGCGAATTGGATGCTCTAGAACGGTCTGAATTATGGTTAGAACGCGACCGGATTTTAGAACGGATGGGACTGAGGGCAAAGGTAGGGGACAACCAATTTAGTCAAAGAGGTGGTGAAATACTTTCACCACCCCCGAAAACAACATTGGAGTTGGCACAAGAAATAGGCTGTACGGAGCGCACTTTACAGTACGGTAAACAAATTGCTAAAAACATTGTTCCAGAAGTTAAAAAAATGATTAAAGGAACACCAATTGCTAAGAGTACCTCAGCTTTATTAAAAGTAGCTAGGGCCGGTAGTAAAGAACGACAACAGGCAGAACAAGCAGAAATAGCAGCACAAGAAGCCATAGCACAACAAAACAGAGCCGAACTAGAAAAGCAAAAAAAACTAGCAGCAGAGGCAAGAGAGAAACAAAAACAACTTCAGTTAATTGCTTTTCAAAATGAAATGGCCCAAAAGGAAGCTAAAGAGTCTAGCAAGTCAACTCAACGTGTATCAAAAAATGTTAAGAATGATGAAATTCAGATTCAGACTGACGAAGTTTGGATACTAGACCGACACATGATTTATTGCGGTGATACCACCGATGAAGATTTTATTCAACTCTTACCATCTAATGCTGCATTAGCGATCGCTCCTCCCAGTTGTTCTTGGAAGCATGACTATTTAATCAACGAAGCTCATGTTGTAGCTGTGATGTGTCGTGAAGGATCAATCTACAATCTTTGCAAACGCACTCAAATGCCCTTTAGATTTGAATTAGTTATAGGAAAGATATACACTGCTATTTTCTCCCAAGAACCTTTGCTCAAACCAAATCATCATCCTGACATTGAGGGTATTGAAGGTATCGTTTCTTATTTAGTTAGCTTTTTTACCAAACCAGGTAGTTTCGTCATTATCCCTTCTATAGGACATGGTGAAGCATTAATTGCTTGTGAACGTTTAAGACGAATTTGTTTTGCTGGAGACGAAGATCCCAAGCGAGTCAATGAGGCAATTCTCCGTTGGCAACGATGGACAGGAAAACAAGCGACGAGAGCCTAAGAAGAAGTCGCATTCTCAAGATGATGGTCGCCCAGGAGACAAACCAGACAGGGGAGAAAGGTTAGGCTTTATGAGGGCTACTTTGTGTTAACGTGAGTTCGATAGATTTCATTTGCTCAACATAGATTTCTCAAATAAAGTGAGTCTGACGGAACCTCACCCCAAACCCCTCCGTTGCCTTATGGACAGAGCGTCCTAACGCACCAAAAATCACTCCTTGATGCCTTAGCCTACGGCATAACATATCCTACAAAACTGAATTTCTCAGTGATCAATAACTGATCACTGATAACAGAAAAAAGGAATGGAGTGTAAAGGTGCAGGTGGTATATAACCGTAGCCAGTTGTCTGCAAGGTTTTGGTTAGTAAGTACTAACCAATAACAAACAACATGGATTTACACCTTTACATCCCCGATATTGTAAAACGCTGATTCTGTTAAGGATGGTAGTAGAGCAATCCTCAGCAAGCTGCAAACCTCTTGTAAAGATAGCCCAGAGCATATGCTAATTTGACATTCGCATCCCCTTACAAAGTCTGGCTTGGTTTGTAACTTTGCAATGGATGTAATGTCTTATGCTTCTGCTGGCTCCTCTCAAAAAGTTTTCAGAATGCAAACAAGATTACTACACACATTTTAGACTCGTTTCAATCATTATTCTCCTGAAGTCTCATTAGTATCTGTTAGCAGTGAGTTAGAAATAACTGAACTATTATTTTTTCAAGTTGGTAATTTCTATAGATTACAATCTTTGTAAAGATACATCAATAATTAATGGTATTGAATTTAATAAACACAAACTTTCATTGTTGCATGGTTTTTAGATCAAGTTGTTTCGGACTAAAAAAATCATGGCATTTATAAAAATTGACAAGATTGTGGTCAACACAAACTATATTGCCGCTATTCGGCTAGAAGGTCTAAATCGCTCTGAAGAAGAAAGTGTCTCTTTGTTGATTGCCATTCCAAGTGCCTCTCTATTCCAGGAAGACAGCATCTCATCTAATCTCTACCATTACGAATGGATAGAGTTTACAGGTGATGCTGCTAAGGCACTACGAGACTATTTTACAAGTTTCAATAATGTCATTGATTTACTCCCGTTATATCACTAATCAACACTAAAGTAATATGAATTGGCGGTTAGTGGTTAATTAGTATTACTTTTATAATCTAAAGTATTTATTAATCGTTAACCACTTACTAACCTCTCTCAGACAACAAAGTATTCGTATATTCCTATAGCAATCATCAGCAATCCAGAAAGAGTTCCAGCCCACAAACCAGGTAGTCTTGTAGTGAAGCGATCGCCTAAAACATATCCTCCCATAATTGCTAAAACGCTAAATATAAAGGTAAGAAGTGTCATAACCATCAAATTAACATCGGAAATCCCAGCACCGATACCACTACCCAGATTATTGAACGTTAAACCAAACGCTAGGGCTATTGACTCTCGAACATCAATATAACCCGATTTATCTATATCAGCTTTTGCAGGATTTTCTATATATGTTGCATAGGAAAACTCACGAATAATTTCTTGAGAAAATTCCTCTGTCATAATTGTTGGAGATTTTTCCATCACAGATCTGGAAGAAGGTGAAGAAAATCTTGTTGTCACAGGTATTTGCATCTGTTGCATTTTCAAGAGCATTTTCGTCTTTTTTCGCTCTCGTTTTAATGTTTCCCTAATTACCCAAATTCCAATACCTACGAGAACAGCGCTACCTATAATATTGGCAACACTTATATTTAAACTCTTACTGATATCTTCCCCAACCGATGTGGCAAGATAAGTACCTAAAGCAGAAATAAAGGCAATAAATAGATTTGTAGATAAACCAATTTTGATTTTTTTGAAGCCATAGGCAATTCCTACTGCTAAGTTATCTACATTTGCTGAAATAGCCAGCAAAAAAGCTGATATCAGATGCATAGTAAATTCTCCAATACAGGTTAGGGAACATGGGTGTGGGGGTGTAAGAGGAGTCAAATTTTCATTCCAGCGTTGTAGCGATCGCCCACAACGTTCACAACAACCCGGAAACTATGCTTACCATTAAGGCGATAACTACGCTGTAGAAAAAAAATGACATAATTGTATGACCTAGTGCTAACCGTCGCATAAAAGACGAGGTAATTTGTGTGTCGGATGTCTGAGATGTCATGCCAAGAGTGAACGTAAAATAGAGAAAGTCTAAATAACAGGGAAGTTCTACATGAGAAAACTCTAAACCTCCCATTGCTTCCCCTTCAAGACTCAAGTCGTTGCTGCGATAATAAAACGCCGCATAGTGCAATGCGAACATTGTGTGCATCAGTACCCAGGAACTAAAAATTGCCACAATAGACAATCCAACAGAGAGGGTAAAGGAATCCTTATGTTTCGCTAACACGACTGCGATCGCAAAAAGACTACTAAAGGCAATACATACAACTAGTAAAAAGACAGCCAGGTGATCGGCTTCCTGGCGCTGGGCGCGGTAGCAAGTTTTACCAGGAGTCGCATCAAACATCATAAACCAAGCTAGGACTACAAAGCAGAGAACTCCAGCACTCCAAGCTGAAAGAATGCGCACTTCTATCGTAAAAGACGGCATTAGCAAAAAAACCAAAGCAGCTAACCACAAAGATAAAATGGTGCGGTGTTTTGGGCTTAGGTTTTTACAAGTGATGAGTAAAGAACCAAAATTCATAACCTACTTTTGACCAGATATTATAAATAACCCATACAAGGCAGCAAGTATAATTTTTGCAAACAAAGACATCAGTCTAAATCAATCCAGAGACGACGTTAACGCTAGAAGCCAGTATTACCATATAGAAAAGAAACGATACTACCGCGTGTCCTAAAACCAACTGTCGCATTGGTAAAGATGTAATTGATATGTCAGAAGTTTGGGCAGTCATGCCGATAGTGAAAGAAAAATACATAAAATCCCAGAAATCAGGCTCTTCCTCACCAGGAAAGTCTAACCCCTTTGCATATTCTTCTCCCTGACTAATTGATTCTCGGTGGTAGTAGCAAGTAGCATAGTGAAGTGCAAAGACAGTATGCGTTAAAAACCAAGAACAAAGCACTGCTATCAAAGACAAACTGACTTCAGCAACAAGAGCAGAAGTTGGTATATCTTGATTATTTGTCTGCATCAGCCCAATGGCAAAGATACTGGTGCAAGCAGTAATCATAACCAAGATAAAAGTTACTGAATGTTGTGCTTCTTTGCCTTGAGCAAGATAGTAAGTTTTTTGGGGAGTAGCGCTGTTTGCCATTAACACAAACAGCATTAAGAAACAAAGAACGCCAGAGATCCAAGCAGCAAGGATTTGAATATCTAGGTGCATAAAGTCTGGCATCACAATAAAGGCTGCCATCCCCACCATTATTGATACCCCTAAACGACTGCGCGAATCTAAGTTCTTGAGTAAGCTGAGTAAAATTGCTAGTCTGGCTTGCCCCACAAACAGAAACTCGAGGGCTTTAACTTTGCCAGTACTAGCTTTATTTCCTGATAAAAATTTCATAGTTTTTTAGAGGTTAAAGGTTAGTAGTAATCGGGCGCTTTAACCCAACCTGAACAAGCTCGAAATCCACAATTTCTACTTGCTTTGTGAAATCAGTTTTGTTTAGCAACCAATTCCAATTAACTAGAAGACAGCAAAGCATTTTGGGCGTCAAAAATTTGCAAGAGTACTCTACGCCGCTAGATCATTTATCTATAAATTGATGGCTCCATACAAGAACCTAGTTGATATAGTACTGCCAAACCAAGAACGCTCAAGCACTTATCAACTTCAAAAAAATTTTTGCAGATATTCTAGTAGTATATACACAACGGTAATCAGTGTAAAGAATTTAAGCTGCTCCCATCTTAAATTAATTAGGGGAAATAGATATTACCCTAATGCCTGCTTGACTCTACTGAAAAGAATATTTACTATGGCTATTTGCTGGTAATGAGTAACAAGTTCTACAACCAGCCGCAAAATATAATCTTTACAAATAGAGCTACTAATTGCTGATTAAGTTTGTAAAAGCACGAAATATTAAGTCCTTACACTCAAAAAACGCAATTTCAGCAGATAATTCACATCAAGCGTCTCTTAGAATTACTAATAGCTGATGGCTGATAGCTAACGGCTTGACCAAATTAGCAACTAGCAATTGACTACTAGCAACTTTAATCAATATTTTTCCTGATTTGTCTGCATACTTGTCTGTAATTAATTATGAGTAAGTTTGCTCGGAAACTGAGATTCCCAAGCTATAAAAAATACAATAATTTGCTAAAAGTAAAACAAATGTTTCATCCTGTCTACTTTTATAACAAAAACTTAATGTTGTTTCTAGTACCTTCTTTTCCTGATACGATGTAATATGAACTCACATAGGTGGAAACATTTAGAAAGTTTCGCTACCTGTTTTTCTACAGTTTTTACTCTCACTAACCAGCCTTCTTGTAATTGCTTGATGTAGCTATTGAAGATTCGTTTCTGCATTTTTCATTCATTATTTGAGGTGACATACCCTCACAACTTAAGATTCGAGTTGTCTACATAGCTGCAACTTGAAGCAAGCGGGTTTTTCTATAATTTTGGAGGTAAAGTAAATATGGAATTAGAGGCTCTTTTGCTAGGTCTTGAACCAATGACTGCTGCTGTTATTGGAGTTGGAGCATTGGTTTTAGTACCTGTTGTTAGCGCTCTTGATTCTGCAACCGGTCACAATGTTTCTGAATCTGCAAGGAGTGCAGCTAAGACTGGATTAATTTGGACTTTTGAGGCCATTGATAAGGCTCAATCTACTTTTGCTGAAGCCAGTGAATCCTTTAAGGATTTAGTTGCTGAAGCAAAAGCAGAGCGTTCATCTTCCAAAAACGGAACTAGCGACAGTACTCCCCGTGAGGTAACTATCGGTTAACCTCTGCAAAGCATGGAGGTGACATCTAACGTCTTGCCAGAGACTGATAGCCTCTCGGTTGTCAGTCTTTATTGACCAGTCTACTAGTAATCCTGAAACAAATTTTGCTAAGAATTGCCCAAGAGTGCAATTTCCGAATCTATTTAACCTAACGGCTTCACCAATAACCTTGATTTTCACCACTTATATCAAGTCCGGCTAATTACTTACCATATGGTTGGTTTTGTTGGTAATTGGTAGTTGGTAATCTCCGACAAATAGTGTAGAGACGTGCCATGGCACGTCTGGTACAAGGATTTTGGGTAACGCATAATTAATTTCTGGAGATGTCTATTACCTATTACCCATTACCGGTCTTCACAGATATGATAAGTCTTCAAACGGACATGATATTAATACTTGCTTAATCTCTGCATTCTTAAAGGTGAAGCTAGTTTGTCATGTCTAAGTTGCAGCCTTTTGTATAATTGCAACTTTATGCAAAAGGCTGCATACCGCTAAAAACGAAGATCAAGTTCAGTTAGTCACTTAATAACTAAAACCCTACCCTCTCTCATCAGAGAGGATAGGGGTGAGGTTAAGCAAGAATTATAAGTAATCATGGAAACTTGATATTACTTCTGCTGATTTCTAATCAGGAGAAAAGGCTTCCCTCTATCGGAGATTTTTTACCATGCTCAAATATCCAGAGTTCTTTGACTTACGCAAGTTAGCGATTACCCTTGCGATTGGCCCATTTGCTTTTCTTTTGCTAGTCGTTCTCACTGACTTATCAGCTCATCTGTTTGTGACTCAACAAACAGCAGATGCTAGATGTACAAATGCATATTCTCAAGAGAATCCTACAAAACTTCAAGCGAGTGAATGTCGGTAGCGCTTGGCTACTGGATCAAAATCCCATGCTATTCCTTCTGGATCTCTAGCCTGAGTCCATATAGGAAACTCAGGCTTTAATCTTTTGCTGGTAAGAGACTGAGATGATACTCCTAAGCGCTTTGCCAATTCACCTTGTTTGAGTGCTTTACCATTTGATGCAAAATTTCCCTGACTAATTCTTTGAGAACTGCTTCTTAGAGGAGGTAAAAAGTTTGTCTCAAAAAGTGGACGTGAACCATTCAAGAATTCAGCTATAAAGGCTGTACCATTATTTACAATTACGTTGTACACAGGATTTACACCCAACACCATTCCACCGCCTATTTGCATAAATAGGTTAGGAATGACAATAGTTGCAGTGTTTTCGTAGATTATTTCCATTGCTCGCTTAGCGATCGCAATGGCATGTGTAACTCCGCGTAAGTCATCTTCTAAAATGACAACATCAGTTGTTCTATGGGGAATCTCACTCGTCTTAGCAAACGAAATAGAGACATTAGCATGAGCAAGCCGTACTGCTTCATCTTCCTCATCTCCCACAAAAGCCACTATCTTACCTTGGTGCTGCAACCCACGAATCAGATTGATTTTTTGGTTTAAAGGAACTTCTGCACAAACCTGATGGGGATGAATTCCTAACCCAGTTGCAATATCACAAGCTATCGATTCAGGAGCATCAGAAACTAAGTAAATATCTATGTTTTGACTCTGGAGAATGGCAATAGCTTCTATAGTCTCAGGAGAATCTAGAGCTAGTATGTCAAAATCAAAGACAATCGCATTAATTTGCGCTAATGCTTCCAAAATACCACCACTGCGAATGTAGATTCCATGTCGCACAGCATAGATCAGCGCTTGCAGAACTGTTGTTGAAAGCGAAATAGGAATACCACTGCCAAAATCAAATTGGTAGGGTGAGATAGCAGCACCAATATTACCTGTCATTAGATAGATTGTGCCACCTAAAGCCAGAGTCGGTAAAATTGCATTTCTCACAAATTCTGCTTGCAAAGCACCAATTTTTGTATCATGAACAGGTGCTAATTCCGCGAGAAAAGCAGCTAAGCCAGCACGGGTGTTAAGTCCAACTCTTTTCACCAAAACACATAACTCACCTTCAAGCAAGATTGTAGAGGCGTAGACATCGTGTCCTTGGGAACATACAACAGGTGTAGAGCTACCTGTCAAATTCTGGGTATCGATTGAACCATAACCATAAACAACGATCCCATCTACCAAAATCATTTCGCCTGATTTAATGATGATGCGATCGCCTTGGTGTAAATTGCTGATATGGACATGTTGTTCCTCTCCATCTAACTCTACCCAAACATATTGATCTAATTCATTCAACACATTCAAAGACAGTTCTTCTCTAGTTTCGGTTGTATTCCCCCTGAGAGCTCTCCTCACTTCTACCAAAACTGTCTTGAGCGCAGGTGCAATAAATTGACCTTGGACAGTCTGCATAGTCATCCATGCTGAATCAAGTAGATCAATATTCGGCTGACGTTGATTGATCAGACTATCAGCAGCACGGTTAAACCAAGGTGTAGCAGCTCCAGCAATTGCTAAAACCACAATCAATGGTGGTAACTCCAAAGGAGCTGCTAGCAAAGCCAAACTTAGACTGAGGAAAGGAAATCCTAAATCCTTCCATTGATTGACTTCCGGTTTAAGGTCTTCTCCTTCAGGTAGAGATTCCGTAAAGGGAATATCAACACAGTCTACAGCAGCCTGGATACAGCTAACAAACTTTTCCAGCGCCGTTGTGCTGCAAACATCATCTTGATAGCTGACAATCAGTGAACTTGCTTGTGCATTAATACGAACCTCAGTCACAAATGCCAACGATTCAACTAGTGCCTTAAGTTTGCTAGCAAAGTCTGAATCATGAGCAAGTTGAGGTATACGAATACGATAACGTCCAAAAGTAGAGTGAACGACCTGATAGCTCATTACATTGAGATAATCTAGAATGAAAGGGTTTTAAATCTCACATTAATCAACATCATAAGCTACACTCAAACAAGTAAAAAGCTTTTGTTGTAAAACTATGTGAGAATCGCCTAGTAAACTGAACAGTTTTTATTTTATGTTTCTTCTGTATCTCTACAGATCATCAATCACCCTTTCAAAAAAGTTTTACGTATATCCGCGAATTATTTCCTTTTCCTGCGATATTCAGCTAAAATCGCCCTTCTTTCGATAGTAAACTCCTCCACTATCAATAATGTCATTCCAAATAAAATCACAAAACCAAGAATAGAAACTAATAAAAGATTATCCATAAAACTTGCTTTCTCAAATAACTCTCCACTTTGATAGCATATATAAAAAATAATTATACTTACTCTTTCTATTTGGGTAATACTTACTTATCCAAAAGGTATAATTTCCACAAATATTTGAAATCAAAATAATTAACTCAACTTGAAAAGCAATACCCTTACATGAATCACTACAAGTCTGATACACTTGGCGAACTGGAAGACAAGGAGGACAAGGAGGACAAGAAAGACAAGGGAGAGAATTTGTATCAATAATTTTGTGAAATGGTATAAGACACTAAAACACAAAGAAAATTATGCTTTGAATGTTACACCTATATACAGTTACCCGTTTTCTATTCCCTGTTCCCGTATTTATGTATGTTAAATATAATTAATTTTTAAATGACAAGATTTTAAATGTGGTAACTTTTCGTTTAGGCAAGCTATCATCTCAGTCAATTAAAATATTATCGAATACACTCTGCTACGGCAATCGTAATTCATAGTTTGTCGCAGCAGTTAAGCAGGTATTTCAGGCAATTCTGAGTATACATAAATACACCCTAACAGTTGGATAATAGTTTTTATCCTTCTGGTTGAGCGTTTCTTACTTCAGAGAATTTTGTCAATTTTTCTACTAATGACCTCATTCACCTAGATGAGCAAATTTTAGAGTTTAACAGCATATTTCCTTTACTCCTGACTCAGGTGCTGATTGGAAAAGGTTAAAAGGGAACTCCGCATTCCCTCACCCTTGAGCCAAATTGTATTGGGGTAGGAGTAATTAACAGGAGAGAACTTTTTTTCCTTAGGAGTCTTAAAAATGACTCAAAAACAGGTAATTCTGCTACGCATGTTGGTTTTTGTACCAATTGCATTCATAGCAGAATGGCTAAATTTTCCCTCGATAGTTGTTTTTATTGCCTCTGGCTTGGCAATCATTCCCTTAGCAGCATTTATTGCTGACTCTACAGAAGCGATCGCTGAAGTTATCGGCCCATCCTTGGGGGGTTTGCTTAACTCTACTTTCGGCAACGCTACAGAGTTAATCATCGCGATTGTTGCACTTCGAGCCGGACTGGTAGATGTAGTCAAAGCTAGCATTACAGGTACAATCGTTGCCAATCTTCTTTTGGCACTAGGGGCAGCAATGTTGTTAGGAGGATTGCGGTTTAAAGAGCAAAGCTTTCAACCAACAGTTGCTCGTATCAACGCTTCTTCGTTGAATTTAGCATTAGTAGTACTGCTTTCACCAACCGCCATTGATTTCACTTCCACAGGCTTGCAACCTGCAACAATCAATCATTTTTCAATTGTTGCTGCTTTCTTGTTGTTATTTTTCTATGGATTGACCTTGGTCTTTTCCATGAAAACCCACAAATCTATTTATCAACTTAGAGATTTAGAAGAGACTAACCCAGATGCAGTTAAATCTGAGAGACATAAGACTGATTTATGGAAGTCAGTAGGAATTCTGCTCATTTGCACGATTGTTCTGGTCTTTGTATCTGATACTCTAGTAGCAAGCCTACAGGAAGCAATTTCTACATTAGGTCTAACTGACCTTTTTACAGGCGTCATTCTCATTCCCATTTTTGGAGGAGCAGTGGAATATATCACCACTGCCACCTTTGCAATGAAGAACAAAATGGATTTGGCGGTGGCAGTGGCAATGGGATCGAGTTTGCAAATTGCAATGTTTATTGCTCCTATTTTAGTCGTGGTGGGTCAGTTAATGGGGCAATCAATGAACTTGGACTTCAACCCCTTTGAAGTACTAGCAGTGGCGATCGCAGTCTTGGTTACCAACTCCATCAGCACCGATGGGAAATCTAATTGGTTAGAAGGAGCTTTGCTTCTGATTACCTATGCTGTTGTTGGCACAGCATTCTACTTTCACCCTTAGAACTTACGTAAGGGGATAAGGGTGTAGGGGTGTAACAGAAGGGTTTTGCTCACTTACACCCCACATCCCTATACCCCTTGTTCAAACCCTTAGACAGTGCTAAATCTCCCATCCCAATTTTTTTTGAGGTCATCTCTATGTCAAGTGAAGCAATCATCAAAGCTCAATCCTCAGACATTGAAGTCAAAGCAGAGGTAATCGAAGTTTATTCTCAGTCTTCCGGTATTCAGTTAGCTAGGGTAATTCCGACTCACAAAGCTCCTTGTTTAGGATTTTTTGCCACCGTTGCCAATGGAATTGGACAACTAATCAGCGATGCAGCATCCCAAGCGGGAAAAGTTGTGACTGAAACTACGGCTGGTATGGCAGAAGTAATTAATGACATGGCATATCAAGCTGGAAAAACAGTTCTGGAAACTGCTGCTAATGTTGGAGAAGTGCTTGATAGCGTCACACCTCCTGGTTTAGCATATTTGTCTGCAACAGCCAACAATATGGGTGAAGTGATCGGCAGCGCTGCTTTCTTGACTGGAAAAATGGTAGCAGGAACAACTGCTGGTTTTGGCGAAGCGATCGGCAATGCTACCTCCCAAGCAGGCCAAGCTGTTGCTCAGACAGTATCTGAAGTCATAGAAAATATTCCTTCTCCTGCATCCAAGACCACGATTCAAGAATTCGGAGGCAGCTTAATTGGAGCTACTGTTGGAGAAACAGTAGGGGGAACAGTTGGAGCTGTGGTAGCTGGGGTCGTAATGGGTCCAGCAGGCGCGATTGTCGGTACTCAAGTAGGCAGTGTTGTTGGTTTTACCATTGGAGCGCAACTTGGGGAGGATACAGTGCGGCAAGTCAATCAGATCACTCAAAAAAATTCTGAAACTGTTTGTGATGTAAAACCAGTATCTTCTCAAGAACAAAAAGGAAGTTGGTTAGGCAATACAGCGTGCAATTTCTTAGGTGAAACTGGTACAGCTGTTATCGGTGGCGTGATTGGGGGTACAGTACTGGGGCCAAAAGGCAAAGAAGTTGGCAGAAAAATTGGCATCGTTGTAGGTAGACGAACAGGGTGGAACTTTAATACAAAAACTGTAGATCTGTCTGAAAAAGTAACATAAGTTAACAATAAAAGTGAATAAAGTTGAGAGAAAGTATTAAAAATTAAAGTGAAGTAAAGTTATACCAATTCGCTAAAAGAATGCGACAGATCTGA
>NZ_AJLK01000138.1 GCF_000317205.1 Fischerella muscicola PCC 7414 | reverse complement strand
TCAGGCGACAGATAGACCATCTTGTAGAGACGCGATGAATCGCGTCTTTATCCAAGAATGTGTTGCAATCATTATCAAATATCTTTTGGCAAACGTCCAAAGATTGATGAGCGTTCCGCCCTTGGGGCGGAACATTTTATTATATGGAAGTGCCTCAGCCGCTAGGCGAACAAGCTGTGAATTGGATATGGATATCCACATTTTGGTTTTCAGCAAGCCCTAGATAACAAGTTGCTCAGAATCGCTCATTGGGTCATCTTACGGCATTGCTAGTCCATCTCCCCCGAAAAAAATCGCTCTCATAGAAGACCTGAATGATCTGAATAAATTTTTTATTTTTATATAAAGTTAATCTAAAGATTTAGTTAAGTATGAAAACTTCCTATTATCAAAAGATACTTGACGCATGATCATATAAAGGTTGTCAGTCTTCCGCATGATGGAAACATTACTCATTACTACTGAGTATTAATTCATAGGTGTGGATGACGCCTGTGGTTAATTGGGGTGCTATTGGGGTACTACTAACACGAAAGCCAAATTTAGTCTTCCTAGACTTGGTAATACCTAAAGCAGTCAACATACCCACCAAGGCTTGCGGCTTATAGTAGCGGGTTGAAATTTTCGTGTTGAACAACTTCAGTTTGTAAAAGAACTACTTTATTTGGGTCATCGTACCTTTGAGTGCATGTCAGCTTAAAGCTCTGTTGCTCAAATTTCAACAAGTCATTGCTTGTTTTCATAATGTTCTAATCCTCATTTTGACAGGCAATACTGCTTGCAATACTGTCACCACTTTAATTATGTTGGAGCCTCAGATTTTTTCAGTAAGTCTTAGATGCTAATACTGTACTCAACATGATCCAAGAGCATTTAGAGCAGCATACAACTTCTCTAGTGCTAATGACTTGACTATTAAGCAATTCACCTTATTTGTTCTGTGTAAAGCTATGGGAACCGTGCTAATTGTTGAGGATTCATTAACGGATATGCAAATATTAATTGGCTGTCTTCAGAAAGGAGGGATCAGCGTCATAATTGCCCAAACAGGAGAAGAAGCCATTGCCACTATTAGTCGGCAGAAACCGGATGTCATCCTCTTGGATGTTGTTCTACCTGGCTGTAGTGGATTTGAGGTTTGTCGTGAACTCAAAGGGAACGCCGATACAAATAATATTCCAATTGTCCTGTGTTCCACTAAGGGAGGCGAAATGGATAAATTCTGGGGCATGAAGCAGGGAGCATCTGCTTACTTGACGAAACCTATCGATCAAGAAGAACTGGTACGCACAATTAAACAGTTCATCAAAAGTAGTGATTCCTGAAGCAACTTCAATGACTAACTCTTCATTCCTGGAAAACTCTAGCCCATCTCCTGAAAATGGGCAAGAAAATGCACTAGTATCAGTGTCAGCCCAAAGTGATCAATTTTTGCGGCTACATCTTGTGCAAGACATGACAGCTTTGTTACCCATTCAACAAGTAGCGGAGGCGCTGACGATTCCAATGGGCACAATTGTGCCGATTCCTCACATGCCGCCTTGGGTAATGGGAGTTTATAACTGGCGGGGTGAAGTTCTTTGGATGGTCGACCTTGGACACTTGTGCGGGCTTGCTCCCTGGTACGAACAGATCACTAGTTCTTCAGTGTATGAGGCGGTCGTGTTACAAGTAGCAGATGATCCATCCACACAGACTCAATCCAAAAATCAGACGCTGGGGCTAGTAGTTGATCGAGTCGAAGATATTGAATGGTGTGACTGGCAAGCTATTCAATGCCCTCCAAACTTCACGCTAAATCCGAAGTTAAAACAAATTTTGCGCGGATACTGGTGGAAATCGAATGATGTGATGTTAGCAGTTTTAGATGGTTCTGCCATTCTGAGAGCCATGCCCAAGTAGTAAATAAGTACTCAAACAGAATTAATTACACACATTGTTTTCTTGTTCCCTGTTGCGTGTTCTCTATTTCCTACTAACAAATTTAATTTTTTCCCACTAATTAACAATGTGTAATCATGGTTCAACAGCCATTCAATTCCGATCCTGATAAACACCAAGCTTCTAAA
Source organism: Fischerella muscicola PCC 7414 (assembly GCF_000317205.1). Classification (GTDB taxonomy): domain Bacteria; phylum Cyanobacteriota; class Cyanobacteriia; order Cyanobacteriales; family Nostocaceae; genus Fischerella; species Fischerella muscicola. The sequence continues at coordinate 21,314 of NZ_AJLK01000138.1, read as the reverse complement.
CCTACTCGACAGAGCAGTGATTTGATCTATATAACTTCCGCTGATGCTCTACCACTTCATCGAAAACGTAAATCTTCTAAACTGCCCCTCTTGAAGCGACCCGAGCCGAACAGCGAGAACTTAAAAATCCCTCTGCGAGGCAACCTGGTTCGCTGGTGGCAAGACATTAATGTGAGAAAAAAAACCACCTACCTTGCGATCGCGATGAGTACAATTCCAGTCTTAGCGATTGGGGGAACTGCCTATTACTTTGCCAATAAGTCAATTACCCAGCAAGTGGAAGCTTTTGGTAAAGCGAAGGTGATTGACTTACAACAGAAAGCAAACCTGTTTATGCGTCAACGCTTTAGTGACATTCAGGCAATGGCAAGTCTAGATGTTTTTACTGATTCTCAATTGCGATCGCAGACAACAGCCAAAGAGAAGGTAGCAGCTCTTACACGCCTCATGAATAGCTATGGCATCTATGACAGTATTGCAATTTTTGATTTACAGGGAAATGTAGTTGCTCAAACAGCAGGGCCTCCTCTTGGGAACCAGCTTAACCAAGATTATATTCAAGCAGCATTAAAAAACAACGGAGCAAGCATCAGTCAACCAAGGATTTCGGAAAGCTCAAAGGTTTTTTGTCTTTATGCAGCTTCCATTATTAAAGACAAAACCACAGACCGACCCATTGGTTTCATCCGGGCGCGTGTGCCGATGGAATTCCTAGATGAAGTACTGCGAAATTATGGGACTCAAGGGACACAGTATTACCTTATTAATGCTTATAATGAGATTTTTCTAGGTCCTGAAGGCTCTATTGAAGGCACAAGAGTGATCACATTTGACCCTTCAAATACAGGCACGACGGAGCGCCGAGAGGAATACAAGAAAATTGTTCCTCAAGAGATTTATCCTTTATTTGATCGCCTTCAGGCAGCCAATGAGGTCAGCACTACCATCTCTTACAATTCAAAAACTAAGACTGAGCAACTGCTCACCTATAGTCCTTCTGTGAAACTTCGAGGGTTGCCAAATCTTAATTGGCGAGCGATTGTTTCTATCGATACAGATACTGCTTTCGCTGCACAACGACAATTCTTGTTCACACTGTCAATTGGAACTAGTATCACCGCTTTATTAGTAGCTGCGATCGCAGCGATTGTGGCAAACCGAGCAATTCGTCCAATTCTAGTAGCAGCAACCGCAGTTGAAAAAATTGGTCAAGGAGCGTTGGGAACTCGCCTGCATTTTCAGGGAACAGATGAAATTGCTTCATTGGCCAGCAACATCAACCAGATGGCACAACAGTTGCAGGAGACTTCAGGAGCACAAGCGTTGGAAGCAGCACAAGAGCGGTTACTGATGACAGCACAAGGGTCTGGAGCATTACGGGCACCGGATCTGCAAAATATTTTTGATCAGACCCTTGAGGGAACCCGGAATCTCCTGCAACTTGATCGGCTGCTGATTTATCGCTTTGATGCTGGCTCAAACGGAGGCATTATCTCAGAATCTGTTGCAGTCAATTGGTCAAGTGCTGTTGAACTTAACGTCAATGATTCATGCATTCCCCAAGTAGTCCGTGACGCCTACCATCAAGGGAGAGTTCTAGTCGAAAATGACATCTCCCAAGCAGGGTTTCATCTCGAACATCTCAAGTTACTAGAGCAGTTACAAGTCAAAGCAAGTTTAATAATCCCCATTCTCAGTGGTGATGAAATTTTCGGGTTATTGATTGCTCACAACTGCTCAGGTCCTCGCCATTGGCACGAGTTCGAGATAAATTTCCTCAAACGCCTAAGCAATGAGCTTGGGCTTTCGATCAACCGAGTCGAATTGTTAGAGCGAACAATCCGCCTAGCAGAAGAACAGCGTCAGCTCAAAGAAAGGCTGCAAAAGCGGGCAATAGAACTGCTTACGGAAGTAGACCCGATCAGTCGAGGGGATTTGATGGTGCGGGCGAAGGTAACAGATGATGAAATTGGCACAATTGCAGACGTTTACAATGCTACTGTGGCTAGTTTACGGAAAATAGTACTTCAGGTGCAAAAAGCAACCAATCAAGTGGTTGTCACAACAAACACAAATGATCTCTCAGTGCAATCTTTGTCAGCAGAGGCACTACGGCAAGCACAGGAAGTGACCGCCGCCTTAGAACTGGTAACAGCAATGGCGAACGCTGCCCGAGAAGTTGCTGCCAATGCAGCACAGGCAGAAGAGGCTGTGAAACTCGCAGATCAGACTGTGGCAGAAGGAGATGCTGTCATGAACCAAACGGTAGATGGAATGCAGGCTATCCGGACAACGGTTGCAGAGGCTGCTAAGAAGATGAAATATCTGGGAGAGTCTTCACAAAGAATTTCTAAAGCCGTTGAGCTAATTAGTGCTTTTGCTGCTCGAACCAATATTCTGGCAATCAATGCTTCGGTAGAGGCATCCCGTGCTGGCTCAGAAGGAAGAGGTTTTTCAATGATTGCAGAGGAGATACGGACTTTGGCACGACAATCCGCAGAAGCGACAGAAGAAATTAGACAGTTGGTTCTCAGCATTCAGTCAGAAACGAGGGAAGTGATTACAGCGATGGAATCGGGAACAGAACAGGTTGTGATGGGAACCAAGCTCATAGACGACACTCGCCAAAGCTTGAATAAAATTACAGCAGTCAGTTCTGAAATTAGCCAACGCGTTACCACGATCTCTCAGGCAACGATTTCTCAATCCCAAACCTCCGAAGTTGTCACCCAAACGATGCAGGATGTTGCCTTAATCGCCAATCAAACTTCAATACAAGCCAATCAAGTCTTATCGTCGTTTGAACAATTGCGCCAAGTAGCACAATTGTTGCAGGAGAGTATTGGGCAATTTAAAGTCAAGTAGTAAATGGTCAATTGTCATTTGTCATTGGTTAGTAGTTAGTGGTTAGTAGTTGCTTATTCTTTAAACTACTTACTCCCCACACTCCCTTGTCCTCCCTGTCTTCTCCACCTTCCCTACCCTTCACACTTTTGCCAATTCCCGATCCCTGTTGACAGACCACTATGGCAATCCCCCCCGAAATCCGTGACCAAGCCTACCAATTCTTCGTAGAAGAGGCATCTGAGTTACTGCAAGTACTCGAAGTTGGACTATTGTCGCTCAACCAAGAGCGGAGTATTGCCAAAGTCCACGACTTAATGCGTACTGCTCACACCCTCAAAGGAGGAGCCGCTAGCGTTGGATTAAATGTGATCGCAACACTAGCCCATCGTTTAGAAAACATTCTCAAAGCTTTCTATGACGAAACATTAGAAATTGATACAGAGCTAGAAACTTACCTATTACAAGCTTACGACTGTCTCCGTTTACCCTTAATGGAGCAAATCAAAACAGGGCGTTTTGACCCAGAAGCAGCATTAGTGATCGCTGAACCAATCTTTAGCCAACTGGAAGCACGTTGTGGAGACGCGCCATTCAACACTGATCGATATATTCCGAGTTCACCCGATTTAGGTATCAATCTGGTGACTGACATTTTTACTGTGGATGTTGCTCAAGGGTTAGAACGGCTGGCGAAGGTTTTGGCCGCTCCTCATCAGTATCAAGTCGCAGGAGAATTACGGGCACAAGCAGAAGTCTTTGCTGGATTTGCCGAACTCCTGAACCTGCCAGAATTTGGGGCAATTGCCAACACGGCTCTCCAAGCTCTCAATACTCACCCCCATCGAGCCCTGGAAATTACACTATTGGCATTAGTTGATTTTGAGCGATATCGAAATGCAGTGCTGTCAGGCGATCGCACACAACAAACCGGTGCTTCGGCGACCTTAGTAGCATTGGCAAATTCCACAACAACTACTCCATTAACCTCCGAAAAGTTGACTGTGGCAGAGTCCCTCACAGAAATAGAGGCAGCGATCGCCGACATTATAATCATGCCTCAGCTTGAGGACACTAACCCAACCGCTAGTTTAGAAACTTCAGTCTCTATAAGTAACGATTTATTGCACCTTCAAACTGAAGATACTGAACCGACAACGGCAGTCGAAATTCCAGGCGTTGCTCAAGTTGAAGAAAATGAACCTGACTCAGGTAGTGCAGAAATTGTGGCATTCCAAAAGCAGGAGTTTCTGAAGCCTCAGAACCAATCACACCTCATTCCTCAACATCAGATAGACCTCTCTCCCAAAGCCGTTCAATCCGAGATCGGTAGCGCCTTACAAGTGAGTCAATCGACCGAGCGATACCAGACAATTCCCCCGTTTTACGTTCATCAGACTGAATTGCCGACTAATCCAAGTCTAACAGTTCGGGTAGACTCAGAGCGCTTAGAAAGCATGAACAACCTCGTGGGTGAACTGGTCATTAGCCGTGAAGGGCTTTTTCTCCAAAATGAGCAGCTTTTGGCAGCGTTACGAAACCTGCGGCAGCGCTTTGCTCGGTTGCAGAGGCAAATGAACCAGTTGCGGCAAATCTGTGATCAAACACTTATGACGCCAGAAGGCGATCGCCCTCAAGGAAAACAGCGAAGTAACTTTCCTCCCAATGAAGTTCTACAACAAAGCAACCTCTCACAGATTAGCGAAAAAGACACTGCTACGAGTGGGGATCGTATTACTACCCCTGATTTTGATTCCCTAGAGATAGATAGGTACGGAGCTTTGCACTCCCATGTCCAAGAGATTCTTGAGGAGATGGTGCAGCTAGAAGAAGTTACTGACGACATGGATCTGTTTGCTAAGCAATCAGAGCAAATCCTGGTTCAACAGCGACATATGCTGACAAACCTACGGGATGACCTACTCCAGGCACGCATGTTACCCTTGGGCGAAATTTTGAATAGTTTTCCTCGTGTATTGCGGGATCTATCTACAACTTATCGCAAGCCTGTGATTTTAAAGCTTACTGGTGCAGATGTATTGGTGGAAAAAGCAATCCTAGAAAAACTTTACGATCCACTATTACATTTGCTTCGCAATGCCTTCGATCATGGTATTGAACCACCAGAGGTCAGACGGCAGCACTCTAAACCAGAACAGGGACAGATTGAAATTTGTGCCTATCATAAAGGCAATCAAACAATTATTGAAGTGAAGGATGATGGTCAGGGACTAAATTTAGAACGGATTCGGAGTCGAGCCTTAGAACTAGGCTACTTGTCAATACAACAACTCGCGGTTGCCTGTGCAACTGAGCTTTACGAGTTCATTTTTGAGCCAGGATTCTCCACAGTCTCTCAGGTGAATCAGCTCTCAGGGCGAGGCATTGGTCTGGATGTCGTGCGATCGCAATTACAATCAATCAAAGGAAGAATTACCGTTAAATCTGTTCCTAAACAGGGAACAAGCTTTACGCTATATCTGCCGTTGACTTTAACAATGGCAAGATTAATGATTTGTAGCAGTGGCTCGACCAGTATTGCCCTACGCACGGACAATGTAGTTGAAATCTTAGCACCTGAAGCCGCACAAATCAGACAATCTGGAACCCAACGTTTTCTCCTTTGGGAAGAAAAAATTATTCCACTTTATCAACTGGCTGACCTTTTAGACTATAGCTGCCCACTACCAGAAACCCCTCCTAATCGGCTATGGACTTCTATTTTTGCATCTGAATCTTGGGAATTGCCAGTACTGCTCCTCAGACACGAGCAGCAGATCGTTGCTTTGCAGGTTGCTCAATTGCTAACCGAGCAAGAGTTAGTCATTAAACCGTTTGGTACTATAATCACGCCTCCTAGCTATACTTACGGCTGTACCATCCTGGGCGATGGCAGTCTAATTCCTGTGATTGATGCTAATAGCCTCTTGAGTTTTGTTCAAACCCAAAACCGGGATGCAATTAGCGATACATCTAGTTTGCAAATCACTGGTGAAACTGAAAGTGCATCATTTCGTCCCTCCTTACCTACCAGCAAACAGATTTCAGCACCAGTAGTTCTAGTTGTTGATGATGCAGTTACTCTGCGCCGAAGCTTAGCTCTTTCCCTAAAAAGATCTGGTTTTCGAGTCCTACATGCACAAAATGGACAAGAAGCGATCGAGAAATTACAACAAAATTCTTCAGTGCAACTTGTGATTTGTGACATCGAAATGCCTCGAATGAATGGCTTTGAGTTTCTCAGCTACCGTCGTCGAAATCCTCAACTTTCACAGATTCCAGTTGTGATGCTTACATCTCGTGGCAATGAGAAACATTACCAATTAGCAATGCAATTAGGTGCCACAGCTTACTTCACCAAACCCTATCTGGAACAAGAGTTTATCACGGCAGTAAATAATATTCTTGCAGACGCTGCTTACAAAAGAAGATGACTTGTGTACAATGTCTTGAAAATAGGGATCGGGGATCGGGGAACAAGGATCGGGGATTAATTTAGTAGCCACCCATAATCCATCTGTTTGCATCACCTTGCACGGTGTGATCGGCGGAAAGTTTGTAGACGCTTTGCGGCTTAAGGCAGGGTGCGGAGGTTTCCTCCGTTAGCGTAAGCTCCGAAAGCGGTAGCGAGGCTCAAAGCTTTCCAAGAGGATGTTCGTTCAAATCTTCATCTCCTCTTTGTAGGCAATTGCCTGTGAGATTCTAACTTGCTCAAAAGGAGAATCATCGCTAGGCATGAGTAGCTCCCCCTTGCGATTCTTGAATACTTTGAATAGCTCGTTGTGCGTAAATACAAACGTCTCGATCCGGATCGTCTAACGCTTGCTGGAGCGCATTGAGCGCAGCTGGTTTCTTAAGAATACCAAGTGCGATCGCAGCATCTCGACGGACATCCGAAGATTCATCAGTCAACGCTTTCACTAATCTAGGTAAAAACCGCTCATCCGGCGTTTTTTGTATTACTTGAATAGCAAATTTGCGGACTTGCCAATGTTCATCCTCCAGAGCAGTCGCAAGGACTGGCAATGCATCACTCGATGCATGAAGGGCAAGAGATTGGGCTGCATTACGGCGCACCTGCCAATCAGCATCCGATGTCAAAGCTTGACATAGCAAACTAACCACCTGTTCGTCTGCCAAATGCCCTAGAGTGAGAGCAGCAGCACGGCGTACCGTTGCATCCGAGTCTGTCATCAGCGCCAGAACTGGCTGACACCGCTCTACTTGGTTGAGGTATCGGAGTGTGGTGACAGCTGCTTCTCGTAAAGCTGCCTGTTCCGCCTCAAAGAAGGGTAACACATAAGGTAGAGACTGAGCATCATGAATTTTTCTTAGCAGAGTCAGCACACTGATCTGGACATGGAAATTGTCCTTTTGCAGAACATCCAAAAGCAACAGCAGATGATCCGGTGTAACTAACTCCCCCAAAGCTGACAGCGCCTCTTGGCGAATCTCTGCATCAGGTGATTCTAAGCACCTCAATAAAGCTGGAACAGCATTTTCGTTTGCCAACTCCCAAAGTGCTGTTACTGCTAACTTTTGCACCGCCAAACTCTCATCCTGTAGTGCCGTCATCAACGGCTGTAGCGCTGCCTCATCACCCAAATGTTGCAGGGTTTTCACCGCAACCAAGCGATCGCTTACCTCAGGCGATCCCAGCATATCTAACCATTGCTTCAGTTCAGAATCCGTATCAGCAAACATGTTTTTTATTTACATCTTCTCTAATTAATTACCGTAACAAAAATGGAATTTGCACAGTAATAGCGTTGGTGGGACACTCCTTCTCACACGGCAAACAGAACCAGCACTCATCGTACTTCATATATGCCTTGCCTGTTTCTGGATTCTTCACCAGCACATCTAACGGACAAACCTCAATGCAAGCTGTACATTTTTCCAGACACTTCGACTCATCGACAATCACAGGAACATCCACTCTTTGGATTGCTAAAGCCATAAAATTTTATACCCCTTGCTTTGATAACCTACTACAACATTACACAAATTCACAAAAACTCTGCGTTCCTCTGCGAAAACCTCCGCGCTCCTCTGCGTTAAAAAAGCACTTATCTCTAACGAACCGCAACATCATAGACTTCTTTCTCTAAATCCACTTCTACCACGTATGGCTCAACCTGGCGCTTAAAGAGAATCATTTCTCCCGACTCATGCTTTTTCAAGTGAACGTGACAGAACCATTCCTCATTGTTTTTCTCTGGGTAATCTAATCGGTAGTGGTATAATCCCCAACGACTTTCCCGCCGATAAAGCGATGACCGTGCTGCCATTTCTGCGCAATCCCGAATAAAGTGAACTTCCATACACCGCATGAGTTCGTGGGGATCACGCGCACCCATCATGTCCAAAGTTTCGTTGTAGCGGGTAAAGTAGTTTAACCCAATTTCCATCTTGTGACCCACCTTCGGTGGTTGTAGATAATCGTTAACCAGTCGGCGCAATTTATACTCCACTTGCGTATGGGGGATACCATTCGGGCGAGTGAGCGGAGCATAAATCCGTGCTTTCTCTGCTTTTAAAAAGTCTAAATCAGGCTCGATATGCTCCAATTCTTGAATATAGTCTACAGCATGGATACCTGCTAATCGTCCAAATACAAATGCCCCAATCATGTAATTATGGGGAACACTTGCCATATCCCCTGCTGCATACAATCCTGGTATTGTCGTTTCGGCTTTCTCATTTACCCAAACGCCAGATGCGCTGTGACCACTGCACAAACCAATCTCTGAAATGTGCATTTCTACGCCATGAGTGCGGTAATTTTCTCCTCGCCCTTCATGGAATCGCCCACGACTAGGGCGCTCGTTTGACCAAAGAATAGATTCAATCTCTGCGATCGTATCTTCATCAAGGTGGGTCATTTTGAGTTGGATCGGTCCTTTACCAGAGTTAAGTTCCTTCCAAATCTCCAGCATCATTTGACCGCTCCAATAATCACACCGGATGAAGCGATAACCTTCAGCATTGGCGGTGTAAGCACCAAAGGGACCAGCAACATAAGCACAGGCGGGTCCGTTATAGTCTTTGATCAATGGATTGATCTGAAAGCACTCAATATTTGTTAGTTCTGCTCCAGCGTGATATGCCATTGAGTAGCCATCCCCTGCATTTGTGGGATTTTCATAAGTACCGTAGAGGTAGCCAGATAGAGGTAGCCCCAAACGTCCACAGGCTCCGGTACAGAGAATCACTGCCTTTGCTTGAATGACGACAAAATCCCCTGATCGCACGTCAAATCCAACAGCCCCGATCGCACGCCCATTCTGTACAAGCACGCGAGTTGCCATAACACGATTGGTGACTCTAACTCGATGTCGTTTCACCTGACGAGTTAAAATCGTCTTGAGATCCTTGCCTTCTGGCATCGGTAAGACATATTTTCCCACCCGATGCACTTGTTTTAAATCGTAATTTCCTTGAGTATCTTTTTGAAACTTAACTCCCCAGCTTTCCAGTTCTTGGATGACCTCAAAGCCAAGCTTGCCAGTTTGATAGACTGCTTTTTGGTTCAGGATACCATCATTAGCAATGGTCACTTCGCGAACATACTGCTCTGGGGTGGAATTGCCGGGGATAACGGCTGTGTTGACACCATCCATACCCATTGCGATCGCACCACTCCGACGAATGTTTGCCTTTTCTAAAATCAGCACATCACCATCGGGATTCGCTTGCTTCGCCTTGATCCCCGCCATTGTTCCAGCCGTACCCCCCCCAATGACCAGAACATCCGTTTGTATCCGTTGTGTGTTGATTTGAATATCCACTGCCAAACTCCTCTCTAGTCGTTGTAATTACACTGTATAAATACTGCTTACCTAAGTGATTAATTTAACTCCATACTTTTGAGTGTTTCTTCCCGAATTAACTCAAAAATTTGTCGATTTAGTTTGACAAATTCAGGGGACAATAGACAATCTGTATGGCGAGGACGTTCCAGAGATACATCAATGTTCGCTTTGATATTACCTGGATGAAAACCCATGACAAAGATCCTGTCACTAAGAAAAACGGCTTCTTCTATATCGTGAGTAACAAAAATCACCGTTGGTTTGAGATGACTCCAAATCGTTAACAATAGCTCCCGCATCATCTGACGTGTTTGGGCGTCCAAGGCTGCAAACGGTTCATCCATCAATAATACTGAAGGGGAGTTTACCAAAGCTCTGATAATACTTGCACGTTGCTGCATTCCTCCTGAAAGCTGATGAGGGTAAGAATGACGGTGCTTATACAGACCCACTTGATTCAAGAAATCATTCACCAATTCCTGTCGTTTTGATTTTGGTACTCCCTGAATTTTCAGCCCAAACTCGACATTCTCAAATGTTGTTTTCCAAGGCAATAAAGAATACTGCTGGAAAACAAAACCCCGGTCAGCACCGGGAGTAGTGACTTGTTTTTTGTCAACAAAAATACAGCCGCTAGTTGGTTTAATAAATCCAGCGATCGCATTCAAAATCGTTGATTTTCCACAGCCTGATGGTCCTAACAAACAAGCAAATTCACCAGGATGGATTTGAAGATTGATAGAATCTAAAACCTGTACGGTATGACCCTTTCGTTTAAAACAGACAGACAAATTCTCAATCTCGACAAATCCTTTGAGCGATCGCACCGAATTTTTATCCGCCAGCGTTGCCATTTGTGGTAAATCTCCTGGACGTACAGCAAAGATTGTTGGTTGATAGTTAACTGTTAACTGAATTTATAGACTCTGCTTTTTCGTTACTCGCCACGGCATTAGCAACCGAGTCAGTCGATCAACCGCATAGGTGCTAGAAGCACCCATTAAACCAATCAGTAACATTCCCATCACAATCGGGGGATAGTTCGATGTTACATAGGACTCCCAAGTCAGATAACCTATACCATAACGACCTGCTAAAATTTCAGCCGTTACCAAGCAGAACCAGGCGTTACCCATACCAATCACTAGACCACTAGCAATACTGGGCATTGCTCCTGGCACGACAATATCTTTGAACAGATGCCACTGCTTTGCTCCCAAGCACTGGCCCACCCGCAGCAGTAATAAATCTGTATTCTCGACACCTCGCATAGTGCTAATGAGAATTGGGAAGAACGCACCGATGAAGGTGATATAAATCATTCCTGATTCTGAAGAGGGAAACATCAGAATCGCCAGAGGAATCCAAGCTACGGCTGGAATCGGTCTCAATAGCTCCAGGGGTGGAAATATCAAGTCTTCTATCTGCTGGAACCAGCCTATGAAGATACCCAGGCTAATGCCAACCAAAGCTGCAATCGCAAAACCAGATAGTACTCGAACTGTGCTTGACCAAATGTGCAGCATCGGGTTGCTGGAAAAAAACTCGATAGTTGCTCCCAGAACTTCTAGAGGTGACGGTATAAGTGCAAAGTTAACAAAGAAGTTGAACTTGATGGTGCAGAGAAATTGCCAAATACTAAAAAATAACACCAGGGAAAGAACCCGCCGGAATCCCTTGGAACTAAAAAGGAACACCAAAGGCGATCGCTCACGGCGGTGTAACACATTCAATGAGTGGGCGATTGTGGCGCTGAAGCCTCCAAACACTTTGGTTTTGAGTGAAGAACGCTCAGAAAACGGGCCAGACATTGAATACCTCTAGATAGTTAGGTGTCCCCAACCTAGCTTCTCATAAATCTCGCAGCTGTTTTGTAACAATCTTCAAAGCTATCTTTAATTTTTATGACCTCGACTGTTACTGAGTTTGAGCATAAAATTGCTGTAGTCCCTGAAAGTCAACAACTTTGACACCTGATTTTTGAGCAAAGTCTTGAGCATCTTTCTGAGTTAAGAATGCAGAAATTTCATTGCCATTTTGAACATAGAAGGAATTTTCGGCAAGCAGTTTCCAGCCATTGTTGCGATCGTGAACGAAGACTACCCCTTGGTTTTGTTTACCTTCAGCCTTCAGCTTTTGTAACATTGTCATCATATTTTTGATGGAAGCAAAATTCATCACTTTATCGTTACCTTTGAGCCAAAGTTGGGCAGCCATTTTCGGATCTTTTATCGGTTCTTTAGTTTGGGCATCTTCACCAGAAATCACAAAGTCTTTTGCATTTGCAACCTCATCATAATTGAGACCTATTTCTTTCATAGCTTGCCGCAAATAGCTGTCATCCGCCCACTTTGTCACATCTTCAGGATTGACACTAGCATCTAACCGACCCAATTGCTTCAAGGTGACAACGCTATTTTTTAAAGCATCAAAGTTAACTTGACGAATTGTTGGATTAATTTGTTGTAATCCAGAAGGGCCAAAAAACATGTACATCACTTCACGCTCAACCCCACACCATTTTTCAATATTCGTTGCCATTGCTTCTGGCTGCTCACGGAACATCTTGTTTGCTTCTAACAATGCTTTGAGATAAGCGACAACAACTTCCGGATTTTCTTTAGCAAAATCTGAGCGGACTAACACCCCATGAAAAGTTGGAATTCCTGTCTCTGCTCCATCAAAAATCTTTCGAGCAAAACCCCGGAAAGGAAATAGTTCGCCAAAAGGAACAAAGTTAGCATGGGCATCAATTTGACCTGTTTTCAAACTGCTTCCTCCTACCTCTGGACTTTGGCTAATCAGAGTTACATCTTTATCCGGATTGATCCCTACATTTCTGAAAGCTCTCAACAACATTCCATGAGCTGCTGAACCAAAAGGCACAGAAACTTGCTTGCCTTTCAACTGAGTTAAACTATTAATAGAGCTATTTTTAGGAACCATTACAGCGTTCCCCGCTCCATTTGGACTATAAGCAAGGCTGGCAATGTAAATACTTTTTACACCATTTCCCTTCTGTTGAAAAGTTGTCACATTAATGGTCAATGGAAAATCACCCATCATACCAATATCAATTTGATTTGCCAGCATTTTATTGGTGATGGGGGGACCTGATGTATAGCTTGTCCACTCGATTTTGTATTCTACATTTTCATACTTTCCAGTCTTGGGTAAGTACTTTTCTAAAAGTTTCTCCTCCCGAATGACTGCACCTCCCGTTACTGTGTTAATAGTTTGATCTTGGGTTCCAATTGCAATCCGAATTACTTTTTTTTGGTAGTGCTGCTGTTATTATTGGTCGAATTTTGATCAGAAGTCTGATTAGAACAGGCACTGATAAACACTAGAGAAACTACTACTAAGCAAGAAAGTAAGTTTTTATGAGTCATTTGGTACACACACATAACTGAACAAATCCTTCTTCACTGAATTAATTTAGAGGACAAAATCAACCAGTTTTTTCGGGTTAATGGAGAGTAACAGGGAGGGAGGATTTGACATTATTTTCCCATGAATAAAAGCTAAAATGGTTTTATGCCGAAAATGAGAAAAAACTAATTGAAGACTGCCGTTGGAGTTCTTGATCTGCACTGAACCTTTACGAGCAATACTTTGGGATTTTTGAGATTCCATAAGAGTATTTAACTGGGGTAAAGACCTTTATCCTTTCGACTTTACCCCAGTTTTACCCCAGTTCTTTACCCAAACTACCCAAAATAACCCCAAAAATCTCTGAAGGCTTAGAAAACAAGCCCTTTAACGTCCAACAAAAAGGACTTGAAAGCCCTGAAATACTTGTATTTTTCAAAGGCGGCACCCGGATTTGAACCGGGGAATGGAGGTTTTGCAGACCTCTGCCTTACCACTTGGCTATGCCGCCGTATTCACAGATTTTTATCATACCAAAGTTTGATGTAGAATTGCACCCCCCAAAACTACAAATTTTGGCAATGAGTTTCTGGTGTTGGAGTAGGGTGAGTAGAAATATCTAAATTTAGTACGATCGCGATGATAATATTTCTGCTCTCGCTCAATAACCACTACCTAACGTGGCATTTGCCTTTGAGAAAGGAAATTCCCACCATACCGCTTGGCGGTTGGTGGTGGGTACTTTACACTTTCACTTCATCTGCAAAATTCTGCCAACGAACAAAATGAAATGGCCCTGCAACAGATCCCCAGATATGTTCATCAGTTTCTGGATCACGTCCCCGATCCAGGCTAATAAATTTTTCTTCGTTAATCTCAAACTCACTATCCAGGTAGGTTTTATAGCCTTTACGAAAGACGATACACGCTTTTCCTGGCTCTACCTTACCTTTAAAGCCATTACCAGTCCACTCTACAATCATGTTGCAGCCTGGTAATTTTTCCAAATCATCAGCAGTTAATGTTTTCAGAAGTTCGATATTACGAGATGCACCGTAGAATCTTTGTTCTTCTTTAACAGTGTAGTTTTCGATAATGATGTGCTTGTCTGTCGTTAGTAACTTCAATACCCGCATCCGATAGGGATCATTGAGCATGTAGTCATAAGCTTGCTCCACAAAAAAACTTACTCCCGATAGCAATTCCAAGGGAAGGGGACGCATACACACACGGATGTGGGCATAAAAAGGTGGGTTTTCAAAAGCTTGTTCTTGATTGCTAAAGTCTGCTGCCATCAGGCGGGCTAAGGTAGCAATATCTGTAGAGCTTGTCATTACAAAAAATACACCAGTTGTTTAAAATTTGTCTGGGAGTATTGTAAAACTTCTGATGATGTCGATACAAATTGAAGTCAATTGCTAAGGGTCGTGATCGCACTCGCTTATGTCAGCAATCTTATCTGTGCTACACAGGACATAAGTGCGGTGCTGTAGCTGCATTTCGAGCAGCAGTAGGTAGCCTGATCACCCACAATGACTTGTTATGCAGCTTTCACTTTAACGTGAACAACATTGTAAAGATGGAACTCATTTCGAGCTAAACCTTCCCAGTAAGGCTTATCCGGGTTGAACCCAGGTTGCTTGAGGATTGCCTCAAATGCTTCTTTATTTTCCCACTGACCATAATTAAACATTCGTGTTCCGTCAAGACTACGATGAAAGGTTGCTGAAATTAGTCCTGGTGACTCCATCGCTCGATCAATTTCAGCAGTAGCGCGTTTTACCATTTCCGGCTGGTTGGCAGGTATCATTCTAAACTCAGCAAGATGGGTAATGCGATCGCCTACTGCAATTTCAACTTCTGTCGTAGATGGTCTGCTGACAACAACTTCCAACAGCAGAGAGTCTGGTGGAAAAAATTCACTTAATACAACAGGACGAGACAAGCTGCGATGATCAAACTTAAGATTCCACTGGCTATAAGTAAAAACACGTACCCCATCTAAACTCAGATGCACACTAGCTGACAGAAAAAAAGGATTGGCAACCCAAGATTTAATCTGTTCCTGAACAATCGCCTCTATCAAAGCTGATTGATGACGTTCTGCAACGGTATACAGGTCTAATCCAACGATAGCTGTGTTAGTTCGATCAATCTGTACCATAATCACTCCTCCAAATACTGTCGGCTTGTGCAGTTTGATTTGATGTTAAATGCCAATCGATAACCTTTCAACTACACACCTTGCGCTTGCCTTGATTTATCCCTCTTGTTAGAAATTCAATTCCTTCGAAACGACATTTGCGATGCATTTTTCAAGATTATTCCGGGAGAGTCAATAAATCCTGGTAAATTCTGCAAGTGCTTTTGAAAGAAGGCAAGTACAAGCTGTTCAATTTCCATTTGAAAAACCTGCTCATTTGGGTATGGCTGGTTCGCTAAGCAAAACCCATGATTGCCTTCCCTGACACGTACAAATGTTACATTCCCACCTACTGCTTTGAGCGCTTGGTACAAAAGTTCCGCTTGTCCAATTGGAACTAACTCATCGCATTCACCGTGGATAATCAAAAAGGGCGGTGGCGTAGGCTTGATGTAAGTTATAGGATTAGCTTGATTTACCACCTCCTGTTTTTCGTGGATAGAACCACCTACCAGTCTTGCTTCTGGTGAATCTGGTGCATCATGCCATCCACCCATTTGGAGCAAATCAGTTGGTCCACCCATTGTCACCACCGCCTGAACGTGGCTGGGATATTCGGAGTATCCGCCTTTACCCTCTAGTGTCAATATATTATCGCTTGTCCCTAGTAACGCCGCTAGATGTCCACCAGCAGAAAAACCCCAAGCACCAATTCGCTGTGGATTGAGTTGATATTGTTTAGCATGGGCACGCAACCAGCGCACAGCAGCTTTCGCGTCTTCAATTTGAGCAGGAAAGATAGCTTGATGGCTTAAGCGGTAATTGATGAGGTTGATGAGTAGGATCTTTTAATTGCTTTCTAGCTGAATAGGTTGGCCAAGATGAATGCTAAGTAAGTAATGAGGCAGACAACACTGAGATGTCCCATTTGCAGGTTGATGATGTTTTTCAACACGTAAAATATCTGAAATGACGTTGTGACTCCACAGAATTGGCGATCGCGGCACAACCTGTATGACAGCATTTTTTCTGCTAGAATCTTGGCTCATGGCTAACAGGTAACGTAAACCAAAAGGTTGCGCCTTTATCTGGTGTGCTATCTACACCAATTTCGCCGCCGTGAGCGTTGATTATGCGCTTAGAAAGATATAATCCTAATCCTAAACTCACAGAATTGCGATTATTGCTACCCCGAAAGTATAAATCAAATAACCTTTCGGACTGTTTTTGACTCAAACCCACACCATTATCGGCAATTGTACAATAAATTTGCTCACCTTGGGCGATCGCATTGATGGTAATATCCAATCCTGGAGGATTATGTTTGACTGCATTCACAATTAAGTTAGAAAATACTCGCCATAGTTGCGTGGGATCGCCACTTACTAAGGGTAGGTCATCTTTAACTAGATTGGTCAAATTGATTTGATTCTCTGTCAACATTGGTTGGAGATCAGCGATTGCATCTTCGACAATTTTGTGCAATTTTACTGGTTGACGTTGCAAAACAATACCTTGCACTTCGCTCATATGAGCTTCCATGAGTGAGTTAATTAAATTTAGTTGTCGCTCACTGCTTTTTTGCATCCGTTCTAAAATTGAGCGGGGAACGGGGATGGAGGTGGCAAGGTGGGAAACTCGGGGCCCCCACGACCGACAGGGAGTGGGGATTAGGGGAGGTGAGGAGGTAGGGGGAGTGTGGGGAGTAGGGGGAGATGGCGAAGAAAGATTACTTCCTTGTCCCTCTTGTCCCCCTTGTCCCTGTGAAAGTAAATTATTTAACACCATGAGTGTTCCCAGAACTGGGTTACGTAAGTCGTGAGAAACCGCATGGACAAAGACTCTGAGTGCTTCTTCTGTACGTTTGCGATCGCTAATATCTAAAATTACTCCCACTAAACCGCCAAGAGATCCGTCTGCTTTAGAAAAAGTTGCTTTGTAAAAAATTACATCGTGTTTTTTGCCATCTTTATATACCACCGAATCTTCGTAACTCTGAATACCCTGTTGTTCAAATAGAGTTGTATCTGCTTGCTGATATTTGTCAGCTAATTCTTTCGGTGATATATCATACTCTGATTTCCCTACTATTTGCTCTTTTGTAAATCCCAAGGCTTCTTCAAAAGCTTTGTTACAGCCTAGATAAAAACCTTCAGCATTTTTATAAAAAACTGGTGTAGGAATAGTGTCAATTAAAACTTGTAAAAAATCTAGCTGTTCTTGTAAAGCCGCCTCAGCTTGCTTGCGCTTGGTGATATCCTCAATTAATCCTTCGTAGTAGAGTAGCTTACCGCTTTCGTCACGAACTGCATATGCTTTTTCCGAAATCCAGACGATGCTGCCATCTTGGCGATAAATTTGTGACTCAAACTCAGACACTTTTCCGTATTCTTCAATTAAGCGCACAAATTCTGCACGTCGCTGGGGGCCAACATAAAGTTGATTTTCTATATCAGTGAAATTCGTTGTTACCTCTGTCGGTGATGAGTATCCATAAATACGTGCTAACGCAGGGTTAGCAGTAATATAACGTCCATCGGGAGTACTTTGAAAGATACCTTCAACAGCGTTTTCAAATATACTGCGATATTTAGCTTCTGTAACTCTCAGTTTCTCATAGGCAAATTCAAGTTCTTTACGACCAAAAAATTCAGAGCGTTGCAGGCAATCATACAGATAAACTCCGAGGTTACAAATAGCACAGAACCAGAACAAATATAAAATAAAGGTGACATTATATAATTCTGGGTGTTCTGGCAATGGTAATTTTAGCCCCAGTAATGTATTCAGACCAAAATAGTAAATAAATAATCCTAGTTGAGATATCAGATGCAGTTTCCAGCATACTGGAATAAATGTCGCTTGACTGAGGAACAAAAGCGACCAAGCCAAGGTGTCAGGTAGTGCAAAACCTTTAAGAGTTGCAAAAATTTGGGGTATGAGATTTATTGACCAAGATGACCCCAAAAATAGTATTCCTGGATGCTGACGACCAAATTTTGTTTGACGCAAAGCCATGCACAAAACCAGATTCAGCAGCATAGCAATATCCATGACTAGCGCTTGAGTTCTCAGTACCTCTGGTAAGTTTTGAAATTCTTTAAGAGGAAAGAAAAAGTTATAAACGTCTCGTAATGTAAACGTTAAAATGCAAATTAACGCCAGCCATAACAATAAACCTAATCTCTGCCATAAAAAGTTATTACGCCAATTTTGGTATTCATTGGCAATATAATCTGCTATTGGCCTTTTATTTTGCTCAGAAATAGCTTTTTTTTGCCATTTCCGCAATATTTTTCCTACGGTCTTCATTATTTGTGACCAAATCTTTTCATAACTCAAAGAAAGTGTTTGCCTTCTTTTTTACCCTTAATACATCCTCCAGTGTAATTTTGGATTTCGGATGATATTGCTCCTCCTAAAGGAGGAGAATTTTGATTTTTTAGTTTTACAAATTATTTTGAAAGAGTTCTAGAACATTTTGCCAAGCATCTGGTGCAGCCTCGGGGTTGTAACTTGGGTGCTGGGCGATGAATGGGTGCTGCTTTACGAATAAACCGTGAAAAAAACCGTGTCCTGCATCGTATCGAAATACACGATGCTTGATTTTTTGCTTCTTTAATTCTGCCTCTATTTGCTCGTTTTCCTCCTGGGAAATAAAATTGTCTTTTGTAGCAAAAAATACATAAATAGTACCTTGAATTTCAGAGGTGCGATTAATGGTTGGAGTTTGTTCACCATAACTAGAAGTGGTAATCCCAGCACCGTAGAACGAAGCTGTGGCTTTGATATCCGGTAAAGTTGCAGCCATGTAAGCAACATGACCGCCAAAACAGAAACCAATGGCCCCTATTCCATTATCTTTGACATTGGGTAAGGTTTTGAGGTAAGCGATCGCTGCTTGGATGTCGCTGAAAATTTCTTGATACTTTACTTGTTGATAGTATTGCAAACCAAGGCGATAGCCTTCTGGGCTATAGCCAACATCTTGTTGGCTATACTCAACCTCAAAACCAGGAGCAATACGTTGATACAACGCGGGTGCGATCGCTACATAACCTTGTTTAGCTATGAGTTCGGTGACTTCTCGAATGTGACTGTTAACTCCAAAAATTTCATGAAAAACTATAATAGCCCCAAAGGTTCCCTGATGTGCTGGTTGAGCTAAGTAAGCATCGATTTCTAAGTCGTTGTTGGGTATTTTGACTTTTGTTGTGTTAATTTCGATATTTGTTTTTTGTATCATCTTTAGTTTCGGCTGAGCGCAGTTCCATCCCACTGTAGAAAAATTGGTACACATAACTCTAGAAAAAAGTTGCAGGATTTTAGTAAATTATTGCGATCGCGTTTGCAAGAGTTGTTTGGGTGTAACGCCAACGATGCGCTTGAAATATCGAGTCAAGTGACTTTGATCGCAAAAACCTACCCTGACAGCAATGTCTGCAATGCTGAGTTTGCTGTGTTGCAACAAATATTTGGCTTGATCGATCCGACATTGCAAAATGTATTGGTGGGGCGTTACACCCATACTTTGTTTGAACAGACGCAAAAAGTGATATTGGCTCATCTGGGCGATCGCTGCAATCTTACTTAGCCTGACGTCCTCATGCAGATGTTCATGAATATACTCCCTCACCTGTTGCAGCTTGAGAGCGGATAATCCATCCGCATAGCTAGAAAGCTTAGGTTGGGTGGTGCAGTAGTTCCGTAATAGGTGAATGGCTAATGTCGTTTTCAGACTATCAATCAGCAAATAACCCCCGATTTTGCCAGACTCTAATTCTTCTCGTAAGGCACAGAAAATACCTTGGAGCAAAATATCTTGCCGAGTCATAAAATGGGGGATAAGTTCAATGCGATCGCCATCAACCAAATCTTGACCGACTTGTTTGAGGAGTGCAGGCTCAATTGCCAAAATCATAAACTGGACTGAGGTATGCCAATTACAGCGATGGGAAATACCCGCAGGGATGATCGCAATATCTCCGTGATTGCGCGTTTCTGTTATCATCTTTCCATCCAACCATCGTTCTCCTGATGAGTCAGAAAGTGATGAAGTGGCGAACCCTTGAACAACAACGTGCATTGTGTGTTGATGTTCAGCTATGTCAAACTTTGGCTGTTGATGAAGTTCAAGATGGATACCGTCCCAGCCGGAACTAGAGAGAACAGCGGGTTTCGGCACAAACGCATCTGCTGCATTCTCTTGGCGATAATCAATAATTTTGATCGTTTGCCCTTGCGTTCTCATATTAATGCTTAAACAGCTTGGGGATTGATCTATTCTGACTGTTTTTCGATATGGATGGGCGATCTTAAAGTTCCCCAGGCTTTGAACAGCAGTGTTTGGGAGAGGTGCATTACCTTTGCACTCTTCCACTACCCCGCTCTTGCAAATCACCACTTTCACACACTAAACTTCTTGCAGAAGTTGGGGTAAAGGAAAATAAAAACCCTTCAATCTTTAACTTTTCCCCTTTACCCAACTCTGACAACAGCCACTTTTGCAAAAGATTTATTGTCTCAATCAAGTCTTCTAGCCTGAAATGAAGCGCTAAAGCACTTGCTACGAACTTTTGCTCATTGTCCAGTGATCGCAACAGATGATAAAAACTAATCCTGTTGAATTTGGACAACAATATACGCACGCTTTCAGCGACATCAATCAGCACTTGTTGTCTTAAGAGCAAGTATTTAAGTATTATCACGGTAGAGACCCATCTTATACTAAAGGCATTTTCTTCGCGGTTATTAACCGCCTATTAGCTATATTTTTATCCAAAAAAGGAAAAAATATTACATTGACTTTCTAAAAACACTATATTAACGCTAATCCAGACACTAATAATAAAGACTTTATTAAACAATTAAATGCTTGAAAAATAGCCTTTTTAAGCCAAATGACTATTTTTTTGGCATTATATCTTATCTTCTAACTAAAGTATTATATAACTTAAGTATAATTACTGAGTTAAATCACGTTTTACTCTCAATAAATTTAAATTAGATGGCATTAAACACATCTATATGAGTAGCAGTAATTACTTGGTTTGAGAGTTAGTAGTTGGTTGTTGTTTATTGGTGGTTGGTGGTTAGTAGTTAGAGACCCGATTAACCGCGTCTGTACATTAGTAATCAGC
>NZ_AJLK01000137.1 GCF_000317205.1 Fischerella muscicola PCC 7414 | reverse complement strand
TCCCATCACCCCATCACCCCATCACCCCATCACCCCATCACCCCATCACCCCACCTCCCCACCTTCCCACACTCCCCACTCCAGAAACACAAGCGGGTTAATTCGACTGTTGCAAGAAGTCGAATCATCCTCACACAAGTGATTCACCCAAAAGGGTGAATCCGATCGCACTCAGGAAAATCTACGCTGAAATGTAGAAGAGTAGATAAATAACAGGCTGGTTTTATATCATTTTGGATTTTACGAAAAGTTTGTAGAGGCTTTGCGTCCAGACTTAGACGGACAAAGCCTGGATTATCGTAGACTAACGTCCTGGAGGAAACTTTAAAGCTTTTCAAGACGGATCGGGAATTGCTTTGTGTATCTGGACTGATATTAATCCATCTTTCGTAATCATTTTTTAAATTGGTACTAGTTTCTAGTCCAAGATTAAGAAAGTAGATTTACTTGTAGAAATAACCAAAATCACAGAATTTTCCAATTTTTAATTTTTAATTTTTTATTTTTAATTGTTTACCTGGGATGGGTTGCTGATGAAAATTACAAACCGAAAGTTCAGGGAGGAAAAATTGCTTCAGGCTGAGGCGCGCTATCAGGCGATTGTCAATGCTATCCCTGATACGATGTTTTGTATCAGCCGTGATGGAGAGTATTTAGATTTCAAAGGCGAGTATACAACAAAAGAGATTGTCGGTAAAAAATTGTGGGAAATCTTGCCTGCCAATGTAGCTTTGATCAAGCAAGAAGCGATCGCTAAAACTTTGGCTACTAACACTTTACAAGTTTGTGAATACCAACTATCAACACCTTGGGGAGTGCGAGATTATCAGGCGCGATTAGTCAAAAGTGGTGAAAACGAAGTCTTAGCAATTGTTCGCGATATTACAGAACCCAAACAAGCAGAAATTGCCTTGCAAAGTTTGGCACAAAAATTTTCTAAAGCTTTTCGTTGCAGTCCTGATCCAATCACAATTAGTACACTTAAAGAAGGACGCTACATAGAAGTTAACGATAGTTTTGTCCAACTTAGTGGTTATCAAGCTTCAGAAGTCCTTGGACGTACTGCTTTTGAGTTGAACATTTGGGTAAACCCAAGCGATCGCACAAAATTACTACAAAAGTTAGAAGCTCAAGGATCTATTCGTAACCAAGAAATTAAATTTCGTAAAAAGTCTGGCGAGATTATTTTAGTACAAGTTGCGGCAGAAGTCATTGAGTTAGATGGTATCCCCTGCCTACTTGCAGTCAGCCACGATATCACTGAGCGTAAACAAACAGAGGAATTATTACGCCTATCTTCTCAACGCGATCGCTTGTTGACAAAAACATTAATGCGAATTCGTCAATCCCTTAACTTAAACGAAATTTTGCAAACTACTGTCAACGAAGTTCGGCAATTTTTGCAAGCAGATAGGGTATTTATTGCCCTCAATGATAGCTGTGATTTATTCAAAATGATTGCCGAGTCGGTAAATCCACAATATCCATCTGTACTGAATTGGAAGAAAAAAGATGAAACTCTTTTGCAAGAATTAAGAACAAAACTTTTGACAGATAGGGTACGTGTAGTTGAAGACATCACTCAAACGACAGTTTCTCCCCACTTAGCAGCACTCTATCAGCAATTTCAAACTAAAGCTAGCTTGGCTGTACCAATTATGCTAGGTAAAGAATTGTTTGGAGCGTTAATTGCTAACTCTTGTGCTAAACCACGCTGTTGGCAACAAATCGAAATTGATTTACTCCAGCAGATTTCAGAGCAACTAGCAATTGCTATCCAGCAAGCGCAACTCTACCAAGAACTAGAACAACTCAACAATAATCTAGAACGGCAGGTGGAAGAACGCACTGCTCAATTACAGCAGAAAATGCAAGAATTGCAAGAAATTAACCGAGTCAAAGACGTATTCTTACACGCAGTTTCTCATGATTTGCGCACTACGGTGATGGGTAATTTGATGGTGCTGAATAATTTACTTAAAAGTGGGGAACTGGAGGGGGACTGGGGACAAGAGGGACAAGGGAGCAATCTTTCTTCGTCATCTCCCCCCACTCCTCACACTCCCCCTACTCCTCACACTCCCCCTACTCCTCACACTCCCCCTACTCCCCCCACCTCCCCACTGCCCCTAATCCCCACTCCCTTGGGGGAGTGGGGGCCCCGAGTTGCCCATCTCCCCACCTCCCCCATCCCCATTCCTCGTTCAATTATCGAACGCATGATTCAAGGCAATGATCGGCAACTGCGAATGATTGACTCATTACTGGAAATACATTCAACTGAAGTAGAGGGAATTATTCTTAACCAAGAAATAATCCAGTTTCATACATTTATTGAAGAAGTAATCAAAAATGTAGAGCCAATGTTGAGGCAGAATCAGTCGCAATTAAAAACATTGGTTGCTGAAGATTTACCATTAGTGACTGCTGACTCTGTAAAATTACATAATTTTTTTGTTAATTTATTTACTTATATTCTTCAAAGTAATCCACCGGGACTCGATTTACAACTGACTGCCAAAGTAGAAGCTGACATGATTCGTTGTACCATTCAATTTAACGGTACTCACATGAGTAAAGTAGAATGCGATCGCTTATTCGAGTTATATGTCCAGGAGCCACAAGCGCGTTTTTCTACAGGTATTGGCTTAAAGATGTATCTGTCTCGACAACTTATCAAGGCACACGGAGGTGAAATAGGCGTTAATAGTAACCCTAAGTGTGGAGTAAGTTTCTGGTTTACGCTACCCCTAGCAATTAAATAGAAATTTCACCGTGAGAAGCGAAAGTAAGCTAAATATTACTAGTTAATGTCTGCTGTTTTCTACTATATTTCTTTACTTGATTGCCAGTGATTGAGTATATCATTAACCAAAACTTCTTTGATCCAAATTTGGAACACAATTACTAGGGGAACAGCAAGAAATATTCCTAAAAATCCAAAAAAGCTACCAAAAAATACTACCGCCAATAAGGTAACTGCTGGCAGCAGAGATACCTGACTTTTCATTACTAAAGGTACAACAATTAAACTTTCGATTTGTTGAATTACAAAATACAACGCTATCACTGCGGCTGCTTTCCAAGGAGCATCACCCAGAGCAAGTAGCGTAGGTGGAATGACGCTCAAAGTTGGCCCCACATTTGGGATAAACTCTAATATTCCAGCTAAAGCAGCATTAACCAGTGGCAATGGAACTCTCAAAATTAGTAATCCAACATAGCTTAAAATTGCAATAATTGACATTGTTAAGAGTGTGCCTTTTACCCAGCCAGTTAAAGCTGTTGCACATTGACTAAGAATTTCATCAACTCGTCGGCGGTAGAAAGCTGGAAATAGCATGATAAATCCTTGCCGATACGGCAATGGATTAATCAAAAACATAATTGTCAGAGCTAAAAATAGCAACAATCCCAAAACAATAGAAAGCGAACTCCTCACCAAAGAAAAAAAGTTGTTAATCAGCTGATTTAACCAAGTTTGCAAACCTTGAGTGAGATACCTAAGCCCACGAATATTTTCTAACAGTTGCTCTGGAATTACATTTTGTAACCAGTTATTCCATGTTCGTAACCGTTCTAATGTTATCGGCATGAGATTAGCGAATTGTTGTAATTGGTCAATAATACGCGGCACAATCAACGCGAAAAAACCTATTAAAATGACTAGTACAATTACAACTGATATGGTTACTGCAAAGCCTCGCTGAATGCGAAATCTTTGGAAAAATTGCACCATTTGACTGAGGACTGTTGCTAAAACTACTGCTGCAAAGACTAGCAAAACGATTTGCCGAATTTGCCACAAAATATAAAGCGAGATCACAAGAGCGAGAAAGCCGAGTAATTGCCCGAAACGCACTGTGGCACCCTCCAGATGTTTGCTGTTTCCCTATTTTCAGCGATTGTGCTGACCTTAATTCTTCAAAATAGTGATTTTTTTCTCCTAAAAAAGCCCCTTAAAGACTGATTTTTAATTAGAAATGCTTTCTCGCATACCGATGAGAAATTGTTGCATGGGCGATCGCTCCTGTGTGGCCTGGTTGGTGTGCGTTCCCAGATTTTACCAATCCCAAGGTGCGTAGCTGGTGGAGTCGGCAGTACGCATACTTATTGGATGTTGGTGTAGCAGGATTCTGGCACGATATGAATGAGCCAGCAGTATTCGTTGCTAAAGGCGATCGCTCTTTACCAAAAGTCACACGTCATTGTATGGAAGGCAGAGGCGGTGAGCATCGCGAGGCGCATAATCAGGGAGAATATGCTTTTCCCTACGACAGGGTGCAACTGCATCTACACGGAGTTGAACTAAAACAGGCTTGGGTAGACGATGTAGAGGTTACTAGCCAAGGAAATGTGGTTGAGTGCAATCGGTTTGGTAAGGCTGTTTTGGATGTTATTTAGAAGCTTTTTTAAACGCGGAGGGGCGCAAAGGTAAGCGCAGAGAGAAGTTTGAGCTAGGGTTTGGGGCGATCAAAGCTTCGGTGGGGACGCAGAGTTTTTTATGGTTAATATTTTAATTTTTTGAAATTTTAAGTCAGTGTTTGCAGGAGACCGAGATATCCTTGTTTCACAAGCACTTTTTTACAGCTATGAAACGGGATAAATATCTTGGTATCTTTTTTGCACTGGGGGTATTGCTAGGTGGTTTATCCTTTACTTTTTTAGCACAGCTTAGGCATTTGCCAGTGATTGCCCAGACAAATAATACTCCTTCTCGAACTAAAACAGCGATCGCACGGTTCTGGCAGGGTAGAACGCTGACTTCCAAGGCAGATGAGTATTATGCTTATCTTATGGAAGCTGGTATCAAAAAAATTGAGTCGATTCCTGGAAATTTAGGAGTGCAAGTTTTTCGCCGTACTAACGGTAATATTACGGTGTTTACTGTTATATCTTACTGGGAGTCGCTAGACGCAATTCGGAAGTTTGCAGGTAATGATATTGAAAAGACTCGGCATCTTCCCTGAGATAAGGAGTATCTTTTAGAACTAGAGCCGACTGTTAAGCACTTTCAGGTTTTGTTTGACGATCGCAAATAGTTAAATTTGGTTGGTGATGATTATGAGCCAAGAGTTAGAAAATACTTTAAAAGTTGGTCGTCAAGCATTTGCATTCTTTCAACATGGTTTAGAAACTGGTGATTGGAAACAGTTTTTGGATATGCTCACAGAAGACTTTACTTTTTGGTTTCCGATGGGGAAGTTCCACGGGTTGAATGTGGGTAAACAACGAGCGCAAGAGTTTTTTCAATACGTTACACAGGCTTTTAGTCCTGGACTGAAAATAACTTCATTAGACCGTGTTACCACCAATGAAACAACGGTTGTGTTTGAATTCCGAGATGAAGGAATGTTATTTGGAGAACCATATAAAAATCGGGTAGCGGTTTCCTTTGATGTGCGTGGCAACAAAATTTGCAGCTACCGGGAGTATTTTGGCAGTGATGGCAAGTCGAATTGATTAGAAGGCAGCTATGCAGAAGGCAGGAGGCAGAAAGATAGACTACTTCTTCATACTTCATCCTTCATAACTTATCATCCTTCATTCAGTTGTTCTCAGCAATTGACTTATTTACTTCTCTACACTTAGCTTCTGCGGCTTGAAAGGCTTGTAAGTAATCTTTACCACCCAACATTACGTCACCGTAATACTCATAAGGTGCGTCGCCATAAACTGGCAGTGGGTCGTCTTCCGGATAATCTTCTTGGGATTCTTCGATGATAGCTTTCAGTTTTACTACTGTGAATGATTGTGCTGGAAAATACCAAAGTTCTTCTACATTTTTACGGTGATGAGGTAAGGTGGGATCGACAATGCGATCGCTCAACTCAATCCAAGCGTACTCCATCGGTTGATAAGGTTTACCCTTGGTAGCTAAAAATCCTTGGACGTAAATAGCTCCCTCCGTCGCTAATGCAGCTTTATAAGCATTATCAAACGGTTTTTTAGCCTTGCTTTTGATGCGAGCAGCAATATCAATAGACAGCGCTTCATCCAATAGTTTATTCATCAACAGCCAGACAACAGTAGTAACTAAAAGATCCTAACATCAAATTAAGTTGTTGGTTGTTAGTGGTTGTTTGTTGTTGGTTGTTGGTAGTTGGTAGTTGGTTGGTGATTGTTGGTAGTTAGTTGGTGATTGTTGGTTACTATTGTTTTTCCTCCCACTCCCCACCTCCCCACTGCCCCTAATCCCCACTCCCTTGGGGGAGTGGGGACCCCGAGTTCCCCACCTCCCCATCTCCCCATCTCCCGATTACCCATCTATGGCACAATAAAAAACGGTAATAAATAAAAATATTGATAAAGGTAGTTTAGTGAGTCCAACAGCTGTTGCGCGTCGTGTGGTATTTCCGTTTACGGCAATTGTAGGCCAGGAAGAAATGAAACTGGCTCTGATATTGAACGTGATTGACCCGAAAATTGGTGGTGTGATGATTATGGGCGATCGCGGTACAGGCAAATCCACAACTATTCGGGCGCTGGCTGACTTACTGCCAGAAATTCCCGTGGTTGCGAATGATCCTTTCAATAGCCACCCCAGTGATCCTGATTTGATGAGTGATGAAATTCGCCAAAAACTAGAAACTGGCGATGAAATTCCCATCGAACATAAGAAAGTCCAAATGGTTGATTTGCCACTGGGCGCTACAGAAGATCGGGTTTGTGGCACTATCGATATTGAAAAAGCTCTATCTGAAGGTGTCAAAGCCTTTGAACCAGGACTTTTAGCAAAGGCCAACCGGGGCATTCTCTATGTGGATGAGGTAAACTTGCTTGACGATCACCTGGTAGACGTCCTGCTGGACTCTGCTGCTAGCGGTTGGAACACAGTAGAACGGGAAGGTATTTCTATCCGTCACCCAGCCCGTTTTGTTCTGGTTGGTTCCGGTAATCCAGAAGAAGGTGAACTACGTCCCCAGTTACTCGATCGCTTCGGGATGCACGCCGAAATTCACACTGTCAAAGATCCAGCACTCAGAGTGCAAATTGTGGAACAACGGGCCGAATTTGACCAAAATCCCCTGGCTTTTGTAGAAAAGTATCAGCCCCAGCAACAGGAATTACAACAGCGCATTATCAAAGCCCAAGAACTTTTGCCCTCAGTTAATATTGACTACGACTTGCGGGTGAAAATTTCGGAAGTATGTTCTGAACTTGATGTCGATGGTTTACGGGGTGATATTGTTACCAACCGCGCCGCTAAAGCTTTAACAGCCTTTGAAGGGCGTACCGAGGTGACTGTTGATGATATCCGTCGCGTGATTGTACTATGTTTACGTCACAGGCTTAGGAAAGATCCCTTAGAATCGATTGATTCTGGTTATAAAGTTGACAAAGCTTTTGCACGTGTCTTTGGAGTAGAACTCTCAGAAGACACCGCACAAACAAATGGTACTGGTCAATTGAAAGCAGGTGTTCGTTAATTCATTGTTGCTGGTTCTTTGTTGATGGTTGGTTGTTACAAACAACAACCAACCATCAACAAAGAACAAATATGTCAAAGATGGTGGATTTGTGATGAGAAGCTGGCGCTTTTGGTTAAACACCTTAATTTTATCTAGCCAATACAACCCACCCCGGTTTGTAGAACTGTTAATGTTAACGCTAGCAATTGCCATGTTGACAATTTCTAGTCTTGTACCAACCGAAATTCCTTATATGGTGTTGGGTTTAAGTTTTGTGGTTGGTGCATCAATTTCTATCTTAGTCCGAGAAGCGATCGCTCCCTCTCCTCAGACGCGAGTTACCCAATTGACAGCATTACTATTATTAATTGTTAGTTTTTATGGCTTTGCTGATTTAATTAGAATGTTATGAATTGACAATCGTTATACTTAGTTATCAATTGTTAATATATCTTTTTGTAACAGTTTTTCCAACTTTGCTGCCAATATCTTGGTTGCTATGTCATCCTAGTTAAGGTGAGAGTTCATTCGGCGACCGTGTTTGTTTTTAGTATTGATGGGTTTTTTCCTTTTGGTATTGGCAGACTTTTCTCCGAAATCGCTCATCTCTACACAGCGAATGGTTTTGGAGAAAATCTATGTCAATTTATGTAGGCAATCTTTCTTACGATGTTACAGAAGATAGTCTGAATGCTGTTTTTGCAGAATATGGTTCTGTAAAGCGGGTTCAGCTACCTACTGACCGTGAGACAGGACGTTTCCGTGGGTTTGCTTTTGTGGAAATGGGCACAGAAGCTGAAGAATCCGCTGCCATTGAAGCTCTTGATGGCGCTGAGTGGATGGGACGCGACCTCAAAGTCAATAAAGCTAAACCCAGAGAAAACAGAGGTTCGTTTGGTGGTAATAGAGGAAGCAACTTCCGTAACCGCTACTAATCCGAAATCTTGATATACATTTAGCTGTTGAAGCTAACCAAATTCAGCAAATTAATTGCATTTAGTAGCGGCTCAGGCAGGAATGCTTGAGCCTTTTTGATACAAAATTTGGACTTTAGTCGAAACTTTAGTTTACGCCTTGATGCAAGACCCCCAGGGGCAATTGCCCACAATGAGAAGATGAATTAAACGTAGACGCGCCCAAGCGCGGCTTAAGGTAGGATACACAGTGCAAGGCGATTAACACAGATGGATCATGCGTTTGCTGCTAAGTTAATCCCCAATTTTTATTTTCAAGACAGACACTCATGTGATCAATCACACAAGCAGGGTATGAAAATAACTCTTTCCTGTTAAGAGTTAAGAGTTAAGAGTTCCCTATTTTCAAGACAGATATAAACTATGACTATTCATAGTTAACGTTGTGTTACCTTAGTATTACTTGCAAAGCAAAACTCTTGAAAAATTGAGAGGAAACTATTATCGTAGTCCAAAAACAATTAATTAACTCCCAAATCAAGTCACCTCAAGTCTTCTTGATTGATCACGAGAATAACAATCGTGGTCTTGTTGACACCCGTGAAGCTCTAGAGTTAGCCCAGAGTGTGGATCTTGATCTGGTTATAGTCTCCCAAGATAAAGATACTCCTGTGGCGAAGATTCTTAACTATGGTAAGCTTCAGTATCAAAAGAAAAAGCGTCAAAGCCAAAGTGCTAGACCCACGGTCAAGGAAGTACGATTCCGTCCAAATGTGGGTACGGCTGACTACAATTTACGCATCACTCAAGCAACTCAGTGGTTGAGTAAAGGCGATTCAGTAAAATTTGCTATTCGTTTACGAGGTCGAGAACATCAATATCGTGATCAAGCTGGAAAATTACTAGACCGCATTGTCAATGACCTCACTTCAGTGGGTAAAGTCCAGTCGCTTGATAAACGTTCACTAATTCTTCAAGTCATTCCTGCCTAAATTCATCTTTTAACAATCTCGTCAGAAAGATCCCTCAAGAAAGAAATTGAAGTGAAAGAGGGTCTAATAATATTGAACGGGCAAGCACCCACTTCACCAATTAAAAATTATTCTGGTGAAATGGGCTTCTAGCCCGTTATCATTTAGGCGATAAAACTGATAACTGATCACTGATGACTGATAACTGTTAAAGCCAATCTCGATAAGCTGAGATTTCATTGACACTAATTTCAAAGGGCATCCCTTTACCAAAGGGAGGATAGACACGAATATTCGCGTTATGATTAAATTTTTCTAGCTTGCTTCCTAGTTGGGGAATATTATTGACGATATGCCAATAAGTAACTATATCTGGGCAGTCAATTACTAATTTCAGGCTACCGTCTTTGGTCGTGAGATACCACTGACAACTAGATAATAATACTTGTGTGATGCGATCGCACGCTTGAAAAAAGCACGCACCAACTGACTGTTCTAGTTCCAGATACAGCATTCTATCCTGTGGCGTCACTTCGTTGGGTGGCATGTCATCTGGAGGTAAGAAGGGTTTTTTCATGATACTAGCCCTTGATTCAAAATTTGTTGATGGTTGATAGTTGTTTGTTGTTTGGTTTTTACCTACCAGCAATCAACTATCAACAACCAACAAACGTTACACATAACTTCGCACTTCTTGGTTATAGCGGGTTAAACTTTCGAGATTTTGTTGCCAATCAAAAGCTGAGGGTTTGAGTGCCAGTGCATCTATATTTAATTCATCCTGAAATCTTTTGATTTTGTCGCGGCAAGTTGCTACGTCCCCAATAATTGAGTTCTCTATTAGGTAGTCTTCTTCAAAACAAATATTGTGACGATCAAAAGGCTTTTGATGTTGGTTGCCGTGATTTTGCATAACGACAGCAGCATTGGCTTGCATTTTTTGGCTGAATTTGCGGATAAAAGGTAAAGCCTCACTCACTGCTTGATCATAGGTTTTACCAACAAAAAAGAAGCGTGCCAACATCAGTTTCTCGGAACCACTGGAATTTAATGCCCGATATTTGGCAACAGTGGTTTTCAATCTCTCCAGGGAAAAGGGTGGCCCCCCCATTAAACTAAAAGAATGTTTGGCGGCAAAGGTTATCCCCTCGTCATCACCACTGGCAATATACACAGGTATCTGTTTCTGCAAAGGTTTGGGGTAAATTGTGATGCGATCGCAATGATAGTAATTCCCCTGAAACGATACATCTGTTTCATACAAAAGTTTGTGAATTAATGTCATCGCCTCTAATGCTTTGGCACGAGATTCGCCCATAGGTGTGGCAAAATGTCTGTTGTGTTCAGGGAAAGGCCCACCTTTGGCTATGCCAAAAGCTAGTCGTCCACCACTGAGGTGATCGAGTGTGGCGATGTCTTCTGCTACCCGGATGGGGTTGTGAAACGCCAATAATACCGCCGCCGAACCTAAGCGAATTTTGGAAGTCACCCCCGCTAGGTGTGCCATCAATACTAAGATTGAGGGACTGAGATTGAATTCGTTAAAGTGATGTTCTGTTACCCAAGCATCATCAAAACCTAAATTTTCGCAGTGTTTTACCATCGCAACTTGTTCAGTAATAGCGCGATGGGCGTCTTGATGATAGTTTTCGTAATTGCAGAAAATTCCAGTTCTCATTGCGATCGCTATTATTCTGACATTGCTACCCAATGCAAATCTAACCACAAGCGCGGATCTGCTTGCTTGATTTTCGACATGGGATCACGTAATAGTCGCGAGGCATTTAGAAAGACTACCTGAACTAACCCCATGTTCTCTGCTAAATCTCGGAGTACTTCTTTGTGGGCTTGCACACGGGGCATCATTTCACCAGAACAATAAATCCCTATGTAGCGCAAACGTTTAGGAGGTCGCCCCCAATAATTGGTGATGACTTTGACATAACAGTCATCTAACAATTCTCCGACTTTGGGATAATATTTTTTGGCGATCCTCACATATTCTTTGGATAATATATCTTCTCTAATCATGACAAAACCTATTGCAATCAGGCAAGAGGCATAATTAGGGATGAAGGATGAAATTTAATACTTCATGCTTCATTCTTAATATGCTTTCAACTGGTCAATTAAGTCAGCAACCATGCACTATTTTTTAGGGTTTATCACATTATTAATATAGCATGATTTAGTCATGTAAAGATGACTAAATTATAGAATAAAAGCTAAAATTAATTGTGATTTAAAATTAAAACTATTCTAATTATTTAATAAATAATTTATCATAAAATAAAAACCAGTACGGTGCGTTATGGCTTCAGCCTAACGCACCATGTTATGGAGGTGCGTTAGGCACTCACATGATTTTCTTCGTGAAAAATGATATTAAAAGACGCGCCTAACACACCCTACTTAATTTAATAAATAATTCATCATAAAATAAAAGTTTGTAGTGAGATTAGTAAAAATCACTACAAACATAACAACACACAAGCAATATATATTTTTTTATTTCTAATTTCTTATTTCTACTTGTTAACGAAAATTGCGCTCTGATACTAATACCTCAGCTACCAAACTAGGTAAATCTGTCAAATCAGCATATCCTTCTGAGCCACGAATTGGAGAGATAAATGTATAGTCTGGATCACATTCTCCAGTGTCATAAACTTGGATGTACCACCGATCAGGAAATCCCTCCACAGCTATTTCTACAATGTACCAACTCATGCCAATCAAACGAGAATTAACAATGACAAACCACTCTCTATGTGCTTCTAAAACGTTCCACTCAGCCATGAGAAACTCTAAAGCGATTTGTCCTGCGTCAGTTGCAGTCAATAACATCTTTACTCCTTATTTGGAACTTCAGGAATTTCAGGATATAACCCTAACTGCTTAGATAATTCACGAGCAACATGAATTAGAAACTTTGCTCCATCGTCATTGCCTTGATGTGCAAATACTGCTGCAACTTGTAACATTGTTTGTATTAAACCTGCATCAAGTAATTCTGGCTGAGATTCTAAAACTTCTGGTTCCTGACCATTAGGACAGCTAAGTAACTGATCAATCAAATCAAAGTATAGATTTTGGCGTTCTTCTGTCATTGTCATAAATTTATTGTGTATTCCTTATTTCTCAATACTTTCCTGCCATAGTCTTTCCAACATTTCTACTTGTTGTTGAAAAATTCCAGCCCGATAAACTAGATACCTGTCGTATAAAAAAAAGAATATTCCCAGAACTATAGGAAATAACAAAAAGAACCATTTCAATAAATCAACAATTTTATATAGTTGAGTGTAAGTGAGCAAAATATGTAGAAAATTGGTATCAAATATTTTGATGTTATTTGTATCTTGAGTAAAATTTTGACATTCTTGCTCAAGAGTTAATAAATCTGTATTTTGGCTACCAAGAATACGAAATACACCTGTTTGTATTTGCTCTACTTTACAGGATAAATGCTGTATTTCGACTAGCTGCATATGTTGTTCCCAAGCCACACTCACTACTACTAGCTCAGGTGAAAGCACTATCAAAGTCAGTAAGCAAACTGTAAGAAACTTAGAAATTTGTAGTCTCATTTTGGCTCTCCCTTGCTAGGTAGTATGCACCCCGTGAGACAGTATCTTTTTGTCTGAATTGACCCTGTGTAGTAATTAAGGTATGAACACCCAAAAGTTAAGCCCAATCAGTTATCAGTGACTGTACAAATGTGAAAACTGATAATAAGCAGCATGTAAACAGTAACTATTGTTTTACTCAGGTCTTACACTAATTTTTTTACTGCCAATCAATAAATTTCTTGGCTCAAAGTTTAAGTAAGCTTTAACTTACTGTGTATATGTTTGAGTCCGTTTTAACGGACTTTACCTATAAGCTTTGCATTAAGGCTAAGTGCAAGATATGAGTTAACAAAACTGAATCTTTACAAGAGAACTTACACATTCAAAACCGCTCATATCTTAGTTCATTTGACTTACGGTTGTGAGGGCTTAAGAAGTCCCCCCCTTTGCAGGGGGGGGTAGAGGGGAATCTCTGCGTAAATCCTATAGGTTTTATAGCAGCTGCCTTCTCGCAAAAGAGTTGTTTGCAGCCGGATCAAGATTATTAAATTAATTAAATTTGTACTCAAAGCCCATAATTCCCATTTAATCAGTATTCAAAAAATATTTTGGGGTATGGGTGCTAGTATTTTGAGGCATGGGGACTCGCATTTTCAACATAGGGTGCTGGCATTGATGTACTCAGTCAGCAATTTGTAGAAGTCAAAGGTCAAACGTCAAAAGCTAAAAGAGAAAATGAGAATTTCACTTTTGTAGATAGTACTCATCCCCAAATTATTGAAAAATTTGCCAAATTTTAGTAAGAGAAAAGTCAGAGTTTCAATAAATAATAGCTGAGTAAATATATACTCAATGAGCATTAAAAATATAGAAACATCATATAATATTATTTTTAATTGTTTTCACAGAAAAAGTTGAAACTATCATTAAAAATTACAGAAATCAACTAGATTAACTTTTAAGATTGTTGGTTGTTGATGGTTAGTAGTTAGTGGTCATTTGTCATTTGTCATTGGTCATTTGTTAGTAGTTAGTAGTTAGTAGTTGGTTGTCTCCCCACCTCCCCATTGCCCCCCAACCCCAAAGGGGGCCCCTAGCCCCCAATCCCCAACGCCAGGTGCTTTATGCCGGGAAACCCGTCCACCGCACTGGCTCCTCCCTGTCGGTCGTGGG
>NZ_AJLK01000136.1 GCF_000317205.1 Fischerella muscicola PCC 7414 | reverse complement strand
TTGGTTCACCCTTGATAATTAAGATTTGCCTGCTGTCCAATAGACAAGCTGCTAGCTGAGTATCGCTTGTGGGCAAACTATGTGATAGCCAAGCAGCTATAACCTATATTAATGAGCTGAATGATGCAATTTTACAAAGAACTATATCTAGTAAGATGGCCACTACCAACACAAAAATTTTCAAAGTGTTGAGTGTTTGAGTCTAGGACAAATTATGAGATATTCGCTTGCTGTACTGCCTCCGTTTATCCTGCTAGATCAAATTCTGCAAAGCTGGTTATTAGAGGATATTGGTAGGGGCGATCGCACAACTCAATCTTTATTAAGTAAAAATGTAATTCAAGGACAGGCTAAGTGGATAGCTAAAGCACCTGGGGTAATAGCTGGTTTGCCAATTGCAGCGAGGGTGTTCCAGCTTTTGGATGAAAAAGTTAGTTTTCAGACACATGCAAATGAAGGTGAATATTGTCAACAAGGACAAGTAGTAGCGCAGATGCATGGATCTTTGGATGCATTGTTAATGGGAGAACGAGTAGCGCTGAATTTGGCAATGCGCTTAAGTGGAATTGCCACACTCACTCGTCAGTATACAGAAAAAATTGCAGATTTACCGACTAAATTTGTGGATACACGCAAAACTACACCAGGTTTAAGAATTTTAGAAAAATACGCAACTCAAGTAGGAGGAGCAATTAACCACCGCATGGGGTTGGATGATGCAGTCATGATCAAAGATAACCATATTGCAGCAGCCGGAGGAATCACAGAAGCAATTTCTCGTATTCGGGAACGGATACCTTATCCATTGACAATTGAGGTAGAGACAGAAACTTTGGAACAGGTGCAAGCAGCCCTAGATCACAAAGCTGACATTATTATGTTGGACAATATGCCTCTGGATACGATGCAAAAAGCAGTGCAAATGATTCGTTCGGTTGATATGAGAGTCAAAATAGAGGCTTCTGGCAATATTACCTTAGAAACTATTCGTGCTGTGGCAGAAACAGGGGTGGACTATATTTCTAGTAGTGCGCCTATTACGCAGTCAAGGTGGTTAGATTTGAGTATGAAGATTCAATAATGTAATTTACGTCCAATGTGAATTCACAAAGTCGCTAATAGAGCATGGGAAATAGCCAGCATACCAACGACTAACCAATCACCTACGAAAGATCCATCTGTGTCATCTGTGTTTATCGGTGGTCGATTTCTAAAAAAAACGATTTTTTACCAGACGCAAAGAATATTGCATCTCCATATTCATTCACATCAGGTGTAATTTATAGATAAAATATCTTTAAAGTAACTATAACTATTGATGAATTTAAAATCTACCCCTGGATAATTTGATGTAAAAGCGATCACAAGTAAGCTGACAAAGCAATGTATTATTTTACTTGCTAGCTTCTATGGTAGATATTTATATAATTGACCTATTTATTATTGGTCTACTGTTGTTACTTGTAACTCTCGGTTCCGGTTGGATTGCACGTTTACCTCTTTCTTTTGCCCTCATCTATTTAGTAGTTGGTATTCTGCTGGGGCCTTACGGTTTTGGATTGGTTCAGTTACGTCGTGACGGGATATTTAACGCTGAAGTACTAGAACGTATAACTGAATTTGTAGTAATTATTTCTGTTTTTAGTTGCGGTTTAAAAATTGTTCGTCCAATAGGTTGGAAATCTTGGAATCTCACAACGCGGTTGATTGCATTATTAATGCCAATTTCCATTTTTGGACTAGCTGTTGTAGGCAAGTTGTTTTTAGGCATGAATTGGGGAGAAGCAATTTTATTAGGTGCAATTCTTGCACCTACTGACCCAGTTTTAGCTTCAGAAGTTCAGCTAACAGATACAAATGATCAAGATGAATTGCGTTTTGGCTTAACTTCCGAAGGTGGTTTAAATGATGCTTTAGCTTTTCCCTTTGTTTACTTTGGGTTATATGCTTTAAAAGATAGTAATTGGAATAATTGGTTAAAATCTTGGTTCAGTATTGATTTATTTTGGGCTATTGCAGCTGGCATCATCATGGGGTTTGTTGTTGCCAAAGCAGTAGTCTGGATTGATAAAAAAGTCCAAAAGCGTCGTCGCCCTGACGAGTTAATGGAAGATTTTATTGCTATTAGTACTATTTTACTGACATATTCATTAACAGAAATAGTTAATGGTTATGGTTTTCTCGCAGTATTTGTAGCTGGACTAGTTGTGCAAAGAAGTTACAATAATTCCGAAAAAACTATAGCGCAATTAGAATTTATAGAAAGGCTAGAGAAACTGCTAGAAGTAGGAACAATCTTATTACTAGGTTCGCTATTATTATTCCAGCCAATCCTCAATTACGCTACCCAATCTCTGTTGGTGATCGTACTTTTATTCTTGATCATCCGACCTTTAGGAGTGTGGATCAGTACAATTGGTCTGGGTTCAAGGTCTAAACGCCGCTTTCTACATCCAGGAAGTCGCTGGTTGATTGGTTGGTTTGGCATTCGTGGTGTTGGTTCTTTGTATTATCTTGCTTACGCCTTTGGTAAGGGTTTAGAGGGCGAAGTTGGCGAGAAGATTTCCTGGATTACTTATACTACTATTGTTGTTTCTGTGATCGTTCATGGCATTAGCGCTACTCCGCTAATGAATATGTATGAACGTCGAATAGCAAAACGTCAAGAAGTTAGTCAACCCTCAACAATTGATGAATTTGAGTAATATAAAACACTAACAACTGTCGCATCCTCACAAGTTCCTCAAATTATCTTCCTATAACCAAAGGTGTGAAACTCAAGAGGAGCGCAAAAATTAAAAAAGCCCCCTTGAGTAGCAGTAGCGAGAATGCATTTAAGGAAATTTTTCCCATGCTTGACACATTTGTTACTCAACAGCCACCAAGCCAAAATTTAAAACAACAAGCGCTAGTACTACCACTAGATGCAGTAGGGATAGAAGATATCTCACTTGTGGGTGGTAAAAACGCTTCACTGGGAGAAATGATTCAGCAACTTACAGCAAAGGGGTAAAAGTTCCCACAGGATTTGCGACTACTGCCTATGCGTATCGTTTCTTTATCCAAGGGGCAGGTTTAGAAACGAAATTGCGGGAAATTTTTGCTGATTTAGATGTGGAAGATGTTAATAACCTGCGTCAATGTGGTAAACAAGCACGGTCTTTGATCCTACAAACTCCTTTCCCTAAAGAATTGGAGAAGGCGATCGCCCAAGCATACGAAGACCTCTGCAACCAGTACGGTGCTGATACCGATGTAGCAGTTCGCTCTAGTGCCACTGCGGAAGACTTGCCTGATGCTAGCTTTGCTGGGCAGCAAGAAACCTACTTAAATGTCCATGGACTGCCAGCTGTATTGCAAGCCTGCCATAAGTGCTTTGCATCCATTTTTACCGACCGTGCCATTTCCTACCCTCAAATCAAAGGCTTCGACCACTTTAACATTGCCCTTTCAGTAGGCGTACAAAAAATGGTGCGTTCGGACTTAGCTACATCCGGCGTGATGTTCTCTATTGATACCGAGACAGGGTTTAAAGATACAGCACTGATTACAGCCGCCTATGGCTTGGGTGAAAACGTTGTTCAGGGTGCAGTCAACCCTGATGAATATTTAGTATTTAAACCAACCCTTAAACAAGGATACCGCCCAATTCTGGAAAAACGCCTGGGAACAAAAGAAATTAAGATGGTGTACGACTTGGGCGGTTCTAAAATGACCAAAAATATACCTGTTGCAGCTAGCGATCGCGTCACTTTTGCCCTTAACGATGACGAAATTCTCCAATTAGCACATTGGGCATGTTTAATTGAAGAACACTACTCCCAAGTGCGTGGTGTTTATACACCGATGGATATCGAATGGGCAAAAGACGGTATCACCAACGAATTATTTATTGTCCAAGCACGTCCGGAAACTGTCCAGTCGCAGAAAATTAAAAATGTTCTCCACACCTACCAACTCCAAGAAAAAGGAGAAGTCCTAGTTACAGGGCGCAGCGTGGGTGAGATGATCGGACAAGGCAAAGCACGAGTAATTCTCGATGTGCATCGTCTGGGTGAATTTCAGCCTGGTGAAGTGTTGGTAACAAACCGCACCGATCCTGACTGGGAACCAATTATGAAAAAAGCCAGTGCCATCGTCACTAACTCTGGCGGACGCACCTGTCATGCAGCAATTATTGCCAGAGAAATGGGAATCCCGGCAATTGTTGGCTGCGGTAATGCCACAAAAGTAATTAAAGCTGGACAAGAAATTACGGTTTCCTGTGCTGAAGGTGAAACCGGAAAAGTCTACAAAGGTTTATTACCTTACAAAGTCCAAGAAATACCATTAGAAAATTTGCCCCGCACTCACACTAAAATTATGATGAACGTGGGCAACCCAGAAGAAGCATTTGGCTACAGCGCCATCCCAAATGATGGCGTCGGTTTGGCAAGAATGGAATTTATCATTGCCAATCATATCAAGGCCCATCCTCTAGCATTAATTCACTTTGATAAATTAGAAGATGAACTAGCCAAATACAAAATTGCTGAGTTAACCGCCGAATACGAAGACAAACCGCAGTTCTTTGTTGACAAACTCGCCCAAGGTATCGGTGCGATCGCACTATTGCCAAAACTATTATCCAAACAGCGCGTGAAGCTGGCAGAACTTTACTTACGGAAGTGGAATCAAAACAAATTCTTGCTGCTTACGGCATTCCAACGGTAACAACGCAGGTAGCAACGAGTGCAGCAGAGGCTGTT
This sequence comes from Fischerella muscicola PCC 7414, assembly GCF_000317205.1. Lineage (GTDB taxonomy): Bacteria > Cyanobacteriota > Cyanobacteriia > Cyanobacteriales > Nostocaceae > Fischerella > Fischerella muscicola. Next base: position 12,154 of record NZ_AJLK01000136.1, on the reverse strand, counting down.
CGGCTAGCAGAAGAAATTGGTTATCCTGTGGTTTTGAAAGTATATTCTGAAACCCTCACTCATAAAACTGATGTGGATGGAGTGCATTTGAATTTACGCGATGCTAAGGCGGTGCGTGAGGCGTATGATGCGATCGCTTTATCTATTAGCACCAAAGTCGGAACCAATCACTTTGCTGGTGTTACTGTCCAGCCTATGATCGACCTGAAAAACAGCTACGAATTAATTCTTGGTAGTAGCATTGACTCTCAATTTAGCCCAGTTTTACTGTTTGGCACAGGTGGACAGTTAGTGGAAGTGTTTCAAGATCGAGCCTTGGGACTACCACCACTCAATACTACCTTGGCACGACGGATGATGGAACAAACCCGGATTTACAAAGCACTACAGGGAGTTAGAGGTAGAAAAGCTGTTAATTTAGAGGCTTTAGAACAACTTTTGGTACGCTTTAGCCAAGTTGTTGTTGAACAACGCTTGATTAAAGAAATTGATATTAATCCACTTTTAGTAAAAGCAGAAGGAATTACTGAAAACTCTCTTGTGGCAATTGATGCGCGGATTGTTCTCCATGATTTAGATATTACTAAAGCACAGTTACCAAAACTGGCAATTCGTCCTTACCCAACACAATACGTTTCCTCTTGGACAACGCGCAATGGGATGCAAGTCACAATTCGTCCAATTCGTCCAGAGGACGAACCTTTGATGATTAAGTTACATCATACTTTATCTGAAGAAAGCGTTTTTTTCCGGTACTTTCACTTGATCAAACTCAGTCAACGTATTGCCCACGAAAGGCTTACGCGTTTGTGTTTTCTTGATTATGACCGAGAAATGGCGTTGGTGGTAGATTATGAAAATCCAGAAACCGGAGAACATGAAGTTTTAGCTGTTGGTAGGTTAAGTAAGTTGCATGGTACTAGTGAAGCGGAGTTTGCAATCTTGGTTAGCGATCGCTATCAATGTCAAGGTTTGGGAACTGAGTTACTCAAAAGGTTGCTGGAAGTAGGACGTGATGAACAGTTAAGGCTAATTAGTGCTGAAATTTTGACTGAAAATTCTGCTATGCAAAGAGTTTGTGAGAAGTTGGGTTTTCGTATTTATCCGACTGTTGATGCTTCGGTGGTGAGGGCGGAAATTAGAGTTGCAGGTGAAAGGTAAGGTTAAGAGTTATGAACCGCAGAGGACGCAGAGGACGCAGAGGAAGGAGAGTTTGAGAGGGATTTGGTAGAATTGCTGGGAATTTCTCTGGAATTGGGGGTGTTAGAGTTGGGGATCTGAGCTTTGCGAGAGACTTAATATAACCTCACAACTTCCTCAAATTGTTGACTTATAACAATAGGTGTAGAACTCAGGAGCAACAAGACAGCCCCAGATTTGAGGAATCTACAGTGTACACACAAATGAGCTAATTACCCCAAATCCTTCAAAAGTAGGGTGTGTTATCGCGTAGCGTAACGCACCATCGAAGATTTGCAGCAGCCGTTTTTTACCAAGCAATTCCCGATAGTTCTGGAAAATAGCGGCAAAGTTGACCTAGAACGGATTGAGTCTTACATTGCTGCTGATGGCTATCAGGCACTTTACCACGTGTTGCGAGAAATGACACCTGCTGAGGTGGTGGATGCAATTACTCGTAGTGGGTTGCGGGGACGGGGTGGTGCAGGTTATCCCACAGGTGTGAAATGGGCGACTGTAGCCAAAGCGAAGGGCGATCGCAAATTTGTCATCTGCAACGCTGATGAAGGCGATCCTGGTGCATTTATGGATCGGAGTGTGTTGGAAAGCGATCCCCATCGAGTTTTAGAAGGAATGGCGATCGCTGCCTATGCGATCGGTGCTAACCAAGGTTATATTTATATCCGTGCCGAATACCCCATTGCGATCAATAGGCTGCAAATTGCCATTCGCCAAGCCCAACGCCTCGGTTTATTAGGAAGTAATATTTTTGACTCTCCCTTTGATTTTAAAATAGATATTCGCATTGGGGCGGGAGCTTATGTTTGAATTCCTGAAGGAATGTTGAATCGAGTTGAAGCGGGAATTCGAGCTTTTGATCCTTGTTTGAGTTGTTCGACTCATGCAGCAGGACAAATGCCATTACATATTCAATTGGTAGGAGCAAATCAAAATGTAATTAATGAAGTTTGGCGGGATTAATTGCCATGTGAAGAATTACAACATCAAACCATGACAATGTGTAGTCAAGTACTAGCGATATCAAAGCATAATCAAACCTAATCGTACACCAACAGCTGCCAGTACATCTAAATTGGATGCACTTCCTACAACTGTCATCAATTGATTGGTAGTGACTACCGCTGACAACCCAGCCCGCACCACACCAGAAGTAGCAACTACCATTACTCTAATCATGTTGCTGACTCAGCAATTTTCTTGCCCTGCACTTAATCTTGTTTGGTAGGACGTTCACCAACTGTTAGCGCTAACTCAACTAACACTCCACCCCGAACAACTTGCACTTTCACATTCTTACCAATGCGATCGCTATTATTAAGCAGCGCCAGCACATCACCTGTATCACTTACGTTCACGCCATCGAATGTTACCAACACATCACCAAGCAACACACCACCATTATCTGCGGGCCCAGAGGGTTCAACATTAACGACAATCACTCCACCAGCAGAAGTTAAATTCAGGGTAGTTCTCAGGTTTTCAGGTAAGCGTACCGACTGCATCCCTAGACCCAAGTAGCCCCGTGAAATCCGTCCTTTGGCTACCAATTGCTCAACTACTCGATTAACTGTAGCAGTGGGAATAGTCAAAGCCGTACCGCGTCGTCCTGATGTGTTCATACCTACCACATCACCAGATACATCTACGAGTGGCCCACCTGCAAAACCAGGATAAAAGTTGATGTCTGGGCGGATAAACTGGTCAATTTTGCCACCACTCATACTCTGCCAAGCACCAGTAATTACACTGATAGCACCCATCGCTGCTCGTAAATCACCTTCTCTACTTCTTGCTAGTCCTAGTACCAGATGACCAACTTTGAGTGTTGTTGCATCGCCAATTTTCGCTACAGGGATTTCTACACTTTGTAGTTGAAAGACTGCTATATCTGTGCTTGGGTCATGTCCTAAGAATGTGACAGGTACACTACGACCATCTGATAAAGTCACGGCGATTTCGTCATAGCGCTGGAGCGATTCATCAGAGGTAACAATGATACCATGACGCCAATGAATGCCACTTGGGGAAATCCGTGTACCAGCATTAACTGCGACTACTGCGCTCCCTGCTTGCTCTACGGTGTCAGCGAAACTGTTGGATAGAGCCAATAATGAGGACATAAAATTTCTCCTTTAAAAGTTCCTGGATGCTCAGATCATGACTTTTTGTTCGTACTGATAGCATCAGAAAAATGGGGAGAATTCACCCTAGAAAAATGGCTAGGGTTCAAAAATACTGTCGTATCGCCACTAGGTCTACGCATACCCAAGGCTATTACGAACACACGTTTTTCTACCGCTTTGTTCAAAACCTCAAGAAAAAAGCCCAGTCTCTTAGCTTTGATTAAGTTGCTCAACCTACCGCCACCTAGTGTGTTTATTGAAAGCTATGTTTATACTTGCATATTTAGTACAATTGTACTAAAATAATTTCAATCGATAGAGAGGCTAGTGTTTCTAATGAAGACTGAACCACAGCACGAACACCATTGGCTACAGAAGCTCGTCGGCGAGTGGACATACGAAACAGAGGCGACGATGAAGCCGGACACCCCCCCTGAGAGGTTTGGGGGAATCGAGAGGGTGCGATCGCTTGGGGGACTCTGGGTTCTAGCCGAAGGACAGGGTGAGATGCCTGGATGCGGCACTGCGACGACGATGATCACCCTCGGCTACGATCCTCAGAAGAAGCGGTACGTGGGTACGTGGATTGGGTCGATGATGACCTACCTCTGGGTGTACGACGGTGAGATGGACACGGCTGAAAAGGTGTTGACACTTAACGCCGATGGCCCCGATATGACAGGCGAGGGGAAGATAGCAAAGTACAAGGACGTGATTGAGTTCAAGAGCGACGATCACCGGCTGCTGACATCACACGTATTAGGCGATGACGGACAGTGGCACAAGTTCATGACTACGGACTATCGGCGGAAGCAATAGCGGAAAGTCAGATCTAAACAGCGTGGAACATAGGGAAATAGTATTGAAAAAAACTCTTACGACTAGTTTCCCTTGTTCCAGAGTACGATAACCTCAAGATCCGTACCTGATTTTAGAGTTGTTAAAGAAAGATTTGAAAGAATATTCAAGAAAAACTAATATCGAATTCGTGGATCTACGTAAGCATTTAAAATGTCAATTAAAATGCTTGCACCCACAACAATTGCTCCAAAAAATACCATGATTCCTTGAACTACAGGGTAATCTCGCTCTGAAATTCCTTGATACAATCTATTTGCTAAGCCTGGCCAAGAAAAAGTTACTTCTGTCAAAATTGCTCCACCTAATAGAGAAGCAAAAGTTAATCCCAAGACAGTAATAACTGGAATCAAAGCATTTTTAAAAGCATGAGAAAATAAAATCGTCTTCTCAGGAATACCTCTAGCTCTTGCAGCTTCTACATAATCTGCTTTCATCGTTTGCTTTAAATTTACACGGACAATACGCTCAAAAATACCACTGAGCAAAATTCCCAAGGTACAACAAGGCAGAATGAGATATTGTACAGCAGTGAATAATTGAGTGAAATTGCCTTTTAAAAGACTATCTATGCTATACAATCCGGTGATAGTATCCGGTGCGGGAATAGTTGCAGGGTAGCGTGTTCCTAGAGGTAATAAATCAAACTGAACAGCAAAAATTAATTGTAATATCATTCCTGCCCAAAATATTGGCAGTGCATAGGTAATAATTCCAAATAATCTTCCTCCTACATCCAAAGCTGTACCAGGACGGGAAGCAGAAATCACACCAACTACAATCCCAACAATCAAAGCGATCGCAATACTATATATCGCTAATTCTGCTGTAGCTGGAAAATATTGCCAAATAATATCCCAGACTTGCTGTCCACGACTAGAAATCGATTTGCCCATATCGAAGCGCAGTAAGTCACCTATGTACTTGAAGTACTGTAACCACAAAGGTAAATTTAAACCTAGCTGTTTTCGCATTTCTTCCTTAGCACTTTCTGGGGCCCGCGCACCCAAAATTGCATCAACAGGATCTCCAGGTGTTGCTCTTAGTAAAAGAAATACGATAGTAATGATCGTCAATAATTGAAGCGGAGCCAACAATAAACGGGCTGTGACGTAATATGTTAAAGCTTTGGAACGGGACATAATATTTAGGTGTTGGTTGTTAGTTGTTGGTTGTTGATAGGTTGTTCCAAACAACAAACAACTACCAACAATCAACATTAATTCATAACTACTTTTTGAGATTTCTATATATCAAAATTTGAGTCGGATCTAGTTGTACACCACTCATACCTGTTTGAGCAAATACATAATCCTTACTTTGCCATAGGGGGATATAAGGGATATCTCTCACTAAAATATTTTGGATTTCTGCAAATATTTGCTTGCGTGCTTCAAGGTTTTGTTCTTGACGTTGTTTGTCAATCAATTGATTCATCTGGGGATTATAGTAAAAAGAACCCTGAGATTGACTTCCCCCATCTTCACAACCCTTTTCTGCTGAACCTTGATTACAAGATAAAAATGGCTGAATATAATTATCTGCGTCCAAAAAATCAGGATACCAATCGAGTAAAAATGTTGGATATAAGCCCTTGGCAATGTTTTTAAAAGCAGTAGTAGACTCTACAGTATTGATTTCAAATTGGAGAATACCATCCATCGTTTTTTTTGCAAGAGCTTTGATGACTATTGCAGCTAAACTTCGAGTTGGAGAACCAGAAGGATACCAAATTTCGACTTTAGCTGGATTATCTTTGGAAAAGCCAGCTTTGAGCAACAATTCTTTGGCTTTTTGAATATTTCCATCACCATATTGCTCTTGAAAAACTGGTTGATAATCATTGAATGCTTTGGGGATTAAACTATAAAGTGCTTCTGCTTGGCCATACAAGACTCGCTCGTATATTATTGGACGGTTAATCATTGCCGCGATCGCACTTCTGACTGCTGGATTATCTACTGGCTTTTGATTACGGTTGATAGCTAGATAACTGACCACATTACCTTGATTCGGAATCGCCTGCCAAAATCCTTTTTTTGCACTCGCTTCCAAACTACGCACTTGATCTGGATCCATACTTAAGCCAGCTACATCCACAGCTTTTTTACGAAAGGCGTTATATAAATTTACCCCACTGCTAAGAATTTGGACGTTAATACCTTGGTTTAATGGTTTTTCTCCCCAATATTTGTCAAATACATCAAACTGCAATGAGTCGGGGCCGAATTTTGCTAATTTATAAGGGCCAGTACCAATAAAAATATTTGGAGTAAATTTTCCTTCGCCAATTTCGTAAGCTTTTGGCGATACAGGACAAACACCAGCAAACGCCAGCAACGATGGGAATGCTGCAAATGGTTTTTTCAGCTTTATTGTTAATTCGTATTCGCTTGTAGCTTTGGCTGACTCTACCACATCTCCCAGCAAGAAAGCAGGTTTACCCTTATTTTCGATAAAGCGGCGTATAGTAAAAGCCATAGCTTCGGCGTTAAAAGGAGTCCCGTCATGAAAAACCACTCCTTGGCGTAGGGGAATGGTATAAGTCAAACCATCTTGGCTGACTTTTGGGAAAGTGGTAGCTAGCTGCGGTTTAATTTCTGTGCTTCCTGGTTCATAAGTGTAGAGGCGATCGCTCATGTTATAAACCAATGATAGTGACGCTAATTCATAGGCATCAGCTGGATCGAGAGTACGTGGTTTTAGTGTTGTACCAACAGTAATACGACCATTACTAGATGTTAATGTGGTTGTTTGTGGATTAGTACTACAACTTACAACTACAAATAAACACAGACAAACAGTAAATATTTGTGTGATCTGCACCCATCGTCTAGCAGACAAAAAAGACCAATTCATAATATCTATGGATAATTTGGGATTTTAGTATGAATGGTTTGTAATTTTACTACATAAATTTCAAAATGGTTTGGCTTATTGGATGTGAACTTCCATAATCATCACGCACAATTACACTGGAAAATGGGTGTGGGAGCAATAAGGTTTGGTTAAGGCGAAAAGGACAAAGGGTACAGGAGGAAAAATAAGCATTTTCCCCTTTTTACTTTCACCTCTAACCTTTAACCCAAATGTTTAGGTATAGGGGTGTAGGAAGATTGATTTTTTTATGCACTCGTTGTGGGATTTTCCCGCAATTAAATAGCTTGAAAAAGGTCAAGGGAGAAGGGAAGAAAGTTTTTTATTCGCTATTGGTATATGCAGTTGATGATGGCTACTTAATTAATTACTCAGACAGAATAATTACTTGTATAAGTTTTCCCTATTACCTATTGCCTAATTTTGTCCAACTACTTAAACTTATTTTGAATTTAATTAACTTTTTTAAAATTCAGAGAAAAATATATTGCTTAACATTTCTTAATAAATCAGAATGTTTAATTTAATTAAAATTACAAAATAACAAAACATAGTCTTAAATTCGGATTTGATAGAAGAAGAGGTTTGTTAGGTCTTAATGAACAGCTTGATTGTGCATCTTCCAAGTGTAGAAATTATTGAGGAGGAAGCAACAGGCTATAGGGTAGAGAGGGAGTAGGAACTCTTAATTAACTTTACTCCTTGCTCCAACTCTATTCCCCTCTATGTCATGTCTATGTGTCCTCTTTGTAGTTTCCACTCTGTTATTTGACCCCATAGTTATAATGTACAAACCTCAATTTATACATAGATAACTGAGGTTTTCACGGTATTGCTAACAACTAATCTTGAAGAATCTAACAGCGAGACTAAAAGTGTGAAGTACTTCTTTTTATCTGAAGGATGGACAATAGGTAGAGTTTGGGCATCTGAAGGACTTTGGCAGATCACCGCATGGCGACGCCAACCAGATATTCAACGTATGAATATTTGTTTATTAGAACAAGGCGAAGTCATGTGGCTCTACCGAGTAGAAGATGCAGTAATCACTGTAGAAGTCAAGCCAATTACATCGCCCCAAACAGGTATATCTAGTCAAGCAATAGGTCAAGTTATACTGAGGCGGTTAATGAGTGCAGAGCAAGTTATAGAGCGCTTGGAAACGGCTTCAGCCAGATGTCAGCTACAAAGTATTGAATCAGTGGTGCAGTAAGTAGTAGTTAAACCCCGTCTTTAAGGACGGGGTCTTAGGGGGAAAGGGAAAAGGTAAAAGGGTAAAGGGATAGAATTTTCCTTTTGCCCTTAAACTTGTTTGTGTGAATTGTTAACTTTTTGTTACAAATCACAACCAACAGTCAACAACCAACAAACAACTACTATCCACTAACCAGTTACTAACCCAAAGTGCCTTTATACCCTTGCAAACAGCTCCATCAATAGTTACACTTTTTTAAACATTCTCATTTTTGCTTGGCGATCGCGACCTTGGGAGCAAATGCCCCCGAGTGTTGTCTGTTGCTTAAGCAACCACGCTGTCTGACTTTTAAGACCAAGCTGTGGAAATTTCAAGCTCTGGCAATAAAAAAACACAAAAAAATTGCTTTGTAAACAAACTCATCGAGGAGGAGCGTAGTCGATGGGACTACCTTGGTACCGAGTACACACAGTCGTTCTGAATGATCCAGGACGACTGATTTCTGTACACTTGATGCACACAGCGTTGGTGGCCGGCTGGGCTGGTTCAATGGCTCTATACGAACTGGCTATTTATGACCCCAGTGACCCAGTTCTTAACCCCATGTGGCGTCAAGGTATGTTCGTGCTGCCATTCATGGCACGCTTGGGTGTTGTAGGCTCTTGGGGCGGTTGGAACGTAACTGGTGCTGCCAACTACGACCCTGGTTTTTGGTCATTTGAAGGTGTAGCTGCCGCTCATATTGTTCTATCTGGTCTGTTGTTCCTAGCTGCTGTTTGGCACTGGGTTTACTGGGACTTAGAACTGTTTCAAGATCCCCGCACAGGTGAACCTGCTCTTGACTTGCCAAAAATGTTTGGCATTCACTTGTTCTTGTCTGGTTTACTTTGCTTCGGTTTTGGTGCTTTCCACCTCACCGGACTTTGGGGGCCTGGAATGTGGGTTTCCGACGCGTACGGCTTGACTGGTCACATTGCCCCAGTAGCACCAGAATGGGGGCCAGATGGCTTTAACCCGTTTAATCCTGGTGGTGTTGTAGCTCACCATATTGCCGCCGGGATCGTAGGCATTATTGCTGGTTTATTCCACTTGTCAGTACGACCACCCGAAAGGCTCTATAAAGCACTGCGGATGGGTAATATCGAAACAGTACTTTCTAGTAGTATTGCTGCTGTATTCTTTGCTGCTTTTGTCGTTGCTGGAACCATGTGGTACGGTAGCGCCACTACTCCAATCGAATTGTTTGGCCCTACCCGTTACCAGTGGGATCAAAGTTACTTTAAGCAAGAGATTCAGCGTCGCGTACAGGCAAGCCTTGCTTCTGGTGATAATCTCTCAGAAGCCTGGTCACAAATTCCTGAAAAATTGGCATTCTACGACTATGTCGGCAATAGCCCCGCTAAAGGTGGTTTATTCCGTACAGGTCCAATGGTTAAGGGTGATGGAATTGCCGAGTCTTGGGATGGTCATCCAGTATTCACAGATGCTGAAGGTCGGGAATTAGAAGTACGTCGTTTGCCTAACTTCTTTGAAACATTCCCTGTAATTCTGACTGATAAGGATGGTATTGTCCGCGCTGACATTCCCTTCCGTCGGGCAGAATCTCAAAACAGCTTTGAGCAAACTGGTGTGAAAGTTAGCTTCTATGGTGGTAACTTAGATGGTCAAACTTTCACAGATCCCGCTGATGTGAAGAAGTGGGCCCGTAAAGCTCAATTGGGCGAAGTCTTTGAATTTGACAGAGAAACTTTAAACTCTGATGGTGTATTCCGCACCAGTCCCAGAGGTTGGTTTACCTTTGGACATGCCTGCTTTGCACTATTGTTCTTCTTCGGTCATATCTGGCATGGTTCTCGGACGATTTACCGAGACGTGTTTGCTGGTATCGACCCAGATTTGGAAGAACAAGTCGAATTTGGTGTGTTTGCGAAAGTGGGTGACTTGTCAACCCGTAAGAAGGAAGCTGTCTAAAGCTTGAGAAGATTAGGGATTAGGGACTAGATAATTTCCTAATCCCTACCTGAGTGTATACTATAAATTACTGCCGTGAGACACACGGTGGATGCTTGTAGAGGGTAAAGTCAATTGACTCCCAGTGAAGCAAGAATCTCATAGGCATAGCGCCATGAGAATGTCAAATTTCTAAGATATGCAGGGGCTTGTGATATGGAAAGCGTGGCATATATCTTGATTTTGACTTTGGCAATTGGAACTCTTTTCTTTGCGATCGCATTCCGCGAACCTCCTCGCATTGAAAAGAAAGAGGATTAATTTGTTGTTGCCAAATTTTTGATATCGTTCGTTAAGAAATAAATAACCGCTGCTACTGAATAAGTAACAGCGGTTATTTATTAGAACTGTCTTGAAAATAGGATTGGGGATTGGTCAATTGTCAATTGTCAATTGTTAGTAGTTAGTGGTTGGTTGTTGTACCAGACGTGCCATGGCACGTCTGTACAGTGGTTAATGGTTACAACTTCTGACTTCTGACTTCCCCCTTGTCTGGTTTGTCTCCCTTATCTGTTCCTCTACTTTTACATAAAAAACATTTAATATCTGATATAATGTACTATCTGTGAACTAATGTGCGCTAAGTCAGCTTTTCTGCGCTAGGATGATTAGGGATGTAGGTGTAGACATCCTGATGTCACGCTTACACATACATCGCGCTTGTGGCAAAACGATTACGGAGACTAAAAACCAGGAAACAATCAGCATGGTCAATCAGAAATCAACCGCTATTACCGAGATTGGGTTTACTCACGAAGAATTCGCAGCTTTACTGGACAAATACGATTATCATTTTAGCCCTGGTGATATTGTACCCGGTACGGTTTTCAGTATAGAGCCACGCGGCGCTCTGATTGACATAGGTGCTAAAACCGCAGCATATATACCGATACAAGAAATGTCTATTAACCGGGTAGACAGCCCGGAAGAAGTTTTACAATCAAACGAAACACGGGAATTTTATATTCTGAGCGATGAAAATGAAGAGGGACAATTAACTCTTTCTATTCGTCGTATAGAGTATATGCGCGCCTGGGAGCGAGTACGGCAGTTGCAAGCAGAAGATGCTACTGTTCGTTCTGGTGTATTTGCTACCAACCGAGGCGGAGCTTTGGTGAGAATCGAAGGATTACGTGGGTTTATTCCTGGTTCTCATATCAGCACTCGCAAACCCAAAGAAGATTTAGTAGGCGAAGAACTGCCACTGAAGTTTTTAGAGGTAGACGAAGAACGCAACCGTTTGGTGCTATCTCACCGCCGAGCTTTGGTTGAGCGTAAGATGAACCGCCTCGAAGTTGGTGAGGTAGTAATCGGTACTGTGCGTGGTATTAAGCCTTATGGTGCCTTTATTGATATTGGCGGCGTCAGTGGTCTATTGCATATTTCTGAGATATCCCACGAACATATTGATACACCTCACAGCGTATTCAATGTTAATGATGAAGTGAAAGTGATGATCATTGACTTGGATGCTGAACGGGGCCGGATATCTTTGTCTACAAAGCAACTGGAACCCGAACCAGGTGATATGATTAAGAACCGCGATTTAGTTTATGATAAAGCCGAAGAAATGGCTGCTAAATATCGCGAACAATTATTAGCTAAACAGCAGGGTAATGTTGCTGCACCTGCTGAAGCTGTTGAAGTTCCTGTGGCTGCTGTAGAAGAAGAAATTCCAGCCGCTATTGAAGAAGATGAAATTCCAGTAGCTATTGAAGAATAATTTATGAGTTTTTGTTCTTTTTAGCTAATGACTAAAAAGGATAAGTATTGTATAAAGAGGGATTTATTTTCCCTCTTTTTTTGTTGGGAATAGTTAGTCTTTTGCCAACAAACAATTAATATCATGTCCGCTTGAATACTTATACTGTCCTATAGGCTGGTAATAGGT
>NZ_AJLK01000135.1 GCF_000317205.1 Fischerella muscicola PCC 7414 | reverse complement strand
CCTACTTAATAGGTAATTGGTAATTAAGATAGTAACTAATGATTTTTCCATGCCCAATGACCAATGCCCAACAACCAAGCATAATATCGTAAGCCATTAGACAAAATTGATGAGGAGAAACTCTTGGTAACTATTAAGTGTAAAAATATCACTTTTACTAATATCCAAGCTATCTTATTTGATAAAAATGGTACTCTCGAAGACTCAGAATTATTCTTGCGATCGCTTGCTCAAAAAGGAGCAAGAATCATAGACGCACAATTTCCCGGAATTGGGGAACCATTGTTAATGGCGTTTGGTGTCAATGGTGATACTCTCGATCCAGCAGGTTTGATTTCAGTGGCAAGTCGTCGAGAAACAGAAGTAGCCGCCGCCGCATATATTGCCGAAACTGGACGGGGATGGTTTGAGTCATTAAAGTTGGCACAGCAAGCGTTAGCAGAAGCAGAAAAATACGTTGGTAAAACTCCCTCACCTTTATTTGTTGGTAGTTTGGAAGTCCTCAAGTATTTATCAGAAGCAGGATTAAAACTTGGTATTCTCTCAGCAGCGACAACTGCTGAAGTCCAAAAATTTGTCGAAAATCACCAATTGAGTAATTATATCCAGCTAGAAATGGGGGTAGATGAAGGGCCAAGTAAACCAGATCCAGTGCTATTTTTACAAGCTTGTGAAAAATTAGGAGTAGAACCGGGTACGACACTCATGGTGGGAGATTCTGCAGGTGATATGCAAATGGCACGTAACGCTAACGCAGCTGGTTGTGTTGGTATTACTTGGATCGGTAAGCCAGAAAATGTTGCAGGTGCGGATGTGGTGATTAATCAACTTGATGAAATTCAAGTTTTATAAGTGCAAAACGCAGAGGGACGCAAAGTGAACGCGGAGGAACGCAGAGGGTTTTGTATTCCAAACAACTAAAAACTTTCATCACTTTCAACTAGCTTTGCTGCCAATTCTATTGCTTCTGTTGCTGTATAAATTTTACCTTCAATTTGAGCGATCGCTATTTCTGTCAATAATTTTCCTACTAGTGGCGAAGCAGGAATGTTTAGTGCTAACATTATGTCCTTCCCACTCACTAAAGGGGTAGGATGCGCGACCAGATCATTAGGGTTCAGATAGCGATTGACTAAAGGTGCGATCGCTTTTACTGACTGACCGTGTACTACGGATAAGACTGCTGTAGATATAAATACAGACCCCGCTTCCTGAAAGAAAAAATACTGTTCTCGCAATGTCATCAGGGGCGCTTGTAACTGTGGGAACAGTTTCAGGGCGGTGGTAATAGCTTTAATTTCGGCACGACTGTAAGTAAGTTCTTGCAGTTCTATTTCTGCTATCTCTGGGTTTGGGTTAACTAAACAAGCAAGCTTAGCAATACCTAGCCAAGTAGTTTTAACGGTATCGCGCACAGGATTTTGCAGTTGTTCACCGAGTTGTGGCCAGACATAAGTGAGTTGAGTAGCTGCTGTATCAACCAACGATAGTTTCTGCAAGTTTTCTTCTGTAGCACTTTTGAAAAAAGGTGTTAGTAAACCGTCTTTCCCAGCAGTAATTAACCAAACACTACCTTGAGAACTTGGTAGCATATAACCCAATTCTACCCGGACTCGTTCTGCTGCAACCCTGGTTATCTTTGATGCCAAACCACGAATAGCAGCTTGCGTATCTGTTTCTATGGTAAAGCCAAGTTGGCAAGCTTGACGATAAGCCCGCAATAACCGTAAAGGATCGTCTTCCAAATTTTGTGGTGATATCATCCTCAACAGCTGCTTTTCTATATCTGCACAACCTTGCAAAGGATCAATAATTTCTTGGCTGTGGGGGTTGTAGGTAATCGCATTTATTGTAAAATCTCGCCTATGTAAATCAACTTCCAGGCTAATTCCTTCTTGTTGAGCAAAGTCAGCAGTCGCATCAGGAAACACTACCCGCGCAATTTGTCTTTCTGAATCAAGGAGAACAAAACCAGCTTTGTAATGCTTGGCAATTTGACGCGCTACTGTGACAGCATTTGCTGGTAAAACAAAATCTAAATCCAAATATTCGCGAGTTCTTCCCAAAATAGCATCTCTAACAACACCACCCACCATATAAGCTGGTTGCGGTAAAAATTCTATGCTAAAAGGCCAATTTTCGGGAGCTAAGGTCGAAAGAACCAAATGATTTATCGTCATGTAATAAAAATAAACCCAGCAGCTAATGAATAACGCTTTCGCTTAAGCTAGATTAACTATAAAGGTACTGGAGTAGGTTCGATTATGTGCATTTGCGTAAATTGCCATTATGTAGACCGTTGTGTCACCTACCACGCGGTAGAAACCCAGCACCAACAGCCCCATTTGACTGAAACCCCAAATTTTGAGCCAAATGAACCATCGATCAATGTCAACATCCGTCCTCGAGGCGATGTGATTGAAATGGAATGGGATGTGGTAGGATGTCTCAGTTTTAAACGAGAACAGGGTAAATGGTCTAAGTTACGTCCTGGCGAGTTAGTACCAACTTGATCAGTGATAGTGTCTATGTTTGAAAATGGGGAAAGGGGAGAGAGAAACTTCGGAAAATACTTTTTCTCTTTTCCCTTGCATATTTAAACGTTTACTAACATAAAAAGCCGTCGTTATAGTCGTTATAAATGCTTGGACGTTAGTTACAACTACTAGTTCACCAAATAGATTTTGATACGTTGGACAGATCCCCGACTTTTTAAAAAGTCGGGGATCTAACGTCTCGCGAAGAGTCAAAACTTATGTGGTCGAGTACTACTTGCCCATTTGTGGCAAATGCTTATATTTTAGTGACAAGTACTTAAACAGAACTTATAAATAT
>NZ_AJLK01000134.1 GCF_000317205.1 Fischerella muscicola PCC 7414 | reverse complement strand
CCCACTTAGAAGCTGTCGTTACAAATGCTTGGACGTTAGTTACAACTACCTGATTTTTATTCTGGGGTTTCTTGAGGGGTTTAACCCCCCATTCGCTAGCTGTATGTTGATAAAAGTCACAGAGGTGGCAGCGTATCAATTCCAATAACGTGCTTAGATGATTTGCAAACACAATAAGATCAACAAATGATTGCGGATGCTAATATCGCCATTCGCGCTGACAAAGATAGTCGGATACAGTATACGCTTGAGCTATTCCCAGAATTAAGGGAAATTTATTTTATAGTTATCTAGAGTCAGACATGGAGCGAGAAGTTATTAATATGAGAAAAACTGTTTTTCTGATACTGCCTATTACCCTCATCTTTTCCTCCAACTTTGGAGCGCAAGCTCAACAAGTAGAGTCTTTACGCGATCGCCCTTACTTGGCTTTAGTTAAAGGAGATACACCTAATAGTTGTAGCTTTATGTCTGCCGATCTCTTAGAACGGGTAGCAGATATTGTTCAGGGTTTAGTTTTCGTCCGCCCTGGTGATTCTCTAGAGCGAGTTAGGTATAAAATGCGCTTCGTTCCCGACCAACCTAATGCGACAAATGTGTTGCAATGGACAGCCGTTGCTGGAGGAAACTATACCCAGGCGATCGTAAATCTCCGCAACAATAGTGTCCAATCTCGCAATTTCACAATGGCAATTAATTACAACCAACCGAATGAAAGAAGGTGTCAGTGGGAGGTACGAGAACCGCAACAGGAAATTCTATTGAATTCTCCAACTTCACCTCTAGACCAGTAAACTATAGTAATTGAACTTATTACCAGCCTAAACCACAGTAGTAAGTATTCAAACAGACACGTTATAATTAGGTTTGGCTTGATCCTCCATGGCTGGAAATGACTGATAGTTGCAATTAAAGAAATATCCATCCACCAACTTCTGCAACTTCAAATCAGCAGGTAGTGTCTCTGGCTTGAGTGTCATTAGCTGACACGCGCACCCTCCGGCGCCGTACGAATCAAGAGGTTAAAACCCTTACCCATACAAATGCGAGGACCATCACCAAAGGAAATATATACATCTTTGGGTAGTTGCCTTTCAAAATCCTCTGTACAACGTTCGGTTTGGAAGACTTCGGGATGATCGAAGTATTTAGCATGGCGATGCATTATCCACTCAGGCACATTATATCTGCGTGAATATCATGAACTTCGTCATCGTGTCAGGTTTGCAACATCTGGTCGGTGTACTCCACCATTATTTTGCCGTATCCTTATAATCTGCTTTTGGTGAAACACAGGTTGAACTAGACGACGCTGCCAAAACCAGGATTTTCTGCGGTTAACAACCTTTCATCTAGTAGAGTGTTCAAGTGTTTGAGGTGCGATCGCCCGTGCTTACTTGCGATTCAGGTTAAATCTTCATGTACAAAATTTTCCCCTCGTTTATGAGGGGATGAACAGGGGTTTTTAGGATTCATGCAAGAGGTTTAATACTTTGCCTGTTAACGGTACATCATCAAATGCAGGCTGGCGCAACTCTACACTTCCCTCACTTAACTGTACAAGTTTTGCTACGATCGCATCCAGATTTTTCTTCGCATCGCCAAATAGCATCCGGGTGTTGTCTTTATAAAACAGAGGATTCTCAACACCAGCGTAGCCACTAGCCATACTCCGTTTCATGACTACGACAGTACCAGCTTTCCAGACTTCTAAGACTGGCATACCAGCAATCAGACTCTGAGGATCTTCCAAAGCACTGGGGTTAACAGTGTCGTTTGCACCGATCACCAGCACCACATCAGTTTTGGGAAAGTCCTCGTTAATCTCATCCATTTCTAGGACGATGTCGTAGGGTACATTAGCTTCAGCCAGAAGGACGTTCATATGTCCAGGCATCCTACCAGCTACCGGATGGATGCCAAACCGAACCTGGACGCCGCGATCGCGCAGCAACTTTGTGAGTTCTGATACGGTATGCTGGGCTTGAGCTACTGCCATACCGTAGCCAGGGACAACGATGACACTCTTGGCATTTTGCAACAGTTGCACGGTATCCTCAATTGTTGCTGTAGTGACATTACCCTCCAATTTCTCTCCACTAGGAGTTGCTGCACTTGTTTGCTCACCAAAGCCCCCAAGAATCACGCTGAGGAAGGAACGGTTCATGGCCTTACACATGATATAGCTGAGGATAGCACCACTACTGCCCACCAGCGCCCCCGTAATGATCAGCAAATCGTTCGATAGCATGAAACCAGCGGCGGCGGCTGCCCATCCAGAGTAGCTATTGAGCATGGAGATCACCACTGGCATATCAGCACCACCGATCGCCATCACTAGATGAATGCCCAAGATTGAAGAGATCACAAACATCGCTAACAGCGATTGCAGTCCACTCAGATGTGCTGTTGTCAAAAACTCGAAACCCAGCCATACAGAAGCCGCAATCATCCCCAGGTTGAGCAAGTGTCGCCCTGGCAAAAGCAGAGGTTTGCTGCTGATGATACCCCGCAGTTTGCCAAAGGCAACCACCGAACCTGTGAAGGTGACAGCACCAATAAACACACCCACAAAAATTTCAATTTCGTGAATTGTAGACTCAACTGGGGTGAGTTCTATCGACTCTTGCAGATAATTGGCAATGCCCACCAGAACTGCTGCCATCCCTACAAAGCTGTGTAGAATTGCCACTAGTTCTGGCATCGAGGTCATCGCTACCCGAGAAGCCACAATTGCACCGATGACGGCTCCTGGGATGACAATTGACGTGAGGATGCCGTATGTAGTTACGTCTAGAGAGAATGCGGTAGCAACCAGAGCAATCAGCATACCAACTATGCCGTAAACATTACCTTGGCGAGCAGTTTCCTGATTAGACAGTCCCCCGAGACTGAGAATAAATAAGGCGCTAGCCACTATATAGGCGACTGTCAGTAGATTGTTCGACATAATTCTTTTCTCTCTACTTTTGGAACATCCTGAGCATCCGTTGCGTGACTAGGAAGCCACCAGAAATATTGATTGTCCCGACGAAAATAGCGATCGCTCCTAAGATAGTCGATGAACTTGATACCCCAGACAGTTGCAGCATACCACCAATAATAATGATGCCGCTAATCGCATTGGTGACACTCATCAGTGGTGTATGGAGAGCAGGCTTAACGTTCCAGATCACCTGCCAACCAACAAAGCAAGCCAGAACAAACACAATCAAATGAGATAAGAATGAAACAGGCGCACTTATACCAATACCGACGAGGGCTAAACCAACAAAGATTAGCCATAGCAGGTTACTACTACCCTTTGAGGAACTAGAAGTAGGGGATGGGACAGGGAGATGGGGAGATGGAGGGACAAGGGTAGGCTCTTTCTTCTTTTCCTCCTGCTTCTGTTGTCCTCCTGCGCCCCCTGCTTTCTTCGGTGGCGGCCAGGTAATCTCTCCTTGATGAACTACTAAAGTACCCCGAATCACCTCGTTTTCGAGATCGACTTTGTAGTTTTTCGCTCCTCCCATTTCTTCCAGAAGATGGTAAAGATTGCTGCCATAAAGCTGGCTTGCTTGTTGGGCCATACGGCTGGGTAGGTCAGTCAGACCAACAATCGTCACTCCCTTGTAACAATAAATTTCACCGGGGTGAGTACAGGCACAATTACCGCCCTGTTCTGCGGCCATATCAACAATGACCGATCCCTCCTTCATGCTCTCGACCATTTCCTGTGTAATCAGTACAGGCGCTCTCTTACCTGGGATCAGCGCCGTCGTAATGATAATGTCTACTTCTTGAGCTTGAGCGGCGAACAATTCCATTTCAGCCTTGATAAATTCGTCACTCATGACCTTGGCGTAGCCGCCCTCACCCGTGCCATCTTCAGCAAAATTCAGTTCTAGAAACTCTGCACCTAGACTCTGTACCTGTTCTTTAACTACAAGGCGCGTATCAAAAGCACGAACAATTGCACCTAAGTTCTTGGCGGTACCGATAGCTGCTAGTCCAGCTACACCAGCACCAATCACCAGTACCTTCGCAGGTTGCACCTTTCCGGCTGCCGTAATCTGTCCGTTAAAGAAGCGTCCAAAGTGGTTAGCAGCCTCAATTACAGCGCGGTAGCCAGCAAGATTTGCCATTGAACTTAGGGCATCCATCTTTTGTGCCCTAGTAATGCGCGGTACTGCATCCATTGCTAAAACTGTGGCTTTACGTGCTGCTAGTTTATCGAGTAAATCCGGGTTTTGGGCTGGCCAGATGAAACTGATTTGCGTACCTCCCTCACGCAGTAGTTCGGTTTCATGTTTGCCGACTTCCGGGTGCATTTGCGGTGGACGAACCTTAAGTACAATATCTGACTGTGCCCATAGAGTGGGAGCATCTGGAACAATCGTGCATTCAGCCTGTATATATGCTTCATCTGCAAAGTTTGCATCTGCGCCCGCACGCCTCTCAACTAGTACATCGAAACCAAGCTTCATTAGACGCTTGGCTGTGTCTGGTGTAGCAGCTACACGACGTTCGCCAGGGTAAACTTCTTTGGGAATACCAACCTTCATGTGTGTTCTCCTTTTGATCTCGCTGAGTTTCCCAGGTAAAGAGAGACACTAAATATCATGTCCGCTTGAACACTTGTATTATTCGCCCGTGTCGGTAATGGGTAATTGGTAATGGGAAAAACCAATCCGCGACTGCGTCAGAATAATATCCTAAGCAGTTAGCCGGACTTGATATAACTTATTTAGAGTTTGGATTTAACCATATCACCATGAGTAAGTGTTAATATCTATAGCTGTTTTAATTCTTCACAACAGTAGACAGGAGGTAAGAGGATTTTAGATTCGTTTACTTTTCTTCTTTAAACGCAAAGGGACGGTAGGGGCGTAGACGCGCTTTGCGCGGCTTCAAGGCAGAGTAGCATTTGTGTCAATATTTATAGCTAAAATAATCATCTTTCTACACAAATGCTTCGCCCGTACGCGCAGAGTTACGCAGAGTGTTTCTCAGGTATAATTCTTTCACCTTCTGCCCTCTGCCATCTGCCCTCTGCCTTTGCTCTCCTGACTGCCTTGCAAATATTCCTCCAAAGTAAAGGAATCTACTTGAATTGCATCATTACGGGCAAACTCTGCTTCACAGATGAGTTCAACTTCTTTGTTACTAATCACTCCGGCTTGGAGGGCGGCTGCAATCAGTTCGTCGGGTTTTTGCTGTGGTAGTTTCTCTGTGTGGCTGGCATTTTTGAGCTTTTTGAGTAGTGGTTCAGCTTGGGATAACAAGATGAAAGCTTTTTCTAAACGTCCCAATGCTTCTTCGCTACTAGTAGGAATATAAATTCCTGCGGTGAGGCGATCGCGTATTTGTCCGGGAGTTTGTAGTTTCCGGGCAACTTCACTGCCAAGTTTATCATTGGGTAGGGAACCAATGGGATTCAGTCGCCACCACCAACTTACAGGCCCAGCAAACAGTGTACCTAGAACTGGTACAGAGAGATTCTGGAAAATTCCCTCAAAGGCTGACTGGATTTGAGCAAAAGCGTACTGCATTACCCAGTGAACAAAAGGTAAGTCTTCTGGTTTTCGCCCTTCGGCTTCAAAGCGTCTTAGGGTTGCAGTTGCTAAGTACATCCAGGTGAGAATATCCGCAAACCTGCCTGTCAGCTTTTCTCGTCGCTTCAATGTGCCACCAAAGGAAAAGATAGTGATGTCAGTCAGTAAGGCAAAGGTAGCAGATGCCCACTCTAGTTTGCGGTAATATTTAGCTGTTGCACCTGGGACGGGAGAGTGTGCGAAATACCCACGGGAAATACTGAGAATCAAGGCGCGAAAAGTATTACGTACCGTCAGTCCAAGATGATGCCAGAAAGCTTGATCAAAGGCTGTGACATCTGATTGATCCAGCGCTGTAATCTCCTGATAAATATAAGGATGACAGCGAATCGCTCCTTGTCCAAAAATCATTAAGGTGCGGGTGAGAATGTTTGCGCCTTCGACGGTAATCGAAATTGGGGTGGCTGTATAAATATTTGCTAATAAATTTCTGGGGCCGCGACAAATCCCTGCACCGCCCATAATATCCATGCCGTCGTTAATAATTTTGCGGGAGAGTTCTGTCAAACTGTATTTAGCGATCGCCGAAATGACTGCTGGTTGTTCTCCTTGATCTACTGCACCACAGGTATAAGTACGCACAGCTTCCATTAAGTAGGTGAGACCGCCAATGCGTGCTAGAGGTTCTTCTACACCTTCAAAACGACCAATCGACAAACCAAATTGTTGCCGGACTACAGCATAAGCCCCTGTAACTCTCGCTACTAATTTTGCTACTCCCGTACAGCTAGCCGGGAAGCTAATTCCCCGACCTGCTGCCAAAGTTTGCATCAGCATTTTCCAGCCATTACCCGCCTGTTCTACACCGCCGATAATTTGGTCAACGCTCACGACAACGTTATGTCCTTCCGTGGGGGAATTGTAAAAAGGCACACCCATCGGATCGTGGCGCCTACCCATGCTCACGCCTGGTGTATCGGTAGGAATTAAAACGCAAGTAATGCCAACTTCTTTACCTTTACCCAAGTAATTTTCCGGATCACGTAATTTGAAAGCTAGTCCTAAGAGAGTGGCGATCGCAGCTAAGGTAATATATCGCTTCTTCCAATTCAGACGCAAATAAAGCTTGCCATCCTCGCCTCTAAACACGATTCCTTCAGACTTGATACTGGCTGCATCTGAACCGGCAGTTGGTTCTGTCAGCGCAAAACAAGGAATTTCTTCACCCCGTGCCAGGCGCGGTAGGTAATAATTTTTCTGTTCCTGTGTACCGTAGCGGAGTAATAATTTTGCCGGGCCCAATGAGTTTGTCACCCCCACAGTTGCGATATGGGTAAAAGAACGAGATGCCAACTTCGTCATCACATTGCTGTAGGCAAAGTTAGAAAATCCCAAACCGCCATATTCTTCGGGTATCATCATCCCCAAAAACCGCTCTTTTTTGAGATAGTCCCAAACTTCCGGCGGTAAATCCTTGCGACGGTAAATTTCCCAATCACTCACCATGCGACAAACTTGTTCCACCGGGCCATCGAGAAATGCTTGCAATTCTGGTGTGACTTGGGGATATGGTTCTTGATTAATTCTTTGGAAGTCTGGTTTCCCAGAAAAAAATTCTCCATCTACCCAAACATTTCCCGCTTCAATTGCAGCCCGTTCAGTATCAGAGATTTTTGGTAATAAATTCAAGGCTTTAATGGCTTTAATCAATGGGGATGTGATCAGCTTTTGCCGCAGAATAGGGATATTGAATATGCAAGCGATCGCACCAAAAATCACCCAAATCCAGATCGGGGTCTGAAAAAATACTAGCAATGCTGCCAAATAAACCGACCAAACCCACAAAGGAACACCGATATAACCAAGTAATAGTAGTAGGAAAATTAGCGTAGAAATAACTACGGTTGGATGAATAAGGTTCATTATAATTTCACCGTTATTTGTAAAATGAACTCACGCACCAGACGCAGAGGCACAGAGTAGAGAAATAGAGTATAAAATATAACAATTTATTCCTTCTGCCCTCTGCCCTCTGCCTCCTGCCCTCTGCCTCCTGCCCTCTGCCCTCTGCCTTCTGCCTCCTGCCCTCTGCCCTCTGCCCTCTGCCCTCTGCCCTCTGCCTCCTGCCTCCTCTGCCCTCTGCCCTCTGCCCTCTGCCCTCTGCCTCCTGCCTTCTGTCCTAAATCATCAAATTCTCAAACACAGCTGCTGCACCCATTCCCCCACCAACACACATCGTTACCAAACCATAACGGACACTACGCCGTTTCATTTCATGGAGGAGAGTAGCTGTGAGTTTCGCACCAGTGCAACCGAGAGGATGGCCAAGGGCGATCGCACCACCGTTGACATTGACAATTTCCTCGTTAAGTCCGAGTTTGCGAATCACAGCCAAGGTTTGGGCAGCAAAGGCTTCATTGAGTTCAATCAAGCCAATGTCATTTAAAGTCAAACCCACCTGTTTTAAAACTTTAGGTACAGCTTCCACCGGGCCAATACCCATCACTTCTGGTGCTACACCCGCAACCGCATAGCCTAACATCTTACCCATCGGACGGAGATCAAGCATCCGCACCATGCGATCGCTCATTACCACTGTTGCTGCTGCACCGTCTGACATTTGCGATGAGTTACCGGCTGTCACACCACCGCCCACACGAAATACAGGCGATAATTTCATCAAGGCTTCCATACTGGTATCAGGACGCGGCCCTTCATCCACCGTAAAGACCTTTTCTACCGGTCGTGGAGTGCCATCAATATAGAGGATGTCCCGGACTTCGAGTGGTACGATTTCTTCTGTAAACCGACCTTGCCTAATGGCAACTAAAGCTTTTTGATGGGAACGTAAAGCAAAAGCATCCTGTTCTTGGCGGGAGATTTCGTAGTACTGCATGACGTTTTCGGCTGTAATACCCATCGTGCAGTAAACCTTGGGCGTATCTATCATCATTCTTGGGTTGGGGGCCAAATAATGTCCTCCCATTGGAATCAAACTCATAGACTCCGCACCACCCGCAACAATGACTTCCGCCTGTCCTACCGTAATTGCTTGGGTTGCGATTGCGATACTTTGCAACCCCGAAGCACAGAATCGATTTACAGTCATACCTGCTACAGAATCAGGTAAACCTGCACGTTGGGCAATTAACCGCCCGATATTAAATCCCTGTTCTGCTTCCGGAAAAGCACAACCCATAATTACATCATCAATGTATACAGGCTCTAAGTCTTTAACTCGTTCAATGGCTGCTTTGACAACAACTGCACCCATATCATCCGGACGCATATTGTGTAACGTACCCCGTGGCGCTTTTCCTACAGGTGTGCGGACACTGCTAACTATATAAGCTTCTTTCATAAATAACTCCGACCAATGTTTAAATGTGTTGATCATTAAGGCAGAGGGCAGGAGGCAGAGGGCAGAAGGAAAAGAATGAGGGCTGAAGGGAATAATTAAGGCAGATGATCGATTTTCAAGGGTACAAGGGAATAATTAACGAAGAAACTAAATAGTCGAAGAAAGAAGTAAGCGTTAGAAGATTAATTTTTTATCAATTCTTACTTCTTAATTTGAAAGCTTTCTGCCCTCTGCCTCCTGCCCTCTGCCTCCTGCCCTCTACCTCCTGCCCTCTGCCTCCTCTTAGTTTCTGAGAGGTTTCTTCGTTTTCAACATATAAGCAATCCGTTCTTGCGTTTTTGGTTGCTGTAATAGTGGCAAAAACGCCTCTCTTTCTAATCTCAATAAGTAGTTTTCATCAACCAAAGCAGGTACAGTCAATTCTCCGCCTGTCATCACATAAGCTAAGCGACTAGCTAAATAACTGTCATACTCCGAAATAAAACCTCCCTGCTGCATGACATATGCGGCGTGTTCCAACATTGCCCGTGCTGGAAGACCTAGCACCATGACGGCGTTACGTTTTGGTGGTGGCATGTAACCTATGCGGTCTAAACACAGCACTTCCGCTTTCGCTACAGTCAAAAGTCGGTCAGCATTCATCACAATTTTGGTTGTGGGTGAGAGGAAGCCTAATTCTTGCCCTTCATGGGCGCTACTGGAAACTTTGGCCATGCCAACAGTTTCAAACACTTTTCGCAGGAAGGGTTGAATATCTTGTGGTGATTCGCTGGCGGCTTTATCCGCTGCCCAAGTCACCATCCGCATGATGCCACCGCCTCCAGGAATCAAACCGACGCCGAGTTCTACCAGTCCGATGTAAGTTTCTGCGGCTGCGACTACATGAGGACAAGCCAAGACTAACTCACAACCTCCGCCTAAAACTCGTCCGACAATTGCGGCGACAATTGGTTTCGGGAAATATTTCATGCGTTGCAGTAAGGTTTGGAATTTGACGATTAAATCGGCGATGCCTTTACCGTTATCTGTCTGGGCTAACATGGCCATTTCTGCCAAATTCGCCCCTCCAGAGAAGTTGGCACTGTCGTTACCTATGACTAATCCTCGATAATCACCGTTTTCGACAATATCTAATACTTTGGCTAAGCCTTCTACTACTTTTAAAGTCAGGGTATTGCCTTTGGAATGAAACTCGTACAAAACAACTCCATCGCCCAAGTCCAACAAAGAAGCTTCTGAGTTTTGCCACAAGATATTTTTGGCATCTTCTTTAATGGCTGCTATCTGAATTTCATCTGTTGGGGCTTTTGGCTGTTCGCTGATGCAGACTGCACAAGCATCAACTACCTTTTGTTCAGCCCAAGATAGTCGGTCTTTTTGATAGAAACTTTGCACACCAGAATCGTGCATCTTTTCTACCCACTCAGGCACAGATATACCAGCCGCTTTCATATCTGCCAATACAGTTTCAAAGCCCAAGACATCCCAAATTTCAAACGGGCCGAGTTCCCAGCCAAAACCCCACCGGATTGCCCGGTCAATATCTGCTGGTCTGTCGGCAATTTCCGGGATGCGACGGGCGCTGTAACCCAGAATTTCTAAGGTTAATTTGCGGAAGAATACACCAGCACGACTAGAATCATGGTAGAGTTTGCGTAAGTGATCGCCTAAATCATCAATTTTCCCAATTGCCTCAATATCCCCTAAATCAAGCGGTTTCGCTGCTTCGTAAGCCAGTGTCGTCGGATTAATCGAGAGAATTTCCTTACCTTGCTTTTTGTAAAATCCTTGACCTGTTTTTGCTCCTAACGACCCAGTTTCTACGAGTTTCTTCAGTAACTCTGGCACTCGAAAGACTTCCTGGCTTTCATCGTGGGGAATAGCTGGGTAAAGGTTGCGTGCTACATACATCAAAGTATCTAACCCCACCAAATCAGCCGTGCGAAATGTCGCTGATTTCGGTCGTCCAGCAATCACCCCTGTTAATGTATCAATTTCTTCAATTGTGTAACCTTGCTCAGTCACACCCCGGATACCCAGCATAGTTGCATACATACCTATGCGGTTGGCTATAAAGTTGGGGGTATCTTTGGCTACTACTACGCCTTTACCAAGATGCATCCAAGCAAACCACTGCATTTTTTCCAGGATTTGCGGCTCAGTATCCGGTGTCGGAATTAACTCTAGTAACTTTAAGTAGCGCGGCGGATTAAAAAAGTGAGTTCCTAAAAACCTCTTCCGAAAAGACTCAGAACGTCCTTGAGCAATTTCATGAACAGGTAGACCACTAGTATTAGTAGACACTACAGTATCATCCCTAATTACACTTTCTACCCGCGCCAGCAAATCTTGTTTAATAGCGAGATTTTCAACTACAACTTCTATTACCCAATCAACATCAGCAATGCGGTGAAAATGCTCGTCAAAATTCCCCAAAATAACACGACGGGCTGTTTTTTCTGTAAATAAAATCGGTGGAGACTGCTTAATAGCCTTTTTAAAAGCTGTTTCTACAACATCATTTTTATTGTCGCCTTGAGCCGCAATATCTAATAAATGAACTGTTAATCCCGCATTAGCTAAATGGGCGGCAATTTGTGAACCCATCACTCCCGCACCCAATACTGCGGCTTTTTGGAACGGCTTATACATACATCACCCTTCCTTCTTCAATTTTGGATTTTGGATTGATTGAATACCTAAAAATAATTCAATACAGTTCAGTTAAACAAATTTTTCCTTCTCTTTCTCTTCTCTCTGTGTCCTCTGCGCCTCTGCGGTTCATTTAAATCTTAGCTCCTTCACCACAAACCTAATATCTAAGAACTCAGAGATTGAGCAAACGCAGGACATGAAAACCTCTGATTCACCGGACATAAATTATCTATTTGTTCTATTGTGACATTCTCATGTTTTTGCATCCTCTTATCTTCATATATTGCATTAATTTCTTCAGTAAATACTTCTAAAATTTTGCCTCTATTTACCTCCTGATTTAACGTTATTACTCCATTCTCAACAGTGAATTTGGCATAAATTAGCCGAAATTTTTTTACCGTTGACCAATGAGGTAAATGACAATTCGCTTCATCCACCAACGCTTGATATAAAGCAACGATGCAAGGATGCTTCAGTAATTCTTCAATTGGTAAATCAATTCCTATTGATAAAGCCTGCTGCTGTAAATTATCTAAATTAGGAAAAATCAGCATGGCACAAAACTTACGATCAGCCCCGACAGTCACAGCTTTTGTTACTAAAGGAGATTTTTCTAGCCTGCTTTCTATTGGTTGCGGTGTGACATACTTACCTGTAGAAAGTTTAAAACGGCTTTTCTTCAAACCAGTAATCTTGAGAAAACCGTCAGAAGTAAATTCCCCTAAATCGCCTGTATGTAACCAACCTTCAGTGTCGATTAGTTGCTGGGTAGCTTGTGGGTTTTTGTAATAGCCTTGAGTAATGTAAGGACTTCTGGTGAGAATTTCCCCATCTTCGGCTATCGTAATTTCTACGCCAGCGATCGCTACACCAACAGTTCCAGCACGATTGAATTGACCACGATTACAAGTTACGGCAGAACTAGTTTCTGTTAAACCATAGCCTTGTAAAATTTTTATTCCCGCAGCCGCAAATAAATTCGCAATTTCTGCTTTTAAAGCTGCACCTCCGCTAATTAGGTATTTGATATTGTCACCAAAGACAGCACGCCACTGGGAAAATACGAACCTATCTGCCAATTTCAACATCAAAGCATATCGACGTTGTGGTATTTTTCCTAATTCATATTTTTGGGCTATTTTGATTGCCCAATTCATCACCGATTGAGATAAGAGAAGATAGAATTGACGCGCAGAAATAGCATTGTGTGGCGAAAGTAAATGGGTTTTTAGGGTTCTCCCTGTAGTAGATAACCGAACAGTGGCTTCTCGCCAAGTAGCAAGCGAGGTTTTTCTCACCCAGTTGGTAGAAAACTTTAAGGATGACAATGTAATATTAGGACGGGGCAATTTTACCCGTAGATGTTTTTCTTTTTTGCTCTGTTCCTGATTTTTTTCTCCTGCTTCTAAAAGCTTGTGATAAATTTTTTCTAAGAGCAAAGGAACTGTAGCAAATATTGTTGGCTTTACTTCTTTTAGGTGTTTTAATACCCGATTAGAATTGCTGAAATAAATGCTGTGACCATAACTAATATGTCCATAGACAAGGACACGAGCAAAAACATGGGTTAATGGCAGAAAAGAAAGAACTATTTCCTCTGTCCCCAATCCCAAATCAGGTATTCCTGTAAACATTGCCAATGCATTAGCAGAGAGATTTTCATGGGTAAGCATTACCCCTTGAGGTTCTCCAGTAGTTCCAGGAATATAAATAATCGTGGCAAGGTTATTAGCTATCAGTTTGGTATTCAGTTCCTGAAAACTAAATTCAGAATTTTTTTTCCGTCCCTGAGAGCGAATTTCCTCTAGTGAAAAAACTTGAATACATTGCGGAATATCTATAACTGATTGTGCAGCCGCTGCTGGTGAGTGTGAGGTTGGTAGCGACAAACAAAGATTA
Organism: Fischerella muscicola PCC 7414; assembly: GCF_000317205.1. Taxonomy (GTDB): domain Bacteria; phylum Cyanobacteriota; class Cyanobacteriia; order Cyanobacteriales; family Nostocaceae; genus Fischerella; species Fischerella muscicola. The sequence continues at coordinate 24,626 of NZ_AJLK01000134.1, read as the reverse complement.
TCAGGAATAATCTTATTTTGATCATTTAGTATCTTTTCATATTCCCCACTTTGTTGACAGGTTAATTGTTGTCGCCTTTGATGCCACTCAATAGGCACATCAGCAACTATTACTGTTTTGAGATGGGTAGCATTTTGCAGGTAAGGAATGATTTGAGAGAGCAAGTCTAGATCAGAAATAATCAGCGCCTTGGCTTCTGTGTGCTGCAAAATGAAAATAATGTGTTCAATTGTTTGGGTTAAATCAATTGGCACATTCACCAAACCTGCAAGCAAGGAACCCATGTCAGCAATGCAAAAATTAACATCGCTGTGCATGAGTAAAGCAATGCGATTGCCTGCTTCTAGTTGCAAATCCAGCAAGCCTAATGCCAATTCTGTCGCAGCCGTGCGAAATTCGTGATTAGATAAAGCTTGCCAGCCTGTTTGTGTAACTTGATTGAAAGCGCGGGAGTTGGGAGTGCGATCGCACGCTTCATCTAATAAGGAAGGCAAAGTACGCCCTAACACTACTTCTCCAGAGTTGGGAGGCGCTTTATAAATCTGATTTGTACATAACATTTTCTCCAAGAAGAGTTTCTGACTCTTCCCCTCGTTATCAGTAAGAAAGGGAATAGGGAACGCTTAACAGGAAAATCAAATACTAGTTCCATCCAGCAATCCTAAATCATTTGTGAGATAGGAAAATATTTGCCTAGTTCCCAATATATTCTTTTCCTATGAAATAGGAAGGATAATCAATTATCTCAAGATTGTTGGGCTAAAATTAATGCCAAATTAGGTACATTTAAGATGCAGACTTTGAATACCTAAGTCTTGAAAATTAATAAATTTCTCCTTTCAAGTTTGTATCTATTAAAAATAGAATTCATCTCAGTTTAAGGCTTAGGCTTATTTCATGCCTACATGTCTTAAACTAAGGTCTTTTGTACTAATAATAATGTAGACCATGCTGGGGATCAACGACAAGCTTTGTATCTTTTTCGCAAAGAAACCCATCTAACGAGTCAAAGGTTTGGTCTTAAAAGTAGGTATTTTTATCAGACACCTTGATGATTGATTTTCTATTTCTCCATCCAAATGTCTTTCTAGCCAATTCTCCAAATCTACAAGTATCTTTTGGTAATTGAGATCCAGGTGAAAGTCGTGGTAGTCACCGGGATACTCATAGCTTTCTTTGTCAGGAAAGGCTATTTTTTGGAAAAACGCTACACAACCTTCTGGCGGTGCGATCTTATCTTCACTGCTATAGAGAATAAGCAAAGGCACTTGTAACTCACAAGCATGAGTTTCAACCCATTTTTCAGTGGCAAAAAACTCCGCAGCCAGTCGCGCACTGCCATACTCATGCCTTAATGGGTCTTGAATGGTGAGATAATTCTGGCCTCGCAAATTTTTACCCTTATCAAAACCTACTTTCAGACTAAAGTTTGGCCAGACTTGTGAAAGCATTCGCCCTAATGCCACTTTTAACAGAGGCAGGTTAACTTTTCCTAAAGCAGGTGCTGTCAGGATCAATCCCTGCAAGCTTTGAGGAAAGCGTAAGGCGTAATCTACAGCTATGACTGCGCCTAAACTGTGACCCCACAAAAAATATGCACAGCCAAAACTTTGTTCCTGAATATGTGTCAAAAAGGTATGCAAATCTTCTCGCAACTCTGCCCAAGAATTTATATGCCCTCGTTGTCCAGGCGATCGCCCATGTCCTCTTAGATCAAAAGCGTAGACAGCATAACCCAAGGGCAATAAATGCTGCACGGCATTAATAAATAATCCGCTATGCGCTCCCAAGCCGTGTACTATAGCAATAATTGCCCGTAATTCTCCCTCTGGCTGCCAGCTTTGATAATAAAGATTAAGCCCTCCTGCTCCTGCGAAGGTTCCTTCGATGTGTGTCATTGCTGTACCTACCAAATGCGTTTTTCTACAATTTAGGCTCAAGACGCAATTGGAGTTTTTTGGTTGTAGTTCCTGCAATTAGTAGCCTTTGTAATGTAGCGATCGCTAAAGTTTTGCTACAAATTATGACAACTAATCAGCTATTACTTAGTTAAGATTTTACCTGAGTAGATATGCTCTTACCATTTGGTCGCTGCTTTACGGCATTTACCAAATTAAGCATCAATTCTACCTATGTAAAAATGTTAGCATCAGCAATTTGCGTCTTGAAACCTTGATACAAATTGATTCAGAAATTTGTTAGGTCTCAAAACTTAGGTTTTAAAAGTTATTGTGCATCTTTGTACTAATAAATATAGCTTATTTGTATCGAACCATCATCTAACGATTTGAGGATATAGCAGTCCACTTTGATTTTGTGGAATTAATCGTAGAGGTAGGCAATAGGGAATAGGGAACTCTTAACAGGCACTCTTACACTAGGAAAGAAGGCTCTTCGGTTTACATGAAATAATTTATACGTAATCTCAAATTATACTAGTAAAATAAAGTTTGGTTGCAATTGCCTACATTGCACATTTTTAGCCCATTGTAAAAGCGCCTGTTATCTATCAAGGTGTAGGCGATCGCTAAGTACAACTTTTAATCAGCTTTATTCCCTTTTAACACTTGATCTAGCAGGTTTCTAGCAGGTTGTGCTTTCGCCAACGCTGCTTGATGTTCACTATAAGTACGAACCAGACGAACAAGACCACTGACACCTGACTTGATTTGCTCAAGTTCTTCACCAACAAGCAATTCTCCATCAAGCATCCGCATCAGTAAAGGTTTAATGTCACCCACTTCCTGCCGGACTTTTTGAAGCTTTTCTACAGTACTTAGTAAAGTTTTTAGAGAATTCAGTATGTCATCAATATCCTGGATCTCTTCCACTTGTTCAGACGAGTCTTTAATTGCTGCTGTATCTTCAGAATTTAAAATCTCCGGTGAAACTTCCGCTGATGTTTCATTTTTTAACCCGTTTGTCCGTGGCATCAACACTTCCTCAAGAAATCTTCCCTAGTTTATCATCTATTCCCAGTAACCCAAGATAGTATTGTTATAATTTTTTAGATACAATGCTCGTGGGATGTGCGGTACATTTGCTCAATGAAATACTCGCATCTACAATCTGTGTTCATCGGTGTTCATCTGTGTTCGTAATTAAGAATTATCCTGATTTTTGCAGTAAATCTAATATTTAGAGCCTTGTTTTTTTGCCAATTTCTATTCCTGAAAATTCTCATGAATACAAAATTTTTCAGTGTTTAGTAACCTGCAATATAACTTTCTCAATACCATCAATCATTTTGTCTATAGTGAACTTGCCTAAAACATGTTCACGACACCTGTAAGCCAAATGAGAGTTGCAGTCTCTCCAATGAATAATCCGATTCAAAGTATCTGCCAAATCTTGTTGATTGCCAGGTTCAAATAGCAATTGTTGAAATTCTCCTGTCAAAATTTCGGGGATACCCCCAATTCTGCTAGCTACCACAGGAGTTCCACAAGCCATTGATTCAATAATGACTCTGCCAAAAGGTTCTGACCATTGGCTAGGTAGAACTGTGACGTCACTGACTTGATAAAGGGAGACTGTATCTGCTACATGTCCCAAAAAATCCACATTCTTTTCTATACCTAAATCTATTGATAGCTGTTTTAAGGAACGCTTGTATTTTTCGCCTTCTTCAGGATGTTCTTTACCATCAGCAGCAAAGTGAAGTATAGGATTTCCAGCAATCAATAACTTGGCATTAATACCATTTTGTATAAGTAAAGAAAAGGCTGCAATCAGCGTTTCTAATCCTTTATCTTTATCCAGTCTTCCTACATATGAAATTACTCTAATATTTTCAGGAATCTTCCATTTCTTCCTAAGACAGAAGAAGTTTTGTGAAAGCTTAAACTTTTCGGTGTTAGTACCATTATATACAATATCAATTTTATCTTCTTTAATACCACATTCTACCCAATCAAGTTTTGTTTTATTGGATACAGAAATAAATCTCTTTGCATTCTTAAAACCTAGTACCTTTTGATAATTAAAATTGTTACTAAGAGGCGGAATTTGAAAATAACAGACAAAAGGGATATTTTTCAGTAGAGATAAAACATAACCAAAAAAAATGAAATCATAGGCGTTGCAAAAAACAACACTGTTTTTTGTGACTGGCATATTTATGGTACTAAAAATTCCAGATAAGAAATACAATATTTCATTAATTTTATACCGATTAAATTCATAACTATTCACCTTTGCTAAATAATTACAAAATTTCCGATACTCTTCCAGAAGATTTCCTGTTTTTAAATAAATCAGACTAATATCATGTCCGCGCTGAGATAGTCCATTGCATATCTCAAACATGTTCAATTCCTGTCCACCACGGAAAGAAGAAAGTTCGTTTTCTAAACCAATAAAATGCATAAAATTACCAAACTTATTTTCAAATTATTAGCAACTTTTTTTGAACACTAAACTAGATCCATAATTAACTGTTTTGCAGTTTTTGCAGCTACTAGCCAATTTAAACGAGATTGATATTCATGGAATGATGAGCAAGCTAATCTTTTATATTCACTATAATTAGACATGAGATCAGCAATATAAGTAGAGTATTCTTCCACTCTCGAGTTAACTGAAAAAGTTTTTCCGTTGACACCATCTTTGATAATAGTTGGTATCCCGCCAACATTTGTAGCTAAAGAAGGAAGTCCAAAAGAATTTGCTTCACAAAAAACGTGTCCATAGGTTTCTGCTCTGGAAGGTACAATGAGGAAATGGGATGTACAAAATAATTCATTGATTTGCTTAATACCTTCTGTTGTATATTTATTAATAAAACCAAGAAATTTGACATAGTTGGGAAAAGTTTCACTGATTGGAGGTTCGGAACCAACTACTATTAATTCTGTCTTCAAGCCAATTTCATTTAATTCTTTAGCTACCTCCACCGCCGTATCTCCTCCTTTCCTTAACCAGTCAACTCCAATAAATAACAATCTACAATAACGTGTATCTTTAGATTCAACTATATTATGAATATCCTCATAGGTTCTATTACATTCTATATTTGCTCCCCAAGGAACTACTCTCACCTTAGATGGCTGAATTCCATAAATTTTAATAGCATTTTCAGCAGCCCAATCTGATAAAAATATCACTAATTTACTTCTATCTAATGCTGCTTTCTCTAATGCATATACGTGTCTTTTAGATTCATTACAGAAATTACTAAAAATAGAGTAAAAATCAATTAATACTGTCTGAGGTGCGTCTGTCCAAAGAACAATAGGCTGCTTACATTCGAGATATGCTATTGTTTGAGCATTCTCTGGACATAAGACTATATTTGCGGTGGAACTTGATAGCTTTCTAGAGACTTGTTTTGCATAGTCTCTAATCACTGCTGGATCTGCCCAGCAGGCATAAACTTTTTTCAAAAATTTTCTATAAAACTTCCTCTTAAAGCGATTCAGAAATCTATATTCTTGCTTTAATGGCCCTATATAATCAAGTTGTACAGATTGCTTTTCTAAGTGTTGTGCTAAATGATAACCTGCTCCTCGAAGTCCTACTAAACTTTCAGGCCAATCTGAGTGGTTTAAGACATTATAACTAGTAACATATGCTAGATGCATAGACTGAGAAATTCTCCTTAATTTTTTATTTTTGTAATCTTGTCTAGTTTCCTTCACGACAAGAAGACGGTTCATTTTCTAAAACAATCAGATGCATAGATTTGCAGGTTTTTGCAATTTCAGACTGTTCTATCCGAATTAACCCAATTCATGCTGAAGCTGGTGATATTTCCAGAGTTTGCCGCGCTGTGCCAATAACTCTTGATATCCCCCCTCTTCTACAATGCGTCCCTGCTCAAGCACTACGACTTTATCTGCTCGGACAATTGTTGAAAGGCGATGAGCGATCGCAATCACTGTTCGACCAACAGCAAGCTTGTCTAAAGACTCTTGAATTAACCTTTCAGACACAGAGTCTAAAGCACTCGTCGCCTCATCTAAGATCAGAATATCTGGATCACGCAGCAAAGCACGAGCGATCGCTATACGCTGACGTTGTCCTCCAGATAGCCGCACTCCTCGATCTCCAAGCTGGGTATCAAAGCCTTCAGGCAACTGTTGAATAAATTCCAGCGCATGAGCCAATCGAGCTGCTTCCATAATTGCAGCTTCATCTACCTCTTCCATTGCATAGGCAATATTATTGCGGACAGAAGTATTAAAAATGAATGTATCCTGACTGACGACAGCTATCTTGCGGCGCAGCGAGTTAATCTCATACTCTCGCAAATCTACACCATCTATGAGAATTTTACCTCTGGTTGGGTCGTAAAATCGTGGAATTAAATCAGCTAGTGTTGATTTGCCAGCACCAGATGCTCCAACTAGTGCTGTCATTTTTCCCCGTTCGATAGTTAGAGAAATATTATGTAATACCAATTCATTAGCATCGTAGCCAAAATCTACACCTACAAACCTAATGGCTTGCTGCAATCCTGAAAACTGGACTTTACCATTTTGTAAGTAAGTTTTGTTGTCAGTTCTCAACAGCTCCTTAATATTGTTGAATGCTCCCTGAAAATTGTTAAACTGCGCTCTCGCTGAATCGATCGCACGCACATTTGGCGCAACACGCAATAAGACGAATAAAAATGTCAACAGCGAAGCTGATTCCAACAGTCCATTCTGAATGAGAAACCTAAATGCTATTATCAGCATCCCAATAAGCAGTGTGATCGAAACCCCTTCTGAGACAGGTTCTATCAATGACATCGCTGAAACAGATTTGGTCGCACTTTGTAGAAGCTTTGTACTAGCATCATAAAACCGTCTGCGCTCATAGTCTTGCGCTGCAAATGCCTGAACTGTACGGATACCATTGATAAATTCCAGCGCCACTGAAGTATAGCAGCTACCAGCGCTTGTCCTTTCAAAACTAGCCTCCCGTACCCGTCCTAATAATGTTGTCATCCCTACCGATAGCAAACTAAACAGCATCACAGAAATCAGCGTTAGTTGCCACGATAGTAATAACATTGACGCTATATAAACCAATAGAATTGAACTCTTGGTAAAAACAAAAGAAATTACATTAAAAGCTTGTATTAGCTGGTATATCTCAGAAGTTATGCTATTGATTAAATCACCAGAACGCGTCTTAGCAAAATAACTCAGACTTAATGCTTGCAATTGTTCAAAAACTCGTCTACGCAGGCGATCGGCAAGATGCAACTGAGTTTTTTGATTATAAACCTGTCCTAAGTAATTAAAGAGTGAACGTAACCATGTTGTCATGATAATCAGCGCACATATTCGATAGATGCGCTCGGCAGCAGGAGCATTTACTCCCAATATCCAAACATCAAACCAGGTAATACCTGTTTGGATTGGTGGTGCGGTGGGATTGGTCAAACTTTGTAAAAACGACAGAATAAAACCAATACCAAATCCTTCTAAAACTGCTGCTATGAGCAGACATACCAGAGCCAAAATAGCCATCCGAGGAAAGTATTTGAACTCTCGGAAGATGAAATAGTTATCTTGCCAAAAACTCGTAGCTTTTAACAGTCTAGAAATTGGAATTGCCAGTTTAAAATGTATATAATTTCCTACAGCAGTAAATATCATAATTCCTAGTTCCTTGCTGAACTGAATCGGCGTTCTAGTACTTTTTCAACACCATCAATCATTTTGTCTAAACTGAAATTTTTTAACACATGCTCACGGCATCTTTTACCTAATTGGGAGTCATTCTCCCTCCAATTAATTATTTGATTGAGAGTATCTGATAAATCTCGCTCATTTCCTGGCTCAAACAATCCTTTTTGAAACTCTCCTGTCAAAATCTCCGGAATTCCTCCAATGCAGCTAGCTACCACAGGAGTTCCACATGCCATTGATTCTACAATTACCCGTCCAAAAGGTTCTGACCATAGACTAGGTAGAACTGTTACATCACTTACTTGATATAAATTGGTGGTATTAGTTATATGACCTAGAAAGCTGACATAATTGTTTATGCCCAAATCGATTGTTAGCTGTTCTAAGGATTTTTGATATTCCTCATCTTCGTTGATTGGCTTTCCCGCAATTAATAATTGAGTTTTAGCACCACTTTTCAGCAAAATAGCAAATGCTTTAATTAGCGTTTCTAATCCCTTTTCTGGATCTAACCTACCAACATAGGAAATTACTCTGGTATCTTCAAGGATATTCCATTCTTTTCTCCTCAGATAAAAATTATTTGGAGAAGCGTTTATTTCTAGGTTAATTCCGTTATGTACAACCTCAATTCTATCTTCTGGATATCCATTTTTTACCCATTCCTGCTTCGTCTGATTGGAAACAGCAATAAACTGCTTCACACCTTTTAATCCAGTTTGCCACTGCCACCTAATATATGACTCTCTCAAAACCTGTTTGACATTTTTTGTTTCGGTGTGACGAACTAATATCCTATGAGATGGAGGTAAATGCAAATAACATACCAAGGGTATATTTTTTGATAAAGATAAAGCACGAGCAAAAAAAGTATCTTGATACTGATTACTCAGCAATACACTATTTTCAGTGACTGGAATATTGCTATTTAAATTCCAAATATCAGCTATAAAATGAAAACTATATTGGGGTGGATAAATAGTAAATAAATTAGCCTTGATGACATGGCTACAAAACTTTTGATACTGCTCAAGTAAATTCCCTTCTTTCGTATAAACAAGACTAATAGTATGTCCCCTTTGAGCAAGACCACGGCAAACATCAAATAGGACTATTTCTTGTCCACCCCGGCAAGAAGTTGGTTCTAGTTCTAAAACAATCAAGTGCATAATCAAGTTTTGTTATTTAACTAGACCCCCACGGGTTCGCACCCACAACTAGGGGATGAATAATTGAACGTAGACGCGCTCATAGGCTTCGGTGAAGGGTACACAGATGAACACAGATGGACACAGATGGTTTGTAGGTTTGCTGTTAAGTTGATTTCCAATCTTTGATCGCTATTTTCAAGACAGTCAATCATGAACTTTGGTAATAATCAAACATGAAAATAACTCTTTTCTGTTCCCTGTTAAGAGTTAAGAGTTCCCTATTTTTAAAACAGATACTTCATCACGAGTTAACACATTGTTGAATCAATTTGACATATTCTGGGCGCAATTTATCCCAACTAAAACGTTCGTAGACAGTATGATGACGATGACGTCGTTTAGATATATCATGCGATTCTGCTAGAGCTTGAGGTATTAAATTTGCTAAACTACCTGCCAATTCAAAATTAGCGAAATATCCCTCCTTGCCTAATATATAGCGAGGAACTTCATAATCATGAGCTAAACAGGGTAGACCGTGAGACATTGCCTCTAAAAACACTAGACCAAACCCCTCATATAGAGAAGCTAGAACGAAAGCATCTGCAACTTTGTAGTAATCTGCAACCTCATTTTTATCAACAGTTCTAATCTGAAAATTCTCGACACCTAATAAGCTATTGCCAAGCTGAATAATTTCTCGTGCTTCCTCTCCTTGATGACCTAGTAATAAAAGATAAGGACGTGGTTCAGGCAGATGAGCAATTTCGCTAATTACATAATCCATTCGCTTACGAGATTTATTAATAGCTGCCACCGAGAGAATCAATGGTCTTTTTTCAGGTAATCCAAGTTTATGGCGTAAAAGCTCCCGTTCCCTATCACTAAGAATTATCGGTTCAGAGGGTATATGAATTGCATGAGGAATCAAAGTTTGTTTTTCAGCAGCTACTCCTATATCTAAAGCAGATTGAAAATGAGTAGGAGCTACTTGCAGTACACGATCCCAGCGATAAAATATATTTGGTGAACAAGGCCCACCATTACAAAATAAAAACTGATAACTTTGCTTTGTAATAGACCGCCAATGCCATAGTAGAGTACCTAAACTTGGCTCGGTAAAGAAAATAATATCTGGTTTTTTCAAATATAAATGGGGTAGAAAGCTGAGAAAAAATGTGACTTGCTGAGTGAAGTATGGATCTCTTCTCTCTGGTTTTTTAAAAAACTCGCTAATTTTTTGAGCTAGCTTGCCATAATATGGTATATTCCAGACAACAATTTCTTTACTGGATGGCTTGCCATTCCCTTTAAAAAGAGTCACATCTAAAGAGCAATTTTGTGATAATGCATCAAAAAGTTCTTGAGAAAAAGATTCATAACCACGCTGAATATAACCAAGTCCTGAAGAGAGAATAAACACTTTAATCATGATAATTGCTCCTGTCAAAAGCGCAGAGCTGAAAAAAGAGTTATATCAGGCAGCAGTACCTAACATTAGTTGACGCACAGTACGAGTTATTCCTCGCACTCTCTCGTAGCCTTGAAGACCAAACCAGCGCATTGTCGCTATTCTTAAACTCAAGCTTATATAAGTAGATGTGTTGTGTAATTGGGGATAATGCAAAACAGCCTGCTGACGGTAATGCATTGCCTTTTTGTAGTTCTTCTCGTCCTCTATACAACCCCAAGCTGCAAACAAGTTCATCCAGCCATAGCTTTGGTTTCGCAAATACAGCAACTCCAAAGGAGTAGATTCAAAGGCTTTCTCAAAGACTTTGCGTAATTCTGTAATTATCATTTGGCGGTTGCTGGTCATATTGCCAGGGTGACGACGATATAGGGTTAAGGGTTCTTTAACCACTGCGAAAGGATAGCAAGCAGCAATCCGAATCCACATTTCTCTGTCTTCAACGCCCCTAATTTGAGGATCGAATACCCCAACAGTTTCAAAGCAACTACGGCGAACCATTGGTGAACTGCCATTAGAGATCATGTCTTTGACAACAATTTGCTCCCATACATTGCCTTCTATATCGGAAACCCATAATGTACCCATAGGGTTGCCCGACTGATCAATTAAAGCTGTCCAGGTATAAACTAAGCCTGCTGCGGGATTATTTTCCAGACAACGCACTTGCTTTTCTAATTTAGTTGGTTCCCATAAATCGTCCGCGTCCAAGAATGCGATGTATTCTCCTTGCGCTTGAGCAATACCTGTGTTGCGTGCAACAGATACACCCTGATTTGGTTGCGAAATCAACTTTACACGTGGGTCTACTATCCCAGCAGCCCATTCCACAATCTTGTCCGAACTACCATCATTAATAATTAATACTTCAAAATCTGCGAAAGTCTGCCTCAAAACACTCTCTAGAGTTTCTGGCAGATAAGTCATAGCATTATAGGCTGGAATCACAACAGAAACTTTTGTCATGTTTAAACTCCTGAAAAAAAAGAGAATAATATCAGGTAGCAGCACCTAACATCAGGCGTCGCAAAGTCCGGGTCAGTCCTCGTACTTCCTCATAAGTTTGAGATCCAAACCAGCGTATGATTGCTATTGCTAAACTTAGGCGTAGGTAGATGAATGTGTAGCGGATTTGAGGGTAGTGCAAAATCGCTTGCTGACGGTAATTAATAGCGTCTTTGTAGTTATTCTCGTCTAGTAGGGCAGACCAAGCTGCAAAGAAGTTCATCCAGCCGTAACTTTGGTTTCGCAAATACAGCAATTCCAGTGGGGCAGAATGAAAACTTTTCTCGATCACTTGACGCAGTTGATGAACTATTTTTTTGCTGTTTTTAGTTGTATTTCTAGAATGTCTACGATAGAGAGTTAAAGGTTCTTTGACCACTGCAAAGGGATAACGAGCAGCAATGCGCGTCCACATATCTCGGTCTTCACCAATACTAATGTTGGCATCAAATACTCCCACGGATGCAAAACACTCACGGCGGATCATGGGTGAACTGCCTGTAGAAATCATGTCTCTGACAACAATTTGCTTCCATACATTCCCCTCAGCGTGGGAAACAATGGATACACCTGTAGGCTGATCTGATTCATCAATAAAATCCGTCCAGGTATAAACTAAACCTACTGCTGGGTTATCCTCCAAACAACGCACTTGTTTTTCTAACTTGGTTGGTTGCCATAAATCGTCCGCGTCTAAAAATGCAATGTATTCTCCTTGGGCATGGGTAATACCTGTGTTGCGTGCAACAGATACACCCTGGTTTGGTTGCGAAATCAGCCTTACACGTGGATCTGCTATCTGCAACGCCCATTCAACGATATTGTCTGAACTACCATCATTAATGATTAATACTTCAAAGTCTGTGAAAGTCTGCCTCAATACACTCTCTAGAGTTTTTGGCAGATAAGTCATGCTATTGTAGGCTGGGATAATAACAGATACCTTGGGCATATAGTTTAGTTTTTGGTAATTGGTAATTGGTAATTGGTAATTGTTAGTAGTTAGTGGTTAGTTGTTAGTTGTTTACTCCTCACACCCCTCATACTCCCCACACTCCCCACTGCCCCTAATCCCCACTCCCTTGGGGGAGTGGGGGCCGGTGAGTTCCCCACCTCCCCTACTTCATAGACTGAATACGCGGCGACGCAGGATGTAAATAAATGCCATCACTCTGCTGAAGCCGAATGGCCCAAACCATTCCATGATTGCGATCGCTAAACTCAGACGGATGTACTGGCGAGAGTAACGCAACTGAGGATAGTATTTGACGGCTGAGGCCCGAAAATGACGTGCCCACTTGCAGTCTTTGTCATCACTTTGCAGGGCTTTCCAGGCTAGATAGAGGTTGTCACGGGCGTAGCATCGATGTTTTAGATACTGAGCTTCTGGTGGTATTGATTGGAACACTTTCTCAATCACTGGACTCAGACCTTGTTCTATCAATCGCCAGTTTTTAGTTGTATTACCAGCATGTAATCGATAGAAAACCAAAGGTTCTTTGATTACTGCCAATAGATAACGAGAAGCAATACGTACCCATAATTCCCAATCTTCAGCAGAACGTAAATTTTGGTCAAATACCCCTACTGTTTCCAAACAACAGCGACGAACTAAAACTGTGGAAGTTTGGATAGGGTTGTGTTCAACTACTTGCTTCCACGCGTTACCCTCTGCATTTGAGGATATGACTCTACCCGAAGATTTACCTTGCTCATCAATTAAAACTATCCAAGTATGCACCAAGCCGATTGCTGGATTTTCTTCCAGACAACGTACCTGTTTCTCTAATTTAGTTGACTCCCACAAATCGTCAGCATCCAGAAACGCTATATACTCTCCTTGGGCATGGGTAATGCCTGTGTTGCGTGCCGCAGATACACCTTTATTTTCTTGAGAAATCAGTTTCACACGCGGATCTACTATTCCACAAGCCCATGCGAGGATAGGATCTGAACTACCATCATTAACAATTAATACTTCAAAATCTGTGAAAGTCTGCCGTAAAACACTCTCTAGAGTTTCTGGCAGATAAGTCATTGCATTGTATGCCGGAATAATGACAGATACCTTGGGCATATTAAGTAGTTGGGCAAAATTAAATTAATTCATGCAGACAGGGAATAGCAAAACAATGGGTGTCGTTTATTGTATTGAACCGCCAAGGCGCCAAGTGCGCCAAGGTTTTGTAGAAGGTGCCTAAGTCCTGAATTTGAAAATTCAAAGGTGATTTCTTAGCTTTTTAACTGCATTTAAGAATGCTAAATAATCTCCTTTAGCAAGAACAACACCAAGGTTGCGAGCCGCAGATTGACCTTGATTTTCTTGAGAGATTAGTTTCACACGCGGATCTGTAATTTGAGATGCCCATTCAATAATATTATCGGTGCTACCATCGTTGATAATTAATACCTCAAAATCAGTAAAAGTTTGCTTCAGAACACTCTCCAATGTTTTGGGGAGATAGTTCATAGCATTGTAAGCTTGAATGATGACAGAAACTTTAGGCATAATATACTCCTTAATTTAATTAGTTTGTAGCGACAATTTTTTCTTAGATTGCAAAATCATTTCTAGAATCAGATCACGGTAACGCAGCGCGATCGCATCCCAACTAAAGCGTGCGGCATTTTGTTTTGCACGCTCACTCCAACTGCCACTCAAGGCATCTTTAATCGCATGAGCATAAACATCTAGATTGGTGACATCGCAGAGAATCCCACCGTCGCCGATGATATATCGCCGCATTTCATCCTCAGTAGCGACTACAGGTAAACCAGTAGCCATTGCTTCTAGATAGACAAGTCCAAACGGCTCATAGATAGAAGGGAGGGTAAATACATCAACACTGCGATAGATTTCAGGCATTTGCTCAAAGGGAAAGGTGCGAATAGCAAAGCGTTCTGCACTCAAAAGACGCTCACATAGTGACTGAAAATAGGCGCGATCAGGGCCATCTCCACAGATCAGAAGACTAACCTCCCTCAAGCGAGACACAGCTTGAATGGCTAGTTCAACTCGCTTTTGATTCTTACAATTTAACGAGGCGACACACAGGACTATGGGTTTGGGCAAACCTAGATCAATTTGGTTGCCATTAGGGGTAAATTGATTGAGATTTACACCATTGGGAATGATGCTGATTGGTTGTGTTGGTTTGAGAGTACGGGTAAATGCAGCGGTAGCTTCATCGAACACTACCAAATGATCTGGACAAAAGCGAAGATTCCGCTTCAAGCATTGACCATTTTGTAGTAATGAACCATCATCTCCTTTCCCCAATAAGCTATTGTGTTCGGTGAAAAGTATCGGGGTTCCCTGGAGCGATCGCACACAAGCAGCCATAGCTAGCCCACCATAGTCGTTATGGGGAAAGATTAAATCAGCAGGTTTACTTAACAGGCGGAGTAAGCAAGGAAAGAAACTAGTCAGGTGTTCCAGCACAATTTCAGGAGTTGTGAAACCACCCAATAGTGGAGCAATCAGAGGATGATGTACAGCATTAAAAGCATAGGTACGGGGAATACATTTGATGGGGTAGCTAAAAGAGCCACAATTCGCGCCACTCAGCAGTTCTACTTCAAAGTAGCAACTCAGACGGCGTGCAAGCTCGATCGCGAGGATTTCCGCGCCACCACTCCAGTTAACTCCTGCACTCGGATGAACTAAAACAATTCGGTAAGGTTGCTTTTCACGCGGTAGATTTATATGGGTGTTATTATTTCCAATAATTAATTGTTGGCTCATCCTTAAATTACTCCATTAGTAATTAAGTAGAAGTCAGAAGGCAGGAGAGAAAAGTTACTTTCTATAAGTGTTTCACTGGTTGGCATTTTAGGTTTAATTATGTTTAATCTCCCGAATTATTTAGAATGGTTAGTGATCTGGCAACCTAACTTTGAGAGGTTAAATAAAAAACCGCACCAGATACAGAGAACGCAGAGGAAGAGAAACAGAGGAAGTTGCTTTATCTAGCTTGCGTTGACTTGCCAGAGTACTAGATTATGCTAAGTTGTAGCAACTTTAGGCTTGAAAATTGAGAGCAAGGGTTTTTCCAGATACATATAAATAATGTATCCACA
Source organism: Fischerella muscicola PCC 7414 (assembly GCF_000317205.1). Lineage (GTDB taxonomy): Bacteria > Cyanobacteriota > Cyanobacteriia > Cyanobacteriales > Nostocaceae > Fischerella > Fischerella muscicola. The sequence continues at coordinate 9,297 of NZ_AJLK01000134.1, read as the reverse complement.
AATGATAGATATGATGGCAATGATGACTCCTAAAATATTTAATATCAAAATACTGCTAAAAATATCTGGGAGTAACTTATTCAAGATTTTTGTCACGTTATTAATGAAAAATCCGTGCATTAAAAAGATAGAATATGAAGCGTTACCTATATATATAAGTAGATTAGGAACGTTGATTGTCTTTTTCAACTCTAAGCATGTAGCACCAAGAATAAGTAAAGTTGAAGAAATACCAAATGTCATTACAGGAGATGTTTCTATGAATTTATAGAAATAATTTATGGCTGACAAGGTATACATAAAAGCTCCTAGAGAGATTAAAAGCATTTCCCAGTTAATCTTTGATTTTAATAAAAATTTTAATAAAACATAGGCAGCAAGAAAGCCCATAACAAACTCAAGATTGTAATCTGCAAAAAGATACTGAAGAAATAAATTATTTTCAGGTAATTCAAATACACCAATAAAATGCAAAATTACTCCTAATAACCAAGTGGCAATTATTGGTCTAGCAAGCTTGGGCTTTAATCCAATTAACAACGCAAACAAAATGTAAAATAGAACTTCAAAGGTTAATGTCCAGCTAACTCCCAGAAAACTTGTTGAAAGAATATGTCTGTCTAGAGGAAAGAGGAGAAAAGCTTTGACAAATTCTCCCATACTACGCTGGCTAATATCTGAATCATAAACGAAAAATAATGAAACAGAAATTTTACTCAATAAGATTATCCAATAAAGTGGGTAGATGCGTGTAATTCGTTTGAGTAAAAATGGTTTAAGTCTATTTGGTTTACCAATCTCATATCGATGAACATAAAAAATTATAAAACCGCTTAAGACAAAGAAAAAATCTACGCCAGAGCCTCCAAAGGTAAATATTTTAAATAAAAAATCTTGATTTAGGTTCTGATTAAATATAAGGTCTGTGTGAGCAAAGACTATGAGCATAGCTGCCACCCCTCGAAATACTTGAATAAGATTTAGTCTTTTTTGTGACATAAATTTATCCCCTGCTTCATGCTCAAAATAGTAGACCTAATCAATCCTGAAACCTGAATATTCGTTGGAGTCAAAATTTTAAAAAGAACTTGACTGTGTACCTTTGTAGAGTGTTAACAACTCTTTATCTGACAAAATTTTCTCACTTTTCATTCCCAGAAAATAATATCCAGAAGCAGAATCAAATGTACCAGGCTGATTAATGAGGTAGTAATCAAAATACTTTAACCAAAATAATGTTATTCTGGCGAAAGCTTTAACCAATGCTCTAGTTAACGGCTTGCTAACAAAACTCAAAAGAAAGTATTGATATGACCAGGCTAACGCCATTCCTGGGCCACAAACCGCACCACTATCAATTTCTGCAAATTTACGGAACAGACGTCGGTGTCCTAAATGAGTGAAGCGAGTAAAATCATATTTTCCTAAGTGTACTTGTTGCATAAATGGAGTTTCTGAGTAAACTAAACCATGAGGTTTTAAAACTCGATAAATTTCTTCGACACAACGGTTTGGATCTACTACATGTTCAAGGACAGCTTGTACAACAACACCATCAAATGAACCTCTTTCAAAAGGTAGGTTGTGGGCATCACAGATGACTGATATACGGGAACCAAAAGCCACATCTGTTTCAATTAGTTCAATTTCCGGAACCGATAATAAAGGTTCCATGCCTTTACCCACTACACTGCCGCCAATTACTAAAACCCGAGGATTTTGATTCTGCTCTAGTAGAAGTTCTATAAATTTTTGATAATTTGCTTTTGTTGTGATGTTGAGGTTAATTCCTGGAATCAGATTTATGAGCAATCTTTCTAGCTTAGATTTGGGTTTGAGATGACTATGATTGTAATTGACAAAATCATTAATAGAGAACAAACTAGATATTTCATTGATCAAAATAGGTGTTTCATTAATAACAGGGAAACAAGCTCTGCATTGAGAATTTTTGCATTCTAATTGAGATGGGGTTAATGCCAAGCGAGAATAACAAATTGGACAGCAAAGCAGTTGTTGAATACTTGTTGTTAATTTGAGAGGAAAATTTGTTGTCGCTGTGGTATTCATAAATATATTTTCCGACTAGGGGACTATACACATTAGTTTGGAAATGATGATGAAAGCTGTCCTGAAGGATTAACCGAAACAGTACTTCTCTGGTTCCAATCCCAACCGGCTACTGCCATCAAAGTCATCCAGTAGAAAAAGAGAGTGGTATGACTCCAGATGTTTTCAGTAATCATTGCCACGGGTATAGATAGAAAAAGAGCCAACATAATTGAACACAAGTCACGCTTTGCACTTCCACGAGGTGCTGACTGCATTAACTGAATGATGCGTATACCCTGAACGCCTAAAAAGACAAGAAAAGTTACAAAACCAACAATTCCCCCTTCTACTAAAGCCCGGATGTAATCATTGTGGGCAAGATATCCCTTACCAATTGCTTGGGCACTCGCCAAACCGTAACCAAGAATTGGAAACTGTTGCCAAGCATTGAGAAGTAAATTCCAGTGGGCAAGCCGCCAGTTGAAACTGTTAGTATCACCTTGAGACAATAGAATTGCCCGCCATACATCAATATCTGGGTTTAACAGCGGTGTGTTAGCGATCGAACTCAGGCGTTCTCGTCCAAACTCTGTACTGGCAAATAGTCCGATGATTAGCACCAAAAATATGGCTCCACCAATGAAGTTAGGTATATTTAGTCGAGGAGCAATCAAAACCAGAACAAAAGTAGCAACCATCATCAAACCAAACAGAGCTTTGGTATTCACATACAAAAAAGCCAGTAAACCCAGCAGTAACAACCAGGGCAAATATTGTCTTGATTGCTTTAACTTCCAGTAGGTTAGACCGATAAATAGCAACAAAAAGGTTACAAAACCATTAGAGTGACCAATAGTTCCCTTGATGCGAGAACCATCATCTCCACCAGCCGCGAGGAAGGGAGGTAGGATTGAAGGCACAAATATTTGCAGCAATGCAACTGTGACTGGTATAACCAGAGCCAAGAACAGCCCAGAAATGACTTTCTCAGGAGGAAGTCGCTCCTTTAGCTGCATGACTAGCAGATATACCATCAGCCACGAAAAAAGACGAATCCACTCACGAATGCTTTCTGGCAACAACGAAGCATCTAATCCCAATCCTCCCAGAGGTAGAAGTATCACCCATAGTCCCTGTACTACTACCCAGCCAGCAAAGAACCACCAGAATCCATCGGTATGCACCCTCTGTCCAGTTAGCAACTTCACCGTCACATACATCAAAGTTAGAGCGTCTAGCCCAACTGCAAATGCTGCTGGTAATTGCTGACTAGACCAAGGATCGAGGGTACTACGCAGGATTAATAAACCGATAACAGCTTGCGCAAACCTGGCAAAGAAGAAGATAACTACAGGTACTGACACTAGAAGTAAGTATAAGTACAGGGGTTTAGCACCTGCAATAAATCCTGCAAATATTCCAATTCCTACACCTGACAACCCAATCAAAAGGGACAAAATAGAAGAATGTGCACGTTGATTAGTCAACATCGTTAGTTAGTAGTTTCTAGTATCATTTCTGGATAAAGACCTGGATGATAGGAATCTATATCCATTCAAGGGATAGCGGTAATATTGTTCAGTCTGGTTTGTTATTCCATTGACCACTACTCCTATGATTGGTATTTGATTATGTGTTAATTCTGATACTGCTCTTTTGAGAACTTCCTTAATTGTGAAACCAGGACGTGTAACTAAGAGAATTCCATTACTTTGCCGCCCTAATGTATGTGCATCAGCACAAGCACTAAGAGGAGGAGTGTCTATAATTACACAATCATATTGCCGAGTTGCTTCTGCTAGTAGAGAACTTATAGCATTTGACTCTAGCAACCGTGAGGGATATCCACATAATTCGCCACAAGTTAAGACACAGAGGTTAGCAATATTAGTTTGTTGCACAGTTTCCTCTAGCGATCTTTCTGAGTCAATCACATCCGTAATTCCTGGCTGGGGAGCCAAGTTAAACAATGTGTGGAGGATGGGACGACGCAGGTCTGCATCAATCAGCAGTGTCCGTCGAGATAACATCGCGGAAATCACGGCTAAGTGTGAGGCAACTACAGATTTACCCTCCCCAGTAATGGTGCTACTAACAACAATCGATCGCAACGATTCACGACTACGAAACTCTAGGTTTTTAAACAAGGTACGGTATGGCTCAACCAAGCCGACATGATCTAAAAATCGTACGGATGGCTCCAAAGCGATCGCACGACTTGGTAAACACGGTAATACTCCTAGCAATGGCAACCTCAGTAATTCCTCTGCTTCGGAAGCATCTTTCAAAGTGTGATCCATCAACTCTAGCAACAGGACAATACCTGTGGCTAAAGCAGTCCCGAATAAAGTAGCGATCGCCAATACGCTTCTTTTGTTGGGTAAGGAGGGTTTAGTTGGTGGTTGTGCTGCTTCAATAATCTGGATATTACCAACCAGTTGAGCTTCAGCAATTCGTGCTTCTTCTAGTTTGCTTTGCAGTAACTTCAAAGATTCCGCCGACTCTTCTCGTTGACGTGTGAGTGGAGTCAGCTGTTGCTGTTGAATTGGCAATTGTGCTAGACGAGCCTGGAGGTTAGCCCGATTAGTTTGTACAACTTTTAGCTTGTTTTCCACTGCCAAGCGCTCAACATCATTAATAATCAGTTGAGAGGTCAAGTCTTGACTGATTTGATCGCCTGCAACAGAGCCAGAAGAGATAGATTGATTTCTGGGTGATACGCGGGCTAGTCCTTGTTGATACAAAGCACGTAAACCGTTTCTTTGTCCCAGCAGATTTATGACAGTGGGATGATTATCTGTTAAAGACAAACGAGCTTGAACTAGCTGAGTCTCTATCTCTGCTAACTTATTGCGTAGGGCTTTGAGTTCTTCATCTTGACCACCACGCACAGCTGCATAAGCTTGATTGAGAGCTTTAGCATCGGTGACTTGTTGCAATGAAGCTTCTTTGGAACGCAATTCTTGAAGTTGAGCTGAAAGAGTATTTTCCTGCTCTTCTAAAGTAGCCAAGCTCTCCACTATACTTTTGGTTTGCTCATCAAAGGAGACAATACCGCTACTTTGTCTATATCTGTTTTCCTTCTGCTCAGCTTCCTGTAGCCGCTTGCGGGCATCAGGAACCTTTGTTTCTAAGAATTTGCGGACGTTAGCAGCTTCTTGACGGATAACTTGAGTGTTATCCTCAACCATTGCCTTGGAAACGGCATTGACGACTTTGGTTGCGAGTATAGGGTCTTTGTTGAGATAGCTGACCTCCAAAATGTTGGTAGCGGGAACAATTTTGACTTTCAAGCCTTGAGTAAGCTGATCGACAGTAAGTTCATTTTCTGGTGAACGAAATCCAGACTCAGCCGTAACCTCAGTCAACGCTCTTTGGAGAACCCGTTGCGACTTGATTAATTCTGCTTGATCCGCTAAGGGGTTAGAACCACCAGGTGTATCTGAACTGAGTTGTGTCAGGTCGCGGCCCAATTCTGAAACGCTTACCCTCTTTTGATCAAGCATCAGTCGCGTCGATGTCTGATACTGACGTGGGGTCATCTGAAGGTAGGCGATCGCTCCACCAATGACAGCAGCAAATGTAACTAGGGCAGGTAAAGCACGCCGTTTCAAAATAGATGGTAAAGATGACAAGCCTTTTTCCATAATTTTTTGGGCATCAGGGATCGGAGATAAGGGAAGGGGGACAAGGGAGAATAACCAATGACAAATGACTAACAACCAACAATCAACAACCAACAAACTATTGACTCTTGACCATTGACTCTGGACTATTGACTACTAGTTCAGGTGAGTTCAACAGGGTTGTATATAGTTTTAAGGTTTCTGAGGTAATGCGATCCCAGCCGTAGTGAAGTTGTACATGTCTTTGTGCATTCTCAGCCATTGCAGCCATTTGAGTTGGGTGATGAATTGCCCAATCTAGAGAACCAATACAAGAGTGGAAATTTCCAGCTTCAAAAAGCATTCCCCGTCCCCCACTAATCAATTGCTGGTGGGGTGGGATATTACTTGCCAGGACTGGTATACCTTCGTGCATTGCTTCTAACATTGCTAGAGGTAGTCCCTCTAAATCAGAAGGCAAAACAAATAATCCTGCACCCCGAACAATTTCCCATAGACGAACACCCCTGAGTTCGCCTGCAAATATGATATTGGGATTGCTAGCAATCTTTTCTAACAAGCTTGCGGTAAAGGATTTTGTATCACTAACACCTCCAGCCACAACTAGTTTCCATCCTTTTGGTTTCAAGGCGCTGAAGGCTTCGATTAGTAAGTCAGGACGTTTTTCCGGTACTATTCTGCCCAAAAACAGGATGTAGCGCCCCCTATCAAGGCCTAGCTGTTTTCCGTAGGTGAAATCTGGATCTGAATCACCATACCTGGCTGGGGCATTAGGAATGTAGACTGTCTCTCGACCATAGGTTTGTAAAAAGTAGGATTTCAGCGCATCTGATACCACAATGATTCCGTCAGCAAAACGTACTGCTGCTTTCTCACCCATATGAATTAAGCGAGTGGAAAAACTACCCCACTTGGCGCGTTGCCAATCTAATCCCTGGCAGGTGACTACCACCTTGGCAGTAGTGGTAATTCTAGCTAAACCAGTAAATAGAGATGGGCCAAGAGCATGGAAATGAATAATATCGTATTTTTTTCCAGCAGCAGCGATCGCACTTAATGCTGAGGTCAGAAAAGCATCTACGCCTTTCATTTGCAAACCAGGTAAGGAGATGACTCGAACTCCTTGAAAATCATCATGAACCAGCCAGGGAGCCTGGGTATAGGAACAGCGGGCAAATAAATCTACAGTGTGACCCTGTGCTGTCATGCGGGGATACATTTCTGCACAGTAATGTTCGATACCACCCTGTTTAGGAGGTAGACCTTTTGCACCAATAACGGCAATTTTCATACCAACATACCAATCAGTTGTCCTTGTACTCTCAAGCCTCTTGATATAAGAGTCAAACTATTTTGGATTTTGCGAAAAGTTTGAGCTAGGGCTTGGGACGATCAAAGCTTTTCAAGACAGATTTGCGATTTTTGATTGATCGCACTCACAATGGGCTAGACATGAACTAAAAAAGCATCCAAAATCTCAAATTGGCACGGTCAATTTGATTCGTTCCAGCGTTGCCACATTTGGCTATAAACTTCTTTAATGACAGTCTGTGCAGCATAGGGCTTTGCAGCCTGTACACAAGACTCAGTTGGATAATTCTCTGGATGCAGCAGTACTTTTTGTAAAGCATCTGCTATACCCTTGGGAGTACGTTCTTCACAAACAACTCCAGTATCAGCAGCCAGAATTTTTGGTGTTTCACCACATCTAGTCGTAACTACAGGTGTTCCACTAGCAAGTGCCTCAAGTGCCACTAAAGGTAAACCTTCGTAGGCACTGCTAAGAACAAATGCATTGCTGATACGATGCAACTGTGCCATTTCTGTTTGAGTTACTGCGCCAAGCATGGTTACTTGCCCAGATAAGCCTAATCGCTCAATTTCCGCACGCACAATATTTGTTAACTCCCCATCACCTGCCAAGAGTAAATGAACATTGGCAATGTTCAACGCCGCAAATGCACGTACCAACAAAATCGGGTCTTTCTGTGGGTGTAATCTGCCAGCGAATAGCACAAAACGTGTATCCTCTGCCAACCCTAAATCAGATGCTAGTTTGCATCTTGATGCTTCTCGTTCTTCCTTACTCAATGGATAAAAAATTTCATTGTCAAATGAATTTTTGATGTAAGTTACACGTTCTGCTATTGTTGGGTAGCGCTGTCGGTACAGTTCTGCTGCATCAGTGTTACATGACAAAATGTGATGGAACTGTCCAAGTAAAAATTTTTCCAAGGCAAAATAAGCTGGGGGAAATTTTCGCCACAGTATCGCCTTGTGATCACCCGCAGCCTGCATCTGTGCCCGAATATCATTATGAACAAACAGAGTTTTCTCCCCACACCAATTCAGGGCTGCTAAGGTTGGTTCCAATCTGTGAAAATGCATGAAGTCTGAAGCAAAGCAATGTCCTAGAAGGGCGCTTGTATACTTCAATGTGGTAGGTATAAAACTTCTGACATTGTCATTGTGCAATGTAAATAAAGGCAGGAAACTAATTACCCTACCAGCTAATTCTGCTTCTTGCCATTTACCTACAGGTTGGTTGCTACTGCATCCTGTTCCTACCAAGCGCACCTCAAATTCACTGGGAGCGTACTTGATAAAATTTTTGATCAGTGTCTGAATTCCACCAATAGTGGTATTCCAAGGATTGAATTGATAAAAGATTGTCAGAACAGGCTTACGCATGAGATGCACCCTGCACAATTATTGTGCAATTAATTAGGTGTTTGCAATTCCACAAACCCTCAAGAAATATTGCCTACTTCCATCAGTTCTGTATTTTTTCAAATGTAAAAACATTGATGATTTTTGAATTCCTCCGATAGTGGTATTACGTGTTCAGGATCTATTTTGAAACTTGATAAAATACCTACGCTTAGCCACAAAAGTAGATTTCTCTTGCATAAAAACCGAGCAAGTCTTCTACTTCCCCAAACACGTAAAAATTTTTATGTTTTTTTCATCAATGCTTTATCGCACCTTTAAATAAAAATGTAGTCTTTCTGAACTTAGAATTACACTGAGATCAAGAAAGCTTTACACAATCTTTATATTGATTTGAAGGTGATATATTTTTTTGATAATAAGTATTATTTATTACCAAAAAATTGTTATACTTGATGCATTTTTCTATAAATTGTATCTTTTATGAAGTTTTCGTTAAGTTTGTAATTTAAAAAACTTTATAATGATTTGAAAATTAAGATATGGATTAAGACAGGAATCCTGTTTGATTTTTGAAAAAACGATCTATTTCTCGAAGAGGCTTCTTTCTTATTACAAGAGTGCCTGTTGCCTTGAAGTCATATTTTTCTATAGATATTAATTGTCATAAGTAATGCACATTTAAATTATATGCAAATATAAGCTTTGAAAGCATGAAAAAGAAAGAAAATAGTAATTTATGGCTAAAATTTTGCAAAAATCCCCAAAAGATGTTTGATAAATCTTATTTTGTAATTTTTTTAATAATTAGAAGTTTACTGCATAAAGCTTTACCTAAAACTGAAGTAAGTTCAAGTGTAAAGTGAGCAGTTATGAGCGATCGCTTATCCTAGTCAACTTATGTTTGCGAGTAAACACTCGCAATTTGACAAAAAAGTGTAGTGTATGT
>NZ_AJLK01000133.1 GCF_000317205.1 Fischerella muscicola PCC 7414 | reverse complement strand
CCTACTTATATGACGCATCGTGCTTACTGCAACTCCAAAGCCGCATTGCTCCTATTCGGGTTAGAATGCCTAGCAGGCTAGTACTCGACCATATAAGTTCTGACTCTTTGCGAGGGGCCAGATCCCCGACTTTTTAAAAAAGTCGGGGATCTCGCAGCCTATCAAAATTAATGACATGAACCACTAGTATTGCTCTACTGAAGGACTACCTCTGTGTATCAGCCTTAGCTGGAAGTCGCCACATTTTTTATGTATGGTATGCCTTGCATTTCCCAATCCAGGTATGAACTATGCAAAATCCATCAGCTACCAACCCTTGGTCATTATTTGGAAGTGCGCGATCGCCAATTATCCTGAGGCTTGGCAGCTGGAGCATTAATTGACACTTAATTTACATTTAAAATTTGCTTAATTTTTTCTTTAAGTTTCATTAATCTAAAATTAAGAGACTGATATAGTTACACAAAAAACTAAATCAAAAATTATCTCAATTACTTTAAGGATATTAGGTTATCAAAATTCCTAGCTTGAGTCGAAAAAATATCTCAGAAGTAATGAAACTAACATGACTAAATCTAAAGAGATAGCTAAAGTTATAAATCTCAAAGACTCACAGTATTACTTTAATCGTGAATTAAGTTGGTTAGAGTTCAATCGTCGAGTTTTGCATGAGGCGTCAGATAACCGTACACCGTTACTTGAAAGACTTAAATTTACTGCTATCTTCAGTTCTAATTTAGATGAATTTTTCATGGTTCGTGTGGCAATACTTAAAGATCAAGTGCAAGCACTCTTAAGTCAACGAACTCCAGATGGACGCACGCCACAGGAACAATTAGAAGCGATCGCTCAACTTTTGCGTCCGATGGTTGTAGAACAACATCATCTGTTTGAGAAGGTGCTACGCAAAGAAATGGCATCTCACGGTATTCATCTTCTCAATTACACAGATATCAGTAGGGAACAGCGTTCTTACCTAGAAGAATTATTTAAACAACGGATTTTTCCAGTTCTTACACCTCTAGCTGTAGATCCGAGTCACCCCTTCCCCTTAATGGCAAATCTCAGTCTCAACTGGGCTGTAGTTGTCAAAGATCCAATTACAGGAGAAGAAAAGTTTGCTAGAGTCAAAGTCCCGAATATTCTGCCTCGATTTATTACCTTACCCAAAGAGTTAGAACCGCAAAACGGTAAATTAAACCATTGGACTGGTGTACCAATTGAACAGGTAGTAGCTCACAATTTAGATGCCTTGTTTCCAGGCATGATCATTAAAGAATGTCACCTGTTTCGACTGACTCGTAAGGCTGATATCTCGGTAGTAGAAGAAGAAGCAGATGACTTACTACTAGCAATTCAACAAGAATTACGCGGGCGACACTTTCGTGGTTCTGTGGTGCGGTTGGAAATTCAACCATCAATGCCCAAATCTGTGCGAAAGATGCTGATCCAAGAAATGGAACTGTCTGAAAGTGATGTCTATGAAATAGATGGTTTAATTAATTTAAAGGATTTAATGTTCTTCATGGGTTTGCCATTGCCTGAACTCAAAGACAAACCTTGGACACCTGTAATTCCACCTCGTCTGCGTCATTTTCATCAACCAAGTAATATTAGTCAATTAGACGAAGCAGAGAATATTTTCTCTGTCATTCAGCAAAATGATTTGCTAGTACATCATCCCTACGAATCCTTTAGCGCTTCTGTAGAACAATTTATTGCCCAAGCTGCCCGTGATCCTCAGGTGCTGGCGATTAAAATAACACTCTATCGCACTTCTGGCGATTCTGAAATTGTCAGTTCGTTGATTGCTGCGGCAGAAAGTGGTAAACAAGTTGCTGCTCTTGTAGAGTTAAAAGCCCGTTTTGACGAAGAAAATAATATTAACTGGGCGCAGAAATTAGAAAAATCCGGTGTGCATGTCGTTTATGGATTGGTAGGATTGAAGACTCACACCAAAATAGTGCTAGTGGTACGTCAGGAAGGAGAGAGAATTTGCCGTTACGTTCACATTGGTACTGGTAACTACAATCCCAAAACAGCCAAGTTATACACTGATTTAGGACTGCTGAGTTGCCGAGAAGAATTAGGCGTAGATTTAACAGATTTATTCAATTACCTAACTGGCTATTCTTGCCAAAATTATTACCGTAAGCTACTAGTGTCACCTGTAACAATGCGCGATCGCATGATTGCCCTGATTCACCGGGAAATCGAACACAGCCAAAACGGTAAAAAGGGTCGGATTATCGCCAAAATGAACTCATTGGTAGACCCCCAAATCATTGCTACATTGTACGCAGCATCCCAAGCTAGTGTAGAAATTGACTTGATTATTCGGGGTATATGTTGCTTACGCCCTGGTGTTCCCGATGTGAGCGAAAATATCCGTGTGATTAGTATTATCGGTCGCTTTTTAGAACACTCACGGATATTTCACTTCCACAATAATGGACAGAATGAAATATATATCGGTAGTGCTGATTGGATGCCTCGCAACCTAGATCGACGGGTAGAAGCCGTTACACCAGTGGAAGATCCAAAGATTTTACAAAATTTACAAAACATTCTTGAAATCATGTTGGCTGACAATCGCCAAGCTTGGGAACTGAAATCAGATGGTTCCTACATCCAGCGACATCCTGCCAAGAATGAACCAGAACGTCATACCCAAAATATACTCATGGAAATAGCATCAAAATCATGAAAAATTAGAGATGGGAAACAATAAACTCGAAAAACTCCGTGTTTCCAGCGAAGTTTTGAGGTTCTCTCCGGGACACTGCGCGTCTGGCACTTAAGTTTGCAATCCTGAAGGGAAATATCTGATTCAACTCCGGTTTGAAGACATTCTCCAAGAACGAAATCCAACAGATCCAGCCAATATATAGTAGCGATAGACTAATACGGTTCAGTTAAGGTTTTGATCCCCCCTAGCCCCCTTAAAAAAGGGGGGAACCGGAAAAAAGTCCCCCTTAAAAAGGGGGATAATGGGGGATCTCCAAATACTGGATTGTACTAACTGAAATGTATTGAGCGATAGACCAATTTTTGGCATTCAAGCGATCGCTGATTGATTTGAGTGTAGGTAGAGGGGTAACTCAGTATATTGGCGTTTGAGTATATATGTGCAATAACTTACGCGCTTGTCTAGAAAGCAGACAGATCGCCCTTGAAATTAAAAGTCATTGATTGCAAACTTGATGAGATTACCGAGAAAATGCGGCAACTGGAAAAAATTAAATCTTACCTAACTGCTAAGCGCAATAGAATTACCCAAGGATCAGAAAATTCAAAAAGGAAACTATCGATTGGGAGCAACGCGATTTTTTGAAAACAACTTAGTTTTTGTCATAATTCTGTACAGATGCAGCTCATATATCCAGCAATACAGGCAAGCTACTGGAAGCTGGTACACTAGTACTCTACCGCACAAGTTTTGACAGCTTGCGAGGCGTCAGATCCCCGACTTTTTTAAAAAAGTCGGGGATCTAGCCGACCTATCAAAATCAATTTGGTGAACTACTAGCGATCGCTAATAGTTAGTGGTTAGTAGTTAGTTGTTGATTGTTGGTTGTTAGTGGGTAGAGACGCGATTAATCACATCTGTACATTAGTAGTTAGTGGTTGGTTATTCCCCACTCCTCATACTCCCCCACCTCTCCACCTCCCAATCCCCTAATAACCGTATTCAAGCACTGCCCATCCCAGTCTAAAATAGTAGCCTGAACAAGAATTAACCATAATTTGTGTTTTTATGACTGCTGCTACAACAGTAAAAACAGAGTACGAAGCGATAATTGGTCTAGAAACCCATTGTCAGCTAAATACCAAAACTAAAATTTTCTCTAGTAGTTCCACAGAATTCGGGGCAGATCCCAATACTAATATTGACCCTATCTGCATGGGTTTGCCCGGTGTGCTGCCAGTTCTCAACGAAAAAGTTTTAGAATACGCCGTCAAAGCTGGTTTGGCACTCAACTGTCAAATTGCTAAATACAGCAAGTTTGATCGCAAACAATATTTTTATCCTGATCTTCCCAAAAATTACCAAATTTCTCAATATGACCTACCCATTGCTGAACACGGTTGGCTAGAAATTGAGTTGGTAGATCAAGATGGCAACCCCATCCGTAAAAAAATTGGTATCACTCGTCTGCACATGGAAGAAGATGCAGGCAAATTAGTACACGCGGGTAGCGATCGCCTGTCTGGTTCTTCCTATTCTTTGGTAGACTACAATCGCGCTGGTGTGCCTTTGGTAGAAATTGTCTCAGAACCAGATTTGCGTTCCGGACAAGAAGCTGCGGAATATGCCCAAGAGTTACGCCGGATTATGCGTTATCTTGGTGTCAGCGATGGCAATATGCAAGAAGGTTCACTGCGTTGTGATGTGAATATTTCTGTGCGTCCTGTCGGTCAAGAAAAGTTTGGCACGAAAGTAGAAATTAAAAACATGAACTCGTTCAACGCCATCCAAAAGGCGATTGAATACGAAATTGAACGGCAAATAGCAGCGATAGAAGCGGGTGAACGCATTATTCAAGAAACCCGCTTGTGGGAAGAAGGCGCTCAACGCACAATTAGTATGCGGAGTAAAGAAGGTTCTAGCGATTATCGCTACTTCCCAGAACCAGATTTAGCGCCAATTGAAGTATCAGACGAACAATTACTAGAATGGCGCAATCAACTGCCGGAACTACCAGCCGAAAAACGCCGTCGCTATGAAGATGAGTTGGGGCTATCAACTTACGATGCGCGAGTGTTGACAGAGGAACGCGCTACTGCTGAGTATTTTGAAGCGGCGATCGCTGCCGGTGCTAACCCCAAAGCTGCTGCAAACTGGATTACTCAAGATATCGCTGCTTATCTCAACAAAAATAAACTCGGGATTAGCGAAATTGCCCTCACACCTGCCAATCTCGCTGATGTCATCAGTCGAATTGAAAAAGGCAAAATTAGCAATGCTCAAGCTAAAGAAAAATTGCCTGATTTATTGAGTGGTGTTTCTCCTGAAAAAGCGTTTGCAGGTCAAGAGTTAATCACTGACCCCAGCGTTCTAGAACCTATTATCGATGAAGTGATTGCTGCAAACCCCAAAGAATTAGAGAAGTACCGCAACGGTAATGTCAATCTCAAAGGTTTCTTTGTGGGACAAGTCCTGAAAAAAACTAACAAACGCGCTGATCCCAAGCTGACTAACCAATTGGTAGAGAAGAAGTTGAATGCTTAGGGATTGGGGAGATGGGGAGATGGGGAGATGGGGAGTAATGTAGAGACGCGCTGTTTGAAGCGTCTGGGAGTGTGAGGAGTGTAATATTCCCCTTTTCCCCCTTGTCCTCCTTTTCCTCCAAGTCGTCCCCCTTGTCATCCCATTTCCCTTTCCCCGATCCCTTCCCTCCCAA
>NZ_AJLK01000132.1 GCF_000317205.1 Fischerella muscicola PCC 7414 | reverse complement strand
ATTGCCTTCCCTCCCAGATACTTTTACAATTTTTTAATAAATCAATCCGAAAAAGGGGTGTTGCCCCTCATGCCCATAATGCTATACTGTGCTAGTTAGATGCACCCTGATGATCTGGAGAGCTGCCCAAGTGGCTCTCTCTTTTTTTTGGATGATGAATTTTTACTCCGGTTATTTACTGGGTATCTTTGAAGAATTAAAATGACAAAACAAACTGTTGTTCTCCCCAATAGTGCATTTACGGAGATTTTTCAGGAAATTTTGATAAAAAACTCAATAGGGGGTATTGCCCCACATCCTAAGTATGATATATTGTGATAAGTAGATGCACCCTGATGATCTGGAGAGCTGCCCAAAAGGCTCTCTTTTTTTTATTTGTTGCGATCACAGTATGATTTAGCAACGATCAACACAAGATATTTTTCCTAATTTATCCCTATTACCTTTGCTACATCCAGTCATTTAACTAGAAGCAAAAGAAGTTCATTGAGGTGTATTGCCCCTCACCCCAAATATGGTATACTATGTTATATAGATGCACCCTGATGATCTGGAGAGCTGCCCAAGTGGCTCTCTCTTTTTTTGGTTGGTAGTTGGTAGTTGGAGTGGGTGGTTGTTTGAAATGAGTAACAACCAACAAACAACAATCAACAAGCAACAAAAGCTTGATATAATCGCCAGTCAGCCGAGTAATAGTTGCGAGGGGAAAATCATGGCAGACTGGCATGAAATTACTGGTGGTGTGACTGCACCGAGAGGATATCGGGCAGCTGGGATTAAGGCGGGATTAAAACCTTCGGGGTTGCCAGATTTGGCGTTGATCGTATCAGATGTAGAAGCGATCGCTGCCGGAGTATTCACAACCTCCCAAGTGAGGGCGGCGTGTGTAGATTATTGTCGCCAACGTCTGCAAGGTAAGCACAGCGCCCGTGCCATTCTCTGCAACGCCGGACAGGCAAATGCTGCTACAGGTGAACAAGGCTGGCTAGATACCCTAGAATCTGCAATGGCGATCGCTCAAGCGTTGAATATCTCCAGTGACTCTGTGCTATTGGCTTCAACTGGGGTAATTGGGCAGCGCATACCGATGGATAAACTCAAAGCCGGAATTCCCCAACTAGTAGCAGCACTATCGGAAACTGGTTCCGATGCTGCCGCAGGTGCAATTATTACTACAGATTTAGTGCCAAAATCAATCGCCCTAGAAACAACGATCAGCGATCGCCCTGTCAGAATTGGTGGTATTGCCAAAGGTTCTGGGATGATTCATCCGAATATGGCCACAATGCTGGCATTTGTCACCTGTGATGCTGCTGTTTCCCCTCATCTTTGGCAGCAGATGTTAACTAGGGCAGCAGATAAAAGTTTTAATGCGATTACCGTTGATGGCGATACTAGTACTAATGATAGTTTGATCGCCCTTGCTAATGGTGAATCCCGCACCCCAGCAATTACCGACATGGGACACGAAGCCGAAAAATTAGAAGCGATGTTAACAGCAGTATGCCAGCATTTAGCAAAAGCGATCGCTCGTGATGGAGAGGGTGCAACTTGTCTAGTGGAAGTGCAAGTCACTGGCACACAGGATGAACAAGCAGCACGTCAAATTGCCAAAACTATTGCTGGTTCATCTTTAGTCAAATCTGCGATTTTTGGCCGTGATCCTAACTGGGGACGCATTGCGGCGGCTGCCGGACGTGCGGGTGTACCTTTTGAACAAGAGAACCTTAGAATTCAGTTAGGGAATTTTTTAATGATGGAAAATGGTCAACCCCTAGCTTTTGATCGCAAAGCAGCAAGTGAATATCTACAAAAAGCAGCTGCGGGTGCGTATCTTAAGGAAGATACCGTGTTAATTTCTGTAAGTATTGGTAACGGTCATGGTTCCGGTAAAGCTTGGGGTTGTGATTTAAGTTATGACTACGTGAAAATTAACGCTGAATATACCACTTGAAGGTAGAAGGCTGAGAGCAGAAGGTAGTCGCTATGAACAAACCTTACTCTCTCTCTTCTACTAATAGGGATTTGTGTTATTTACAGTAAAACAGAGCGATCGCATTGAAATTAAAGATGAGTTTCAATCCCTAATAGGGATTTGTGTAAGTTGCAACTCGTAAGCCTGGCTGCACTTGAGAGCCATTTGATGGGCGTTTCAATCCCTAATAGGGATTTGTGTAAGTTGCAACCTCCAGGAACGGGGAAAACATTTTTTAGCGAATTCCTGTTTCAATCCCTAATAGGGATTTGTGTAAGTTGCAACGTTGCTGATAAATCAAAGCAGATGATTCATAGCATTTTCAATCCCTAATAGGGATTTGTGTAAGTTGCAACTGTTGTGCCATCAGAGCAAGTGAGAAATGTACGCAGTTTCAATCCCTAATAGGGATTTGTGTAAGTTGCAACATCCTTCAGCTTCTTGTTTTCTAAATATTGGTATAGTTTCAATCCCTAATAGGGATTTGTGTAAGTTGCAACGTTGACAAAAAAATTAAACTAGACCCTGCTTGGGTTTCAATCCCTAATAGGGATTTGTGTAAGTTGCAACCCTGTAAACTCCCAAATCTTGCGCCGGGGACGAGGCGTTTCAATCCCTAATAGGGATTTGTGTAAGTTGCAACAGAAAACTACTACTAGGAGTCTAACCAGTGGTAAGTGTTTCAATCCCTAATAGGGATTTGTGTAAGTTGCAACCTTAACTAAGAATGAACCTACGGACTCTGCAAAAGTTTCAATCCCTAATAGGGATTTGTGTAAGTTGCAACGCTTATTGGCTAAAAAAATGAAAATGTCTGGAGTG
>NZ_AJLK01000131.1 GCF_000317205.1 Fischerella muscicola PCC 7414 | reverse complement strand
GTGTAAGTTGCAACTTGCCGGATTTCAAAGAGGTTTGGACTGAATACAGTTTCAATCCCTAATAGGGATTTGTGTAAGTTGCAACCATCAAATGGTTCCTTACCCGTTCACAGCTTACCGAGTAGTTTCAATCCCTAATAGGGATTTGTGTAAGTTGCAACACTTTGCTGGTTCAACGAAAAGCAGTCAATGTTTGTGATGTTTCAATCCCTAATAGGGATTTGTGTAAGTTGCAACAATTAACTCAATTCTTTTAAAAAGATAGGGTTAATTGTTTCAATCCCTAATAGGGATTTGTGTAAGTTGCAACACAGGTTTGAACACGCGTTGCACTACTCCCGACAGAGTTTCAATCCCTAATAGGGATTTGTGTAAGTTGCAACATTATCTTTCGGGTTTGTCCTGAGAACGGATGTAGAGTTTCAATCCCTAATAGGGATTTGTGTAAGTTGCAACGTATTTGGCTCTCTATTTGGTGGCTTGTTCTACGTTTCAATCCCTAATAGGGATTTGTGTAAGTTGCAACGTCCAAATTCTGGAGTGTCCGCGGCATACACACTGTTTCAATCCCTAATAGGGATTTGTGTAAGTTGCAACTCCAGATAACAAAGCTGGGGATTCACTCTAAAGAATGTTTCAATCCCTAATAGGGATTTGTGTAAGTTGCAACTTAAATGCAAGTACCTGTTAGAGGTGCTTGCTGAGGTTTCAATCCCTAATAGGGATTTGTGTAAGTTGCAACGACATACGAAGACACGAAGCTAATACGAACCCGTCACGTTTCAATCCCTAATAGGGATTTGTGTAAGTTGCAACATGCCACGAAAACCAAAACCTAACGCGGATAGGATTGTTTCAATCCCTAATAGGGATTTGTGTAAGTTGCAACGTTCCGGATAGCGAGCCGGCTCAAGCACAAGGATGGTTTCAATCCCTAATAGGGATTTGTGTAAGTTGCAACGAGGCTATCGATACAGCTATCCAGTCGGCCGTCCTAGTTTCAATCCCTAATAGGGATTTGTGTAAGTTGCAACAGCACCCGCTACCTGATGATGATAAGTCCTGACTGGTTTCAATCCCTAATAGGGATTTGTGTAAGTTGCAACTATCAGTTAGCGCCCCAGCTTTGGAAACTTCGCAGAGTTTCAATCCCTAATAGGGATTTGTGTAAGTTGCAACCAAAAGCTTGTTCTACAAGCATTTCTTAATAAGAAGAGTTTCAATCCCTAATAGGGATTTGTGTAAGTTGCAACTTTTCTCTACGATGAACTTTATTTTTATTCCGCTAAAGTTTCAATCCCTAATAGGGATTTGTGTAAGTTGCAACTGTTTGATCTAGAAGCCTTGCTGTATTTGGTTTTCAAGGTTCAGTAGTGCAGACCTGGAATAAATATAGCGTTTGAGCGATCGCAGTGTCAAGAGTGGCTTGGAAAAAATCGGCTCAAAAGCTTTACTGGTAGAAGTTTCAGACATTGCGCGAACCTCTGTTTTGATGTGAATGGTTCAAACCCAGAACAGACAAAGCTTTCAAGCATAACATTTTCCTTTGTGTGTAAAACACCTACAGGTTGGCGCAATTACAGAAACTCAACATTTCCCATTGATGATCATTAATTAATATCTGACCAAAAAAAGCCTGTAAGTTCATTTTCTGCCAAAATGCCAAATGCTAGCTCAGTGATCCTGTTATTCCCACTCATTTTTGTAGATGATATTAGATAGGTCATTAGGGAGCATCTTATGAAATTTCCAGCGTTTGGGCAGCATATTGCTAATATCGATAGTGATGGCCGTGGTAGTGGCAGATAAAAAGACTATCAGTATTGGGATAATTTTAAAATATTTTTTGTTAACAATAAACAGACTGTGTTGACACTCTCTCAAATTGAATTTGGGAGATTTTTGCTTCAACAAGTCTACTCAAGCTCAACCCTCTGCGACATCTAATACCAATTCTCTATAAATCTCGCAACAGATCAAGGACTTACACAAAAAACCTCTCACACTCTTATTTCTCTGTGTCCTCTGTGTCCTCTGTGGTTTGTTTTTTCGTTACCCATGCGTAAATTCTGACTCTTTGCGAGGGGCCAGATCCCCGACTTTTAAAAAAGTCCGGGATCTTGCAGCATATCAAAATCAATGTGGTTTGTTGACGTTTTTGCAGCAGCTTGAGCAATGGTAATTTGAAGTTTTCAGATGTAGCGAGATACAAGAGTTTTGTGAAATCGGTATTTTAGGGGAATGTTGCTCAAGTAGTAGAACTTTAGCTTGTGTTCATAATGACAAGTTGATGTAATACTAATCTCTCCCCTAAGTCAGAAATGCGATGGGAAGTAGTACTAGTAAATTTGTTTAGTACTACTGATAGAGAGATGAATCGCATCACTCTTACTTAATGGGGACGTATATTTGGGAGTTAAACCCGTTTTAATCCTCATACCTACTAGCTTTGTTGATGAAAGATTGACCGTACCAATTTGAGATTTTGGATTAGTCAATCTAAAATCGCAAATCTATAAACCAAAATTGTTTGACCTCCGACTTGATGCTGTAAGGGTTTTTTATTCAATTGCTAGACGTTGCTGGCTCAAAAGATCTAGCAACTTGAATTAGCTAAAAAGGAGGATGTAATTAAAGTACATGGCAAGAAAATTTCCCAAATTTAGCCAGGATCTCGCTCAAGATCCGACGACACGTCGAATCTGGTATGCGATGGCTCAGGGCAACGATTTTGAAAGCCATGATGACATGACAGAAGAAAATCTTTATCAAAAGATTTTCGCTACTCACTTCGGTCATGTGGCAATCATTTTCTTGTGGGCTTCTAGCCTGTTGTTCCACGTAGCCTGGCAAGGTAACTTTGAAACTTGGATCAAAGATCCCGTTCATATCCGCCCCATCGCCCATGCGATTTGGGATCCCCACTTTGGTAAACCTGCGGTAGACGCTTTCACTCAAGGCGGAGTTAACTATCCAGTAAATATTGCTTACTCTGGTGTTTACCACTGGTGGTACACCATCGGTATGCGGACGAACAATGACCTTTACATGGGTTCTATCTTCCTGCTGTTGTTGGCAGCAGTGTTCTTGTTTGCTGGTTGGTTGCACTTGCAACCTAGATACCGTCCCAGCTTGGCTTGGTTCAAGAGCGCTGAACCTCGGTTAAACCACCACCTAGCAGGTCTGTTTGGTGTCAGTTCCCTAGCTTGGGCTGGTCACTTGGTTCACGTTGCTATCCCCGAATCTCGCGGACAGCATGTTGGCTGGAATAATTTTCTGACGACTCTACCACATCCAGCAGGTTTACAACCTTTCTTCACTGGTAACTGGGGTGTCTACGCTCAAAACCCGGATACGGCACAGCATATATTTGGTACATCTGCTGGCGCTGGTAATGCCATTCTCACGTTTTTGGGTGGTTTCCATCCTCAAACAGAGTCGCTATGGTTGACTGATATGGCTCACCACCATTTAGCGATCGCAGTTATCTTTATCATCGCTGGTCATCAGTACCGGACTAACTTCGGGATTGGTCACAGCATCAAAGATATGCTCGATGCCAAAAATTTCTTTGGTATCCAAACTGAAGGTCAGTTCAACCTGCCGCACCAAGGTTTGTATGACACCTATAACAACTCGTTGCACTTTCAGTTAGGTATTCACTTAGCTGCTTTGGGAACTGCTCTGTCCCTAGTAGCGCAACATATGTACGCCCTGCCTCCTTACGCCTTTATGGCAAAGGATTATACAACTCAGGCCTGTCTATACACCCACCATCAATACCTAGCTGGATTCTTCATGGTTGGTGCGTTTGCTCACGGTGCAATATTCTGGGTGCGGGACTACGACCCTGAACAAAATAAGGGCAACGTATTGGAGCGGGTGCTGAAGCACAAAGAAGCGATTATCTCCCACCTCAGTTGGGTGTCCTTATTCTTGGGCTTCCATACCCTGGGTTTGTACGTCCACAACGATGTAGTTGTTGCCTTCGGCACACCTGAGAAGCAAATCCTGATTGAGCCGGTATTTGCTCAATTCATCCAAGCTGCTCACGGGAAAGCGGTATATGGCATGAATGTCTTGTTGCTGAGGGGGTGACAAGGGGGATGTAACTTAGGCTTGGCTTGCCTTTCACTTTAATCACTGCTGAAAAGATGAGAATTAATTGAGCGCGATCGCGCTTTGTGAAAATAGGAGTTTTGAGTGCTGATGAATAAGAAAAATCTTGCTGTTGCTTTTTATCTTTGAGGGCGTCCGTCACCTGAAAGGCTTGCCCTGCCACAAGTTGACTGCGGTTGTCACCCCTCAGGTCTTGTTGTCTAATCCAGACAGCATTGCTCACACAGCATGGCCCAACTATGCCAACGTCTGGTTGCCAGGCTGGCTAGATGCGATTAACTCTGGTACGAACTCTCTGTTCTTAACTATTGGCCCTGGTGATTTCTTGGTTCACCATGCGATCGCACTTGGTCTGCATACTACTACCTTAATTTGTGTCAAGGGTGCGTTGGATGCCCGTGGTAGTAAGCTGTTTCCTGACAAGAAAGACTTCGGCTTCACCTTCGCCTGTGATGGGCCTGGTCGTGGTGGTACTTGCCAAACTTCCGCTTGGGAACAGTCTTTCTTCCTCGCCATATTCTGGATGTTGAACCTGCTTGGCTGGGTAACTTTTTACTGGCACTGGAAGCATCTGGGTATTTGGCAAGGCAATGTAGCTCAGTTCAACGAGTCTTCTACATACTTGATGGGCTGGTTCCGTGATTATCTCTGGGCTAACTCGGCTCAGGTAATAAATGGATACAATCCCTACGGCATGAATAACTTGTCTGTTTGGGCTTGGATGTTCCTCTTTGGACACCTGGTTTGGGCTACTGGTTTTATGTTCCTGATTAGCTGGCGTGGGTACTGGCAAGAGTTAATTGAAACTCTAGTCTGGGCGCACGAACGTACTCCACTGGCAAATCTAGTGCGCTGGAAGGATAAACCCGTTGCTCTGTCAATCGTCCAAGGTTGGTTGGTTGGTCTAACTCACTTCACAGTTGGCTACATTCTTACCTACGCAGCATTCCTAATTGCTGCCAATGCTGGGAAATTCGGTTGAAATATGTAAGATTTAAGATTCTCTGACTTTTGCCATCTTCTCCTTCTATCCCTGACGGGATAGAGGGAGATTTCTAATTAGGTAATTGGTAATTGGTAATGGGTTTTGGATAAATATAACTTTGTTTCACTCTCTAGGAAGAGGACAATTAATTGCACAGGCAACTTACATCAAAGAGAGTGGATGTTTACTCTTAACCAGTGCGATCGCTCAAGGAGAAAGCAGTATGCCACGGCGAATTAGAGATTCAGTCATCGTCATTACAGGTGCATCTAGTGGAATAGGACGTGCTACAGCACTTGAATTTGCGAAACAGGGTGCAACATTACTATTAGCAGCTCGCAGGGAAGCTGCTTTGCAGGATGTTGCCCAACAGTGTAAGCAATTGGGTGGACAAGCTCTAGCAGTACCCACAGATGTCACCGATGAGTCAGCCGTACAAGCATTAGCACGGCGTGCAATTGAAAATTTTGGTCGGCTTGATGTGTGGGTAAATAATGCTGCTGTCTCTTTGTTTGCCCGCTTTGAAGATGTACCTCCCGAAGCTTTTCGGCGAGTTATTGACACCAATTTATTTGGTTATGTGCATGGTGCGCGTGCAGCTCTACCCTACTTCCGAGAACAAGGTAGTGGTATCCTGATCAATGTTTCCTCGGTTGTAGCAATCACTGGTCAGCCATACACCAGCCCTTATACCATCAGCAAATATGCGATTCGCGGACTTTCCGATTCCCTGCGGATGGAGTTGTATCTAGACAATGCACCTGACATCCATGTTTGTACGGTGTTACCAGCATCTATTGATACACCAATCTTCCAGCACGCAGCCAACTACACTGGTCGTAAAACCAAGGCACTCAGCCCAGTCTATCCTGCCAAAGACGTTGCAGAGGCAATTGTCGGGCTAGTAAATAGACCACAGCGAGAAATCATTGTTGGACAAGCAGGCTATCTGCTAGCTTTAGAGAAAACATTAGCACCTGATCTTGAAGAACGGATGATGGCACGCCAAGTAGATCAAGATCACTTCCAAGACAAAAAGCCAGCAGCCCCAACCGATGGCAATCTGTTCCAGCCAATGGAAGACTATACAGGGATCAGTGGTAATTGGTTGGGTACAGGTGGAATGACAACCCAAGATGTTTGGGATATGGCTAGGCAGGTAGCACGTGTATTTGGTATGCAAGTTTAAGTTAGAATCCCACGGGCAATTGCCCACGACGAGGGCATGAAAGAACGAACACAGATGCACACAGATGCACACAGATAGATTATGGGTTTGCTGTTAGGTTCATCCTCAAATCGCTATTTTCAAGACAGCCATTCATGTACGTTGGTATACAACCAAACATGAAATTTCTCACCCCTTCTGCCCTCTGCCCTCTGCCTTCTGTTCAAGCTAACGAATAAAAACAAACAAATATGAACCTACCTAAGGGGAGATTGCAAAGCCACTACACAACAGTTGATGGTCTCATAATACATGCACGCAGATCACAGGAGCCATTGCCAGAATCTACTCCCGTGGTGATTCTGGTGCATGGAGTAGTGGTTTCCAGTCGCTACATGATTCCAGCTGCCGAGTTACTAGCACCGTATTATCAAGTATATGCTCCAGACTTCCCTGGTTACGGTGAAAGTGAAAAACCAAAGCATGTATTGGATTTGCCTGAGTTGGCAAATATTTTATGTCGCTGGATGGATGCAGTCGGAATTGAGCGGGCAACTATGCTGGGAAACTCTTTTGGTTGTCAGGTGATAACAGAGTTTGGTTTGCGCTATCCTGATCGCTTGGAACGTGCAGTGTTGCAAGGGCCGACGATTGACCGACACGCTCGTAACTTACCGCAACAACTTTGGCGTTTTATGCTCAATGCTCCCCTTGAAGATCCCTCCCAGGGTCCATTGCAAGCATACGATTACTGGCTAGCTGGTTTACCACGCATTGTCCGTACTATCCAAATTGCGCTATCAGACTGCATTGAGACCAAACTTCCTTATCTGCACGTACCTACGTTAGTAGTGCGTGGTCAAGAAGATCCTGTTGTGTCACAGCAGTGGGCAGAAGAAGTTGTGAATCTCTTACCAAATGCTCGATTAGTTGTAATTCCGGGTGGAGGACACACCCTCAATTACAGCGCACCATTAGAACTATCTCGTGTGACTCGAGCGTTTATCGATGCTACGCGATCGCAGTTGCTGGAAAAGGAAAGATTAGATGAAAACACCCTTCTATGATGGAATTTTGGCTTCTTTAAGCACAAAATTACGATTAGCTCCACCTTATATCGCTGGCTTCGACTCTGGTTCGGCAATGCTGCGTGCTACTGCTGCTTACCTACGTGGAGAAGATTTTCCCGGGATGGGTGTGCAGCCACCTGCCATAGAACCAATCGCAACTTTAATTAACAAGCTGCCTCGACAAGTTCAAGAAGTTATTTACACTCTTGGCAGTGCAGGCGAAGCAATTCCTCCAGACCGCTTAAAAGATGTGAATGCTGAGGTAGCCTCCCAATGGATTGTGAACGAGTATCCCCAACGTCAGTATCCGGCGGTTGCCATTGGTTCGGCTAGTGGTGCTATTGTGCATCTGTGTGCTGCCCTGGGTATACCTTGGTTGCCACAAACCTTTATGATCCCTGTCCTGCATCCGGAGATCCATCCAGACGAACCAAAGAAGGCGATGGAGTGGGGTAGGGAAAAAGCCAAACCTTTGTTGGCTGCTAACCCCGACTTACAACTGCATCACATGTATGATCCCAACCAAGATCGGTTGAGTTTGCGGGGTATGAATTACTTTCGCGTCAAGCGTCTACGTCTTGGTGAAACCTACAAGTACTTTTTGGAAAACTGCTTACCAAAAGGCGCTACTATTTTCATCGTTGAGTGTCAGCGTACCTGGCCCACTACCGAAGTTGACGCTCGCCACATTTTCCAATTTGGGGCGTTGGGTGGTGCTACAGAATCAGACTTTTTTCAAGGTGGTGAAAGTGTTGCAGAGTATTTGCAACACTACCAGTCACCACGACGACAGTGGAATCCGCCGACACCAGATGGAGAAAGACCAGAGGCAGAGTGGGGTTTTGAGGCGACTTTGCGAGACGATATTGAAAATTTTGCCCGCGATCGCGGTTATCATATTCGGCGCATCATCTTTCAAGAACCAGAACATCTCAGTCCTTTTGTGGCTGAACTTTATCGTTGGTGGTATAAACAACGTGGCATTATTGCCAACCGCCTGTTAGTCGAATCGTTTATTCTTCTAGAACCAATGTGGACTTTACGTACTGGTTCAGTGCCATTCTGGATGAAGTTTAACATGCAGCCTTCTTTAGATTGGATTGAAAATTATTTGGAAAGCACTGATCCATACGATGAAATTTACATGTTCCTTTTCTCCCACGGAGTAGATGCTGTTGGTTTACCTTCAATAGAACGCTGGCGCGATGTTTTCAAACGAGCTCGTAAGCACGGTGAGTTTATTGGGGTAGAAGAAGATAAATTTCCTAGAAACTTTGCTACGTTAATTCGGTATTACACAGATTTACAACGAGTTATTTCAGCACGTTATCCGGTTCCTGGCCCGCTGATGCTAGAACAGCTAGATCAATTCATTCAGCAAACAGGCGATCGCTTTCCCGTGCAATGGGAATCAGTGATTAGTTAATAGTTAACAGTGATCAGTGATCAATAACTGATCACTGTGAAAGTGGATTTTCATTATGAGCCAGCTATTTATTTGAGCGCGGGATATTGGGCTAATAAATCTATCGAACTCACGTCATAGTTATACCATTTTACGTTAATCACGATACATTTAAATCCTGTACCAGACGTGCCATGTCAACAGACGTGCCATGGCAACAGACGTGCCATGGCACGTCTCTACAAGACAAGTATGTTTCACGTTTAAAGGGAATTGGTATTAGTATTGTTGGATATTCCTGATATAGCCTTTTGCCAAAGACTTCCAATCCAAAATCCGTCCTGAAAAGCTTTGAAGCTGCCTCCGGAACGCTGCGCGTCTACAAACTTTTCACAAAATCTAAAATCCAAAATTGGTATAAGCCATTGTTGAGTGTATCTTTCCTTAAGCGACAGACGTTTCAAAATCTGTGTCACACGACGAGCAGATCCTGGCGGAAACAGGCGATGTAGACAAATTTGATGCTGCTATTTGGGAGTGAATAGGTGCAAATTCAGACAAACAAGCCTCTAAATATTCACAATCTTCACACTCTAATTTTTTTCCTGGATTAGGACAATTACAGGGAAGATTTGATAGACAATCAGAAGGCTTTTTGTTTGTAAAGATATCTGTTGTAATTTGTAAGCAGATTAATAAATCTTGAATAAACATAACTTTGATTTTTCTTGTAAAGCTAATAGGTCAAGATCACTATTTTTTCACTCTGTTTCTTTACTCTATCTAAGCTCTTCTTTTATGATAGTGTATTTAAAATATATTAAATTATCAATCAGATAGAAAATGGCTGCTTCTTACTTATAGCTTGACCTTATCATACTTAAGGAATATTTTTGTCTTAATTTTATTTTTAGTGTTATTCTGGTGTATTTTAAAGTAATCTTGCGTTTTCTGAGGATAATTTAATTACTTAACAAAAAGACTATAAACATTTATGTTTGTTTATAGTTTTAGTGAAATTATTTAAACTGAATTGCAAAGGCTAAAGTACACGTGCGGAAGAACTATTTAACTGTCCAACGATCCAATCCCGGACAACTTGAGTAACTTCATCAGCCACTTCATTAAGACTATGATTGGCATTAGGATACAGAATCAGGCGTTTGGGTTGCAGGGCAAGCTGATAGACACTTTGTGAACAATAGGGCGATAATACCTGATCTGCCGTACCATGCAATAGTAACAACGAACACCGAGTTGCTAGTTGGGAAACTGCTTCTGTGCCGTAGGATTGTGTCGCAAGAGTGACAACAGTACTAACATCTGGAGATTGGGCAGCTGCCTGGATTACTACTGCACCACCGAAAGAATGACCAACAAGAGCAAAATTTTTAATACCCTCGTGATGTAAGTAGCTAATACCAGCTAAAACATCCACAATAGAGTCTATCAGTTGTGTTGAATAGCGGAAACGTATTCTCAAAGAAGCTATGCCATCCTTGATTAACTGCTGACAAAGTAGGGGGTAAAGTCCACGAGCAGGTGTATCCCAACCACCACCAACACCTCCAACCCAAATTACTGCTTTATCGCTGCTTGGAACTGGATAGTGACGACAGTGAATTGTACCCAGACTCGTTATTAATTTAACTGGATAATATTCTTCCTGTTGTTGTTCGACTTCAGCACCTTGGACTATCATCTCATATGATTCATCGTAAATAGGTTGCACACAATCCTCCATTGCTAGTTTCTAAGTCAACATAATTTCTACAGCTTTCAAATAATAGTGCAGTGAATAACTCCAACTGCCGCTATCTGCAATAACTGCCTTGCTGTTGCCATTTAGATTTTTATCCTTTTACAAGTTTTCTGCTATATCTTGACTCAAAAAGTGGGATGAATATCATGTCTCTTCTGACACATTTTGCTCAATAAATGTTTAAATCAATACTCATTCTTTAGATTTAGAACAAGTTTTTCAAAAATATCTTGAAATAATACGCTTTGAGGGTGCAGAAATATTTTGGTGAGAAGGTAAACTTGTATTCAAAATTGCATTTTAAATTTACATAGTCTCCTGCTTAAGGAGCAGTAGTAAATGAATTTTCACCCTCAAAAGTTAGAGGAAAGAAAAATTTTGGTCTTTTAGGATTGAGTGGAAAGCTCAGATAGTTAGACACGCAAATAGCACGTCTATTTCTTGCCGGCAGTCATTTATTCTTGGTTATGGCTGCCCTTAACTATCTATACAGTATTTTTTACCGTCTATTTGTCCAGAAGACTTGCTTTACTTGTGATGATTTTTTTGTTGTTAGTTTCTGTACTCCCAGGGCGTAACCTTGTCGTAGAGTCGCCGAAGAAGGCGCGTCTGCTGTGTTTATTCCCACTAACAATCCGAAGTTGGTTTGAAACAAAAATATTTTTGCTAGGAGGAACGGAAATTATGCTTAAACCAATAACACTTTTTACAGCTGTGCTTGTTGCTTTATCCACCACTGCTGGTTGCACTACAACAAATCAGTCAGATCAAAGTGCCACTCAACCAAATGAAACGGCTACTCAAACAGGTACTACCCAAACTTACCCAGCTACGCCTCAATCTACTACAACTCCAACTACTCAAAACACCACTCCTATCTCCAATCAAGAGTTTGTAACTCAAGCCACACAAGGTAATTTGGCAGAAATTGAACTTGGGCAACTAGCGCAAAAAAGAGCAGCAAGCGCTGAAGTCAAACAGTATGCTCAACAGATGATCACAGATCATACTCAAGCTCAAAATCAACTTAAACAGTTAGCTGCTCAGAAAAAACTTACCGTACCACAAAGCGTTGGTGAACAAAATAAACAAGTAGCAGCAAACCTGTCTAAGCTATCTGGTGCAGACTTTGATCGGGCATATATGAATCAGATGGTGCAAGATCACCAAAAGACAGTTTCTTTGTTCCAGCGTGAAGCTGAACAAGGGCAAGACGCCGATCTACAAGCTTTTGCTAGTACAAAATTGCCAACTCTTCAACAGCACTTGCAGCAAGCTCAATCACTTGCAGATAAAACCACAGGTACTACCACACCATCTCCAACTACCACACCTTAGTGGTTCATCCCATTAATTATTTAATCTATGATGGGCCGCGAGATCCCCGACTTTTTTAAAAAGTCGGGGATCTGACCCCTATAAATATACTGTTGCCCGTCAGCGAGAAGAAGGTTGCATCAACACAAAGCGGCCGATAGCAGATATCGCAAATGCAATAGTTGCAATAATTACACAAGCGCCCAAAACACCCAACATAATTACTACACCATCTTGCTCAATCAAACCTAAAGCAATAATAAGTATGACAATAGCAGGTAGCATAAAAAAAGTCGGGGATCTGGCCCCTCGCAACCCCTAAGAACTTATGTGGTCGAGTCATAGACCTGAATATTTAAGGTTGTAAGGTTATACCAATTCAAAAATTAAGGAGACGATTATGATGACTAATAACCAGGAGTTCTTGGATCAGCCTGACGGCAATATTAAGCTCCTTACCGAGGAATCTAATGCTAATACAGTAGAGCAAGACACAGAGAATGGGTTAGCAAAAGTAGCCCTTGGAGCATTGATTGGTGCTACTTTGGGCGCGATCGCTGGTGCTTTAGCTATCAAGGGTACAGCCCAAAGAGTTAACCAAACTGTAAAGAATGTAGGAAACACGATCAAGAATACAGCTTCTAGTTTTAACGAAAATGTAAAAACTGTAGGTAACACAATCAAAACTGTAGCTAATGGTGTTAACGATACCACACAAGATGTAGGAAAGGCTGTTAGGGATACAGCTATAGACATTAACGATACTGTCAAAGATACAGTAGATACTGTGGCGGCAACAGCTGTAAATGTGAACGATACTATGCAAAATACAGTGGATATTGTTAAAGGTGCAACTCAAGGTATTAACAAGACTGTTAAGAGCAAAGTGGACATTGCTAAGAGTGCAGCAACTGAGGATGCAACGCCAACTGGTAGTCAGAACATCAACATACCTAATAGTCAGATGGGTTTGCTGATAGTCCCAATAGACAACCAGGAGTGAGTTGTTTACAGTAATTTGAGATGGTGGTGGAATAGAACACAGTAGAAGCCCAACACACAATTCGTCAAGAAGAATTGGATGTGGAGATTTCGGGTCTTTCAATTGAAGAATGTTAATAATTCAAGACTACTTGATTTATCTTCCAAATTCCTGCATACAAAAATAAATCTAGAGGCTTTGCCTCTGGTTTCTCCGTTGATTTTAAAATGTCAGCGGAGAAAAAAAGCTTATTAAATACTTTGATTTCTTTAGCAAAACAGTTATCAATTTTATAACCATGACTAACATAACAGTTAATAGAGATACTGAACAGTCAAACCAAAGAACTGTAAAACTTACGGCTAAGCTGGAAAATTTAAGGGATAAAGTGAAAGATTATGCTGTTCTGGATAGGCAAGAACAGCTGGTTGGTGAGGTCAAAGATTTAATTGTAGATGCTGAACATCGGCTAGATTTTGTAGTCTGTGAATCTCAAAATCAACAAAGCGATCGCTTCTTTCTATTAAATAGCAAGCTAGTTGAAAAAATTGATTCACAGAATCGACATATTTTAACAAAGATAGATAAATCAGAAATAGAGTATTTACCTGAATATCTCGACAGAGAAAGCCAAGTCGGGGAAATTGAACTAACTTCAAACACTCAGGAAGCAAATACCCACGACACCACACTAGTTCCCACAAAAGCGAACGATACAAATATACAAATAGAACCAGTAGTTTCTGAAGAAGTGGAGGATACGGTACAAAAGATTATTCGTTTGCTAGCAGAAAGATTAGTAATTGATCGTAGTAAACGTAAAGTTGGTGAAGTGATTGTTCGCAAACAAATTGAAACTCGGATGGTAGAGGTTCCAATCAGATGTGAGAAACTGGTTGTGGAACAAGTTAGTCCAGAACACAAACAGCTGGCACAGATAGATTTGGGGTTAGAAGAAATTTCCAATGTTGAATCGATTGCAGGAAAAACACCCAAACAAGCAAGTTTTGAGAGTGGTTTGACTCTAAGCGGTGAATTTACTTCGCCTAAAATTGCTAGTTTACTTTTAAATGCGATCGCTCTGGAGCAAAATCACGGATGTAATGGGGTGCAAGTAACAATCATTGTGGAAGATGAGGAACACCAGAAAACATACCAAGAGTGGTTTGATCGCAAATTAACTAATTTCGGCAATCATTCCCCTACTAGACTTGAAAGTATAAAGCTTGGGCACCGGGCATTGGGCATGGGAAAATCATCAATATCTTAATTACCCATTATCCATTACCCATTACCGATCTTCTAATTCTTCGCTTGGTGTGCGACTTGAGGCGACACATATACCCGTAAACACAAATGCGATCGCACTTACCCAAACGCCTATTTCTGGTGTAATTAATTGTGGTTGGGGAAATACTACCGGAAATAAGCTTCCTACTAACGCAAATCCCGCAAAATACATTCCTACCGCTAATCCTGCCCAACGAGGACGCACCAGCGAAAAAGCAAAGGGAATGCCACCGTTGACTATTAAACTAAATCCACACACACCTAGTATAATTACGGGAACATATGTGCCTAAATATAAAATCATCATCAAAAATATAGTAGCGATACCAACACCAATAATCATAGCTACACGATTACCTATTTTTACAGCTAATGAACCTGCTGGTATAAATGCAAACGCTATTGCCAGGTTGATGAACAACATTAAGCCATCAACATTATCAGTATTTAAATTAACTTTGAGCAGTTTACTCAAAGCATCCATCAATAACCGGGAACCCAAAGCTACACCAACACCAGTACATAAAATTAAAGCTAATGAGCGGAGGAAATGTTCTGGTTTTGTCCATGTTTGTGTTTGATCTACAGGTGTATTTGGCGGGTTAAACAAGCGTAATGTTGCCGCCGCCCCTAAAAGAATAAAAGAACCAATTGCAAAGGTAAAAATTGGCCCTAAAGTGAGAATAAAGTTACTGGCTACTCCTCGAAACGCACCTGCGACTCCACCGACGAAAATTACAACGCTGAGTGCTGAAGGTAACTGAGGTGGTATTGCGTAGTAAACTAATAATGCAAAGATTGGGCTACGAAATACCGTCATTGCTAACGCCCACGCCACCAATGCTATAGGTAACAGTAATTTTGTCACATCTGAAGGTGGTACAAAAGTGACGATACAAGGGATAGCAATAAACAAAACCGAGGAGAGGATAACTCCCAGGGTAATAAAAGGGTAACTACTTCCGACTCGATACTTGGCTTGATCACAAAGCGCACCCATGAGTGGTTCCATGACTACCGCCAAGGCATTTTCTAAAATAATTATTCCTACTGCCAAAGACTCAGGGAAGCCAAACCCAACCAACAGTTTGGGTAAGTACAGGTTATAAATCAGCCAACAGATGATAATTGCTCCTTGCACTCCAGCCAAACTCCAAACTTGCAGCCACAAAATTTTTGGCTGAGTCATGATTTTTGGATTTTGTTCCATGCTTTTGTCCTCTGTGTTATTTCACACAGATATATTCACATTGTAGAGATTGCTTTTCATAATCTTAATCGCATGTTAAGACGTTATTTTTTGGGGAACATAGATCCCCGACTTTTTAGAAAAGTCGGGGATCTTGTTTCTAGTGCTAAAGCGATCGCACACCTGTTTTAGCAATATGATGTTTGAGGTGAATATATGCGATCGCATTATGCAAAATTAATTATAAATATCTCGACGATGCCCTATTTTGTGAATAGTGATCCAATGTCCGATCGCACTCCCCTCAGGTCAAAGTAAAATCAAGCGATCGCGTCTCACCATTTTTCCAAGGGCAACTGCTTCTGTGCTAACAGTATTTTCTTTTCCTGGTTCGGTAGAATAAACTGCTATCAGCTAATTTCTTCTCATTTAGCCGGAATTTGTCACCTACGATATCAATGTCTGGTGAGTAGTTGTGTTTGTCCATGCATACCAATAATATGATTGACTAGTTGTTAACTCTAGTTAATCAACTTGAACTGTTGGCTCAGTATAGCCTAACGTAGATATGCAGTAGTTTTTTTATGAATTAGCATCGAAAAGCCTGTGTCCAAATTGACAGATTAAAATTTAACCTTCAAGGGGTGCCATATACCGATCTTTAATTAAGTTACCTGGAGATACAAATCGTGATTATTTTTGTGGAGAAAATTAATTTGATTGATAATATCAAGTTATTAGATTCATGGAATAACAAAAAATCTATTTCAAATTTCATAACTAAAGTTATGGAACTTGCTTATTTATGATTTATTCTTCCTTCTGATTTCATTCAAATTCTCTGCACAACTAATTGCTGGCGCTATAAGGTTGCAGTACCCTTGCGAGGTTTTCGATGGATTGGATTAGCTTACTCAAAGCTCAACAAGCTGATTTCCTTCAACGGGTGAAAAAACCAAGAACTCATGACGTATCTTTGCTGGAAACTCAAGTTAGAGGTTGCCACACTGAAATCATGGCATTTTCGGGCGAAGCACTGGAAAAAATGTTGACAGTTGCTTGCCAACAAGCAGAAATTCTTGGTAAAAATCCACCTCCCACACCACCTGATTATCCAGAATTTTCCGATTGGAATATACCCTTTTCAGCATACTTTCAACAGCAAGTAGAAGATTATATTTTGCGAGAGCAAATAGTTGATCAAGTCATGTTTCAACGCTTGGGTAAATCTGTGAAAAAATTACCACAAGATGCTGTAAAAAGTATGGTTTTAGATGATGAAGGAAATTTACGAGGTGAAAGCAAATTTCCTTATTTATTAGTCGACAATCCGAGAAATAAAATTCTTGTTTGTGTGGCTGATGGAGAAAGTTTTAATGGAATTAAAAAAGATAAAATTAAATGGTCAGTCACTCAAGAAGATTTAAGAGATTACAGAGTATTGATTTTTGTCTGTTTGTTTTATCCATTTAATGGTGAGAGAGGTTACGAGAAACAAGCAATAGTTACTGGCTTTTTACCAACAAATCAAATTGAATTTAGTGAACCAAAAATTTATGTATCCCCCAGTAACTTGCTGTATGCGGGTGGATTGAGTTGGTATTTAGCAACAGGCATAAGCAAACAAGAGACGCCATCATTATTTGATGAAACGTTTGTGCCAGAAAAAACTCAAACTGTGCCACCAGAACATCCTCTTAAAGCCATAATCGGCGATTGGGAATGTTGGCAAACACTCAAAGGGCATAGTAGAGGCATAAACTGTCTTGCATTCTATCCGGGAAGCAAAAATAGCAGCAATTCTACTTTAGTAGCCAGTGGAAGTCGCGGAGAAACAAAATTGTGGGATTTGACAAAGGGAGAACTAGTAGGTACTTTATCTGAGCATCCCTGGATGTTGTCTGGACTAGTAGATGAAGTAAACGCCCTTGCTTTTAGTCCAGACGGGCATACTTTAGTCAGTGCAGGTGCAGACTCTACGATTAAGATGTGGCATGTCGGTGCCAGGGATTTGATCGATATTCTGCACAAACACAATGGCATGGTGCGCTGTGTTGCTTTTACTCCAGACGGACGCCTGTTGGCAACAGGAGGAGACGACAGAACAATTTGCTTTTGGGACTTAATGCAACGCCGCGTTATAGTTGCCCTCTCTTTGGATGATACTGCTGCTCATTCTCTAGCTTTGAGCCAAGACGGAGAAATTTTAGTTACAGGCAGTTACCGCAAAATTAAGGTATGGCGAGTTTGCCAACAAGAGGGTAAAACTCCCAATGCCCAATTGTTAAATACTCTGACAGGGCATAGTCATATTGTGTGTTCTTTAGCGATGAGTAGCGATCGCAAAATTCTTGTCAGTGGGAGTCGGGATAAAACCATAAAAATTTGGCAACTAGAGACAGGAGAATTGCTACATACCCTCAAAGGACATAGAGATGGAGTTCATGCGATCGCCCTGAGTCCCGATGGACAAACAATTGCCAGTGGTAGCGCCGACAAAACAATTAAATTATGGCACTTACAAACGGGTGAATTACTCGGTACGTTTACTGGTCATCATCACACAGTAACAGCAGTAGCATTTAGTACTTCTGGAGAAATTTTAGTAAGTGGGAGTTTGGATAAGACGATTAAAATTTGGCAACGAAGTTGAAGGGGATCGGGGATTAACCCAGCAGCAAACTCATAATCCATCTGTGTGCATCAGTGTGCATCGGTGTTCGTTTACTAGACCTCTTGCAAAAGTACCTTTTGCAAGAGTAGGGAAAAGTTTAAAGGAAAAAGGGGAAAATGCTTATTTTTCCTCCTTTACCCTTTGCCCTTTCCCCCTTAACCAAACCTTATTGCCCCTACTACTCGACCACATAAGTTTTAACTCTTTGTGAGGAGTCAGATCCCCGACTTTTTTAAAAAGTCGGGGATCTGGCTAACCGATCAAAATCAATTTGGTGAACTACTACACCCATTTTCAAGCTTCAGTTCTAGCTAAACTGTTTTTGTATCCATCTGTTTTCACTCCCTGATTCACCTGTGCTTATGAAACGCCCATTGCTTCAGCAACTCACTATTGGGTTAGGTGTAGGGTTGATACTGCTAGTTGCCAATGCAGTCATCTCTTATCACAATACTCGGAAAATCATTGAAAATGAGCAGTGGGTAAGCCATACATACCAGGTTTTAACTGAATTGGAAAAAACCCTGTCAACTATAAAAGACGCAGAAACCGGACAGCGCGGTTATCTGTTGACAGGAAAAGAAAAATATTTAGAACCTTATCAAACAGCGATCGCTCATATCAATGAACAATTGGGTAGATTACGGCGACTGACTGCCGATAATCCCCAACAACAGGCACGAATTCAAGAATTAGAAAAGTTAATTGCTGTTAGACTGGCGATCTCGCAACGAACCATCGATTTGCGACGACAGCAGAGTTTGGCTGCTGCCTTGCGAGTAGTGGAAACCGACAAAGGCAAGCAAACGATGGATGAGATCCGGCAAAAAATAGCCCAGATGCAAGCCAAGGAAAATCAGCTTTTAAGCCAGAGGATAAAAGAATCTCAAGCCAGCATTCGCCGAACAGTATTCACTTTCACCATTGCTACCTGTGTCAGTTTACTGTTGTTGGCAGCCATATATTATTTGATCAGGCGAGATATATTTCAGCGTCAGCAAGAAGCAGACAAACAGAATCAACTGCTGATGCAGCTACAACAAGAACAGCAACAAATTAGGCAAAGCGAAGCCCGTTATCGTTCCTTAGTAACTGCCACCGCCCAAGCAGTTTGGACAACAAATGCCCAAGGAGAAATAGTTGAAGATATCCCCTCTTGGCGATCGCTCACAGGGCAAAATGAAGCAGAATTCAAAAACAGCGGCTTTTTGGGAGTCATTCACCCCGAAGAGCGAGAGCAAGCCTTACAATCGTGGCGAAATGCGATCGCCACCAAGAGTGTTTATGAAAATGAGCATCGCGTTCAGGTAGCCGATGGTTCCTATCGATACTTTAATGTCCGGGCTGTACCCGTTTTAGATGACAACGGGGAAATCCGCGAGTGGGTAGGCATCCATACTGATATTACACAACAAAAGCAGGCAGAATTAGTAATCCAACAAAGTGAAGAACGGTTCCGGCGTGCTGTACTTGATGCCCCATTGCCAATTATGCTTCATACCGAAGACGGAGAGGTATTACAAATAAATCACACTTGGGAAGAACTCACAGGCTACACTCATTCAGACATTTCCACAATTGAGGATTGGACAGAAAAAGCCTACGGTAATCGCAAAGTCCTAGTAAGAGACGACATTGAGCGATTGCACAAATTAGACAAAAGAATATCTGAAGGTGAGTACACAATTACCACAGCCACCGGCAAAACACGAATTTGGGAATTTTATTCTGCTCCTTTAGGTAAACTCTCTGATGGTAGAAGCTTAGTAATTAGTACAGCTATTGATATTACAGAACGCAAGCAAGCAGAAGCAGAAATTCTCCAACTTAACGCTACCCTAGAACAACGAGTAGCAGAACGCACAGCCCAGCTACAAGAAGCTAACGAGGAACTAGAAGGTTTTGCTTATTCTGTCGCTCATGATTTGCGTGCGCCCCTGCGGGGAATGCAGGGATTATCTGAGGCACTGTTAGAAGACTATGGCAATCAACTTGATGAACTTGGTCGGGAATATGCCCAACATATCATTAATTCAAGTGAACAATTAGAAGAACTGATCGAAGACTTACTAGCATACAGCCGCCTTAGTCGTGCCGAATTAAAGCTGCAACCTGTAGATTTAAACGCAGTCGTAGAAGAAGCCATTAGCCAAGTAGCAACCGAACCAAAATATCCACACGCTAACATCACAGTGCGATCGCCCCTGCCCTTGGTACAAGCTCATCGTACTACGCTCATACAAGTCATAACAAATTTACTCAGTAATGCCATAAAATTTGTTGCAGTCGGTGTAGAACCGCAAATTCAAATCTGGGCAGAAGCAGTGGAAGAGGACAGGTTGACAAGGGGACAAGGGGGACTAGGAGGACAAGGAAGACAAGGAGGACAAGGGAGAGGGGGGAGTGTGGGAAGTGGGCATTGGAAACAACTACATAGTCAACCATCAACAACCAACCACCAACTACTAACCACCAACCCTACCCTTACCTTAAGCCACTACGTGTCTACGGGTTCGCCAGTCCCCCTACCCTTACCTTAAGCCACTTCGTGTCTACGTGACGGAGACCGCCTTTTTGGGGGGCTGGTCTCACCAACAGCTAACAACCAACAATCAACAACCAACTAACACCCCTCCGTCGAAATTTATTCGCCTCTGGGTAGCCGACAACGGTATTGGCATTTCTCCAGAACATCAAAAACGTATTTTTCGCGTTTTTGAACGCTTACACGGAGTAGAAGCTTACCCAGGAACAGGGATTGGATTAGCAATTGTCTACAAAGGAGTCGAACGAATGGGAGGCCTAGTTGGAGTTGAATCTCAATTAGGAAAAGGTAGCCGATTTTGGATTCAGTTAAAAAGTGTTAGGTAGTTGGAGGAGGTGGGGTGATGGGGAGGTGGGGAGGTGGGGAGGTGGGGTGATGGGGAACTCGGGGTCCCCTCTGGGGATTAGGGGCGGTGGGGTGATGGGAGTGTGAGGAGTGTGAGGAGTGTGAGGAGTGTGAGGAGTGTGAGGAGTAAGTATTAAACAACTAACAACCAACCACTAACAAACAACAAACAACAAACAACAAACAACCACCAACCAATGACAAATGACAAACACAATTTTATTGATCGAAGACAATCCTACTGACATTTTGTTAATCCAACGAGCTTTTCGCAATGAAGAATTAGCACATATTTCACTGCAAATTGTTAAAGATGGAGATACAGCGGTTTCGTACCTGAGTGGGGCAGGGGAGTATGGCGATCGCACTCGTTACCCTCTACCAAGCATTATTTTACTGGACTTAAAATTACCCCGTCGTTCTGGGCATGAAGTTTTGGCATGGATTAAGCAGCAGCCAGAATTGAAACTTTTGCCTGTGATTATTCTGACTTCTTCTCGACAGAAAGTAGATGTAAATCAGGCTTATGAATTAGGAGTTAATTCATATTTGGTAAAGCCAGTCAAGTTTGCTGCACTGTCAGAGATGATCAAAAGTTTCAGCGACTATTGGCTAAGAATTAATGAGCCACCAGAACTTTTGTTGGAATTTTAATTTTTTGTTAATTTTACTACGAAATTAAAACGCTAATATGTATATTCGTGCTTTTATATCAAAATATATAATGAAAGCTAATATAACTTTTTTGCTTTTATAAATAACTTAGTATAGAACTTGTGCTACATATTCTCATTGTTGACGATAACCCAACTGATCGCCTGCTCGTTAGACGGGAACTAGAGCAAGAAATCCCAGAATTACAAGTTACAGAAGTTGCAGATCACAAAGAATTTTTTCATGCGATCGCCAACAAAAGTTTCGCTCTTGTCGTCACAGATTACCAGCTACGTTGGACTAATGGTTTAGAAATTCTCACAGCCATTAAATCTCGTTACCCAGATTGCCCTGTAATTATGTTTACCAACTCTGGTAACGAAGAAATTGCTGTAGGCAGCGATGAAAGCTGGACTGGATGACTACATCGTCAAATCGCCTCGACACTTTGTTCGCTTACGAGTCGCGGTTCAGGGTGCTTTGGAACGAGTAGCTGCTCGACGTCAGGTAGCACGGTTAGAAAATAGGTTACAATTATTACTTGAAAATCTTAACGTTGGGGTTTTTTCCTCGACTCTTGATGGTTATTTGTTAGAAAGTAACCAAGCTTTTTTGAATTTACTAAGTGTAAATAATTTAACAGAAGCGCAAGCAGTAAATTTGCGCCAACTATGTTCCCAGCTTTCTCCGCCTGGAACACCTCTACTTACCAGCACCGAAGTCAGCAGAGGGAAGTCACAAAAAGCACAAGAAATCCGCATCCCCCAAACTGATGGGCAATCCAAATGGGTACTCTTGACGCAATACTTAAATACTAACGACGATGAAGGTGTTATTGATGCCATAGTTGAAGATATCACCGCTCTTAAGCAAGCAGAATTAGCTCTGCGTCAACTCAATGAAACTCTTGAATTACGAGTTCAACAACGTACAGGCGAATTAGAAGATGTCAATTCCCAGCTAGAGGCATTTGCTTACTCAGTTTCTCACGATTTGCGTGCGCCTTTGCGAGCAATTGAATCATTTGCTCAGATTTTGTTGGATAGTTACAGAACTCAATTGGATGCTAGTGGACAGAATTACTTAGACCGTATCCGCCGTGCTGCGGTGCTAATGAATACCTTAATTGAAAACTTACTCGACTACAGCCGCATCACCCCACCTCCCCATCACCCCATCACCCCACCTTCCCACTCCCCACCACCCCATCACCCCATCACCCCACCTTCCCACTCCCCCCTCCCAATTTATTCGCCTGTGGATAGAAGACAACGGTATTGGAATTCCTGAAAAATATCAACAGCAAATTTTTGGTGTTTTTGAGCGTTTACACGGAGAAGAAACCTATCCTGGCACTGGTATAGGTTTGGCGATTGTCAATAAAGGAGTAGAACGTATGGGTGGTCGAGTCGGTGTCGAGTCTCGCTTAAATCAAGGCAGTCGATTTTGGATACAATTAAGCAAAGCTTAAGGGCAAAACTCGATTAATGCTACATATTCTCCTCGTAGATGACAATCCTAATGATCGCCTCATCGTCATGCAGGAACTGAGGCGGAGTTTTGCCGATCTCGAAGTTGTCTGTGTGTTCGATGCTGATTCGCTTCAACAAGCATTGACCACAGGTGGTTTTGATATAGTAATCACTGACTATCAACTGCGTTGGACTAATGGCTTGCAAGTGTTAGCAGCAGTGAAAGCCATCTACCCAGACTGTCCAGTGATTATGTTTACCGATAGTGGTAGCGAAGAAATAGCAGTGCAAGGCATGAAAGCGGGTTTGAGTGACTACGTACTCAAGAAGCGAAATCATATACACCGTTTAACTATTGCCGTGCGTGAAAGTTTGGAAAAGCAAAGATTACGGCAAGAGTATGCCAATGCTATTGAAAAAGTGAGAGTTTCAGAGGAAAACTTACGCTTTGCCTTAGAAGCTGGCAATATCATTGCCTTTAACTGGAATATTCAAACAGGAGAAGTACGCCGATCGCTCAATGCAGATCAAATCATCGGTTTAAAGCCAGAGGAAAGTTATACTACCTCATTTCAAGCAACTCTAAATTTAGTTCACCCAGAAGATCGCGATCGCTTTCAAGAAAATATCAGAACTGCCCTAGAACAAGGCACACCCTACGAGTAAGAATATCGGATGTTGCGCCCGGATGGCTCGATTGTATGGTTGTATGACAAAGGCCAAGTCAGTTTTGATGCATC
The DNA here is from genome assembly GCF_000317205.1 of Fischerella muscicola PCC 7414. Lineage (GTDB taxonomy): Bacteria > Cyanobacteriota > Cyanobacteriia > Cyanobacteriales > Nostocaceae > Fischerella > Fischerella muscicola. The sequence continues at coordinate 52,350 of NZ_AJLK01000131.1, read as the reverse complement.
TGGTCAGCCATTGCAGATGTCTGGCGTTGCAATGGATATTACTGCCCGTAAACAAGCAGAAGCAAGAGAACGCAGATATCTCAATCGCCTCAAACAACTAACAGCAGCCTCGCCTTTGATTAATTCCACCCTATCTCTTGATAATTTGCTACAGTTGATTGCAGACAAATCTAGGGAAATTATCGAAGCACATATGGCGATCGTACATATTACCCTAGATGGGAACTGGACAAGTGCCAATAGTAAGATTTCTCTCTCAAAAAAATACGCTCAATGGCGCGACTACCAAGCATCTCTGGATGGTTCTGGTATCTATCACATCGTCTGCCAAAACCAACAACCCATGAGGTTGACACAAGCACAACTAGAAGCCCATCCTGCTTGGCATTCTTTTGGCAAAGCCGCAAGCAAACACCCTCCTCTGCGAGGCTGGCTAGCCGCACCAGTTACTTTTGTGAATGGTAAAAGCTTGGGAATTATCCAGCTTTCTGATAAGTACGAGGGTGAATTTACGGAAGAAGACGAAAACATTTTGGCGCAACTAGGACACATGGTAGGAGCAGCCATTGATAACGCCCGGCTTTACGAAGAATCTCAACAAGCCAATCGCGTCAAAGATGAGTTTCTCGCCATCCTCTCCCATGAATTGCGATCGCCTCTCAACGCGATTCTAGGTTGGTCAAAATTGTTACTGTCTCGCCAGTTAGAACCAGCAGCAACCAGGCGAGCCTTAGAAACAATCGAGCGCAATGCCCGTTTGCAAACTCAACTCATTGGAGACTTACTAGATGTTTCCCGCATTCTCCAAGGCAAGTTACGTCTGAATGTTTGTCCAGTTAACCTCACTGTATCAATAGAAGCAGCAATTGATACGATGTCCTTAGCTGCTCAATCAAAATCAATTCAAATCAAATCAGTATTAGACCCGACTGTAGGCTTAGTATTAGGTGATGCCAGCCGCCTCCAGCAAGTAGTTTGGAATTTACTTGCCAACGCCATCAAATTTACCCCCAATGGCGGTAGGGTGGAAGTGCGCCTAGAAGTAGTCAACGATTGGCAGATGGGGAGATGGGAAACTCGGGGTCCCCATTCCGCCAAGGGAGTGGAGATTAGGGGCAATGGGGAGAAAGTAGAATCAAACTCTCCCCACCACCCCACCACCCCATCGCTCGATCACAAAAACCGCTACGCCCAAATCACAGTCAAAGATACAGGCATTGGCATCAAACCGCAGTTTCTCCCCCACGTATTTGATTATTTTCGCCAAGCTGATGGCTCGATTACCAGAAATCATGGTGGATTAGGTTTAGGTTTGGCAATCACGCGCCATATAGTAGAACTACACGGTGGGACAGTCAGTGCAGAAAGTCCAGGAGAAGGACAGGGAGCCACGTTTACAGTCAGACTACCTCTGCTTCCTACTGCCCCATCTCCCCATTGCCCCATCACCCAATCACCCCATCACCCCATCTCCCAATTTCCTCTGGCTGGCTTACGAGTACTTGTTGTTGATGATGAGTTAGATAGCCGGGAATTTTTGGTTTTTGCTCTAGAAGAATATGGAGCAGTGCCAATGGCGGTTTCTTCAGCCGAGCAAGCACTGCAAGCACTGCATACCTTTAAACCAGATGTTTTGCTTAGTGATATAGGTACGCCAGAAACAGACGGTTACACATTAGTCCGGAAAATTCGCCAGATGAAGCAAGAACAGGGAGGAAAAATTCCAGCGATCGCTCTGACTGCTTATGCTAGAGAAGAAGATAAAAACCGAGCAATCAGCGCAGGCTTTGAGCCATATTGCCAAACCAGTAGAACCAACCGAGTTAGTTACAGTGATTCTAGAGTTAATGGAGAGCAAGGATTTAGGCGTAACACACTGATCAGGCGATCATTAATCTACAGTAACCTAACGACGACTATCAGCTATTCTTCTCTCTAAAGCCGCAATCCGTTCCCGTGGGTTTGGGTGAGTACTAAAAAACTCTGGTGGAGAAGGACGAGACGCTAATTTCTTTAAGAAAGCAGGCATAGCATTAGGATCATAACCAGCCTGTTGCAGATACTGCAATCCCTTAGCATCAGCGTTAAACTCAGCCTCGCGGCTGTTAGGTAAGTCTATAGCCAACTGATAAGCTATGGCAGCTAACTTACTTCTATCCAAACCAGCAAGAGAAGCTGCACCTTGAGCTAACTGCGTTTGTCTAAGTCTTTTCACCAAATCGTCATTACAAATGTGAGCGATTTCGTGTGCGATTACCGACGCCAACTGATCTTCATTATCCGCGGCATTGATCAAACCAGTGTGGACATAAACATAACCACCAGTAGTGGCAAAAGCATTAATGCTTGGATCTTGAACTACATAAAATTTAAAAGGAGTTTGAGAACAGCTACTAACTCGTGCTAATCTTTGACCAATTCTAGTAACAGTTGCATTCGTACCAACTCTATAATTTCCACGTACCTGTTGATGTATATTACTGCCCAATTCAACCTTTTGCTTGGTTGATAAATTAGAAAGTTGAAAATATTGGATTCCCGGAACAATTAAATCCTGAAATGGAAGCGCTTCCGCAGGTTTCGGAGCAGATAATCCTACACTTGCAGCGCTTCCTAAACCCAGTATCAAAGAAAGACCTTTATTTAATTTCTTAGGCAAACGAGAAAAATCTTCCTTCCTTTGTGTACTTTGTGTACTTTGTGGTTTGTGAAAGAGGTTCATTTCTCCAACTCGAATAATATAACCGTATATCATTTTTTACTAATTATATGATAAACAATTAAAACCGTGAAAAATCCTCTATCTTGGGTTGGGAATTTTATATATTGCTGAGTATTTCATAAAATAGTTAACCAATAATTAATTCCAGCAATCACTTTATTTTACAACCCCAAATCACCCAACTTATCTGAGGGATAACCGACATCAGCCCAATGGAGTACATGATCATTTCACAGTCCAAAACCAAGCATTTGGATTTCAAACTTTGATACTTTTATATTTAGATGCACTAGTAAGGGCAATTGTTACCAAAATTTTGCTCTAGTGAAATTACGCAAAGTGTCTTTTAACTAGTATCAAAAATGCTATGGCAAGAAAAACAATATCCCCGACTTTTGAGAAAAGTCGGGGATCTGGGCGATGTGATTGTTTACAACTCAGCACATTGTTAACTTAGATTTTGCACCTACTTTTTCGTCCGCTAAGAAATAAATGTCTTGGCTCAAAGCTCAAGTAAGCTAAAGTTTACTGGATATACATTTGAGTCCGTTTTAACGGACTTGGGCTATAAGCCTTGAACTAAAGTTCAAGGCATACTCAGGGCGAGGTGCAAGTTAGGAGTTAAGTAAATATTGAGTTGCTTGTGGTGATTGTCAAGATTCCTCCTTGATCCGGATAAATTCAGCCAGAGCATTCCCTAACAGCAGGCTGAGGAGTGCCAAAAAAGCACTACCAAGCCAGTAAACCAAATCAACTTCTAAGCTTTGTTCTTGGAACAACTTGGCTGTATCTAACTCATAAGTTGAGAAAGTAGTATAAGATCCTAAAAATCCTGTGGTCACTAATAGCCGGATATCAGGATGAATCGCGATGAATCGTCCCAGTGTCAGCGTCGTAAAAAAACCCATGACAAAACATCCACTAACATTAATAATCAGTGTGCTGTAGGGAAACTCTGTACCAAAAAGCTTAGTAAACCACAAACCGAGATAATAACGCGAGAGCGCGCCAGCAATTGCACCGATACTGATACCAACAGGGGTACGAACCGCAGGATTTTGCAGCATGGTAAGTAGTTCAAGGAAATTAGGTTATTTACGGATACGCCCATCTTCAACTAAGATGACGGGAATTGGACTTGATTCCAGGACTGCTTGGGAAACTGAACCCACTAAAACCTCATCCCAAGGTTGATGTCCTCGCTTGCCAATGACAATATCAGCAACTCGATATTCCTGAGCAACACGAACTATTTCCTCTGGAACCGAGCCTGTGATGGTAATGAACTTATGGCGAATGTCTGCTAGAAGTCGTTGAGATTTTTCTCGCAAATGCTCTACTCCCCTGGGATCATTTGTGCGGATAACGTGTAATACAATCACCTCACCATCACTACGACGAGCAAGATCAGCAGCTTTAGTCAACACCTGACTAGCTAAAGGGGAGGTATCAACGGCGGCTAGCAGCACAAGGCGACGAGCGATCGCTACCTTGGTTGGATCAACTTCGCCTCGCTCTAGCAATTTGGGTGCAAAGGTAGGGATTGCCCAGGCTCCCAAAGGCGCAGTGACTAAGATAGATAAGGCAGCGATCGCTAGAATCGTCTCTCCACCCTGAATACCCTGTGTCAAGGGAATCGCCCCAATTGCTGCTTGAACAGTGGCTTTAGCAGAGTTCCCTGGTAGCAAAAACAGCCGCTCTCGCCAATTCCAGTTACTCCCCAATGTAGATAAATACCATCCGAGAGCGCGTCCAATCAGCGTCCCAATTACCAGAATCACCAATCCTGGAAGCAGAGTTTTTTCTAACACTTGTAGTTGAATACTTGCCCCTAGCAACACAAACAAAACGATTTCTGCTACAGTCCACAAGCTGTCGAAGCCAGAACGCAACCGTCGTGCTAAAGGAGCATCCAACTCAATCAAGAAAAATCCCGTCGCCATCACTGCTAGATAGCCAGAGAAGAAGGGGAACTTCTCTGCTAGCACCACCAGCAACAACGCCAAACTTGCTGCAACCAAAGTATCCTGCACTGCATTTTGAGTCCAGTTCTGCTTCGCCAGCAATAAAACCACAAGACGCGCTGTCGCGAAACCCAGCACAACTCCAAAAACAATCTGACAAACAATCTGAATCGGAAGCAGTTGAACCACACTGAAGCTGAAGCCAAAAGGCAATGTCACCCCGGAAGTTGCCCCCTGTACTAAAAAGCTCAGCAACAAACTAAACACTAGCAGTAGTAACACATCTGACAAAGCGCTGCCAGTAAGAATTGCATCAGGAATCCCCTTAGTAACTCCCCAACCCAAGCTTTTTAGCCGCAGCATTCCCGGTACAATTACTGCGGGTGACTCTGCCCCAATAATGCAACCTAACAACAGTCCCGTAGGAAAATCAAACTTGAAAATCCACATAGCAGCTAGGGCAATGAGCAAAGCTTCACACGCCGCAGGCAAAAAGCCTAATCGTAATGCTACTGTTCCTTGCTGTATCAATTTTTCTCGGTCTAACCCCAACCCAGCCTTCATCAAAATTACCATGACAGCGATCGCTCGTAAGGGAGCAGACGCAGCCAGTACATTAGGGCTAATAGCATCGGCAACTTGAGGCCCCAGTATAATTCCCACCAAAACCATACCTACCAGTGCAGGGGCTTGCAACCGCCGGGCAATCTGCCCCACGAAAAAGCCCATCAGCAAGATCCACAGAATACTTTCTAACATCACGCAGCTTGAGAACAATATCAAGAGCAAGCGTGACTTGCTGACGGAAGATAAAGACAAACAGCCCTACTCTTCCGTAGCAAGCCGGAGAAGTAGGAGCCATCAGCCTTTTAATTAAGTGTTAAATATCACTAAAAGGCGGTTATGGCGAGCTCCATCGCCTTATTATTACTTTACCAGGACTTACGCAAAATACCTCTCCAACTCTTATTCCTCCGTGTCCTCTGTGCCTCTGTGGTTTTATTCTTCCGTGATTAGTGCGTAAGTCTTATTTACATTTTTTTCACCCACCTTGAAGGGGCTGGTTTTGCAGGAGAATTTTTGAGCGATGATCGTCAAATATGGCTAATGGCTATGAACAATCAACAATCAACTATTAACAACTATGCTCAAACGCTTAAGTGTGACAATTACTGCTACTACTGCTTTGTGGTTATTTGGCACTTCCTTAACTATGGCGGCTACTAAAAAGCCTCAACCACCAGATGAGTTTCCGCCATCACCCTTAGAAATTACCACACCCGATCCACTGTTGCCACGGAATCCAGACAAAGACAAACAGCCGTTATCTGTAAGTGAACAGCAACAGTTGGAGGTGGAGTTGGATAAGTTGAATCAACAAGCTACGGCGAAATTGCAAGCAGGTGATGAGGTGGGAGCATTTGATATCTGGAACCGGGAACTGCGGTTGCGTCGATATTTGGGTGCTGTGAAAGAGGTGCAAGCACTAGGAAGGGTGGGTGCTGTAGCTTATCAAAAAAGCAATCGCCCAGAGGTACAATACATTACTCAGCGATTACAAGCAATTCAAAAGCAGGTACAGTCTCAAAAAACTAATGATTTAGAGTTATTGCAAGCACTAGGATTAGCTTACCGACAAGTGCGCTCGCCTCAAAATGCAGTGGAAGTTTATGAGCAAGTTTTAGCTGCGGCGCGACAGCAGCAAGATACAGCTAAAGAAGTACAAATTTTACAGACTATCGGGGAAGTACATCTGAGTTGGTTTGATTACAGCAAAGCAGGAGCAACTTATCGGGAGTTGTTAAAATTAGCTACTGCTAGGGGTGATAGTGTCAATGAGCTAGTATACTTGCAAAAATTAGCCTACATTTACGAACAAGGGAAACAACCCCAGCAAGCAATAGAAATACACAACCGACTCACAGAAATATACCAAAGACAGAATAATCCGACTCAACTACCAGCTTTAAAACTAGCGATCGGTTCAGATTATGAATCCTTGGCAAAGGAAAATCCTAATCTTCTCCAAGAAGCTTTCAATAACTATCAACAAGCTTACACAATTGCTTGGCAATCACAACAATATGTGCGTGCAGGTGAAGCTTTGCAAAAATTAATCGCGCTCTACCGTTCCCAAGGACAAATACAAGAGGCGTTACAAGCTAGCGAAATTCTTGTACAGACTCAACAATTAGCCTCGAATTTTTATGGTTTGATGAATGCTTATGATCTAATCGGAAAAATGCACTTGGAACGCAAAGAGTATCCGCAAGCACTAAATGCTTTCCAAAAAGGGTTGGAAGTAGCCCAACAATTAAAGTACGAAGAAGATTACTTTTCTGGACAAATTCAAAAACTTTCGGGACAAATTCCACAATAACTTTGTAGTAAGGGTTTTAGCCTTTTTTTGAGGACTAAAGTCCTCACTACAAATCTTTATATCATGTTTGCTTGAATACTTATACTGTCGCGTAGGCTGGTAATAGGTAATTGGTAATTGGTAATAGGTAATGGGAAAAACCAATGACCAAAAGCGAAGTATAATATCGTAATCAATTAGCCGAAATTGATATTAATTATTTATGCTGTCCTACTATACCTAGTCACTCTCTCTTTTTACCGATGCAGTTTGCTGTCAAGTTTGCTATCTTTATTTAACTTATTTTTTGTCAAGAATTAATGATTAATTTAAGTAATTTAAAAGGTATATAAACCTTAAATTGATGCCTTTTTTTATCTATATATATGGAATTTTTCATAATTTAAAATATTGCATAAAAAAGTGTAAAAATAATGAGACTTGTGTTTTAATTAAATTAAATTAGCAATTAATAGCCAGAAGAGTGTCAACTTCAAAAAGTGTGCTGAGAGCGTTTAGGGGAAGTAAGCGTAATAAGACACTAAATTTGTTGTTAATTGCATATGCTCTCAGAGTATAGATAATTATTGATGATGAATGTTCTACTGAAGTGAAGTAGGGCAGAGTTATTTCTTGTCTTTTGTTGGCATAGATTTGAGTCCACTTGAGTGAACTTGAACTCTGAGCCAAGAAATTTATTTATTGGCGGAAGATTAGGTTGGTGCAAGATTTCAAGATAAAAACAACCAACAACCAACCATCAACAATCAACAATTATCAACTAATCATGAAAAATCTTGCAGGTAAGACAGTAGTTTTAACTGGTGCTGCGGGTGGTATAGGAGCATTTATTGCTCGGGCGCTAGCGAAAGAAAAAGCAACTGTAGTTGGTGTTTCTCGTTCCCAAGAAAAATTAGAAAATATCCGTGCTGAAGTAGAAGTTGCTGGTGGTACATACATTAGCATTCCCTTTGATATCAGCAAATTAGAAGAATTACCATTACTTGTCCAGCAAATTAATCAAAATGCAGGTCGAATTGATGTTTTGATTAATAATGCTGCAATTGAAAAATACCGACCTTTTCAAAATTACTCTCTCCAAGATATCCAGTCAATACTAATAACTAATCTGCTAGCAGGAATGGAATTAACTCGGTTAGTATTGCCGAATATGTTAGAACGTAATAGTGGTCACATTGTCAATATTTCCTCTGGTTCTGGAAAAAAGGGAGCCCCTTATAACAGCATTTATTCTGCCAGTAAAGCTGGTTTAATTATGTGGACAGACGCGATGCGGCAGGAATTAATTGATACTAACGTAGGCGTTTCTGTGATTTGTCCAGGATATACAAAAGCAGGGATGTATTTGAAATTTGGCTTACCAGCACCCAAATTAGCGCGTGTTTCTGAACCAAAAACCGTAGCGATCGCAGTTATAGATGCCATCAAAAACAACAAAGCAGAAGTAATCCTTGACGGGTTACTCACAAGACTTCTATTTTCTAATGTACAACTTTTTCCAGAATTTGGAGATGCTATTTACCGTTGGATTGGTTTAACCAATCTCAATCAAACCTGTGCAGAAAATCAAATGCTAGCCGAAAGACGTTCACATCAGTAGTATTCTTTTACACCAACTTTCAATTGTTTGTAGTAAGCACTTTAGTGCTTACTACAAACCCTTATACCAATTCAATTAATGATAGCAACACATCCTTGGATAAAGACGCGATGAATCGCGTCTCTACAAGATGGCCCATCTGTCGCATTCTTTTGGCGAATTGGTATTACATACATTTGATATCAAGTTTTTAATGTCTTGAGCAGCGTATTTAATAAAAGTTGAATAAAAATCATATTTTTTACATTAAAACTGCAAAATTCCTCACTGAAAATTCTGATTATTTGATTTTTTATAAATTTACTTCTCTTGATAGATTACACTTGACAAACATAATTAGCAGTATGTCATCTTTATAAAGATGCTGAAATAACTCATATGGCTGCTATTTATACTTGTCATCATGTTTTTTATTTAGCGTTGTTTATTATTATTCTCTTCTCTCCTCACACCTGATGCATTACCACGAACTCAACCGACGGAGAAAAAATGGCTGATAGTCATTATGATGTCATCATCATTGGTACGGGTGCTGGTGGTGGAACGCTAGCATATAAATTAGCAGCAAGTGGAAAGAAAATTTTGCTGCTAGAAAGAGGCTCTTTCGTACCTAAAGAAAAAGCAAATTGGGATTCTCGGCTAATTTTTCAAAAAGAATGTTATCGCCCCCAGGAAGTTTGGTACGACAAACATGGTAAAGTAATTCGTCCAGTCACACACTACTATGTTGGTGGTAACACTAAATTTTATGGTGGAGCATTATTTAGATTTCGTGAACACGACTTTAATAGAGTTTTTCATCAAGATGGTATCTCTCCCGAATGGCCATTAAAATATCAAGATTTTGCCCCATATTATACAGAAGCTGAAAAACTATACGAAGTACATGGTCAACGACATCTAGATCCTACCGAACCTCAAATCAGTGAAGACTATCCCTTTCCTCCTATTAGCCACGAACCATACATTCAAGAAATTAATAATGGTTTAAAAGACAAAGGCTTACATCCGTTTTATCTACCCCTTGGTATTAAGCTCAATGAAACTAATCGTTTTTTAAGTACTTGTATTCGTTGTGATACTTGTGATGGTTTTCCATGTTTTATAAATGCTAAAGCTGATGCTGATATTAACTGTGTGCGTCCAGCCATAGCTAATCAAAAAGTGACTTTAATTACTCAAGCCAAAGTCTTACGTCTGCATACAAGTGCATCAGGTCGAGAAGTTAACGGAGTAGTAGCAGAAATTGCAGGTAAACGACATATTTTTTCGGGAGATATTGTTGTTCTCGCTTGTGGTGCAGTCAACTCAGCAGTATTATTACTGCAATCTGCCAATGATCGACATCCCAATGGATTAGCCAATAGCTCTAATCTAGTAGGGCGAAATTACATGGCTCATAAATTTGGGGTAGTCATGGCCTTATCTACAAAATTTAATCCTACAGTTTTTCCCAAAACAATAGCTGTCAATGACTTTTATTGGGGTGAAAAAGGTTTCCCTTTCCCTATGGGAAGCGTCCAATTGCTAGGGAATGTCACTACAAATAGAGTTGCTGCTTATGCACCACCTTTAACACCCAAATTTATTGCCCAAGCAGTAGCAACCCATTCTATTTCTTGGTTGCTAATTACTGAAGATTTACCAAATCCTAATAACCGTGTATATGTTAAAGGTGAGCAAATTTATATTGATTATACCAAGAATAATGAACAAACCTTTAATCGTTTCATGAAACGCTGGGTTGCAGTTTTACAATCAATAAAACTACCATCTCATCAAGGACATATTTCTGTTGTCTTCCCTCAAAAAATGACTTTGAAAGAAGTTGGACATCAATGTGGGACTTGTCGTTTTGGTGAACACCCTAGAAATTCTGTACTTGATCTTAATTGTCGCACCCACGATGTCGATAATCTTTATGTTGTTGATAGTAGCTTTTTCCCCTCAAGTTCTGCTGTGAATCCATCACTGACGATTATGGCAAATGCATTACGAGTCGGTAAGCATTTGTTGGAAAGGATGGGTTAGTGGTTAGTAGTAAGCACTTTAGTGCTTGAAGATTTAAGGACTAAAGTCCTTACTACGAACCTGTATTTCTACGGACATTTTTAATAGGCACTCCACCAGTCAAAGCAAAGGGAATACTGCCACAGTTCATTGACCCCATGCTTCATAATTGAGGTAACGTGTGAACCATTGACTCGCCAGTCGCGCTACTTCTTCAAGTGCGCCTGGTTCTCCAAATAAATGGGTGGCTTTGGGAATAATCTCCAACCGTTTTGGCGATCGCAGCGGTGCAATTCTCTAAATTCCAATGCTGTAAAGCTGAAACCCTTTTCCATTGGGTTAATTTTTTTGTTCAATTTAGCTTTAGCTAACTTGAAATAGGTGTTGCTGCTAAATTATTTGATTTTTCCACTATCTGATATAGTCTCTGTTCAAACTTTTGCATACATACAGACCAATCATATTCGAGAACGGAAAAGCGAGCGTGGAGAGACATTTCTTCTTTGAGGTCGGGATTTTCTAAAATTCTAATTACTTTGTTGGCAAAATCCCAAGGACTATTCGGTTGAGCTAAAAAGCCGTTGCGCCCAGGGACTACTTGTTCTGAGGTTGAGGGTGCTTTGACTGCAACTACGGGAGTTCCCGAGGCTAAGGCTTCGTTGGTGGAGGTGCAGAAGTTTTCGGTAGCGGATGGATTGACAAAAACATCGGCTCGTGCATACCATCCCAATAGTTCTGTACCGTGGGATTCTCCCCAAACAGTTACACCTTTGCCAAATTTAGCTGCACGTTGACGGATTTCTTCTTGCTGGGGGCCACTACCGACGATCACTAGATGGGCATCAGGTATTTTAGCAGCGACGATTGGGTATATATCTAGAAGTTGAATGACACTCTTTTCGGGAGCAATGCGTCCAACGAACAAAAGGGTGGGACGATTATCGTTGGGGATGGGATTGTAGCTGATATTGGCAGGATTAAATTTTTGGCAATCTATGCCTTGATAAGGTAAGTATTCGCTGCGTTGGGATTTCAAGTTTTTGTATTTCTCAAGCTGTTCCCGGGAAGGAAAGAAGTTATAGTCGTAAGCTTCACTGAATTGCTTGATTAACATGGGTAACATGGGACGAATAAAGCTAAAAAATTGATTGCCCATGTAATAGCGAATATAAGCAACGATATCGGTGTGGAATAGGGATATGATTGGTGTGCCAGTTTTTTTAGCGTATTCAATACCTACAGGGCGACCGTAACCTTGTAAATAAAGTGAGTAAAATCCTCGCATTTGTGGTGCTTCTTCAACTACCACGATATCTGGTTTAAAGTTCTCCAATAATTTGGTATCGCTCCAATGGCGATAATGTAATGGTTGGGGAAGAGATTTATAAAATATCAGTGGTTGGGTGGGAAATGCATAGGAAGAAAATTTGGGGAAAGATTGGAGTTCTTTGAGTCCCGCCATCGGACGACTACCAACCTCTTCAGGATACTGGTCGTTGATTTCTGGGTGGATAAGAAATACTTCGTGTCCTTGTTGTAGTAACCAGCGCACCCGTTGGTGTACGGCGATGGAAACCCCTGTCAAAAATGGCGCATACAATCCTGTAATGAGTGCAATGCGAAGAGGTTGTTTTTTCATAGTTAAGGGAGTATTTGGAGGGATGGGGAGATGGGGAACTCGGGGCCCCCTCTGGGGATTAGGGGCTGTGGGGTGATGGGGTGATGGGGAGATGGGGAGATGGGGAGATGGGGAGATGGGGAGGTGGGGAGGTGGGGAGTAAGTAGTTTAAAGAATAGGTAACAACTAACAACTAACCACTAACGACTAACCAGTTAGATGTTCAAAGAGATACTTTGCTATCAATGGGTTGATCTAATTTTTGATAGGGGCGGTATTGAATGAGGCGGATGTGCCAAGGCCCTTTAATTTGGTAGGTGACGCCGCGCCAGGTAACTTTTGGCATCCAAAAAGACAATATTAATGCCAACCCATAAAACCAGTGTGTTAGAGGTATGCCAAATAGCATTCTGATGATCGTGGCTGGTGATAGTTTGGTTTTGACCTTGGCGTTGTGCTGAATTATAGGTTTTGCGCCAATTTCGAGAGCGATCGCCAACAACATCAATGCTACTATATAGCCACTATAGCTAGCAAAAGCTAGAGTAGCAGCATCCCATTGTTGCGTCCATAATGCAGCTACAGACAACACCAACAGCAGATTTGGAAGTAGTACTGTTTGCAATGCGTCAGCAATTACCGCCCACCATTGAGGATGATACAGGCGCGAAGATAACATTTGACGTTTCATCCAGTCAAATAGTCTTGGTAAGTCGCACTCTTCACGATTGAGAATCAACAGAGATGGTACAAACTTTACCTGGAATCCATAATTTGCCAGAACTGTGCGGATTATAGTATCGTCAGCATATGATCTTGCCCATCTTTCTAGTAGTTCGGTTTCGCGAATCACTTCTGTTTTCAGTGCCAAACTACCCCCCCAAGGAATGTGGTAGAGACTCATTTGCACCACAGCAGAGGAATTCCAGAAATACCGCAACAGCGAACCCCAATATTTACCTGTGGGTAAGTACCAGCGATTACCAGTAGTTGCCCCTACTTTTGGATCAGCTAGAGGACTGACTAATTCGCGTAACCAGTTGGGATGAACCACTGCATCGGCATCTACTAATGCAACTACTTTGTAGGATTCATCCAATTCTGAGACAGCTTGCACTATAGAACTGCATTTGAGGCTACAGTTATATCGTCTGATACTCAAAGGGCTAATTTGGACGTTGGTTGCACCTAGCGCAGCTATCGTCTCGCTGGCAATTTTCCAAGCTGGATCTTCACGGTTATCAATAACTATGTTTAAATCATATCTTGGATAATTTTGTTGCAGAAGTGATTCTAAACAATTGGCTAGAAAAGGATCGCCTCCCCGTAGACAAAGAATAACTGCTGTTTTGGGAAGTTGTTCATCTGGCAAGGAATTTCTGCGATGGGTTTTTAATGTCCATAAAAAAGCTAGTGCAACCAATGTTTGAATGACCAGCCAACTTAGCAACATTCTAGACAGAGATATCGCCAATTCTTTCATTTGTGAGGAGTGGGGGGGTGTGAGGAGTGGGGGGAGTGTGAGGAGTGGGGGGGGTGTGAGGAGTCGAGGAATTACTACTAACTACTAACCACTAACTAACAACAAATATTTTATGGATCTAGTCCATACTTCATTTCGATGTTGATAGTTGTATTTTTCTGCAATGGAAAACTCGCCTTATTAAATTTTGGTGTACCAGTTATGACTGATATAGTTGGATTATTGGAAAGCCCAAAACCTTCCTGGGGAATGCCTAAAAAATCTCGGTTAAGTTTGTAATCTCCATTTTGATCATCAACTACAGCAACTGCATAATTTCCCGGTTTCAAACCAAAAAATTGTTTTTTTACAGAACTTCCTGTGATTTTGATACAGCCACTTTGTATTCCGCTAGTTTCACTGAGAGGAAATCCTTTTTCATTGGCATATACTTTCAGGCAAATCTGACCTTTTTGGTGTTTGATACCATTTACTACTACAGTCAGTGTAGTTGTAGGTTCTGCCCGTACTATATTAGATAGACTAATACTTACCAAACTTGGAAGTAAAAATGTCAAAACTTTAGAGGCTTTCGCTAACATTGTTTTTGCCATGATAAATATATTGTTCGTAATGACTGTTAGTGGTTAGTGGTTAGTGGTTAGTGGTTAGGCTGTAGAGACGCTTCAAACAGCGCTTCTCTACAGAGTTTAAATGTCAATAGATTTGTTTTATTCGCGCCAGATCTATGTGCAAGATCTAAGCCGACCACTAGCGGCGTTCGCGTAGCGTGCCGCAAAATATAGAAAAAACACAATTTTTCTCTTACACCCTTACACCCCTATACCCCCTGTGTTTCTTAAGAGTTTCACTGCTAACCACTAACTACTAACTATTAACCATTTTCTTAAGGTCTGTTTTTCTCAGCCATTCTTGGGTTAAACACATTCCTTCTTCTAAGTTAATTTTGGGTTCATAGCTTAGTTTTTTGCGCGCTTTTTCAATTGAATAAGCATAGGGACGAGTCATAAAATCTACAGCTTCTGGTAAAATATCAGCCTGTTTGCGAAAGAGTTTCTGTCCCTGGTAGCGTAGCTTGAGAAATAGTTTGAGTTCGTCTTTTGGTAGTGAGAAAGGTGCAGGTAAACCTGCCATTTCTGCTAGGCGAGTAAAATATTCTTTCCAAGTAGTTTCTTGCCCGTCGGTGATGTTAAAGATTTCGCCGTGGGTTTCTTTTTCTATTGCCAAAAATATGGCTGTGACTAGGTTATCAATATATACGTGATTGATTACTCCCATGCCATCACCTGCATAGGCAAATAATTTTTGCCGCATCATTAGTAATGGTCGGACTATCCAAGGAATACTACCTGGGCCGTAAACATCACCTGCTCTCAGAATAATGGTGCCAAAATCGGGTGGATTATTCAGTTCCAAAAGTGCTTTTTCAGCTTCTATTTTTGTCTGACAATAAGGATTATTGTCGCCTGAGAGTGGCCCTTCTTCTGTGATGTTTTTCGGATAATTAAAGCCATAAACTAAGGCACTGGAGATATAAACAAAGGTCTTGACACCAGCACTTTTGGCTGCTTTAGCTATGTTGAGAGTACCATCAACATTTACTTTGCGAAATTCTTCTAGTGAACCACCTTCTTTAGCAATTTCATCTGTGTGTACAACTATATCTACTCCCTGGCAAGCTAATTCAGCACTAGCCGAATCGGTGATATTACCAATGATGACTTTAGCGCCTAAATTCTGTGCTTTTTTAGCTTTATCTGCGGAACTTTGCATTCCACAGACTTTCATTTCTTTCGCGATCGCTAATTGAGCAGTACGCAAACCAATAAATTCACCAATTCCTGTGATGAGGATAGTTTTATGCTTGAGATCCATGTTAATCCTGTGAATGTTGTCAATTTTGTGAATGCTGGTTATTGGTGGTTAATGATTTTTACCAATTACCAATTACCCATTACCCATTACCAATTTAAAAAATATCTGCTGGGTCTGTGGAGCGGAGTTTGTTAATAGCTAATGCACCAGATGTCATACACATTAATATTGTTGAAATGAAAACAATTACTGCATTTTGAGTACTCATCATAATGGGTAGTTTAGTTGCTTCCATAGCAAAATCATATAAGAAGATGGAGATAAAAAACCCTGGAATATAACCCAGTACTGATAATATGAAAGCTTGTTGAAATACAACATTCAATAAGTAATTATTTTCATAGCCGATGGCTTTTAATGTTGCATAAGCGACGAGTTGAGTGGAGATATTACTGTAAAGAATTTGATAAACAATCACAATACCAACAACTGAAGCCATTGAAAGCATAAGATTGAGGATGAAACCAATTGGTGTTCTTGTCGCCCAATATTCTTTCTCGAAATCAATAAACTCTTGGTGAGTAAAAAGTTTCACGTCGTCAGGTAAATTACTTCGCAATTCTGCTTTTACCTTTTGGGGATTAGCACCTGGTTGCAGTGAAATCACACCTACATCAATCATTTCTGAGGGACGGCTGTTAGGAAATATCCTCAAAAAAGTTGTGTCACTGACTATCAAGTTTCCATCCACACCGAAGGATGGACCTAAACCGAATAAGCCACCAACTCTAACTCTATAACCTCTTAATGAATCAAAGGGAAATATTTCTAGTATCTGTTCGGTATTTTCCTGAACAAATTTCTGGGCAACTGGCCCAAATTCTGGGCGGGAATTACGGTCAAAAAGTACAACGTCAGGCACTTTAATTTTATCGATATTCTTCTCCACCTCTGGCATGTTCATGATTGGTCTTCCTGGTTCAAAACCAATCACATAAATTGAATATTTCTCACCGTTTTCGGGGTTTTTAAATTTAGCAAATCCCAAGTATATGGGGCTAACTGACTCTACACCATCAAAACCCAAAGCTTGATACAATCTAGTCCGAAAGAAGCTTTGGATTGCTGTCAAAGATTTATATTGAGAGCTGACTAAAAATAAATCGCCTTGGAGATTACGATGCACTTGGGTAGCACTGGAGTAAAGAGCATCTTGAAATCCAAGCTGCATAAACATCAAAATCACAATAAAACCAATGCCAGCCACAGCTACTAGAGAACGAATTCTGTTTCTGACTAGTTGCAACCATGCCAGAGGAATTTTAAACACCATGATTTGGTAATTGGTAATTGGTAATTGGTAGTTAGTGGTTAGTGGTCGGTAGTAAAAAACCAGCTTAGCTACTTTGTTTTTTGGGTGATTTAACTGCTGGGAGTAGCTAAATTTTAATAGCCACATCTACCTGTAAGTTAGTTAAACCAGAGACTAGTTGACTATCTGCTGGGTTATCAATGCGAATTTTTACTTGCACGACTCTGCGGTCTGTATCTGCGCCTGGATTAATACTTAAGATATTTTGTCTGTCAACAAGTAAACCGATTTCGCTAACGGTTCCTTGCAATTTTTTACCAGGGAAGGCGGTGCTGGTAATGGTCGCTTTTTGACCTATACGTACTTTCTGAATATCTGTTTGGTAAACTTCTGCGATCGCGCACATTTGAGAAGTTTTGCCTATCTCTACAATACCGCTAGTGGCGACTACTTCTCCTGATTTGGCGTGAGTTTTCAAAACTTTACCACTTACAGGAGATTTTACGTAAGTTAGTTCATGTTGGGCTTGTGCTTGTTTCACAGCAGACATTGCACTCTTGAGTTCGGCTTCTGCTAATCGTACGTCTGTGGGACGTACCTCTTTTATACTTCCTAGTCTGGCTTTAGATTCTCTTAGTTGTTCTTGGAGAGTATCAACAGTGCGGGTTAGGGCTGCTTTACCTTCAGCTAGTTGTTGTTGCAATGTTTTGAGTTGTAAAGCTTTGCTCTCTGCTGTAGACGCGGAAATAGCACCTTCTCTATATAGTTGTTGATAGCGATTATTTTCGGTTTCAGCATTTTGTACTTGGGCTTGAAGACTAGCGATCGCTGCTTGCTGAGTGTTGACTTCTCCTTGTAATTGCCATTCTACTTGAGCGATCGCTGCTTTTTGGGCATCAATATCACCTGTTTTCGCCCCAGCTTTTACCTGTGCTAGCTTAGCTTGAGCAACCGTTACACTGTCTAAGGCTTGTTGTACAGCTACAAGAGTACGGGTGTATCCTTCCAGCAATGCTATTACTTGACCTGCTTTTACTTGATCTCCTTCTTTCACTAACAGTTTTTCTACTCGTACACCAGTTAATGAACTCGGAGCAGACAGTTGAGTGATTTCGCCATCAGGTACTATCCGCCCTAAAGCAGTCACTGCAACTCTTGCGGGCGCAGCCTTAGTAAGCTTTTGTGGTTCAGTTTGAACTTGAGAACGAAGCAAGAACAAACTGAAGAAAGACACTAAGCCAGTAGCAAAAGCAATAGAAACCGTCAAAAAAATTCCCCACATAGTTACAGGTTTTGCGAAGAACAAGTTTTTCTTGTCTACTGTCATATTTTTGTTGGTTGATAGTTAATAGTTGATGGTAGTTAGTAGTTAGTAGAGACGAGAGGAACATCGCGTCTGTACATTAGTAGTTAGTAGTTAGTAGTTAGTAGGTAGTTCTTTAACACTAACCATTAACCACTATCCATTAACAATGACTGCGAGAAATATCAGTTATTAGTTATTGATCACTGTTCACTGAATTAATTGAGAAACCCAACAATACAAGAATACTGTTTTGGTATAAATGTAATTGTTTGCACAATCAACAGCAGCTTTACACCAAAATTTTCTCAATTTTACTCTTGCTAGACAACAGGTAAAGTAACCCCTGAACAATATAAAACTAAACTAAAAAACTTTAAGTCCAAACAGAAACTGAAATTAAAACGAAGCGGCAATGGTATGGGCATCAAAAAACTTGCCTCCCAATATGGCAAAAAAGTTTGATTTTGTCAAGCTAGTAATTGGGGATTGAGAATCGGGGAAGGGGACAGGGGAGACAAGGAGGACAAGGAGAATTAGTTACTATATTACTCTCCCCACACTCCCAGACGCGATTCATCGCGTCTCTACATTACTCTCCACACTCTCCATCTCCCCACACCTCATTATCAATTTTCTTTATTAACTAAAAGTTCCTATGGGGAACTTTTTTCGGATTATTGGCTTCAATAAGGTCGTAGGAAGAAGGATACAACCCCCAAATTTATCTGTGGAATCAATCCAAAATCAAATGTCCATGAATCATAAGACATCCTCATCAGAGTTCTTACAAAATTTATGTTTGTGATCACACTAGTGGAATAAAATCAGGTTTATCGTCTTGCGGGTATTCTCACTGACGACTTAGAAAAACAGCAATTATGCCTAAAATACCTATAGCAAAAATCAAAATTGGTGTGAATCGTCGTCCATTAAATGGCGAAAAAGTTAAGGATTTAAAAGAATCGATTCAGGCAAATGGGCTTTTAAACCCAATCACAGTAGATCAAAATCATAACTTGATTGCTGGGCTGCACCGTTTGACGGCGTGCCAGATGCTGGGTTTAGAGGAAATTGAGTGCAATGTTGTTAATTATGAAGATGCGGAACAATCTCGTCTAGCGGAAATAGACGAAAATTTGATTCGCAATGAGCTAGAACCTTTAGAACGTAATGAGTTGTGGTTAGAACGGGAACAGATTCTCCAGCGTATGGGACTGAGGGCGAAACCAGGAGATAATCAATATACCCTCAAAGGTAGTGCAACCATTTCACCACCAGCCAAAACTACCCGGGACATCGCAAAACAAACAGGTTTCTCTGAACGTACTTTGCAGCAAGGTTTACAAATCGCTAAGGCGATTCATCCAGAGGTAAAACAGCTTATTAAAGACACACCATTGGCTAAAAGTACTACAGCACAGCTAGAAATAGCCAGAACTGCCACTGCTGAACGTACCTTAGCAGAAAAAGCGGAAGAAGCTGCACTATTAGCCAAAGCCAAGGGAGAAGAACAAGAAGCCGAACGACAAGCACAATTAGCAGCGCAAGCACGAGCCAAGCAAAAAGAGTTACAATTATTAGCTTTCAAAAGTGCGATCGCCCAAAAACAAGCGAAGTCAGCTGTGAAAAAAGTGCCAAATCGGGTAGAACAGATAGATCACAAAGCAAACATTATTCTTAAAGAACCGGAAGTAAAAGTTGGTGATGAATTCATACTGGGTAGACATTTAGTTTATTGTGGCGATACCAGTAGTCAAGGTTTTAGACAACTATTACCCTCAAATGCAGCTTTAGCGATCGCTACTCTATCACCTACTTGGAACCATGATTACTTGGTCGATGAAGCAAGAATTGTGGCGGTGATACGTTCCCAAGATAACATTTATGAGTTTTGCAGCCAAACTCGAATGCCATATCAGTATGAATTGATCATTAGTAACATGTATATTGGCATCTTTTCTCATCAATCAATATCAAAGCCACAAACACCAATTCATATTGAAGGTATAGAGGGAATAATCAATTACCTCATCAATCTTTATACAAGTCACAAAGATCAATTTGTCATTGCGCCATTTATGGGAAATGGTGAAATTCTAAATGCTTGTGAAAGGATGGGGCGTATCTGTTTTATCGGAGATCAAAACCCAGAATTAGTCAGTCGCGAAATTATCCGTTGGGAAAAGTGGACTGGGAAAAAAGCCAGCAGAGGTGGGGTAATGGGGTGATGGGGTGATGGGGAAGGAAGACAAGGGGGACAAGGTGGAGTGTGAGGAGTAGTAACGCAATAACTACTAACCACTAACTACTAACCACTAACTACTAACAACCAACAACTAACCACTAACCAATCCCAATAATGTAAATAAATATTGACTTAAATAACCTCTTAATATGTCTAGTTGATTTTTATTAAAAAAACAGCATCATGTCTAGCTGAATCATCAGCTTGTCATGAAAAATATACTGATGTTCATCACCTACAAAAAATAATTAATAACCTTGTTAATTTAATTTCCAAACCAATAGTTATTGAGGAAATTTATAAATTTAATCACCAAATTTATCTCTAACTCATAATAGCTTTCTACTTCCTCTTTTCTTCAATAGTAATAAATGCTACTTTTTGATAATTTTTCAAGTTTAGATGAGATTTTTTGCAAAATTGCCTTCTACGAACAATCCAGTTCATGCTGCTTATGCTAATCTTGGTATTAATTGTCATTCTTTTAGGCAATAAAGCTTATTAGTGAGTTAATAATTAATTTATTGAGAGTAAATAACTAATCACTAAAAAAGCTCCAATGCCATCATTAATGATTCAGTAAGTGGACATAATTAAACGTAAAATGCCAACTATTGAAATCAAATCAAGAAGCAGCTTTTTTCTTCTGTCTTCTGACTTCAAAGTAACCTCACCCCGTATCGGACACCCCTCTCCTTAGCCAGGAGAGGGGCTGGAGGTGAGGTTTTTGTTCATGCCTGGCGGTGAAACTTGTTTCAGAGATACTGCCTTCTACTTAGTTCAATCATTTGTACAAGTGGCTTATGAATTTAGATGAAAAGAGGTGTTTTTCTGTAACAAATTTGTCAAATAATGTTTGACAAAATTCATAGAATATATTATCTTGGAAGTCGAAACTGCTATGGCATTCATCAAGATTCAGAACGTTATTATTAACACAAATTACATTGCCGCAGTTAAGCTAGATAATCAAACTGGCTCAGAAGTAAAAAGCGTTTCTGTCCTCTTAGTTACTCCTAAGTTTCCACTATTCCAGTGTGAGAGCATCTCCCCCAATCTCCATAATTACGAATGGATAGAGTTCACAGGTCAGGCTGCTAACGCGCTACAAGACTACTTTACTAGTTACAACAACGTCATCGACTTATTACCACAATCTCAGGAGTCGAGCGTTGTGTAATATTTTGGTTTTAATTGCAACAGACGCAAGCAAAATTATTTTCATTTAACGAACCGATTTGAGATTTTAGATTTGCGATTTTAGAATTGATGTTCCGAAAACTATTAATCCAAAATCCAAAATCCAAAATCCAAAATTCTCAGGGTGACATTTGCTATTGGGTGCTGATGTCCATACAAGTATTTAGCTCTTGTGCATAGGATAACTGCTGCATTAATTCGCTACAGAAATTGTAGCAGTTCTATCATCCACATTACCAAAAATTAATCTATCTTCTATGTCTGCTCATTCAATTGAGATTGCCTTAGCGCAATTGGAAGAACAGATAAACAATTGCGAAAAGGCAGTGACGAGGTTTCTTGAGGTCAAAAAAAGGATGTCGGATAATTCTATGGGAATCGAAAAAATAAACAGAAAATTGCAGCATAATCCTATTGCTATTATTGGTATGGCTTCTTTGTTTCCCCAAGCTAAAAACTTGCGGGAATATTGGCAAAATATTGTTAATAAATTTGACTGTATAACCGACATTCCACCCACACACTGGAGTGTGGAAGATTACTACGACCCAAACCCCAGAACACCAGAAGACAAAACCTATTGCAAAAGAGGCGGATTTCTCCCCCATGTTGATTTTAACCCAATGGATTTTGGGATTCCGCCAAATATCTTGGAAGTTACAGATGTTTCGCAACTATTGAGCTTGCTAGTTGCCAAACAAGCAATGGAAGATGCTGGCTACAGCGAAAGCCGGGAATTTAGTCGCGAGACTGTTGGCGTTATTTTAGGATCAGCAGCCCTCAAATTAGGAATTCCTCTTTCTGCCCGTCTACAATATCCAATTTGGAAAAAAGCCCTCAAAAGCAGTGGCTTATCTGATGAAGATACCCAAAAAGTGATTGAGAAAATCAAAAGTGCTTACGTCAAGTGGGATGAAAACGCTTTCCCCGGTATGTTAGCGAACGTCATATCCGGACGTATTGCCAACCGTTTGAATTTAGGCGGGATAAATTGTACAGTTGACGCTGCTTGTGCTAGTTCCTTCGCCGCCTTAAAAATGGCAATTAGCGAGTTAGTTGAGCATCGCTGTGACATGATGCTGACTGGCGGTGTTGACACTGATAACTCTATCACAGCTTATATCAGTTTTAGCAAAACCCCGGCGGTGACTCCCAGTGGGACTGTGAGACCTTTCGATGCTCAATCCGATGGCATGATGTTGGGTGAAGGTATCGGTATAGTTGTTCTCAAACGCTTAGAAGATGCAGTCCGAGACAACGATAAAATCTATGCAGTCATCAAGGGCATTGGTACATCCAGCGATGGACGCTATAAAAGTATTTACGCTCCTCGCCAGGAAGGGCAAGTACAAGCATTGCGTCGTGCTTATGAAGATGCAGGGTTTCCGCCAGAAACTGTCGGTTTAATTGAAGCCCACGGTACAGGGACTATGGCGGGTGACCCAACCGAATTTAGCTCTTTACGAGAATTTTTTACCGAAAACAACTCTAAAAGACATCACATCGCCCTTGGTACAGTCAAATCCCAAATTGGGCATACAAAAGCAGCGGCTGGTGCGGCGAGTTTAATCAAAACAGCTTTGGCACTCCACCACAAGATTCTACCAGCCACAATTAATGTCACTGAACCCAACCCCAAACTTAACATCAAGAATTCCCCCTTTTATTTGAACACGGAAACAAGACCATGGATTCGCTCAGAAGGGGAAGCGCCAAGACGGGCGGGTGTCAGTTCCTTTGGCTTTGGTGGTACAAACTACCATGTCGTCTTGGAAGAATACGAAGGCGAACACAACCAAGCTTATCGCTTGCACACTGCGCCTAGTGAAGTAGTCCTGTTTGCTCAAACTCCGGAGGAGTTATTAAGCAGTTGTCAGGAAACTTTAGCTCAATTGCAGTCTGAGGTGGGTAATAAGAATTATGTAGAATTGGTCGAAGCTTGCAAAACCAAAGAAATTCCCCAAGGTGCTGCTAGGGTTGGTTTTGTAGCTGAGAATAGTGCTGAAGCCTGCAAGTTACTGCAAATTAGTATTGACTTGCTGAAAAACAAACCGACTGCAACATCCTGGGAACATCCCCAAGGTGTTTACTACCGCGCTTCTGGTATGGAATTAGCCGGAAAAGTAGTAGCTTTATTTTCCGGGCAGGGTTCACAATACTTAAATATGGGTCGGGAATTAGTCATGAATTTCCCGGAAATGCGGAATCTCTATGGCTACATGGATAGCTTGTTACGCAAAGATAACTTACAGCCACTATCTGAGATCGTTTTTCCCCATCCCGTATTTGAAGAGACAGAAAAGAATGCCCAAGTTGCGGCATTACAACGGACACAATATGCTCAACCTGCAATTGGGATGTTGAGTGCAGGGATGTATAAAATTCTGCAACAATCTGGATTTAAGGCAGATTTCGTTGCTGGACACAGTTTTGGTGAACTGACAGCATTGTGGGCGGCGGGAGTGTTGAGTGATGCAGATTACTGTTTCCTTGTGAAAGCACGGGGACAAGCAATGGCAGCACCCCAAGATCCCAATTATGATACAGGAGCGATGCTGGCGGTCAAAGAAGACCTGAGTAAGGTAGAAGCTGTAATCAGGAATTATCCCCAGGTAGCGATCGCTAACTTTAATTCACCCCGCCAAGTCGTATTAGCAGGCCCCACCAATGCCATTACCCAAGTGCGGGATGCATTACACAAACAAGGATATGCAGCCGTTTCCCTACCAGTATCCGCAGCATTCCATACACCGTTAATTGCCTTTGCTCAAAAATCCTTTGCGATCGCCATTAAAAACGTTAACTTCCAAATACCCCAAATCCCTGTTTACACCAACGTCACAGGTAAGGAATATCCCAAAGAACCAGCATTAATTCAAAAAACCCTCGAAACCCACCTCTCTAACTCCGTACTATTCAAGCAAGAGATCGAAAATATCTACGCAGCTGGGGGTTACTGCTTTGTGGAATTTGGCCCCAGAAACATTCTCACCAACCTCATCAAAGACATATTAGGCGATCGCCCCCATATGGCGATCGCACTCAACCCCAGCGCCCAAAAGAACAGCGATCGTTCTGTGCGCGAAGCCGCCGTACAACTTCGCGTTGCGGGTATGTCTCTGAAAAACCTCGACCCCTACCAACTACCACCAGTAATTGCTGAACCGCCGAAAAACAAAGCTTTGAACGTTAAATTATGCGGTAGTAACTACGTATCAGACAAAACGAAAATGGCATTTGAGCAAGCTTTGCAGAATGGGCAAACAGTGAAATTGCAACCCAGTGAAACAACCATAACTGTACATTCTACTCCTGTTCCCACTCCTGCGATCGCATTACCACAAACTAACGGCACTAACGGACACAGCAAACAACCGCACTCAGTAAAAGACACAGTTCAGATGGTTAAAGGGAAAGAAATAAAAAGTAACGGTAACGGTAATTCCCAATCTCTAATCCCTACCTCCCACACTCCCCATCTCCCCATTCCCGAGTTCCCCGCTTCCCGATCCCCAATGCAGCCAGAAATCCCAGACAAACTTGTAAATTACCAAAAAGTTTTAGAAAGCTTAGAATACGTCCTGACACAATTTCAACAAAATCAAAGCGAGAATTTACAAGTTCATTCCCACTATCTCAGTCATCAGGTGGAATATGCCAAAACCTTTTTCCAACTGATGCAGCAGCAGAATTTCCTGCTTGCTAACGGCAAACATTCACCAGATGCAGCCCAGTTGAAACCAAGCATCATCGAAAGCTTAGACCGTAGTATGATGCAGTTTCACGCCCAACAAGGTGAAACCCTACGCATTCATGAACAATATCTCAAAGATCAGGTAGAATACACCAAAAACTTTTTCCAACTCCTTCAGCAAGAATACTCCCAACTCATCAACGAAGGTGCAACTACTCAACCAGTAATTTCTACAAATGGGAAAATAGGGACACCAGAAGAAGTTAAAATTATCAAAGAAGTCACACAAGTAACAGAAGTCAAACCAGTCAAAGAAACAACACAAGAAAACACCTCTCTATCTTCCCCCACCCCTCACACTCCCCCCACCTCTCCAACACCGACCGTCAGCACACCACCAGCAACACCAGCACCAACCATTGATCTATCTGATTTAGATCAAACTCTGCTAGCCATCACCAGTGAAAAAACTGGTTATCCCATCGAGATGTTAGAACTCGATATGGACATGGAAGCAGACTTGGGAATTGACTCGATCAAACGAGTAGAAATCATGGGTGCGTTGCAAGAAAAATACCCCGACTTACCCAAGCCAAGTAATGTAGAAGAACTGGCCGAACTACGTACCATCGGTCAAATCGTCCAGTATCTACAATCGTTAGTTTTTACCCCCGCGTTAGTGGAGGACAAGGGAGACAAGGGGGACAAGGGAGACAAGGAAGACAAGGGAGATTACATAGAAAGTATTTTTACCTCCCTTACCCCTCACACCCCTCCCACTCCCCCCACTCCCCCCACCTCCCCATCTCCCCACCTCCCCACCTCCCTATCCCCCCACACCCGACCTCTCCTCTGGTGTACCTGAATTCAGTAACGACTCCACCGCAGTTAGCGAAAGTGTCGCAGTCGCCGCCGAACCAATCATCAGCGTTACCGAAACAGCAACTTCCACAGCAGAGGTTGACTTAAGTAACTTAGCTGAAACTCTGTTAGCTATTACTAGCGAAAAAACAGGTTATCCAGTCGAGATGTTAGAACTCGACATGGACATGGAAGCAGACTTGGGAATTGACTCAATCAAACGGGTAGAAATCATGGGGGCGTTACAAGAAAAATACCCCGATCTACCGAAACCAAGTAATGTAGAAGAACTAGCAGAACTACGCACCATCGGTCAAATAGTTGAGTACCTCCAGAAACTAGCTGGGGCTGAAAAAAAAAAGCAGCAGCATGAATCTATTAACCAGCTAGACGAGTCAGTACCCAACGTCCAACGTCGTCCAGCCAAGCTACAAATTCTGCCTCCACCCGACTTTTGGGAATTCCCCATACCAGAGGGACACATCGCCCTCATC
This sequence comes from Fischerella muscicola PCC 7414, assembly GCF_000317205.1. Classification (GTDB taxonomy): domain Bacteria; phylum Cyanobacteriota; class Cyanobacteriia; order Cyanobacteriales; family Nostocaceae; genus Fischerella; species Fischerella muscicola. The sequence continues at coordinate 25,646 of NZ_AJLK01000131.1, read as the reverse complement.
ACCGACGATGGTTCCCTCACCACCACCAAAGTTGCAGAATTACTGAGTCAACGGGGATGGAAAGTAGTAGTCTTAAACTTACCTCCGTCCCTCGTTCCCGAAAAATCACCCTTACCAGCAGGTGTAAATCGCGTTACCTTACAAGATGCAACCGAGGAACATCTACAACAACAATTAGCAGCGATCGCTACTCATTACGGTAACGTCGGCGCATTTATTCACATTCACCCCGTCTTCCAGGCGAACCATAATAGTAGTGTTGCCTATTTCCCAGAAGAAAAAGCGATTATTAAGCAAGTCTTCTTCATAGCCAAACACCTGAAAAAAATCTCTCAATGCAGCAGCCAATCACGGACGCAGTTGTTTCTGTACCGTAGCACGTTTAGATGGGGCTTTTGGAGTAGAACACAAAGTTAACTTCGGGGCGATTGGTGCAGGTTTATTTGGATTAACCAAAACCATGATTTGGGAATGGCCAAAAGTATATTGTCGGGCAATAGACCTTAGTCCTGATCTTAGCGCCGAAACATCAGCACAGCACATCGTTGCTGAACTTCACGACCCCAATCGTTATCTTACCGAAGTAGCCTATGGTTCCCAGGGAAGAGTAACTCTGGTTAGCATACCCGATAGATAAGACATGGGGTGTGAGAGGTGTGTAGACACGCAAGTGGCTTCCCGTAGGGTGGGGTATGAGAGGTATGAGAATTACAAGGATAAAATATTTCTCTTACTCCTCACACTTCCCCCACTCCCCCCACTCCTCACACTCCCCCACTCCCCCACTCCCACTAAAGATATGTCCAAGCATCAAACAATTACCTATCTTGGCCGTGTTCTTGACCAAAAAAAACAAGCCCCAATTAGTAGGGCAAAAGTTTTATTAACCTATGAAGGTAATACCGTGATTACCTACACAGATTTAGAAGGAATATATCGATTAATTGTTAACTTTAATAACAGTAATTCATTGCAGGCTCAATTATCTATTCAAGCCAATGGTTATAAAAATTATAACTCTTTCATGAAATTATCACCAAAACAAAAAGACCTTGGTGATATTAGGTTGGTTGATATTAATTCTAATTTGAGTTCATCTTCTAATCTCAAATCAAGTGAGACTGTAAGCTCAAGTTTGACTTCCAAATCTCCAGAGAATAGTTTTGTTCCTTTACCAATAATCATAGCGATCATGATGGTGATGTTTTTCATGATGGCGATCGCTTTTAAACCTTCACCTCAAAAAAGCCCAGTTAATAGGCGTAATACGGTTAGTCATATCTATTAGCATTTAAATTTTTGATGTTATGCGAACACCGATGCACACTCATGGAACACAGATATTTGACCAGTGTTATTAGATTGTTGATTGGTAAGTAGTTGAGATGCAATTTTTACTATTCAATAATTTCTAATTCATAATTCATAATTTTTAATTGGTTAATCTCTGCGAGAGGATAATTTATGATTACAGCAACTCAGATTCGCCCTGCATCTGTTTTTATTGTTAGTGGTGGTGCTAAAGGAATTACAGCTAAGTGTGTCATTAAATTAGCACAGCAGCATCCTTGTAAGTTTATTTTGCTGGGACGTTCGGAACTTTTAGAAACAGAACCTGATTTTGCTCAAAATTGTTTTGATGAAGCAACATTAAAAAAACGCATCATGGAATATCTTCTTTCCACTGGAGAGAAACCCACACCTATGAGTGTACAAAAAATATATAATCAACTAGCATCAAGTCGAGAAATTAAAGAAACATTAGCAGCAATTCACCAAGCAGGTAGACAAGCTGAATATATTAGTGTAGATGTCACTGATACTTTAGCTTTGAATCAAAAACTTACTGCTACTGTTGAACGCATGGGTGAAATTACAGGCATAATTCATGGTGCTGGTAATTTGGCCGATAAATTGATTGAAAAGAAAACAGAACAGGATTTTGAAAAAGTTTACACAGCCAAAGTTCAAGGGCTAGAAAATATTTTAGCTTGTGTCAAACCTAGCCAGATAGAACATTTAGTTTTGTTCTCTTCCGTAACTGGTTTTTACGGTAACATCGGACAATCTGATTACGCGATCGCTAACGAAATTCTCAACAAATCAGCCCACTTATTCAAGCAAAAATATCCCCAATGTCACGTCGTCGCCATCAATTGGGGAGGTTGGGATAGCGGTATGGTGACACCAGAATTGAAAAAAGAATTTGCGCGTCGGGGAATCGATATTATTCCAGTAGAAGCAGGGACACAAATGTTAGTTAGAGAACTGCATCCTGCTCATCACAATACCACACAACTTGTGATCGGCAGCCCCATGCCCACACCTGCTGCGCCTCTAGATTCTGAACTTCGTACCTATCGCATCCGTCGTAAACTGACACTTGCAGCCAATCCCTTTTTACAGGATCATGTCATCGCTGGAAATCCGGTTTTACCAGCAACCTGTGCAGTGTCATGGATGTCCGATGTTTGTGAAAAATTATATCCAGGATACAAAGCATTCAGTAGCACAGATTTCCGCATCTTCAAAGGAATTACCTTTAACGAAACCTTAGCTGATGAATACATTCTCGACTTACAAGAAACATCCAAAAATATCGATCATCACGAAATAAACTTCCTATGTAAAATCTGGAGTAAAACACCAGAAAGTAAAACCATATATCACTTCAGTACCCAAGTGAAACTCCTGCGTGATATTCCTCCCGCCCCCATCTACGAAAAACTGAACTTGACTGAAGATAACATCATCACCACCACAGGTAAAGACTTTTATCAAACAGGAGAATCAGCATTATTTCATGGCCCAGCTTTTCAACAACTCAAAAGAGTCATCAATATTACTCCTGAAAAAATCACCGTCGAATGTTTTTGGCAAGAAATCGACAAAACCAAACAAGGTCAATTTCCAGCCTATTGGATAAATGGATTCACAACCGATCTGAGTACCCATCCCTTATGGATTTGGCTACATCATTACTATCAAGAAATTTGCTTACCAGGACAACAAGAAAAATACGAACAATTTGCCAAAATACCCTATAACCAACCCTTCTACGTCTCCTGTGAAGTTAAAAGTAAAACCCAAACAGGCGTCATTGCCGATTTCTTCGTACACGACAAACAAGGAAAAATCTACTCACAACTTCTCGGAGGCAAAGGCATCATCTTCCCAGCCAAATTAATGCAACCGAAGGCATAAAAACTCTGCGTACCCACCGAAGCTTTGATCGCCGGAAACCGGCGCTCAAACTTCTCTCTGCGCCAACCTCTGCGTACCTCTGCGTTTAAAGCATTAAATCTTAGGAGTTTCCCCGTGGAAAAAATCGCCATCATCGGATTCTCATGCCTATTTCCCGACGCCAAAAATCCTGAAGAATTCTGGCAAAATCTTATCCAAAAAAAAGACTCCACATCATCCATAACTTCTGAAGAACTAGGGGTAGATCCAAAAATATTTTACGAACCAACCAAAGGCAAACCAGATAAAGTCTACTCCCTCAAAGGTGGATTTATCCGTGATTTCCAATTTGATTCTACAGGTTACAAACTACCAGCAGAATTACTAGAAAAACTAGATAATACTTTTAAATGGTCATTGCATGTTGCCAAACAAGCTTTGCAACATAGCGGTTACTTAAATCAAGAATCTATTCTCTCTCAATGTGGAGTCATATTAGGTACACTCTCCCTTCCTACCAAAGCATCTAATCAACTATTTGCACCCATTTATCGGCAAATTCTCACACCAGCAATCAGAGAACTCATCCAACAGCAAGATTTCGATTTAGCTACTTTAAATTCATCTGATCAAGCCTCATTCTATAATGCGATGATATCAGGCTTACCCGCAGCAATCATCGCTCAAGCTTTCTCACTATCAAATATACATTTTTGTATCGATGCTGCCTGTTCATCGCCACAGTATGCTATCAGGCTGGCATCCCACTATCTGTGGACACACAAAGCTGATTTGATGTTAGCAGGTGGTATCAGCTGTGCAGATCCATTATTCATACGCATGTTATTTTCCGGTATTCAAGGATACCCCGAAAATAATGATATCAGTCGTCCCTTAGATAAATTATCGCGGGGGATGCTGACTGCGGAAGGTGTAGGGATGGTTGTGCTGAAGCGATATAGTGATGCCAAAAGAGATGGCGATCGCATTTATGCTACCATCACAGGCAATGGTCTTTCTAATGATGGCCGGGGTAAACACCTACTTAGTCCCAATTCTAAAGGACAAACTCTTGCTTTTGAACGCGCCTACCAAGAAGCACAAATCAGTCCTAACAACATTGATTACATGGAGTGCCATGCTACGGGGACATTGTTAGGCGATACCACCGAGTTCCAATCTATAGAAACTTTCTTCGGTAAATACCAAGCCACACCTTTACTCGGTTCTGTGAAATCTAACGTCGGTCACTTGCTCACAGCTGCCGGCAGCGTTAGCTTAATTAAAGTGCTGATGAGCATGTCTAATGGTGTGATTCCAGCCACAATCAATATTACAGAACCGATGGGTGCCGGCAACAGTGTTGTCTCACCGCAACAAATTGTCACCAGCACCACCAATTGGCCGGGAAATAAACCAGTAAAACGCGCTGCTATCAGTGCGTTTGGTTTGGGTGGAACTAATGCCCACATGATTTTAGAACAAGGAAATACAACAGAACCAGTTATACCAGAAGAAGCCTTACACCCAGCCAAGCTTGCAATTGTCGGGATGGATGCCTTTTTTGGTGGCTGCGATGGTTTAGATGCTTTTGAACGCAGTATTTACGAAGGTAGACAACATTTTATTCCTCTACCTCCTCAGAGATGGTATGGGGTAGAAAAGCAAACAGAGTTATTGAAAAAATACGGTTTAGCTGACGGCAAACCACCATTAGGCGCATACATTACAGACTTTGAAATTGATACAGTTTCCAGTAAGATTCCACCGAATGAACTCGAAAAACTCAATCAACAACAATTATTATTATTGAAAGTTGCCGAACGTGCCTTAAAAGATGCAGGCATTAAAGAAGGTACAAATGTAGCAGTAATCATTGCCGCAGAAACGGAATTTTCTGCACATCATTTACAGCAAAGATGGAATTTAGATTGGCAGATAAAAGAAGGCTTAATTGCTGGAGAAATTTCTCTACCAACTGATAAAGTTGACCAATTAGAAACCATCGTTAAAGATGGTATTCACCATCCCGTTGAAAGCAGCGAATATGTAAGTTACATCGCCAATATTATGGCGAGTCGCATTTCTTCACTGTGGGATTTCACTGCACCTGTTTTTACTATCACTGCGGGCGAAAATTCCACTTTCAAAGTTTTAGAAGTCGCCCAACATTTACTTACAACCGGGGAAGCAGATGCTGTACTTGTGGGTGCAATTGATTTAGCTGGCGGGATGGAAAATGTATTGTTGCGAAATCAAAGAACAGCAATTAATTCTGGTGCAAATACTCTCAGCTACGACCAAAAAGTCAATGGCTGGATGGTTGGAGAAGGCGCAGGCGCAGTAGTATTAAAGTTACATGAAACTGCTAAAAAAGCAAGCGGTCGCATTTACGCAGCCGTTGATGCCATCAGTTTTGTCCAAGATAGTTTGGGTAAAAGTAATGCCAAAGCTGTTCATCAAGTTTGTCAGCAAGCTTTGTTAATGGCGGGTATTAAACCATCTGAGGTCAATTATTTAGAAGTTTACGGCAGTGGCAACAAAGAAGAAGATGCAGCCGAAATTGCAGGTTTGCTTCAGGCTTATCCAGGAAATGCCAATGATTTAAACTGTGCAATTGGCAGTATCAAAGCCAATATCGGTCATACATACACCGCATCGGGAATTGCTAGTTTAATCAAAACAGCCCTGTGTCTTTATTACAGATATATTCCAGCTACACCCAATTGGACTGGAGTCAAAGGTAAAGAACTTTGGCAAAGCAGAGAACTCATCTCCCCATCTCCCCATCTCCCCATTGCCCCTAATCCCCACTCCCTGTCGGTCGTGGGGGCCCCGAGTTCCCCATCTCCCTTCTATGTTGCGACAGAATCAAGACCTTGGTTTCTCGACAAACAAGCTACAAAAAGAATTGCTGCTATCAATAGCATTGGAATAGATGGTACTTACGCCCACGTCATCTTATCAGAAGAACCAGAACAACAAGAACGCAGCAGCAGATTTTTACAGCAAACTCCATTCTATTTATTCCCGATCACCGGACGCGATCGCACTGATTTACTCACCCAACTTGATACCCTTGAAAACACCGTAAATAACGGTACTTCCCTTGCCAACGCTGCTAACTTAGCTTTTGCTAACTATAAACTCGATGCCAGTGCCAACTACATCTTAGTAATTCTGGCACACAACCAAAACGAACTTACCAGAGAAATCGCAGCCGCGAGAAAAGGTATAGACAACGCCTTTGCCAAACAAGAAGATTGGCAAACACCACTAGGCAGTTACTTCACAGCCAAACCCCTCGGTAAACGCAGCGGAGTAGCTTACGTCTACCCAGCAGCAGTCAACTCCTATCTAGGTATCGCCCGTAACCTCTTCCGCTTATTCCCCAACATCCTCGACGACATCGCCATTAAAGAACTACAAAACCTCGTCGCCGATATCTCCCGCGTCGTCTTCCCCAGAAGCTTAAACAAACTTTCATCCCGTCAACTCGAAACCCTCGAACAGCAATTTCTCGATGATCCTCTAGCCATCTTCGATGTAGATATGCTGTTCACCAGATTCATCACCCAAATTATCCGTGATCAATTCCAAGTCAAACCCGAATTCGTCTTTGGTTATAGCTTGGGCGAAACCAGTATGATGTCTGCTATCGGTGTCTGGGATAACTTCACCCAAGGAATCCGCGCCCTCCACGCCTCCCCCCTATTCGCCGACAGATTATCTGGTGCAAAAAACGCCGTCCGCGAGTATTGGCAACTACCACCAACCCAAGACAATAACCTCTGGGCGAACTACGTCCTCATGACAACCCCATCCCAAGTCAGAGAATACCTCAAACATGAGAAGCGCGCCTTCCTCACCCAAATCAACACACCAGAAGAAGTCGTCATTGCCGGTCAACCAGCAGCTTGTGAAAGAATCATTCAAATTCTAGGTTGCAACGCCTTCCGCGCCCCCTTCGATCACGTCATTCACTGCGAGGCGATGGGTTCCGAATACAACGAAATCGCCAGAGTCAACACCCTACCCATCCAGAAAAACCTACCAAATGTTACTCTCTACTCTGCTGCTGAGTACGGTCCCGTGAAAATAGAGAGTGGGGCGATCGCTAACAGTATCGCCACAGGTTTATCCCAACAACTAGATTTTCCCCGCCTAGTCAACCGAGTCTACGACGATGGGGCAAGAATCTTTATCGAAACTGGTGCAGGTAACATTTGTTCACGTTGGATAGATAAAAATCTTGCCAATAAAGAACACATTACCATATCCCTCAATCGCAGAGGTTTAGACGACCATTCTGGTATCGTCAAAGCACTAGCAAAACTCGTCAGCCATCAAGTATCAGTTGACCTCTCACCACTCTACACCCAAGTAACAGAAACTAATAAAAAATCCAAACTCACCCCCAAAAAAGTCACCTTGGGTGGACAAAGCATCACCGACAAAATTTTAACCCAAGAAAACAAACAACTCTTCCGCAACATCTCCACAACTACCAAAAAATCCGAACCCATTAATCCTCCTGCGACTCAACCAGAAGAAATGCCAATACAAAATATCATGGATAACAGCTTAGAGCCAAAAGCAGAAGTACAATTTGTTGAGTCAACCCAACCCATTACCATCCTCAGTCAGTCTCATTACCAACAACTGAACGCCAATAACTTCCGAGTTCATAAAACCCATGACGCCTTCTTACAATCTCGTCAAGAATTTAGCAAACAAATCAGCGAACTAATTCAACTACAACTCGCTTGTGCTGAAAATTTGTTGAATGAGTAAAAAACCGCAGAGGCGCAGAGAACACAGAGAGAGGAATTATAACAACGAAATTATTCCATATCTACTCCCTCTCCCCTCTTTCCTCTGCGTACTCTGCGTACTCTGCGGTTAATTCAAAAATACTCTCAACTAGGATTGCAATATAAATCAACTACTAATAACTATTTCGAGGAATCACTACGGTGAAAACAGTAGATGTAGTAATAGAGAACGGTCTTGAATTTTATGGTTCTCCTTGCAACTTCAATCAAGTATGGAAAGGTTCCTTAGATTGCGTAGCCTTTGAAGCCAGCAGAATTAAAGAAAAACTCCTGACATTAGATCAACCTTGTTATATCGTTAAAGTTAACGGCAAAATTGGTGTAACAAACGACGGTTATTTGTCTCCTCTTGATAATGTAAAAACAGGACAAATTGAACTTTTGATGGTGATTCCACCCATAAGACTGCAACAATTGGGAGATCCCAATTTTCTCGCTTTTCATGGTACTAAATATGCCTATACTACCGGCGCGATGGCTGGTGGTATCGCTTCAGAAGAAATGATCATTGCTTTAGGAAAAGAGGGAATTTTGGGTTCCTTTGGTGCAGGTGGTTTACCGCTAAATCGCTTGGAGATAGCTATTAACCGTATCCAATACGCCTTGCCTAATGGGCCTTATGCTTTCAATTTAATTCACAGTCCTAATGAACCTGCGCTTGAACGCGGCGCAGTAGATTTATACCTCAAATATGGGGTAAGAACTATAGAAGCTTCGGCATTTTTAGATATTACTCCCAACATTGTTTATTATCGTGCAGCAGGATTGGGTTTAAATTCAGCGAATGAAATTGAAATAAAAAACAAAATCATTGCTAAAATTTCCCGCCGTGAAGTTGCTAGTAAATTCATGCAACCAGCACCGAAAAAAATGCTGCAAGAATTGGTTGCACAAGAATTAATCAGTGAATTACAAGCAAATTTAGCAACCAAAATTCCTCTTGCTGATGATATTACAGCAGAAGCAGATTCTGGTGGTCATACTGATAATCGTCCTTTGGTTTGTTTGTTACCTTCAATTGTTGCTTTACGGGATGAAATTCAAGCACAGTGCAACTACGAAAAACCGATTCGAGTTGGAGTTGCAGGTGGAATTGCTACACCACAATCTGCACTAGCTGCTTTTATGATGGGTGCTGCATATGTGGTAACTGGTTCAATTAATCAATCATGTATTGAAGCCGGAAGTTGTCAGCATACTAAGCAATTGTTAGCACAAGCAGATATGGCTGATGTGATGATGGCCCCAGCCGCAGATATGTTTGAAATGGGAGTCAAACTGCAAGTCCTCAAACGCGGTACAATGTTTCCTCTGCGCGCCCAAAAATTATATGAAATTTACAGGAATTATAATTCAATTGACGAGATTCCTAGTCAGGAAAGAGAGAAGCTAGAAAAACAAATTTTTCGCAAGCCGCTTGCTCAAGTTTGGGAAGAAACAGTCACATATTTATCCCAAAAAAATCCTGAAAAATTGGGGAAGGCTGTCAATAATCCCAAATTGAAAATGGCGTTAATTTTTCGCTGGTATTTAGGGTTATCTTCTCGTTGGTCTCATTCTGGAGAAAAAGGTCGAGAAGTTGATTACCAAATTTGGTGTGGACCAGCAATCGGTAGCTTTAATGACTGGGTACGTGGATCCTATCTAGCAGATCCAAATAATCGTCGTGTCGTGGATGTTGCTAACCACATCATGATCGGAACTGCCTACTTATACCGAATTCAAACTTTGAAAAATCAAGGGCTACAAATTCCAAATTACTACAGTCAATATACTCCTGTTAATTCTACATTGGAAGTTTAAATATGATGATATCAAAAAAATCTTTAACAGCACCAGAAATTCAAGCTTGGTTGCTATCTAATCTTGCTGAAGTTATCAAAACAGAACCAAGTCAAATTGATGTAGAACAACCATTAGATACCTATGGTTTAGATTCTACTCAGGCGATGCTACTTGTCACCAAAGCAGAAAAAATGCTCGGATTTAAAGTAGCTCCGACACTATTATGGCATTATCCAACTATTGCATCGTTATCACAGCGTTTAGCTGAAGAATCACAAGAATTAGCAGCAGATTTAGAAGACACTGTAGCGGTTAAAAATACTACTCCTGTTTTAGATTTAAGTGCTGAAGCAGTTCTCGACTCAAATATTTGCCCTACATCTAGTTCTTTTGTGTTTACAACTGAACCAAAGAACGTATTTTTAACTGGTGGAACAGGCTTTTTAGGAGCTTTTTTAATCTATGAACTTCTACAACAAACCAATGCTGATATTTATTGTTTAGTACGTGCTTCTCATCCAGAAGAAGGTAAGCAAAAACTCAAGAAAAACTTACAAAGTTATGGACTTTGGAATGAAGTTTTCCGTCCCAGAATTATCCCAGTTATCGGTGATTTATCTCAACCACTATTAGGAATTAGCAAAGAAGCCTTTGAAATGCTAGCTGCTAATCTTGATAGTATTTATCACAGTGCGGCAACACTAAACTATGTATATCCCTATTCTGCACTCAAAACACCGAATGTTTTAGGAACACAAGAAGTATTACGCTTGGCATGTCTTTTTAAAGTCAAACCAGTGCATTATGTTTCCAGTGTCGCAGTATTTGAATCGCCATTTTATGCTGGCAAAGTTGTCAAAGAAGATGATAGCTTTGAGCATTGGCAAGGCATTTTTCTGGGTTATTCTCAAACGAAATGGGTAGCAGAAAAATTAGTCACAATTGCGCGTGACAGAGGTCTTCCCGTAACTATCCACAGACCACCTTTAATTGCAGGAGATAGCAAAACAGGTGCTTGCAATACAGATGATTTTATTAACTTAGTCATTAAAGGTTGTATCCAGATGGGATACTTCCCAGACGTAGATTATAGATTGGATGCATCACCTGTTGATTATGTCAGTAAAGCTATTGTTTATTTATCCAAACAAAAAGAATCTCTAGGCAAAGCTTTTCACCTCCAGCATCCCGCATCTGTTCCCTTATCTAATTTACTTGACTGGATGCATTCTCTTGGTTTTGCTATTGAAGCAATTCCTTATCAAGAATGGCAAGCTAAGTTAATTAATGATATCTCTTCAGCAGAAAATCCTTTATATACCCTACGGCCTTTCTTATTAGAACGTTGGTCAGAAGAACAAATCACAATCCCCGATTTGTACCTGCAAAGTAGAAGACCAATCATTAATTGTGAAGCAACACTAAATGCACTAGCTGGTAGTGGTATTGTTTGCCCACCAATGGATACACAATTGTTTATGACCTATTCTACTTACTTGCTTCAGAATGGCTTCCTGAATGTAGCATAACAAATCTACAAATGCATACAGATAATCTATCTGCGTCTATCAGTGTTTATCTGTGTGCATCTGTGTTCGATTTCAAAAACAATGATTTTGCTCATAGTTTTATTAATATTTCAAACCCGCTTCAACGGGTTTTTATATTTAGCTAATTAATAAAAATATGTGAATTTAAATACTTATTAAAATCAATAAAATGTTCTCGTGAGCATATTTTCTAAAAACCTATTCAAGAGATATGCCACCTGACAGATTGCATTAATTTGAGGTCTCTTTAACATGAGTAGGAGGACAAAAAAATTTCACTTCTACTCAAATTTTACGTGTCTCATTCCCTGCAAAAAAATACTTAGAAATTGACATCTAGAATATTTGTTCATGAGATTAAGAACAAATACTCTCTTTTTTCACAAAGGATATCTAAATTTATGAACCTCACAAATAAAACCATCCTGATCACAGGAATAGGTGGATTTATTGGCTTGCGAACTACAGAACTCGCGATCGCACGAGGAATGCATGTTAGAGGAATAGAAAATGATCCTGATAACGCCAAAATAGCCGAGAGTCTAGGCGCAACAGTGATTGTTGGTAGCATCTGTGATCCGGTTGTCGCACAGGAGGCTTGTCAAGGAGTAGATATTATTCTGCATACAGCCGCCCTTGTCAAAGAAGGAGGATCGCTCGAGGAGTTTCGTAATGTCAATGTTGGTGGTACTCTTAATATAGCCAGAGCAGCCATAAACGCTGGTGTCAAGACTTTTGTCCATCTTTCAAGCGTCATAGTATATGGCTTCACCTATGCCAATCAAATTACAGAAGAAGGGCCACTCCGCAGCGAAAATAATCCTTATTCTTTGACGAAAATAGAAAGTGAAGCAGAAATCTTGAAGCTGAACGCACCACCAGATTTTGGGGTGATCATTATCAGACCGACGGCTGTTTATGGGCCAAGAAGCAACCCTTGGGTTGTCCGTCCCCTTTCACTAATGCGCCAAAAAAGATTTGTCATACCAGATGCTGGAGGGGGAGTTATGAATCATTTATATATAGATAATTTAATCGACGGAATCTTCCTTGCTATAGAAAAAGAGGCGTACGGAGATGCTTTCAATATTTCTGATGGACAGGAAACTTCTTGGAAAGAATACTACACACGTTTGGCTAAAGCTGGAAATGTACCCCCGCCATTGTCTCTACCAGCACCAATTGTCAAATCTCTAATTCGCTTAGAGTGGTTAAGAATGAGAATTTTGGGTAAACAACCTGTTATTTTTCCAGCAGCTGTAGATTTTTCCACCAGTCCTCATGCTTACTCCATCAAAAAAGCACAAACCCAGCTAGGATATGAACCGAAAATAACACTAGAAGAAGGTATGGAATCTATACGGGAATGGCTAGAAGACACGGATAACCAGACCTCAAATAACTAAAAGGAAATATAGCATTCCTAAATCATTCGTAAAAGACAAGATCCCTGACTTCTGATGAGAAGTCGGGGATCTGGGTCTTAATAACTGATAACTGTTCACTGATCACTGTTCACTGATTTATCAACGGTGTCACTCTTGCCACCCCAATGGGGGTTCAACAATCGTTTGTTCTGCCTTCCCAGCACTAACGCCGGGTTTGTCAACTATCTTCACCGTGCTGGCTTGGGGTCCTTCTTCACCGAGTTCCACAAAGCAATGCACACCCGTACCAATTTCTAAACGGTCAAAGTCATCATGAAGTACACTATTACGGTGGAAGTAGACTTCCTCACCATCCAAGGTTTTGAGGAAGCCGTAACCCTGTTCTGGAAATAACTTGATGACAAGTGCCGTTGTTTGTTGGGCGCTATCGTTGGTTCTGGATTTATCACTTTCACGCTGTTGCCTAGCGAGTTCTCGCAACTGGCGAGTAGCTGCATGAAAAGCATCTCGAATTACCGACTCCAAAGGTGGATACTGGTTAACATCTGGTGGATTGCTTTCCGCTACAAGTTCATGACCGGGGGGTACTGTCATATCAATTCGCACTCGGTACGGCGATCCAGAACGGGGGCGATCGTGAATTTTTTCAATTACGATGTGACAGCTACTGATGTAATCACAAACTTGTTCCAGCTTGCCTATTTTTTCATTAACTAGAGCATCAAGAGCATCTGTTTTATCTACGTTGCGATAAGTAATTTCTGGTGGAACCTTCATATCGGATTTTACAAATGTACTGTTTCAGAAAGCGATTAGTAGTTAAATGCATGAGTGTCTTCACCGATCCTAGAAAGCCCAAAATTGCCTTACCTCTGGCTAATGGAAGGTGATGTTAAATTTAGGGATCTGCTCAATGAAAGAGTTAATTTGACCTTTTTTCCATACTTTCCTTAGTTGTGGCAAGAGTTCCCAATTTTACCAATACCTGAACATGTGCTGAAGAGTTGACATTTAAGCAATTGCTTATATATTATAGAAATAGTTAAGCGTTTGCTTAAATATATGGTTAATCTGAATGAGTAGACCTGCTGCTAGTGCCGATGTATTTGTGGCGATCGCAGATCCCACACGCAGGGCGCTATTGGATCTGTTACGTACTGGCGAGCAACCAGTAAAACAACTGGCTGAGCCATTTGCGATGAGCTTGCCAGCCATTTCTCAGCACTTGCAGGTTCTTTGCGAAGCAGGCTTAGTACAAATGCGAAAAGCAGGGCGACAGCGCCTGTATCGGCTGAACCCGGAGCCACTGAAGCAGATATCTGACTGGATCGCTACTTACGAGCAGTTCTGGCAAGAAAAACTAGATGCCCTTGGCAACTATTTGGAGGAAAATCAATGCTCCGAGACTTGAAAAAGGAAGTTTTCTATCCCTATCCTCCCCAACGAGTTTGGCAGGTACTCACCAACCGCCACACTCTTGCTGCATGGCTGATGGAAAACGACTTTGAGCCACGTGTGGGACATAAATTTCGATTTCTGTACCCATCACTAGCAGGACTAGGTGAAAGCATTGATTGTGAGGTGATTGAACTCGATGAACCAAAGCGCCTTTCCTTCACTTGGCAGGATAGTATGATGCATCGGCCTTCAATTGTGATTTGGACATTAAAACCTGTAGATGGAGGTACTCAACTGCAACTTGAGCATAAAGGATTGAGCCAAGAACCTAACCAGACGCGCCATGGCGCGTCTGGTCATGAACAAATGGGCCTTTCTCAACCTTGGCAAGGTCGTTTTATGCATGAGTCTACAGCAGGAACTACTCACACTACCGTGTTATCGCCTATACCTGTTGGCAGGTATGAAGCATTTGATAGTGTAATTCTCAGTTCCTTTCTCAATGGTGGGTGGGACTATAGGCTAAATGAAACAATGCCAAAGGTCTTAGTTAGTCTTGTTAGTAACAATAAATAGCAGATTTACTGAAAGAGAAAAATGAACGACGCCAGCAAACAACTGCTTGCTTTGGCGCGCAGCAACGCAGTTAGCTACCTAGTTAATCCGAAAGTTAGGGCTATTGGTATCGCTGGTTCTGTTGCTCGTGGACAAGCTGATACCTACTCAGATATTGACATGAGCATTTATTACTGGGAACTACCATCTGATGAAGAACTGAAAGCAGCGTATGAATACAACCAGGGGTCAGATTATAGACTTCATGCTAGCGATCGCCAAGCAGGATACATTGTCGAACAATACTTTGTTCAAGGCGTCAAGTGTGATTTTGGTCATATCACCATCGAGTTGGTGATCGCTCCTAAAAATCTCTCATTTCGTCTCAAGCAGATTTTTTGTGAAGAACCTCAGTTAGCGGTTAACCAGCTGGGTGAATTGATAGAGGAAACATTTGCCCTAGTGGAAAAGCATATGCCAGAGGTGGATACAACAGAAGCTTGGCAGTATTACAAACTCTGGTCAGATAAATTTCATACTTAGGAAATCAAATATGGTCGAACAAAATTTTATTGATACAAACAATAAACACTGGCTATAAGTTGAGCAATTTCCGGGAACACAAATACTGCCACTAGCAGTAATACTCTTCCTCCGCGTTCTCTGTGTTCTCTGTGGTTTATTAAAAATCAAATCTTACCTTTTGGAGATAGTAGCTATGAAATCTTCTTCTCAAATCGGCTTTGCAACTATTATTCAACCATCTCAACAAGGAGAAATGCCGCTTGATATTTATTCCCGATTGTTGGCAGAAAGAATTATCTTTATACGTGGGGAATTAACAGAAGAAATAGCGAATTTAATCGTGGCACAAATGCTATTTCTTGATGCGAAAGACCCAGAGCAAGATATTACATTGTATATCAATAGTTCTGGAGGTTCCTTAACAGCAGCCTTGGCTATATATGACACTATGACTCAGCTGCGTACAGACATGTGTACTGTATGCATTGGTACTGCGGCTGCTACAGCAGCATTCTTGCTTTCTTCTGGTACTAAAGGAAAAAGACATGCTCTTCCAAACGCGCGAATTACAATTCGCCAACCATCAGGAAGCACCGAGGGAAAAGCAACTGAAATTGAGGTAGCAGCTAGAGAAATTGTGTATCTCAGAGAAACTATGAATAGGATAATAGCTGCTAACACTGGTCAACCGGAAGAGAGAATTAAACTCGATTCTGAAAGAGATTTTGTTATGAGTGCTGAAGAAGCAAAAGCCTACGGTTTAGTTGACAACATCATCCAAAAAACACCTGCTTCTTCCCACTAACAAATTTTAATACTGCCAGCACTTTAAATGTAAGTTTTGACCTGCTACGGCAACTGCACCAACATAATTACTAGCAGGTAATAGTTCAATTAAACTCCACTTTTCGTCAGTCATTAGTTTTGCTGGTTGTTCTGGAGTTAAAGAAATCTCTACTTTTTCTAATTGAACTAGTCCTACTCCTATTGCTTTTAAATAAGCTTCTTTACAAGTCCAGTAGCGGAAAAATACTTGCTTTTGTTGTTCTGGGGGAAGCGATCGCACCACTGCATATTCTCTGGGTGCAAAGAACCTTTCGGCAAGGGCTTCGACATCACTCACTGACCGCATGTGTTCTATATCTATACCAACCTGACGGTTACTACTGACAGCACATAAAGCCAAATCCTGAGAATGGGACAAGTTAAACGACAGACTACTATAACTGTATGTATCAGCTAATACTGGTTTTCCCCGAGGTTCATATGTAAATTGTACCGCTTGCGGTTCCACACCCAAGTAACGACCCAAGATGGTGCGGAGGATACCCCGACCTGTAATAAAACGCTGTCGATGTTGCTCAAAGTAAAACCTTTGAGCGCGAGCAATTTCATCACTCGAGAGGGTTGTTTGTAAAGCTTGCAATTCTGGTGCTGGTCGCGCCAGTTCAATTCGCCAGATATGCATTTCATCAGGCAACAAGGTTAAATTGGTTGGTGCGGTTAACCACAAATGATTAGTCTCAGACCCCATCTTAATACCCTAACAGGATTTTGGATTGGGAAACCAGAGGTTGAGTATAAGTTCTGTAAATTTATCGATCACCATCATTTTTCCAATAGTGGATGAAATTGCGGGTTGGTTGCTTTGTTGCCGATACCATTCTAATGCGATTGGCTCAATCTGTTTAATCCACTCGTTTTTGCTGTCATTGGTTGACGTGCAAAGCAAAAGCTACTTCACTTTGTGCTTTTCTACTTTCATGTTTGTACAATGGCGCAGCACCTCTTCAATCATCGCCGCCACCTCGCTGAAGGAACAAGTTTTGAGTTGGGAGTAAATGCATAGCTTGCTATAAACTATTAACGTAAGTTGCTAGTTATAGGGATGTATTCTGAGTTCTAACAACTGAGTTCTTTTTAACAATCAGTACTTGGAATGACATTTGCACTTGGCATGATTGAAGTTTATGGCGTTCCCGCTGCACTAGAAGCGGGAGACGCCATGTGTAAAGCAGCCCGCGTCACTCTTGTCGGGTATGAAAATACTGATTTGGGACGCATTACCGTGCTGATCCGGGGTAATGTGGGAGAGGTGAATGTCGCTGTAGCAGCAGGATTAGAGGCGGTATCGCGAGTTAATGGCGGCCAAGTACTTTCTTATCACATTATCCCCCGTCCCCATGAAAATTTAGAATATGCTTTACCAATTCATCGCAGCACCAATGTTGAGCATTTCAGTGCGGATATTTGCTTTCCTCCACCCCTATCGGCGTAAGGAGAGGACAGGGTAGAACAATAAGGATTGGTGATTTTTAGTATGTCATATGAAACCACCCGGGGTTTTACAGATAAATCATTGGTTTAGCCAAGATACCACTTGATTGGTTTGTAGTAAGCACCAAGCGTGCTTGAAGATTTGAGGACTAAAGTCCACCCTAAGGGAAGCCGCTCTTAAGAGCGTCTACACTACAAACGCATTTACTCAGTAAACAAAACTATCAATAATATTACTGAACTCACTAAGATAAATACGAGTGTAAAATTTTTTTAGATTCTGCGAATTTCACTGATGATTTATTCCAAGCTTTTTAAGGAGCGTTACTTTGCTCAGCTAGTAGCGCTGTTGTTACTGCTACTCATATTGGTAATAGGGGCAGTTCCTGGATACCTCAAGGGAAACTGGCAATGGCAACAACCCGCACCTATCACTAATCTGAAAAAGTTGAAACAGATACGTCAGACAGGATTAGCTATTCCTGGTTGGCAAACAATTGAACAAACAGAACAACCGATTGGCGAACAAAAATGGTCTTTGCAGATACTTAAAAAACAAGATAACAATAAAGAAGCTGTGTTACTGTTATTACCACAGAATGGCCCAAGAAAGCAGCCACAAGTAGAATGGACAGAGATTAATAGTTGGGGTCGGTCACGCTGGGGACAGTGGAATATTGCTCAAAACCGCTTAGTGGAATTTACTGTCAAGCAACCGCCAGCAAAGGTAAAAGCTGTGTTTTTTCGCGCTGCTACAACAGAACAAACTTTTGCTGTTCTGCAATGGTACGCTTGGCGCTATGGTGGCAATCCCTCAACTTTACAGTGGTTGTTAGCAGATCAGCTAGCCCAATTACAAAAGCAACGTGCTGCCTGGATTGCTGTTAGTATCCTTTTACCGATGGAACCCTTGGGAAAAATTGATACACTTTGGTCTGAGGTCAGGTCTATTGGTGAAACAGTACAGGCTACTTTAATGACAAGTGTTTTATGAATGAGGCCTAATGTGAATTAATACTATGGCAATAATCCTTTTTAAATAAAATACATTACACATACAATTACGTATATCTTAAGTTAAAATAGCCGCTTGCAGCTTTGCAGCCAGACAATGGCTACACAGCTTCAATTTAATTGTTGATAATTTCTACTGTTTATATGCGTGCATTCAGCACATTGTACTTATTTAGTTTTCAAGTCAGTATTTTTTTAGCAACACCTGCAATGCCTGTTGTTGCTCAAGCGCCACCTCCTGCTTCCGCGACAGATATTGAATTTAATCAGTTGGGTGTTGGTAGCAATGAAATATCACCTCAACTGAATCGCTATATTTTGGGTTCGGGAGATATCATCACTCTTCAAGTTCAACGTCCTCCTGGGCCGTACCGTTTAGGGCCAGGAGATGTAATTAGCGTTGCGATCGAGCGTTTTCCAGATTTAGGTTTTCAAGCTTCTGTCAATCCCGAAGGAAAGATTACTGTTCCTCTTTTAGGAACTGTATCACTACAAAATTTAACTTTAGCAGAGGCACAAAATAAGATTCGCTCGTTATTCAATACTTATGTTATCGATCCTATAGTGACTTTTTCGCTGGTGTCGCAGCGACCGGAGTTAAATGTTTCACTCGCAATCAATCCAGAAGGTAATGTTGTTTTACCTCAAGTTGGCACAGTATCTTTAAAAGGCTTGAGCTTAGAAGAAGCTCAAGAAAAAATCCGCTTATTACTCGATCGCATTACACCAGGTCAAGTTGTTGCTGTATCATTAGCATCACCTCGGACAGTACAAATAACTATTAGTGGTGAAGTACCAAGACCAGGAATTTATCCTATAAGTTCGCCAACGCCTCGTGTTGCTGATGCTCTCCTACTAGCAGGCGGTTCCACAATGATGGCAGACCTGCGACAAGTACAATTGCGGCGCAAGTTAATTGATGGTTCAATAATTACCCAAAATATAGACTTGTATAGTCCTTTACTCAATGGTGAGGCCGCACCTAACATCCGCTTGCAAGATGGAGATGCGATCGTTGTCATGCGTCGCGACTTTGCTAATGATGACAATTATGATCGCAATCTTATAGCTCGTTCTTCTTTAGCTCAACCCCAGATTCGAGTCCGGGTGTTAAACTATGCCACCGGGGGACTAGTAACGCAAACATTGCCGAATGGTAGTAATTTTGTTGATGTTTTGTCAGGAGTCAACCCTAATTTTACCAATATCCGGGACATTGCCCTGGTTCGCTTTGACCCAGAACAAGGTAAAGCCATCACTCAGAGATTAAACGGCAAAAAGGCCCTGGCCGGAGATGCGACTCAAAACGTGCCACTTCAAGATAATGATGTTATCGTTATTGGTCGAAACCTGATTGGTAAACTTACTAACCTCATAAATACTCTTACTCAACCCTTCTTCAGTATTCAAAATTTTCTCAACTTCTTTGAGACTTTTGGTAGTAGCAGTGGAGGGAAGTAGAGGTGGAGATGGGGAGATGGGGAGATGGGGAGATGGGGAGGTGGGGAGATGGGGAGGTGGGGAGATGGGGAGTGTGAGGGGTGTGAGGAGTAGTAAACCACTAACTACTAACCACTGTACAGACGTGCCATGGCACGTCTGTACAACCACTAACTACTAACCACCAACCAACAACCACCAAACAACAACCAACAACCAACAACCAACCAACATAGTCATGACGCCACCGATTGTTAAACGCTACCTAATAGCTTTTGAAAAGTATAAATGGATGGGCTTAGCCAGTTTCACTTTGGTTGTAGTCGGTTCAACGGTGGTGGCTATGCAACCAGAACCACCCGCCAGTTACATTGCAGAAGCCGCACTCACCTACTCTAGTCCTCCGGTTTTATTTTCTGTGACTGGGGGTGAAATTCAACAGCAAGGTCAAGAATTAACTCAAGAAACTTTGCTATCAGACCAAATCATTGAAGTTGTGGCGGCAAAAGTCAATGTCAAACCCAAACAAATTGGTCAAAATGTGGCTCTGAGTGTGCCTGAAAAAAGCAAGACAGGAGAGGAACCAGCATCCACACTTATTGAAATTAAATATAAAGATTCTAATGAAAAGCGTGCTAAGGAAATAGTGCAGTTATTGATGGAAGCCATGATTAAGTTGAGTGGCGAAATCAATACCAGACGATTAAATGCAATTATCAAGAAAATCAACGAACGCTCTCCCGAGATAAAACAAGATTTACAATTAGCAGAGAAGAAATTAGAACAATACGATCGCATCGAAGGCCCAGCATTACTTGCTGCGGAAAATGGCAGTTTGCTGACTGCAATTACCAGTAGTCAAAGTCAACAACGACAAATTCAATTGACGCTTTCTGGAGTAGATGCCCAAATTCGCAGTTTACAGAAAAAGTTGGGGTTGAATGGTAACGAAGCTTATATCTCTTCAGCTTTAAGTGCTGACCCTATTATTGCTAACTTGCGATCGCAAATCTATCAAGTCGAAAGCCAAATGGGAGTCCTCGCCAAACAAGGCGCACGTCCGGAATTACCCCAAATGGTACAATTGCAGCGTCAAAAAGATGCTTATGAGCAATTATTACAACAACGAGCTATTGAAGTAGTCGGTGGTGGGGGTGCGGCTGCTCCTCTGGCTGGTTCAGTTATAGATATTCGTTCCCAAAGTAACTTAGACCCCGCTCGTCAACAACTTGCCAACCAGTTAGTAGCTTTACAAACTCAATACGAGACATTGCGACAACAGCTAGTTTCCTTGACGCAAGACGAAGAACGATTACGGCAAATGTACGCTTTGATACCTAACAAGCAACTAGAGCGATCGCGTTTAGAACAAGAGGTATTACTTCAGAAAGGCATCTACGACAAAATGCAGGCAAAGCTGATTGATGCTCAAGCAGCAGAAGCAGAAACCGTCAGTAGCCTCAGTGTAGCAAAAATACCTGTAGTTATTGCTGATGTTAAACCTCCTAAGAGTGTGCCAACTACCCTTGCAGTTGGTGGTTTTTTGGGATTAATAGTTGGTGGTGGGGTGATATTTTTATTAGGCTCCCTAGAAGGTACTTTCAAAACCAAAGAAGATATCCGCAACAGTCTTAAACAGCGAGAAGTCGCCTTATTGGGAGAGTTGCCTTTAATGCCAGTAGAGGATTTGTCCACAGACGAAGTGCCAACAATACTTTCTGTATATTCCCCGTATTTGGAGTACTACGAAAAGTTTCGGAGTAATCTACGTCGCCTGGGTGGCAAAAATTTAAAGGTAATATTAATTACTAGTGTAAGTAGCAGCGAAGGTAAAACTGTGAGTGCTTATAACCTGGGCATAGCTTCCGCTCGGGCTGGCAAACGTACCTTAATTATTGAAACAGATTTGCGATCGCCTTCTCGCAGTACATCGCTAAAAGTGACGATTGACCCCAATGCTAATATAGAACCCCTGCGTTATTACGGTAGTTTGAGTGAGTGTATCCGCTTGGTTCCTGATGTAGAAAATTTATACGTAGTTCCTAGTGCTGGCCCAGTAGAGCAGCCTGCTGCTATCCTTGAATCTAGTGAATTGCGCCGCTTAATCGAAGATGCCCGCGAACGTTATGATTTAGTAATTATAGATACTAATCCTATTAGTTTATCCAACGATGCCTTATTAATCCAGCCTTATAGTGATGGCATCATTCTAGTCACCCGACCACACTATACACAGGAAAACATGCTCTGTGAAGTTGTAGATGAATTGGTTGAATCAGAATTAGGGTTAGTAGGAGCGATTATCAATGGTGCTGATATCTCTGTTCCTCAGCTTGTAGAATCAGTCTCTGCATCTGGGGAAGAATCAGGAGAAAAAGCAGAGGTGTCTGCTGGGACTGTGCAAAATTAACTGGCGTTTTTAAACGCAGAGGATCCCAAAGGAAGGCGCAAAGGGCCGCAGAGTTTTGCTACAGGAATTTCGCTATGAATTAATACAATTTTGTACTAAGTTACAGCCTGATGTGAATTGAATAGAGATGGGATGAACAAGCGCGTCTGGTACAAAAATCATTTTTTGAGAAATCGACCACCGATACACACAGATGAACACAGATGACACAGATGGATTTTCTCTGTGTGTATCCATGTGCATCTCATCTGTATACCCTCCGGGAAGCCGATGAGCGTGTCTAAGATAACTACCATCCCTGCAACCTTACCACAATCTTGCTAAACATCGGTGTTCATCTGTGTTCATCTGTGTTCGATTTCTAA
Organism: Fischerella muscicola PCC 7414; assembly: GCF_000317205.1. GTDB lineage: Bacteria > Cyanobacteriota > Cyanobacteriia > Cyanobacteriales > Nostocaceae > Fischerella > Fischerella muscicola. Next base: position 2,921 of record NZ_AJLK01000131.1, on the reverse strand, counting down.
AACATAAATTTTGTCACAGCATAAATTCATAATTAGAGAAAACAGCAGCTTGACCACAATACCGATCATTCTCATCCAATAAATTCCAAAGAATACCATCTTTAATATAAAAACGTTTACCAGTGCTGCTAATCCGAACACCAGAATAATTGCTAAAGCCTTTGCTTGTCGTTTCCGCTAACAATCGACTACGTTCCTCTTGTACAACCTCTTCAGTAGTTTTCCGTGAAGGCATTCTAGTAAAATCGTGCCACGAAAGTTCCCATAGTTCCAAGGCTTTGCGATTACCATAGTTAAAAATTGGGTCTGGTTCAGTACCGTGAGAAACTAAAACAAAAGGCGCTGCAAACAGTGCTTGGGCTATTTCTTGTGCAGAACCATTAACATCTAGTAAAGAACGTCCTGTCCAATACTCAAAACTACGTAATAGACGTAAGCTGTGGCAAATCACAGTTTCTTGCTGCCAAGGAAGTTGGATGTTATTGGTCATAGATATTACAGTTGCACAATTGCCTGATTATTTCGCAATTTATATATAGATAGTAATACGGCTACTTAACCCTAGCTTCTAGTTCCTCACTCTTATCCCCTAAATATGAATCCAACTATATTTCATCTTGCTTTTCCTGTTTCTGATATTGCCCAAGCAAAAGCATACTACGTTAATGGTTTAGGCTGTATTCCTGGTCGAGAAAATCGCCATGCTCTCATTCTCAATCTTTACGGTCATCAATTGGTGGCTCATGTTACCAAGGAACCCCTCACACCCCAACGTGGTATTTATCCGAGACATTTCGGATTAATTTTTACCTCGGAAGACGATTGGCAATATTTACTGTTGAGAGCGCAACAGTATCAGCTACCGTTTAGAGAAGAAGCTAAACATCGTTTTGTTGGTACTCCCCTGGAACATTCCACTTTCTTTTTAGAAGATCCGTTTTATAACTTAATGGAATTTAAGTATTACCGTGATTATGAAGCGATTTTTGGGAATGCGGAGTATCAACAAATTGGCGATCGCACCTAGAAAACCAGTTGAGTATTCATAAATTCCTAGTAGGGAAAGACAAAGAAGAGAGGGAAGACAAGGGAGAAAAATTGCTTTCTTGTCCTCCTCTGTTAATAACAGTTATCTTTTGACAACCTAGTTGAGGTGGAACTTTCAGTCCAATGCCTCAATTTACACCAGTAGCGATCGCATTCAAGAAACAGTGTTGTTATATTCGAGTAATTACGCTCGACAAATCCATGCATCCAAAGTACTGAAAGACTTTGGTGCTAGTGCCGAGGCGATGTTAGATAGTGGTGGTAGTACTGGAATAATTGTAGATGGCAAACCTTTGATTTCTACGAATCGTCCCATACCTCATGTGATCGCAGTCTATGCTGGCAAGTAAAGTAGTTGCTGTTTGGGCGATCGCATTTCTATTAAACTAAAAAATGACCGTCAAACCATCAGACTCCCATGCAGCTACTGAAAACAACCGACCAAAATTTTTCCACCCAATTCCAAGCATTTGTCAACGAACGCAGGGAAGCAACGGTTGATGTCAGTGGCACTGTCAGAGAAATCATTGCTGATGTCAAAGCGCGTGGTGATGCAGCAGTTAAGGAATATACTACTCGTTTTGACCGCTACAGCCCTGAGTCTTTTCGTCTGAGTGATACTTTTGTTACTCAGCAAGCTGCCAAATGTCTCCAGGAAGTCAGGGCGGCGTTGGAAGTTGCTGCTGAGAGAATTACTGCTTTTCATCAAAAACAGCTACCACAAAATATAGCTTACACCGATGAAGTTGGGGTGAAACTAGGCTTAAATTGGGTAGCTTTAACAACAGTTGGAATTTACGTACCTGGGGGAAGGGCAAGTTATCCAAGTTCGCTGCTGATGAATGCACTGCCTGCTAAAATAGCTGGCGTGGAGAGAATTGTGATGACAGTGCCAATGCCTGGCGGCGAAATTAATCCAGCAGTATTGGCGGCGGCTCAAGTAGCAGGTGTTACAGAAATATATAGTATTGGTGGAGCGCAGGCAATCGCAGCTCTCGCTTATGGTACAGAAAGCCTTGCCCCTGTTGATAAAATTGTCGGGCCTGGCAATGCCTACGTTGCAGAAGCAAAACGTCAGGTATTCGGCAGAGTTGGTATTGACAGTATTGCTGGCCCATCTGAAATTTTGGTAGTAGCAGATGATCAGAATCATCCAGAATGGATTGCTTGGGATTTGCTATCACAAGCAGAACACGACCCTAGCGCTCAATCTATATTAATTACTGACTCAGAAACTTTTGCCCAAGCTGTAATAACGGCGGTTGAACAAATTCTTAAAACCCTATCTACTCAATCTGTTGCTAGTAAAAGTTGGGAAAATCATGGTGCGGTGATTGTTGTCAGTGATTTAGCCGAAAGCATTCCTCTACTGAATCAATTAGCACCAGAACATGTGGAATTATGCGTAGATGAACCACAACAGCTTGCCGACCAGATTCGCTGTGCTGGTAGCATGTTTTTAGGACGCCATACTCCAGAGGCGATTGGTGATTACGTCGGTGGCCCCAATCACGTCTTACCAACAGCACGTTCAGCCCGCTTTGCTTCTGGCTTGAGTGTCTACGATTTTATGAAGCGGATTACTTTTTTGCAATGCGATGAACAAGCATTACAAACCATAGGCAAAGCAGCAATTAGCCTCGCCCAAGCCGAAGGTTTACCAGCCCATGCAGGTAGTGTGGCGGTAAGGTTAGGTTGAAGGGTTAGTGGTTGTACCAGACGTGCCATGGCACGTCTGTACAGTGGTTAGTGGTTAGTTGTTAGTGGTTAGTTGTTAGTTGTTACCTATTCTTTAAACTACTTACTCCCCATCTCCCCACCTCCCCACTGCCCCTAATCCCCACTCCCTTGGGGGAGTGGGGGCCGGTGAGTTC
>NZ_AJLK01000130.1 GCF_000317205.1 Fischerella muscicola PCC 7414 | reverse complement strand
ACTCCCTTGGGGGAGTGGGGGCCGGTGAGTTCCCCATCTCCCCATCTCCCCATCTCCCCACTTCCCCCTCAAAACAGCCAAAAAAAGTTAAGTTATTTGTACTGTACTTGGGAATTAGGTGTAAACGTGGTGATGTATTAAGTATGGAATTAAGCGATCGCTTATCAGTAAATACATTGCATCACCCTTAGGAGGTGGCTATGGAAGGTATTCTATTTACAATTTTGTTAGCAGTTTATTTAGTAACTGTTAAGAAGCAGCTAACACAAAACCAGTCTTCAGCAAATGAAGATACAAACGTGATTATTGCTGAAAAATAGTTATTTGACAACTTTTGCTCAAACAACTATTCAATTAACTATTAATTTCCTGTGGGTAAAGCACTTGCGCGACAAACTTGTAGAAGCGAACAGCAGCCGCATCACAAATGTTTTACCCTACCTTCTATTTAAAGTGGCACAACCGTAGCATGAGCAACTTCACCTGTTTGCGTAAGGAGGCTCACACCGTAATTTATTGATTCGGTGTTGAGAGGAATTGCGGGTTAAAAACGAAACATCCCTTGGATAAATCCGTGCAAAACTGGGCAACCTTATATATTTTGCATAGATTTAAAGTCTTGCAAGGAGGGAGCAACAAGGAGGGTTGGTAGCTCAAAGTCCAATTCTTCTCGTCTAAACCCTCCTTGTTGCAAAGTATGGGAGCCGAAACCTAGAAATAGGCAGGCTTTTAAAGACTTCGCAACTAGACCTATTTGCATATCGACTATACCAAGAAGCCTGCCTATTTCTTCAGGCAATCTTCCAAGCCCAGTTTTGCATAATTTTAGCGAAACCCCCGACTTATGTTGAGCGTCGGTTAACGCGGAAGAGGGGATAGTTGAGTTTTTAGCAATCTCCGGGAACGCAACACGAACAATTGTAGTCTAAAATATTATTATCATATGTGAGTAGGTCGAACTCATCGAACAAGTACTTACGCTAGTTTGTAAACTCAACCCTACCGCAACACAGTCTGAGAAACTGGAAGTAGTTCTTCATGCTTTTGCTGCGGCTTGCAACTACACCAATGAAGTTATCAAGCCGCAAATAACTAGCAAAACAACTATTCAAAACGTTGTTTATGAGGATTTGCGTTCAAAGTTTGGGTTAGCCGCAAACTTAGCTGTGAGAGCTTGCGCCAGAGTGGGTGCTAATCGACTAGCAGCCAAACGCCAAGGGAAACCTGTTAAAGCGTTTAAACCGACCAGTGCTGACTATGATGCCAGGATTTTTGCATTCACAGAGAAAGACTGGACAGTAAGCCTGACTACATTGTCTGGTCGGGAACACATCAAAATTGATGCTGGTAATTATCAACGCGGCAAGCTGAAAGGACGTAAACCAACAAGCGCTAAATTGTGTAAGCACCGCGATGGTCAGTATTACATCCACATCCAGCTTAAAGACGAAGTCCCAGATCCACAGCCAACCAAAAAAGTAATAGGTGTTGATTTTGGACGCCGTGATATTGCCGCAACCAGCAACGGTGATTCATGGAGTGGTAAACAGTTAACCAAGACGAGGGATAGATACAGTAAAACAAGGGCGTCTGTTCAAAGAAAAGCTTCCACACGCACAAGGTCTAGCCGACGTAGATGTCGTCAGGTCTTGGCACGGCTATCGGGGCGGGAGAGACGATTTCAAGCGTGGGTGAACCACAACATAAGCAAAACAATCATTCAGCAAGCCAAAAGTGAACAAGCGCTTGTAGCTATTGAGGATTTGACTGGTATTCGTGAAAGAACAAACCAAAAACCGCGCAACAAAACAGAACGTCGTAGAAGCAACTCGTGGGCGTTTTATCAATTGCGGATGTTTCTGGAATATAAGGGATTAAGAAACGGCGTTGAGGTGATAGCCGTCTCTCCTCGATACACGAGCCAAACCTGTAATCAATGCTTGCACATCGGCTTGCGCTCTGAGAAAAAATTTAAATGTGGCAATTGTGGGTTGTCCTGTGATGCTGATTTGAATGGAGCGAAAATGATTGCATTATTGGGGCTGTCTGTAAACCAGCCTGGAGGCTCGAACGGTTTGTGCTGTAATCTCAGTACCGACTTTTCAGGGCTGCTGAAAGCCCACACTCTACCGCAAGGGAGCGTGTGGGTAGTTTACGTTTTCTTAGTACAGCATTTTATTTATTCGTAGCGAATTCTATGCAGAAAAACTCTGCCTTCCTCCCTTCGGATTCGCCAGTCTCCCTACCCTTACCTTAAGCCCTCCGGGTACTCTACCCTACGCTCACGCCTTACGGCGTACGAGAAGCCGCCCTCCGGGCGTCTACGGGGGTTCGCATACCCTTACGGGAAGCCGCTCCACGTCTACGTGACCCAAAGCCCAGCCACTGCGGTGGACTCTTCTCCCGGCATAAAGGAGCCACTGCGCCCTTGGGGGTTCCAACAGTTGTAACACGTGGCGTCACATGGCGTCCAAGACTGCGACCCCCTCACCGCTTCGTGTCTACGTGACGGAGACCGCCTTTTTGGGGGCTGGTCTCACCGCGCTGACTTTGCGTCCCTCTGCGTTGAAAAACGTTACGATCTTACGCTGTTACTGTGACAAATTGTGTAGAAGTCAGCCAAAGACTAGTAACAGCATACTTGACAAATACTGATTCTTGTGTGGCATTGCAAGAACTTTTCAGTTCCACTGTTTTTGTTTCGTCTTTTACCAATCTAGCCTGATAATTATATTGTGAACCATCAGGTTTTTCAAAAATTAACTCAGCCCGAATTGTCTTTTTGTCTGCACTTTGCTCAATTATTCTACCTGCTACTTTATATTTAAACCAATCCCATCCATAACGCAACATCAATTCTCTTTCCACAACTTGAATTGAACTTGGTAATATTCCCCAGCCACGATAAGCTTTTTCTAAAGATTTAATATCGCCACTACGAGTTACAATCGATTTAAATAAATCTTGATTGAGATTGCCGTAATATCTACCTTCGGGAAAGTCTATGCAAGTTGGTGCAAACCGATGTCCACCAAAATGACTAGATTTCCAAATACGCACATTATCTAAATTCAAATCAGCAACAATATTTGTAGCATGAAAATGAAAAGGATTACCGTATCGAGAGCAGCATTTATCGTGACTACCGTGGGTACATACAAGAATATCTCGTGTTGAATTTGTATCTAATTCATAACCTCCAGAGTTTCTATTCCATAAGAATTTTTTAATTACTGCTGCTGCGTGTTGGATATTTTCTAATTTGTACTCTCGCTTACAGAAACCATTAATCAACCCTTCTTGTTGTTGATAAATCAAAAGGGTTGTGCTGTCTGATTTATGCGAAAAATTATTAGCAATTAATAGAAATTTAATTGGTAGCTTTGCACGTTTCACCTCCTCTACCAAAGTCCGCAAATTTTCTGGAACCCAGCGAGAATGAAAGGCTTCTGCGGCCCAAGGAGTTGGACACTCAATTAATACATAAGTTTGGTGATTGGCAACACTACCAATAATATCTTCTCCTATGATGCGGGAATTATCGGAACAAAAGAAAGTGTTCATTGAAGCGTAATGATGGGTGTACTTAGGGAACAAATCATATGACCAAAAGAGATAGTATGTTTATTTACAATCTCTCTGTAAAAACTGTTTGCTAATTGATGAGTTAAAAAATCATGCCCTAACTAGCAAACAAGAGAAAACAGGAATAATCGCTATCTTCCAGCCCAATCCTGGTAGCCACTTTATAACATTAATTCTCGCTAAGGTTTGTGCTGTAAACATTTTTTTCAGAAAGGACATCAACATTGTTTGAAAAAATCCTCCTTTGTTGCAAACAGAAATTGTAAAATTTGTCAGTGTTCAAAAGTAGACTTTATTAACTTTGTTTTGACAGTAAAAGTAGCCAAATTTATATTTATTGGCTGTATGTAATGAATGCTGTAATCAAGGGTTTCTTGATGTTTGTACTTTTATCTCATCAATGTTCAAACAAATTATGAGTACATTGATTCACTTGTTCAGTAGATGCAATTACTGATTTCCCTGCGAAAGTATTGGTTAAGAAAATTTCCCCAATATCTGATTTAAATATATATTCAAATTGGTTCATATTGCAAATTATTCTCAACTATTTTATAAAAAAATAAAAAACACCAGGAAATAGAGCCAATGTTAATGTTTTTAACTTGAACTCAAATATTTTAAGGTTAATAAAAATATTAACAATTACTTATTGACTAAAACACAGCCATAAGAAGTATTTTTACTCAATACTCCAGTCTGATTCAATCAATATGTGATGTTTCTCCACCTCCTGTTAAAAAATAAATTTACACTTACAAACAAGCATCTGCCTCGAATTTAACTTACGTTAATCTTAGTTGCAAGTATTTTTTAATACACATGGCTTTGTCTATGCAGCGATCGCACATGCTGATTCTCAAGAGTGGTTGGGTTACAAACGGCGTTTGTCACCAGCCAATGCTGATGCTAACACTGATTTGGAGATTATGCGATCGCTCATTCATTCTCTATTGCCAGGAGAAAAACCAGCGGCTATTGGTGTTAGTTTTGGTGGGCCTGTAGATGCCAATAGCGGTACAGTCAGACTATCACATCATGTTCCTGGTTGGGAAAATATTCCTTTGCGGCAGTTGTTGGCGGAGGAATATGGTGTGAGTGTTGGTGTTGACAACGATGCTAATGTAGCGGCGTTGGGTGAATACAGGTATGGTGCAGGGGTTGGGTATGATAGTTTGTTTTACATTACCGTTAGCACTGGTGTAGGTGGTGGTTGGATACTCAACGGTAAGCCTTGGCGGGGTGCGGAAGGTATGGCTGGAGAAATTGGACACATGGTAGTAGATCCAGCTGGGCCAGTATGTTTGTGTGGCAAGCGGGGATGTGTGGAAAGGTTGGCGTCGGGACCATATATGGCGTTGGATGTGAGGGAGATTTTATTGAATGAACCGCAGAGGCGCAGAGGACGCGGAGGGGAGATATTGAGGGGTTTAGTGAATGGGAATTTGGAGTTAATTACTGGGAAGGTTGTGAGTGAGGCGGCGGCGCAGGGTGATGAGTTAGCACAAGAAATTTTACACCGTTCGGCTTGGGCGTTGGGTGTGGGTATTGGCAATGTGGCAAATTTGATTAATCCGCAGCGGTTTGTTTTGGGTGGGAGTGTGACGAAGGCGGGGGAAGGATATTGGCAGGTGATTCGGAAGGTGGCGCAACAGACGGCTTTACCAGAGATTAATTTTGAGGTTGTTCCAGCAGGGTTGGGTGATGACGCACCATTATGGGGTGCAGTGACACTTGCTCTAGAAGCGGCTTCCAGGCATTATGGCGAGAAGTAGATGAGTAGTAGGTAGTAGTGCATAGTAATAATAAAATCAGTAAGAGTCGTTCAATATAGGAGCTATGCACCAGCTAGTTCGTAAACAAATATTACCTTGGGCGAAAAAGTCTACGTTGCACCATTTGCCGAATTAGACGCTACTAATGCCCCTATTAGTATCGCGCGACGAGCGCATCGTAGGCGGCTTTTGCTGCATCAAGCTCAGACTGAGAATAAGCTCCTTGCTGTACGAGGAACCTTCTATTTACGCCACTACCCAGATTTCTTTGCAGCGCAGCCACTCTCTTAAAGCTTGGAGAACACTAATCCCTCTTTTATTACTACGGGGAGAGTATAATCAGTAAGGAAATCGGAAACAGTAATTGAAGGAGATGGTTTCGAGTAGTATTGGTAGTAAACTCAATTTTTTTCACTCAAACCATGTCTTTACCATTAACCTACCTAACTATTGATGAATACCTCCAATTAGAACAATATAGTGAGGTTCGCCATGAGTATCTTGGTGGTCAAATCTTTGCTATGTCTGGCAGTAGCAAGGAACATAATCTCATAGCTGGGAATATCTACTCACGCTTACGTTCTCATTTACGGGGTGGTTCCTGTAGTGTGTTTATGGCTGATATGAAAGTCAGGATAGAATTAGCGAATCAAAATAACAATATATTTTACTATCCTGATGTGGTTGTTACTTGCGATTCCCAAGACCAAGACCGCTATTTTTTAAATTATCCTTGCCTAATTATAGAGGTGCTATCACCAAGTACAGAAGTCACAGACAAGCGAGAAAAACTCGTTAATTATCAAGAATTAGAAAGTTTACGGGAATATGTATTAGTTTCCCAAGATGATATGAAAATAGAAGTTTATCGTAAAGATTCTCAAGGCAATTGGTTACTAGAAATGTTAGGCAAAGATAATGAATTAAGTTTAGATTCTGTTGGCTTAAGCTTGACAATGGCAGATATTTACGAAGATGTTTTAAGTGTTTAGGGCAAAAATTTATGCAATCAGCTTTACATATCACAACCAAAGTTTTACCAGGAAACAAAATAGAAATTGAAATCCCAGAAGCTCAAATTGGTGATAGTGTAGATGTCTTTGTGGTTTTGCCACAAAAAGTAGAAACCAAAAAGCGTTCAGTGATAGAAATTATAGAAGAAAGTCGCAGCAGACACCCTTCTCGAACTGCTGAGGATATAGACAGACAAATACAAGAAGAACGCTTATCATGGGAGAGCTAATACTTCCATCCTTTAGTACTATTTATATAGATACTTCGATTGTGATTTATACCATTGAAGATAATCCAGAGCATTACTCTCTGTTGCAACCACTATGGTATAAGTTCTACGCTGGAGAAATTCAAATTATCAGCAGTGAACTAATATTAATGGAGGTTTTAGTTGTTCCATTACGTAATGGCAATATTTCTTTAGTAGCAGACTATGAAGAATTGTTATTATCATCGCAAATTCAGTTGATTCCTATTAGTCAATCCATACTGTGACAAGCTGGTAAACTTCGGGCTACAACTAACCTCAAAACACCAGATGCTATTCATGCGGCGACTGCCTTATCTATGAGTTGCAATCAATTTCTCACAAATGATCAAGGCTTTCGTAATGTTCTCAGTTTACCTGTCGTTATTCTTAGTGAAAGATTAGCATCTTGAACTTTGGAGATTGGGCGTTACACAAATTTAGAGAATGTCTATATTCCAATTCAGCAACGCCCAATGATTAGTTATTTAAGTTATTTAACTTGCAGCCGCAACTGGCTTTTTACGGTTGGGACGCTTCCGATCTGATTTTTTCTTCAATCCAACGGCTTGGGCTTGATCACTGTCTGATCCATATTGTCCCCGCACGACTTCTTTCATGGCTAATACAGCATTGTGAAATTCCCATTCTGCTAATCTAGCAGCATCAGCAGCTGCACGGTATAGAGCTAGTTTCTCGGTTTCGGCTTGTTGTTGCGTCATCATTGTCTGGTAAGCTTGCTGTAAGTTATCAACAGAGGCATCAGCACGGGTTGTTTCGTAGGTTTTGATGGTTTGCAAACCGTGAAATGAGTCAATATCTTGACTAATTGTTTGAGGGGACAAACGGCGTGTTATATCTGGGCTAGCCATTGACATATACGTGGTAAACTACCTATTTAATGTGCCCATTACAACAGCAAAGCTAACAGTAGAATAAAATGTCACTGTCGCCGTTGCTCCAAATAATGCGACAGGTAAATTGCCAAGACATATGAATATGAATCTTGCGAAACTGAATTTGACGAGCGTAAGCCAAATTCACCCAGCCTCTTGTGGGTGTTTGGCAAAGAATGGGTTGTGGCATAATGGAAATCTCCATGAATACTATGGATAAGGAAAGCGCTTCAGTTTGCGAGACGGGGCGCTTTCTCTATAATTCGATTATATCACTATCGTAAGTATAGTTAATAATAACTATACTATTCGTGTGATTATATACTAAAATTTGTAGATAAACGCGAAAAAAATGGCTGTTAAAAACCGCATCAAATATTTAATAGATGCGCTTGGCGAAACTAGATATCAGTTTTGGAAAAAGACGGGATTAGCCCAAAACACGGCATATCGCCTTTATGATCACCCTGACTACATTCCTGGTCGCGATGTAATTGAGAAGCTTTGCCGTACGTATAAATGGCAACCAGGAGATTTTATTGTGTATGAAGAAATAAATATAAAGGATGTTACGGACACGATGGGTTAGTTTTTGCAGGTTGGTGCATTAACAATGTAAGCCGATGCATTCGCAATGTAAGCGGATGCATTCGTAATGTAAGCCGATGCATTCGCAATGTAAGCGGATGCATTCGTAATGTAAGCCGATGCATTAACAATGTAAGCCGATGCATTCGTAATGTAAGCCGATGCATTAACAATGTAAGCCGATGCATTAACAATGCAGGGGTTGCGTTTAGATAACATAGCGATGCAAATACTAACTTCCAAGATGTTCTGGTGTTTGAAGAAGCGCGTAAACTTGTTCTATGAGGTGACACTGATGATAAGTAGTGCGATCGCAAAACGCTTTCCGGTATCTGTGTCTGTAATTTCTATCCTAATTTTGGTTCAGTACCTGCGATGATGCGCTCAAGCAAAATTACATACAAACCAGCCGCAACGCCAAACAAGATGTAGGGTAGGGGTTGGTGCAGGAGTAGCATGAAAATGGAAACTGCGATCGCACTAGAAATTAAACTTAAAGACATAATCCTTGAGATTGCTACGACTCAATGTATCGGCATTATTTTGTAGTGCGATTGCTCTCAATTCCCAAAAGATTCCCAACTTTTTAAAAAAGTCGGGGATCTGGTTCACACAGATAACTTAACTCATAATTTATTGTGCTGCCAAATACTCATATAATTGCCAACGGGCGTCTACTTCTGCTTGCGCTTGTTGTAGTAGGCGTTGAGCAAGTTCGGGTTTACTCTTGACAAGCATTTTGAAGCGATTTTCTTGATACATTGATGCTTCTAGTGATTGTTTGGGCGATCGCATATCTAATTGCAGAGGATTTTTACCCTGTTGTCGCAACTCTGGATTATAGCGATACAACAACCAACGACCCGATTCTACCAAAGCTTTTTGGTTGTTTATGGCTGTGGTCATATTAATGCCGTGGGCTATGCAATGACTGTAAGCAATAATCAGTGATGGGCCGTTGTAAGCTTCGGCTTCTAAAAATGCTTTCAGTGTTTGATCATCTCGTGCGCCTAAAGCTACACTCGCTACGTAGACATTACCATAGCTCATAGCCATTAGTCCCAAATCTTTCTTGGCAGCAGGCTTACCACTAGAGGCAAATTTCGCGATCGCAGCTCGTGGAGTAGCTTTAGAAGATTGACCGCCTGTGTTGGAATATACTTCTGTATCCATGACTAAGATATTGACATTTCGACCACTGGCAAGCACATGATCCAATCCGCCAAAGTCAATATCATAAGCCCAACCATCACCGCCCACAATCCAGACACTCTTTTTGACAAGATAATCAGCAAGGGATTTTAGATTTTGGATTTTGGATTTTGGATTGTTTTGATCAATTAAAAGTTCATCTAATCGCTGTTTGAGCAATTCTACCCTTTGTCTTTGATCGTGAATATCTGCTTCGGTTTTTTGGGGTGCATTGAGAAGAGATTCAACTAAATCCTCAGAAATTAACCCCATCCCCAATCCCTGATCCCTGTTCCCTAACTCCCGCAATAATTCCGCAGCATATTCAGCATGTTTATCCAAAGATAAGCGAAAACCAAAACCGAATTCGGCGTTATCCTCAAATAAACTATTAGACCATGCCGGGCCTCTACCTTCAGAATTCTTAGTCCAAGGAGTTGTGGGTAGATTTCCACCGTAAATAGAAGAACAACCAGTGGCGTTGGCTATCATCGCGCGATCGCCAAATAGTTGTGATAGTAGTTTTAAATAAGGTGTCTCACCACAACCCGCACAAGCACCAGAAAATTCAAACAATGGTTCTTGCAGTTGTTGTTGGCGAATTTGGTTTAATTTTAGTTGCCGTCGGTCAGGATTTGGTAAATTCAAGAAGAAATTCCAATTTTCCCGTTCTTGCTCCCGTAAAGGTAGCTGTGGCTTCATATTAATTGCTTTAGTTTCTGGCTGCAATTTATTTTTTGCAGGGCAAATTTCAACGCAGATACCGCATCCTGTACAATCTTCCGGTGCTATTTGAATTGTAAATTTCTGTCCTGCAAAGTCTTTATCTTTGGCAGCAATTGATTTGAATGTTAGGGGAGCATTTGCCAGTTTACTCTCGGGATAAACCTTACTACGAATTGCCGCATGGGGACAAACCATCACACACTTGCTGCATTGTACGCAGATATCAGCTTCCCAAACCGGAATTTCTAAGGCGATATTGCGTTTTTCCCATTGAGAAGTACCCGTGGGGAAAGTTCCATCAGCAGGTAAAGCACTGACAGGTAAATCATCTCCTTCCCACCTGATAATTTTGCCTAAGACTTCTCGCACGAACTCTGGCGCACTCTCAAGATTTTCGATTTCTCCCCATCTCCCTATCTCCCCATTGCCCCCCAACCCCACAAAGTGGGGACCCCTAGCCCCCCATCTCCCCATCTCCCCATCACCCCATCTTGGAACATCGACTTTCTGCAAGTTTTCCAGCGTCCGATCTACCGCTTGCAGATTCTTGCGGACGACTTCTGCACCTTTTTTACCGTATGTCTTTTCAACCGCTTGCTTAATTTTGGCGATCGCTTCTGCTTGGGGTAAAACTCCTGCTAAGGCAAAGAAGCATACTTGCATTATTGTATTGATTCGTCCCCCCATGCCACTTTCACGGGCGACTTGAGTAGCATTTATAACGTAAAATTTTAGTTGTTTGCTAATAATCTGCTGCTGTACTTTCTCTGGCAGATATTTCCAGACAGTATCAGCATCATAAGGACTGTTGAGTAAGAAAGTTGCCCCAGATACAGCATCTTTCAGTACATCTACTCGATCCAAGAAAACCCACTGATGGCAACCAATGAAATTCGCTTTACCAATAAGATAAGTAGAGCGAATTGGTTTCGGGCCAAAACGCAGGTGAGAAACTGTCATCGAGCCAGATTTTTTGGAATCGTAAACAAAGTAACCTTGGGCGTAGTTATCAGTTTCTTCACCAATAATTTTGATCGAGTTTTTATTTGCACCCACCGTCCCATCAGAACCCAACCCGTAAAACATGGCTCTGACGACGTGGTCTGGTTCAGTAGAGAAGTTGGGGTCAAAAGTTAGGGAAGTATTAGTTATGTCGTCATGAATACCAACAGTAAAGTGATTTTGCGGTTGCGGTTGGGCAAGATTGTCGAAAATAGCCCGCACCATTGCCGGGGTAAATTCTTTAGAAGAAAGACCGTAGCGACCGGCGATGATTTTGGGAGTGGGGATTAGGGGCAGTGGGGAGATGTGGGAAGTGTGAGGGGTGTGAGGGGTGTGGGGAGTATAAACATTTTCGTCATCCCCTTGTCTTTCTTGTCCCCCTTGTCCCTTTATCTCGTTGTGCAATTCCCATGCTTCGTGAATAGCGGTGACGACATCGAGATACAACGGTTCGCCGGCTGAACCTGGTTCTTTGCTGCGATCCAGAACCGCGATCGCTTTTGTGGTTTTTGGTAAAGCCTGAACAAATCTTTGCACATCAAAGGGGCGGTAGAGTCTGACTTTAACAACACCGACTTTTTCACCACGGGCGTTGAGATAATCTACTGTTTCATGGACTGTTTCACAGCCAGAACCCATGAGGACAATTACGCGATCGGCGTCACTTGCCCCATAATATTCGTAAATTTGATAATGTCGTCCCGTGCGTTCCCCAAATCTATCCATGACTTGCTGGACAATTTCTGCACAAGCATTGTAGTAAGGGTTAGCACGTTCGCGGGCTTGAAAATACACATCGGGGTTTTGGGCAGTTCCCCGCAATACAGGGTGATCTGGAGTTAAAGCGCGGGTGCGATGGGCGAGGATTAATTCTTCATCAATGAGCGATCGCAAATCGTCATCTTCCAGCAACTGGACTTTCTGAATTTCATGGGAGGTGCGAAAACCATCAAAAAAGTGCATAAATGGCACTCGCGCCGCCAGCGTCGCAGCTTGGGCAATGAGAGCAAAATTATGTGCTTCTTGCACAGAGGCAGAACACAGCAATGCAAACCCAGTACCACGGGCTGCCATAACATCACTGTGATCGCCAAAAATGGATAAAGCATGGGTAGCTAAAGCACGGGCAGCCACATGAATTACTGCACTAGTTAATTCTCCAGCAATTTTGTACAGATTAGGGATCATCAACAATAATCCCTGTGACGAAGTAAATGTAGTTGTGAGAGAACCCGTTTGTAGTGCCCCATGTACAGCCGCAGCCGCTCCACCTTCACTCTGCATTTCAATTACACTGGGAACAGTACCCCACAAATTAGGGTGATTTGACGCTGACCAAGCGTCAGCCCATTCACCCATGGCCGAAGAGGGGGTGATGGGATAGATGGCTATGACTTCACTTAAACGGTAAGCAACACGGGCTACAGCCTCATTCCCATCAATGGTTGCAAAGGTTGTGTGCATTATTTCCTCCTGCAAGCTACCCCCAAAAGTTAAGGTAATTAGTAGTTAGTGGTTAGTAGGGGCGAAGCATTTGTAGCATTTGTATGGGTATGTTGAATTTAAAACGAAATATTTTCGTACAGTTTATAACCCGTTTTAACGGGTTTAAGCTTTCAGCCCAAAACTTTAGTTTTGGGATTACCTAGACATATTTATTAATTATTTAGATTATCTCATTCACAAAAAATGTATGGATTGATGTTAATTAATAACTGTACTCATGCCAAAAAACTACCCATGAGTTAGCTTTTCAGAAAATATAAAAAAATTTTGGGGTAGAGGTTCAAGAATTAATTAATCAGAATTCCAGCGACTTTGTCTTCATTAGACCTCTTGCAGAAAAGTTTTGTGATAAATTAATGGGTTGGAGAAAATTGGGAAAAATTAATTGGCAGGTTGAAGTACATAGTTATAAATCCCAGCAATTAAATGGCATTCTATGGGGCTTTCGGTGACATCCATGACCACCGTTTTTGGTTTCTGCGATGGGATCATTAATAGCTTTAATTAATTCTTCTCTTTCGCGTTCGGTTTTCATAACTTCACACGAATTGCTACACTCTTTATACAGCAAGCTCTTCATCGCGTATTGTCGTCCCGTCAGCGTCTCATCATACAACCGGCGATCGCCTGCGCCGCCTTCTTCAAAGTCCACCCACTACATACCATCCACAGCAAATGCCATCTTCTAGACTCTACAGGGTCTGATGCATGAAGGTAGGCGCCGCTTCAGTTCTTCTGCACTCAAATGGCTTTCTAAATGTGCTTTCTTTGGCATGGTTGTCAACCACTCATTTCACTCAGCTTTTCTGTTGTGATTACACAATACACTTTTTGGGGGTTTTAAAAACCGGATTTGGTATCACCCATTGTGTAATGCCCATTATTCATTTCTGAAAAAAGTAAAAAGATTTTTTGAGAGACGCACAGCGCTTGTACAAGTAAAAAGTTAAAAGAAATATTAAATTCATCTTTCTTTTTACTTGGTTCTTTTTACTTTTTCATGCGTCTCTTTCAAATCTCCTAAACTTATGGGGATTTTATTTTTACTTTTTACTTTTTCAGGATACTCTTTTACGAATTAGGTACTTCAAGTTCCCCGATTTCTGCAAGATTATTATCTGTTTCTTTGATTTCCTCAGAGACTTCTTTTTGAATCCATAAAAATACTATGGCAAACACAGGAAAAGGCAAAATATAGAAAACTAGGGGAATCATGATCCAGGGTAGCCATGAAGCAGCATAGTCACCTGTTAGTTGTGTCATATCTACCATCATACAATTCCTCTAAAACTCAAAATTTAAAACTCAAATTTATCCAATGCAAAATTTGTGTTAAGAAAGTAACATTTAGCTAGCATTAACGGCTCCTCTAAGAATGGCATCCAAAGAGTCAAAGTTTTCGAGTAGCAAGTATGCAAATATAGCACCACCCATTGCACCAAGAAAAATTCCCCCATTTAATTGGCTCCATTCTTCACGAGTTCTCAATGGTCTTAAGGAATCTTTGGAATAGGAACTGTAAGAACCTTTCGGATTTCCTTGAAATGTTGTAATCGCAAAAATGGAAATTCCTAAACAAGCGGATACAGCTATATATATAGCAGTGATTAATCCACTCAGATTTGCTCCATGTGCTGATTCCCGTAAAGGCCCAATTACAACCTCTGGTCCCACAAGAAAATAGCCATGAGCCATACCAATTTCCAGTCCCCGCATGAAAGGAGTTAACCCTTTGCGATAAGCAGGTAAATTATTGATGAAAGCTTTAGCTAAAGGAGAATCATTAATAGGAGTGGATAGATTACCAAGACAGGGATCGCCTTTGAAAGGTTTAATTATATCGTTATCTACTGTATCAACTGTATTAGACATTGTTATTACCCTTTGTACTGAATTGGTTGATGTTGTCTTAATTTTCAATATATCAATTATCGATTTCTAAAAATATATTTTTAGATGATTTTAATAATATTATTAACAATAATGCAAACATAAATAGGAAAGTCTCTTGCTCAGTCAAGCAAGAGAGGAGGTCGAAACTTAATATTTTTAATAATTGATTTCTGAAGTAAAAATAACAAAATACAAACTTGATAATTGAAGTTTATTTGTTAACTGTTGACAGTTAAAAATTAACTGTCAACAGTTGATTCATTGACCAAATTTACTTGCCGTTGAGGCAATTAAAAAGGCTCCGTAGGTAGCGATATAACCAACAGTAAAGTGAGTTAAGCCGACTAAACGAGCCTGAACAATTGACAAAGCAACGGGTTTATCTCTCCAGTAGCCAAAGGACAGGGGTGTCTGTTCGTGTGCCCAAGCCAGGGTTTCGATTAACTCTTGCCAGTAACCCCGCCATGTAATTAGGAACATGAAGCTAACAGCCCAAGCTAAGTGTCCAAACAGGAACATCCAAGCCCAAACAGCTAAGTTACTGGTTCCGTAGGGGTTATAGCCGTTAATCAACTGAGCTGAGTTTGCCCACAGGTAGTCTCGGAACCAACCCATGAGATAGGTAGAGGATTCGTTGAATTGAGCAACATTCCCTTGCCAGATAGATAGATGCTTCCAATGCCAGTAGAACGTTACCCAACCCAGAGTGTTAAGCATCCAGAAGACAGCGAGGTAAGACGCATCCCAAGCTGAGATATCACAAGTGCCACCTCGACCGGGGCCATCACAAGGAAAGGCGTAGCCAAAGTCTTTTTTATCAGGCATTAGCTTGGAACCACGAGCATCCAACGCACCTTTTACTAATATCAAGGTGGTGACGTGCAAACCGAGAGCGATCGCATGATGAACATAAAAGTCACCCGGTCCAATGGTCAAGAACAATGAGTTAGTCCCATTGTTGATTGCATCCAACCACCCTGGCAGCCAGACATTGGCATAGTTGGGCCATGCTGTGAAAGCAACACTATCTGGGTTTGATAGTAGTGTATGAAACCCATACAAAACTTTACCGTTTGCCGACTGAATAAACTGAGCAAACACTGGCTCAATCAAGATTTGCTTATCAGCCGCGCCAAAGGCTACTTCTACATCATTGTGGACATACAAACCCAAGGTATGGAAGCCTAAGAATAGCGATACCCAACTTAGATGAGCAATAATAGCTTCTTTGTGCTTCAAGACTCGCTCTAGGACATTACCCTTATTTTGTTCTGGATCGTAATCTCTAATCCAGAATATAGCAGCATGGGAAAATGCCCCTATCATTAAAAAGCCGGCAATATACTGATGGTGTGTGTATAATGCCGCCATCGTGGTAAAGTCCTTAGCGATGAAAGCGTAAGGCGGCATGGAATACATGTGCTGCGCCGTCAAAGAGCTAGCAACCCCCAGGCAAGCTAGCGCCAAAGAAAGTTGGAAATGTAGAGAATTGTTTACTGTTTCGTACAGTCCTTGGTGAGGCAGATTGAATGGCCCTTCAACTGTTCTACCAAAGAAAGTCTTTGAATCCATCATCTCTTTGAGACTGTGACCAATGCCCCAATTAGTGCGGTACATATGACCCGCAATAATCAAGAGGACTGCGATCGCTAAATGATGGTGTGCCATATCCGTCAGCCACAATGATTGTGTCTGGGGATGGAAACCACCTAAGAACGTGAGAATTGCGGTTCCTGCACCTTGAGAAGTATTAAATACATGCTGGGCGGTATCAGGATTTTGAGCGTATGTTCCCCAATTCCCCGTGAAAAACGCCGACAAACCAGCGGGATGAGGTGGGGTAGATAAGAAGTTATTCCAGCCTACATGTTGACCGCGAGATTCTGGTATGGCGACGTGTACTAAATGACCAGCCCAAGCCAGAGAACTAACACCAAACAAACCTGCTAAATGGTGATTCAAACGAGGTTCTGCATTCTTAAACCAACTCAGCGAGGGACGAAATCTAGGTTGCAAATGTAACCAACCTGCAAACAAGAAGACTGACGCTAGCAGAATTAAGAACAAAGCACCAACATACAGATCGGTATTTGTCCGCATCCCGATGGTGTACCACCAGTGGTAGACGCCGGAATAGCAAATATCTACAGGGTTTCTTGCTCCTGCTTGGGTGAAAGCTTCAATTGCTCCTGGCCCAAATTGAGCATCCCAAATCGCATGGGCGATAGGACGCACATGCACAGGGTCTTTAATCCATACCTCAAAATTACCTTGCCAAGCAACGTGGAACAAAATCCCCGATGCCCACAGAAAGATAATTGCTAGATGACCAAAGTGAGAGGCAAAAATACTTTGATAGAGATTTTCCTCCGTCATCCCATCATGACTTTCAAAATCGTGGGCAGTGGCCATCGCATACCAGATCCGACGTGTTGTCGGATCATTTGCAAGGTCTTGGCTAAATTTTGGGAATTTAGTAGCCATAAGCCAAAGAAGTAAAAAGTAAAAAGTAAAAAGGCAAAAATGAAGTAGATATAGCCAGAAAAAGCAAAAAGTACACAAGTTAAATTCTTTCTTTTACCTTTTGCCTTTTTCCTTTTGACTTCATCCAAATGCCGTCATTCGTGCCAGGAAGAAAGCCCAAGTAGTGACAATTCCTCCTAAAAGGTAATGAGCAACCCCTACAGCCCGACCGTGAATGATGCTCAAAGCACGAGGTTGAATAGCTGGGGCAACTTTCAACTTGTTGTGTGCCCAAACTATCGATTCAATCAGTTCTTGCCAGTAGCCACGACCACTGAATAAGAACATCAGACTAAAGCCAAAAATGAAGTGTCCGCCCAAGAACATTAAGCCGTAGGCTGAAAGTGATGTATTGTACGATGTAATCACTTGTGCTGATTGCGCCCAAAGAAAATCACGCAACCAACCGTTATTTGTTATTGATGAAGTCGCAAAATTTCCACCAGTGATGTGAGTAACTACCCCATCTGCTCCCACTGTCCCCCAGACATCTGACTGCATCTTCCAGAAGAAGTGGAAAATCACCATACTGAGAGAATTGTACATCCAGAACAAACCCAGGAATACATGATCCCAAGCCGATACCTGGCAAGTACCACCTCGCCCCGGCCCATCGCAGGGGAAGCGGAAGCCTAAATTAGCTTTATCTGGAATTAAACGGGAACTGCGGGCAAATAAAACCCCTTTCAGCAGTACCAGAACAGTGACGTGAATTGTGAAGGCGTGAATGTGGTGAATTAAGAAATCTGCTGTACCCAAGGTAATGGGCATCATCGCCACTTTCCCAGCCACAGCCACTACACCACCACCGAAAGCATAACTGACAGGTTCGTGCAAATTAGGAGCTGTGGTTCCCAATCCTGTTAGTTCCAAATTTCGCAAGCCACCGAAAGCATGACCCAAAGGTGCAGCAACTTGGAGTGCTGGATTTCCTATGGTCATCGTATGGATATGTTGTAACCACTGGGCAAACACTGGCTGTAGTTGAATTCCCGTATCCGAGAACATATCCTGAGGACGACCAAAAGCTCGCATGGTGTCGTTGTGACAATACATAGCAAAGCTATGGAAGCCAAGGAACTGACACACCCAAACAAGGTGAGAAATAATTGCATCCCGATGGCGTAGTACCCGATCCAGCACATTATTGAAATTTTGTTCTGGATCGTAGTCCCGCACCATGTAAATCGCTGCGTGGGCTGCCGCACCAACTATTAGGAAACCCCCAATCCACACATGGTGAGTGAACAGAGATACTACAGTTGCGTAGTCTGTTGCCAAATAGGGATAGGGCGGCATCGCATACATGTGATGGGCGATGATGATGCTCAGAGAACCCAACATTGCCAAATTAATTGACAGTTGAGCGTGCCAGGAAGTCGTAAGGACTTCAAATAGACCCTTGTGACCGACAGGCCCAATAAAGCTTAAAAATGGCAGCATGTTTGGAGTTCTGGCATCATCCAGCATTTCTTTGATGCTGTGACCAATACCCCAGTTAGTACGATACATGTGACCGGCAATGATGAACATTACCGCGATCGCTAAATGATGATGTGCAACATCCGTCAACCACAAGCCACCAGTTACAGGGTTAAGCCCACCCTTAAAGGTGAGAAAGTCAGTAAAATGTCCCCACTGCAAGGTGAACAAAGGTACTACACCTTTCACAAAGCCCCAATCTGCATGGGGATATAACTTGTTCATCAAACTGGGATTCAAGATGAACTCATGCGGTAAAGGAATATCCTTCAGAGCTACTCCAGCATCCAACAGCTTGTTAGTGGGTAGGGAAACATGGATTAGGTGTCCTGTCCAACCCAATGAGCCCAAACCCAAAAGCCCAGCCAAGTGATGATTTAACATCGACTGGGTATTCTGGAACCATTCCAGTTTGGGAGCGCGTTTGTGATAGTGGAACCAACCAGCAAACAGCATCAGCGCTGCCATTACCAAACCGCCGATCGCAGTGCAATACAGCTGGAATGTATTGGTGAAACCAGCAGCACGCCACATTTGGAAAAGCCCAGATGTAATTTGAATGCCGTGGAAACCACCGCCCATGTCTCCATTCAAAATTTCTTGGCCAAATATCGGCCAAACAACTTGGGCGCTCGGTTTAATAGCAGTTGGATTTGCCATCCAAGCTTCAAAATTGGAAAAGCGAGCACCATGAAAATACATGCCGCTTAACCAAATAAACACCACCGCTAGATGCCCAAAATGGGCAGCAAAAATCTTGCGCGATATGTCTTCTAAATCGCTAGTATTAGTGTCGAAATCGTGGGCGTTAGCATGTAAGTTCCAAATCCAGGTTGTGGTTTTGGGGCCTTTGGCAAGGGTGCGGTCAAAGTGTCCTGGTTGCGACCACTTCTGAAAAGAAGTTGCCACTGGATCGTTATCAACTACAACCCTCGCCTCTTGCTCTTGCTCTCGCTCTGGCGTAAGAGTCATTGAACTCTCCCTCTTCTATTAAAGAAATGAGAACTTTACTCTGCTCAAAGTAGCTGTATTTAAGTTTTTTGTTGGTTGTTAGTTTGGCGATTAACTATTGCCACTAACCAACAGAAAAAAGCCAGCGATTGGATTAACAGTGACGCTGGATTATCTGTAGATAAATTATTCGCTCAAGAGACATCAAGTAGCTGAATAACCCTTTCCTTAGAGAATAAGAAAAAAAAATGAAGAACTGATGAAGGAAGATAGTTATTAATAAAAAATTACAAAAACTAATTCCAATTCAGCACTTCAGCTACTTGTTTAGCTAGAGCCATGAGATCAAAAGGCTTAGTGATCGCAGCCCTCACCCCAAGTTTTACCATCTGGGATACATCCCCGGTTGTTACAGTTGTTAATAAAATTACAGGAATATGATGGGTTACAGGGTTACTTTGTAGCTGTTGCAGGGTTGTAGACAAGTCTTGCTCGCAGACAAAAGCATCCACATCCATGAGGATAGCATCGACTTGCTCGGTCTCAGTTTTAACAATCGCTTCATAACTGGATGCTGTTGTCAGCACTTCCCAGCCTGCCTCTGTTTCCAAGCAAAGCTGGGTCAATTCCCGAATAGCGTTTTCATTTTCAATCAGTAAAATGCGCCGGATTGCCACTACTAACATTTACCTTCTTGCCTCATCTTGCCTCAATTCGCTGGCAGACGTAGAATCCCAGCTTCTTGTAGAGTAGGCAATAAATGTGAATAATTAGTGAAGAAGGTTAAAAAGCTGCATCAGCAAACAGACTTAGTCCTCTATGCGATCGCAGTCATTGCTAAGAGCACAGACGGTAAAGTTGATGTACTCCAAAAACAACAACCAACAGCTATTACACGAAATATATTCACACCGACCCACTGATTAATGCCTGTAGCACTTGATCGGATAAGGTAAAAGGATCGTAGGGCTTGGTAATGACTGCCGCTATCTTGAGTTGAGTAAACTGACGTTGTTCGGCAGCCTGTGCTTTTGCTGTGAGCAAAACTACTGGAATATTCTGAGTAGTAGGATTTTTTTGGAGGTTTTGCAAGGTTGTTAACCCATCCATATCCGGCATCATCACATCCAAGAGAATAACATCAGGTTTTTCTGTTGCAGCTTTGATCAGACCTTCTCTACCAGAAACTGCTGTTAGGACTTCCCATCCGCCAGCTATCTCTAGACACATCTGGGTAGTTTCTCGGATATCCTGTTCATCATCAATAATCAAAATGCGTTTTGTCATTTGTTGGTTGTTAGTAGTTAGTGGTTAGTAGTTAGTAGTTAATGGTTAGTAGTTGGTAGTTAGTCGTTAGTAGTTAGTAGTTAGTGATTGGTATTTTTCCCATTCCCTATTCCCCATTCCCCTTTCCCCATTCCCCGATCCCCAATCACTAACCAATAGGCAACGTGAAATAGAAGGTGCTACCCTTCCCTAAAATACTCTCTGCCCAGATTTTGCCTCCATGCTGTTGTACTATACTGCGACAAATTGCTAATCCCAAGCCAGTACCCCCTTGATGACGGGAATTAGAAGCATCGACTTGCTGAAAGCAGTCAAAAATTGTCTCTAGTTTATCTTCAGGAATACCTCGCCCTTGGTCTTTGATTTGGAACAAGAGATAGGAAGTAGGGGGAGTAGTAAATTTATTTTTCTCCACACAATCGGCTTTCCTCACTTCCCCCTCTTGTTGAAGTTCAACACTTAGCCATACTGTGCTACCTGGAGGTGAGAATTTAATAGCGTTGCTGAGTAAGTTAGTAATTGTCTGGATGATGCGGTCTGGATCTGCCCATAATTGCACTGATGCTGGTGTCAGTTCTAGGTGAATTTCTGCTTTCTCAGCCATTGCTCGCATTTCATCCACAGCTTGAATCATTAAGTCTGCGGCGTTACAAGTTTGTTTGTGCATCGTCACTTTGCCTGAATTGATGCGCTCAATATCAAGGATGTCATTGATCAAACGCACTAAACGGTTGGTGTTATCAAAGGCAATTTCTAGCATCCGCTGACTTTTTTCGGGTTGATTGTTTAAGGAACCCCGTGCCAACAAGCCTAAAGCACTGCGAATTGAGGTTAAAGGTGTTCGTAACTCATGGCTGACAACAGAAACAAATTCATCCTTCATCCGTTCTATTATTTGTCGTTCGGTTATATCCTTAAAAATAACTACAGCACCAACAATTTTTTTTTGTTTCTCGAATTGGTGTAGAGACGTATTCTACTGGAAATTTTGAACCATCGCGGCGGTAGAATATGTCGTCAGTAACATGTTGTACTGTTCCATTTTGCAAGGTAGCGTAGATGGGGTTATCTTCCAAAAAATAGCGGACACCGTCGGGTCTAGAATGCTTCACGACTTCGTGCATAAACAGATTGATTAGTTCTTTCACCCCATATCCCAGCATTCTTGCTGCTGCTGGATTTACAAAAGTAATTTTGCCCTGACAATTTAAACCATAAATTCCCTCGCCGGCTGAGTTCAAAATTAACTCGCTTTGCCGACTAAGGCGTTCTAGTGAGGCTTGTGTTTGCTTGCGATCGCGAAGTGCGCGTTCTCGTTCGTTGATTTCTTCCAACAATCGTCTATTGGCTCGTCGTAACTCTGCGGTTCGCTCTTGAACTCGTTGCTCTAATTCGGCATTCAATGCACAGATTTTTTTCTCAGCTTGCTTGCGCTCTTCGATATCGCACTGCAAGTTGGCGTTGAGAGCATTGACTTGCTGATACAGTTGATACTGATGAATTGCCATTGCAAAGTGACTAGCCAAAGCTTGGGCAAGTTCAATTTCCGTAGCTTTCCATTCTTGGACTTGACCTCGCTTCAACTCTCGCCAGACCTCAAAGGATTTAATCGGGGACAAATGTCTCTCATCATCGCGGTCTGGTCGTCGTGCCCAGATGGTTTCTATGTCTATTTCGTTACGAAAAATACTTAAGTAACCCAAAATCTGCTGCCGATATTGCAAGCGCAAAATTAACAAAGTACGAATCCCAGACTTCAAAAACGCCTGTGCTAAATCTGACTGTAGTGCCGCTTGATACAAATCATTAACAACCCAAACTGGGCTTTCTTCAACAACAGTTGTTTCCATTCTTAGCCATTCTCGCCAGCTAGGATATTCTTCAAGGGGAGTGTGAGGAGTGGGGAAAGACGAAGAATTTATTACTCCTCCAAGTCGTCCCCCAAGTCGTCTCCCTTGTCCCCTTTTTCCCCTTTTTCCCCCTTGTCTCCCTTGTCTTGTGTCAGGCTGTTTGCCAGTAGTAAACAACTGCGCTTTCTCACCAGGGTTCTGGGGGATGATGCAAACTCTGCCGCCTGCGCCTTGTAGTGCTGATACAGTTAATTCTAGTGCTTGTTGCACCTGCATCTGTGTCATGGAGTGTAGCAGCTTGGCAACGCGGTTAATTGTGGCTTCTTGTTGGGCTTGGAGGCGGCTTTGTTCGAGGAGAGTAGATTGAGCGATCGCAATTGATAATTGATCTGCGACTAACTGCACCACTTGTAATTCTCGCTCTGTCACTTGGCGCGGTAAACTATGATGTGAAACTAATAAGCCCCATAATTGCTGACAATGCAAAATTGGCACTACTAAAGAAGATTGCACTCCCATTGAGGTGAGGTATTCTACATGACAAGGATCTACTGAACGAAATCGCATGTCATTTTTAAGTTCGATAAATTCGTCAGCTTCCGGCCCAGGGCTGAGTCCAATTTGTTGTGTTGCTACATCCACAATTGAACGCTGACGAGCCAACAAAAATAATTCTCTAACTTCTTGTGGAATATCCTGAGCAGGAAAGTGTTGCCCTAGCAAGGATGGTAGACGTTCTTGATCCACTGATTCTGCTACCACTTCACCACTACCATCTGTATCAAATCGATAGATTTTAACCCGGTCAGTCTCCAAGAATCCACGGATTTCGGCGACAGTTATTGAGAGTATCGCTGGTAATTCCAGAGATTGGCGAATGCGATTCATCATCCGATGTAGCAATACTTCTAAAGAAGTGATTTGCTTTTCACCAGCAGTGTTAGTCTGATTTAACGCCTTGGAATGGGGATTATTCGATGGCATCATCTAAAATATCATGGCAAAGTATTTTCTCTAGTTCTGCAAACGCAGGCTGCTGTATTTCTTGCTTTAAGGCTATAACCAAGTTGTACAAATGCAACACTTGATTGTGATTAATGTTCATATGCGATCGCAACATTTGCTCTACTTCAAAAGCCAAACGCGAACCTTTGATAAAACCAAAGATGCCCAAAGCGCCTGCTAGTTTATGTGCTGCTTGTTGTGCTTTTTGTCTTAATTCGTCTCCCAAGTTGTTCTCTAGTAATGCTGCGGTGGCTTGCTCTAAGATGCTGATGCGATCGCAACTCTTAACTTTCAACTTCTCCCATAATTTAGTTAACGCTGCTTTGGTTTGTTGTATATTATTATGTAAATCTTGAGCCTCATAAAATAAATCTCTTATCTGTTGTTTTGTACTTGGTTTTGCACCATTTAATCTGTGATTTTCTTTTGTTTTTTGTGACATTTTTTGAGAAGATGTAAATACTTTCAGACGATAACCCAGTCCATACACCGTTTCAATAAAATCATTCTCCGCTCCTGCTTGTTTAAGTTTTTGTCGCAAACCTTTGATATGAGCCGTAACTGTATCCTCTTGGGGAGCTTCTTCTGTTGCCCACAAGTGTTCTAAAATGTCGCTGCGGCTAAAAACTTGATGCCCGTTGCGAAGAAAAAGCTCTAGCAAACGATATTCTTTGGGAGTTAAATTGAGAAGGTGATTGTTATAGACAACTTCACATTTACCAGGATCAAGACGCAGGTTTTCCCATTCCAAAACCGTTTGTAGAGTTGAATTTCGCCGCCGCAATAAAACCCGAATCCGAGCTAATAATTCTGACATGTCAAAAGGTTTCACAAGATAATCATCTGCTCCAGCATCTAATCCCATTACTTTATGAGTGCTAGAATTTTGCGCTGTTAATAGTAGTACGGGAGCTTGATAATTATGAGAACGTAACCTTTGACAAAGCTGAATACCGTCCAACTTCGGTAGCATGACATCCAATAAAATTAAGTCATACTTGAAAGCCTCTACAAGCTCCCAGCCTAATTCCCCATCATTTGCAACATCGACAACATAATGTTGATTCCCAAGAATATTTTCTAGAGTATTGGCAATACACTCGTCATCTTCAACTAATAAAAGTCTCATGAAATATCACCCTGTTATGATTGGGAATATATCGAATTACACGCTTAGGTTTTGAGCTTGGACAGCTTGAAGAAATTTCCCCACTTGACCATATTGGTTAAGCAAGCGTGACATTCGCGATTAATCAGTTGACTTTTTAGATCATCTTTTGGTGATGTCTAAGGAAGAATTCAAGAGAAAGATAAACAGGGAATATTTGCCTTTTCACCTTTCAGAATTTTAACAAGCTGCGTTTTAGAATTTCCATGCGATCGCCCCGCACCCTTTAGGAAGGCTCCGCCTACAAAATGAAAGTATTTTTTAAAAATGTGTAAGTTCTGAATTAATCAGAAATAATCGCCAAAAAATCAAAATCAAGAATATCAAAAGTTTGGTTAATAAAAAATAACTGATTGTTCACAAAAATGTTACTAACATTTTCCCATTTTAGGATAGTTGGGCATACTAAATATATTATTGTGTTGACAATTACAATCATTATTAACAGATTTCTCACAAAATTAATTACTTAGCTTCAATAAAGTTTTCATTTCTTTACTTATTTTTATAAATACTAGAGTAATTTTTTACACATTCCCGAATTATCCAAAGATGCAGCTGGTCAATCAGGGATTGCACCCCCCATCAAAGATTTTCCGTCATTCCACCAGATGACCAGACGTAGCATTGCTACGTCTCTACTACGAACCATTATCTGAAAACTGCTCAAATTTACTTATCAACTATGGTTTTGTAAATTTATGTAAATAAAATTAATTCCTTCATTAGTTCTTCATGTTTTTTCACTATTCTGCTTTTCATCAATCTTGAATAATATTTTCGTCGTAGCTGATGAAGGTTTGACTGCAAATATATAGCCCTGCCATCGCCTCTGGTGTGAGAGTGTGCTGCGATGGAAACTCCTGCCCATTCAATGAGGATGTATTGAGTATGAAGCTAGAGTCAGACCATGTAATTGCAACCTCAGATAGTAGCAATTACACTTCTGAGCCAACAGCAAACAAACTCTCAGAAAGACGCAAAAAAGTTAATCATTGGGAAAAATTTTGTTCATGGGTTACCAGCACAGAAAACAGACTATATGTCGGCTGGTTTGGTGTGTTGATGATTCCTTGCATCTTAACAGCAACAACTGTTTTTATCATCGCCATCATCGCTGCCCCTCCTGTAGACATGGATGGAATAGGTGCGCCCATTTCCGGTTCAATACTTTCTGGAAATAACATTATTACTGCTGCTGTTGTGCCAACATCGGCTGCAATTGGTCTGCATTTTTATCCAATTTGGGAAGCAACTTCCATTGATGAGTGGCTTTACAATGGTGGGCCATATCAAATGATTGTGCTGCATTTTTTGATTGGCATCATTGCTTATCAAGATCGGGAATGGGAACTAAGTTACCGCTTGGGAATGCGTCCCTGGATTTCTCTAGCATTTACTGCTCCCGTCGCCGCATCAGTTTCAGTGTTGCTAATCTATCCAGTGGGACAAGGTAGCTTATCTGCGGGAATGCCTTTAGGAATATCTGGCACATTTCACTTCATGTTGCAGTTTCAAGCAGACCACAATATCTTGATGAATCCTTTGCATCAGTTAGGAGTGATTGGGGTTTTAGGTGGTGCTTTTGCGGCTGCAATGCACGGTTCCTTAGTCACGTCTACCTTAATTCGCAGTCATAATCACAGCGAGTCTGAATCAATTAACAAAGGGTACAAACTTGGTCAAAAACACCCTACCTATAATTTTAGGTTTGCCCAAATTTACCTATGGCACTTGATATGGCATCGTGTTAGTTTTCCTAACTCCCGCAAATTGCACTTCTTTTTGGCAGCTTTACCAGTAGCAGGAATTTGGTCTGCGGCTTTGGGTGTGGACATCGCTGCCTTTGACTTTGACTACTTGCAATTTCATCAGCCTGAGATCAAAAGCCAAGGGCAGATTATTCACACTTGGGCAGACACAATTGATTGGGCTTCTTTAGGAATAAAAATTTTAGATGAACGCCATATTTATGACTTCCCTGAAAACTTAACAGCAGGTGAAGTAGTGCCTTGGAAATAGGCATCTTGAATTTTCAATTTGGAATTTTTTATGACTACTATTTCCACACGACCAACGAGCCGTTTCCCAACCTGGGATAGGTTCTGTAACTGGGTCACTAGTACCGAAAATCGCCTATATATTGGCTGGTTCGGCGTCTTGATGATTCCTCTGTTAGGAGTTTCTATCTGCGTCTTTACGATCGCCTTTATTGCCGCTCCCCCAGTGGATATTGACGGCATCCGCGAACCAGTATCCGGTTCACTGCTCTACGGCAACAATATCATTACCGCCGCCGTAGTTCCCATGTCCAACGCGATTGGATTGCACTTTTACCCCATTTGGGAAGCAGCTTCTATGGAAGAATGGCTCTACAACGGCGGGCCATACCAGATGATTGGTTTCCATTACATTCCAGCCCTTGCTTGCTACATGGGGCGTGAATGGGAATTATCATACCGTCTAGGTATGCGTCCTTGGATTGCAGTTGCCTACAGCGCCCCTCTTGCTGCGACAACTTCAGTATTCTTGATTTACCCAATTGGACAAGGTAGCTTCTCTGATGGGCTGCCTATGGGTATTAGCGGCACTTTCAATTTTATGTTTGTGTTCCAAGCCGAACATAACATTCTCATGCATCCCTTACACATGATTGGAGTCGCTGGAGTCTTGGGAGGTTCGTTGTTCTGTGCAATGCACGGTTCACTGGTGACATCAAGTCTCATTCGTGAAACGACAGAATTAGAATCGCAGAACTACGGTTACAAATTTGGTCAAGAACAAGAGACCTATAACATTGTTGCAGCCCATGGTTACTTTGGTCGCCTAATTTTCCAGTACGCCAGCTTTAACAATAGCCGTTCCTTGCACTTTTTCCTTGCAGCTTGGCCGGTGATTTGTATATGGGGTACTGCTATAGGCATCAGCACAATGGCGTTTAACCTGAATGGCTTTAACTTTAATAATTCCATTCTTGATTCCCAAGGACGTGTACTCCCCAGTTGGGCTGATGTGTTGAACCGAGCAAATTTAGGCTTTGAAGTGATGCACGAACGGAATGCTCATAATTTCCCACTGGATCTTGCCTGTGGTGAAGCTGTTCCTGTAGCAATCACAGCGCCTTCCATCACTGCCTAGTTGGTTTTCAGTTGTCAGCTTGATTCCTCCCTGACAACTGAACCATTTCCTAATCGATTTGTTGGTTGTTTGTTGCTGGTTGTTGGTTGCTTGTTGTTTATAACCTACTAACTACTAACCACTGTAGACCGCGTGCATTTGTACGAAAATATTTACTTTTGAATTCAAGATACTCATACAAATGCTATCTCCCTGAAGGGAGACGCTACGCAAACGCCCCTACTAACTAAAAAATCAGGAGTAATGTAATGAGCGTCGTTACCGAATTAATTCTGAATGCTGATAGTGAATCTCGCTATCCTGCTCCTAAAGAGCTAAGGATTTTTCAAGACTTTTTGAAAACAGGAGATCAACGAATTCGGATTGCAAAAATTTTGTCAGAAAATGAACAACTAATTGTGCAACGCGGTAGCCAAAAATTCTGGGAACGCTGTCCTAACACTCCTAGTAATAGTGGCAACGAGCGAAAAACAGCTTCCTGTCAGCGCGATCAAGGTTGGTATGTTCGTTTAGTTACTTACTCAGTCTTGGCGGGCAGTGAGAAACCCTTGGAAGAAATAGGCACTGTTGGCATTAAAGAAATGTACAACAATTTAGAGATTCCACTCAGAAATATAGTGGAAGCAATGCGCTGCATTAAAGAAGAAGCTGTATCCATGATGAGTGAGGAAGATGCTGTTGAGGTAGGCCCATATTTTGACTACATCATTAGAGCGTTGTCATAGGAAGGAGTAACAGATGAATAATGAAGTATGAAAAATAAAAAATAAATTTATACTTCATTTTTCGTCTTTTCTTAAATATCTATTACTCGAATACTCAAATTAAGGATACAGAATTATGCAAGACGCAATTACTTCTTTGATTAATTCCTCGGACGTTCAAGGCAAATACCTGGATAACAATTCTTTAGAGAAGCTACAACACTACTACCATACTGGTGATATGCGAGCGCGTGCTGCTACTACGATTAGTGCTAATGCCAAAACTATCGTTACTCAAACAGTAGCAAAATCTCTGCTTTATACAGATATCACCGCTCCTGGCGGCAATATGTATACCTGTCGTCGTTATGCTGCTTGTGTTCGAGACTTAGATTACTTTTTACGCTATGCTACCTACGCCATGTTGGCTGGTGATCCCTCAATTTTAGACGAGCGCATTCTGAATGGTTTGAGGGAAACTTATAACTCTTTGGGCGTTCCTATTGGTGCAACTATACGAGCAGTGCAAGCAATGAAGGAAGTAACTAATAGCATGATAGGTACTGAAGCCGGTAAAGAAATGGGTGTCTATTTCGACTATATCGTCTCTGGTTTGAGCTGAAGACCAAACAATAGGGGACAGTCAACAGTAAACAGTTATCAGTATGTTTATCTCTTTATTAATAATTGATAACTGATAACTGGTAACTGATAACTGAAAACTGTTCCCAATCCATACTTTTCTATTACCAATTAACAATTAACAATTCCCTATTACCAATGAGCATTATTATAAAATCAATTTTGAATGCTGATCGTGAAGCTCGGTATCTCAACGCTGGTGAGTTAAGCGCAATTCAACAATTTTACGAGGGCGGAGTTTCTCGGCTGAATCTTGCTGTGACTCTGACGGAAAATGAAAAAGAAATTGTAGAAAAAGCAAGTCTCAAATTTTGGGAACGCTGTCCAAATACACCTAGTAATAGCGGTAATAGAATGTATCGAAATTCGTGCTTGCGCGATCAAAGTTGGTATATTCGTTTGATTACTTATGCTGTAGTAGTGGGAGATGTAGAGCCTTTAGCAGCAATTGGCACTATTGGAGTGAAAGAAATGTACGAATCTCTAGAAATTCCCTTACCTAATTTAGTGGAAGCAATACGTTGCCTCAAAGAAGTATCTTTAGACTTATTTACTTTAGAAGATGCCACTGAAGTAGCACCTTATTTTGATTATTTAATTCAAAGTTTGATGCCTTAATTGGTCATTAGTCATTGGTCATTGGTCTAGTTGGTAAAACTGACAACAAAAAAATAATAAAGGACGAATGACAAAGGACAAATGACAAAGGACAAATGACAAAGGACAAATGACAAAGGACAAATGACAAAGGAAAAAGTTAAATGAGTGCTAAAGCAAGTAGTAGTATTTCAGTTGCTCATCCACAACTATACCAAACTGTACCTCTTGGAGTTATTTCACAAGCAGAACAACAAGACCGCTGTTTAAAGCGTACTGAACTTCAAGAACTCAATTCATTTTTTAGTTCTGGTAATAAGCGTTTAGAAATT
Organism: Fischerella muscicola PCC 7414; assembly: GCF_000317205.1. GTDB lineage: Bacteria > Cyanobacteriota > Cyanobacteriia > Cyanobacteriales > Nostocaceae > Fischerella > Fischerella muscicola. Next base: position 30,012 of record NZ_AJLK01000130.1, on the reverse strand, counting down.
GTAGAAACGCTAACTAATAATGCAGACGAAATCGTATCTGTGGGGGCAAATCGGATTTTTGTTGGCGGTTTTCCCATGGATTACTTGGAAAAACCCCAAGATCCTTTAGGATTGCCAGGTTCTGGTTATTATGTAGGTGAGGATTACCTGAGTGCAGCACGAAGAAATGGTTATGTTAGGGATAAGGAACGGGTAAATTTAATACCAACACCAAGATTTTTCAATCCTTTAAGGGGTTGGTGGGAACAAGCACGTACCCTCTTTACTGACAGAGATCCACTCCCGGAGGGTTTTCGTTTTATCAATATTTCTCGCTACGGGCCAACGAGAATGAAACGGTCTATGCGAGACTTAGCGTGGTTTTTACGTTATATAACTTATGCCATTGTTGCTGGTGATACTAGTATTTTGTCAGCGAATGCCAGAGGGTTACGCGGTGTTATCCCAGAAGATGTAACAGATGCTACTGTTGTTGCTCTTAAGGAAATGCAACGTCAATCCCTGAATTACTTTGCAAATGATGCTGAGGCGCAGGAAATTATCAAACATAATTTTCAAGTATTAATATCGGAATACCTTGTGGAAAAACCTCCAGTTCAACTTAGAATTGGGGTCTCCAACGAACAGCAGGGTTTAGTATTGCCTCAAAGTTATGCGATCGCCTCCCAAGCGCGACTCAAATATGTGATGAAATCTGTCTTACCAGAGACAGAAAAGCAAGCAGTAATAAAAACTGCCTATAGGCAAGTTTTTGAGCGCGATGTGACCGCTATCTATGGTTTTGCTGTAGATGAATTGGAGTCCCAAGTTAAGGGTGGACAAATTTCCATGAAGGAATTTGTTCGTCGTTTGGGCAAATCTCGCCTCTACCGCAGACTTTTCTGGGAACCGTATACTATCAGTCGCGTGATTGAATTAGCAATGCGTCACTTTTTGGGACGGGGATTGAGTTCTCTCGAAGAATTTCAAGACTACTTTGCTGTAGTTACCAAAGGTGGTTTACCTAAACTGGTTGACACTTTAGTAGATTCCCAAGAATACGCTGACTACTTTGGCGAGGAAACAGTACCATATCTGCGTGGCTTGGGACAAGAAGCTCAGGAGTGCCGTAATTGGGGGCCACAAATAGATTTGTTTAAGTACAGTGCTGCTGTTCACAAAGTACCCCAATTTGTGACCCTGTTTGGCAAATACACCAAACCCCTACCCAATCAGCATCCTTACGGTTCTGGTAACGATCCTCTCGAAATTCAATTTGGTGCAATTTTTCCTGTAGATGCTTTACCCGCAACAACTCTCCACAGTCCTGCACCCTTTAGTAAAGATAACCGCCGCATTCTGATTAGTTCTGATGGCTTGGGACAAGTCCCAGGAACTTTGGGAAGGGTAATCAAGCTAGATCATCCAGAGAAGTTACACACAAAATCTCTAGTAAATGGAAAACAAGCACCACCCAACGTCAGCCTCGCGAATAATTCCCCATCCACAGTAATTCAGGTGGCTTATCGACAGGTATTTGGACGCGATGTTTTTGAAGGTCAGCGTATAACAGTTGCAGAATCAGCACTCCTAAGTGGTGCAATTACAATGCGGGAGTTTATTCGCCAATTAGCCAAATCTAAATTATTCCGCAGAATGTTTTGGGAACCGCTGTACGTAACTAAGGCGATTGAATACATCCATCGGCGCTTGTTAGGCCGTCCTACCTACGGGCGACAAGAAATGAATCATTACTACGACATCTCTGCAAATCAAGGCTTTTACGCACTGATTGATGAAATGATCGATAGCCCAGAATATATACAAACTTTTGGGGAAGATACGGTTCCCTATGAACGCTATGTTACACCCAGAGGTTTTGCAATGCGATCGCCAAAATCATCTTACGCTGTAAATCTGTCAGTAAAATCTTTGCTATCGTCACCATCAGAATTAGATAGATTTGTTCCCAAGCACCACAACGGACAAAGGCAAACTTTGTCAGAGTTGGTAAATGGGTGTGAGACTAATGTCCAAGAACAAAAGTTGGAACCAGAACTAACCTATGTACAAGCTTCAGTGAGTGAGTCTGAAGGTGAAGACAACTATATCAATCCTGCCTGATAAGGAGATGAGGTTTAAATCCTAATTTATAGGTTTTTCTTGGTGTCTTTGCGTCTTAGTGGTGAAAAAATCTTTTTTTGAAACACCAAGGCACAAAAACACAAAGAAGTTACTGAGATTTGGGTTAGTTTCCTACTCACCTTGACACAGAGAGCTAATCCTAATTGCCAAATCCAAAATCCAAAATTGATATGAGTCTTGTAAAGCAGGTAATTGAGAACGCTGATGAACAGATGCGCTATCCTACTCCCGGAGAAATCCGCATGATTCAAAATTTTTGCCATTCAGGGGAAAAACGGATTCGCATTGCTAAAACTTTGGCTAGTAACCAAAATCGGCTTGTAGAAACAGCTAGTCAAAAGTTCTGGAAGCGGTGTCCAGTGACACCCAGTAATAGCGGCAATATGAGGAAAACAGCTTCCTGCCAACGCGATCAAGGTTGGTATATCCGTTTGGTTGCCTATTGTGTTTTGGCAGGAAATGAGCAGCCCTTGACAGAAATTGGCACAGTTGGAATGCAACAAATGTATCAATCTTTAGGAATTCCACTTTCTAATTGGGTTGAGGCAGTGCGCTGTATTAAAGAAGAAGCTCAAGCACTGCTTGGTGATGAAGATGCTGCGGAAGTCACCCCTTATTTCGACCACATTATTCAAACCCTTTCCTTTCCGGGGGCTCCTTATTTTATGAATGATGGTCGGTTGGATTGGTGATCGGGGATTGGGGGACAAGTGGGACAAGAGAAGGGGGACAAGAAATTTTGGATTTACGATTTTGCGAAAAGTTTGTAGACACGCAGACGCGCTTTACTCGGCTTAAGGTCAGGGTAGTGACTTAAGGTAAGGGTCGGAGGTTTCCTCCATACTCTAACCTTGAAGCCGCTACCTACACCAAGCCGTTACGCGTCTACAAAGCAGCGTCTCGGAGGGAACTTCAAAGCTTTTCAAGACGGATTTCAATCTAAAATCCAAAATCTAAAATTCTTTCTGATCCCCGATCCCCGTTGCCCCTAATCCCCACTCCCTAAGGTCGTGGGGACCGGTGAGTTCCCCAATCCCCGATCCCTTGTTCAAAGTTTTTTAGCAAAAGGATAAGTTCTTATGACCATTGCAATTAGACCCTCACGGACAAGGGGGTTTGAATGGTTTTATGTCCTTGATGACTGGCTGAAACGCGATCGCTTTGTTTTTATCGGTTGGTCAGGCTTGTTACTCTTCCCCTGCGCTTACCTGGCGATTGGGGGTTGGTTTACTGGTACGACTTTCGTTACTTCTTGGTACACTCACGGTATTGTGAGTTCTTACTTGGAAGGCTGTAACTTCTTGACTGCGGCTGTTTCCACTCCTGCTGATAGCATGGGACATTCTCTGTTATTCCTGTGGGGACCTGAGGCGCAGTGGGACTTTACCCGTTGGTGTCAAATTGGCGGTTTATGGGCTTTTGTGGCCCTGCATGGTGTCTTTGGTTTAATCGGCTTCATGCTGCGCCAATTTGAGATTGCTCGTTTAGTTGGCGTTCGACCCTACAATGCGATCGCTTTTTCTGCTCCTATTTCCGTATTTGTTTCTGTCTTCCTCATTTATCCATTAGGGCAATCTTCCTGGTTTTTTGCGCCCTCGTTTGGGGTTGCTGCAATTTTCCGTTTCTTATTATTCTTCCAAGCTTTCCATAACTATACGCTGAACCCGTTTCACATGATGGGAGTCGCTGGTGTATTGGGAGGTGCGCTGTTGTGTGCTATTCACGGTGCAACAGTGGAAAATACTTTGTTTAGAGACACCAGAAGCTTTAATACTTTCGGGGGGTTTTCTCCCACTCAAGCAGAAGAAACCTATTCGTTTGTGACTGCCAACCGCTACTGGTCACAGATTTTCGGGATTGCCTTTTCTAACAAGCGATGGTTGCATTTCTTTATGTTGTTTGTGCCAGTTACGGGCTTATGGATGAGTTCTATTGGCATGGTGGGTTTAGCTTTTAACCTGCGGGCTTATGACTTTGTATCTCAGGAAATCCGCGCAGCCGAAGACCCGGAATTTGAAACTTTCTATACTAAAAATATCCTGTTGAATGAGGGAGCTAGAGCGTGGATGGCGGCTCAAGACCAGCCCCATGAAAAGTTTCAATTCCCTGAAGAGGTACTGCCCCGTGGTAATGCTGAATGAGGGGATGGGTGTAGGGGTATAGGGGTGTAGGAGAGGAAAGTTGATTTGTAAGTATGATTACTTGGTTTTTAATTCTTTCCCTTACACTCCTACCTCCTTACACCCAAAATAGCCCCATGAAAAGTTTGAATTCCCTGAAGAGGTAATGTCCCGTGGAAACGCCCTTTGATTCTAAAGTTTCAAAACCAAAAGACGAAGTTCAAAAACCTGCTTATATTATTAATTCACCAAGTGAAGGTCGTGATGAAGCCTCGACAGGATATGCATGGTGGGCTGGTAACGCTCGTTTTATGAACCAATCTGGTCGGTTTTTGGGTGCTCATGTTGCCCATGCAGGGCTGATTGCCTTTTGGGCAGGGGCGATGCTGCTGTTTGAAGTCGCTCACTATGTCCCAGAAAAACCGATGTATGACCAGGGTCTGATCTTAATGCCTCATATTGCTGCCCTTGGTTTTGGTGTGGGGCCAGGAGGTCAGGTAGTAGATATCTTTCCATTTTTTGCGATCGCTGTATTTCACCTGATCGGCTCTGCTGTTTTGGGTTTTGGTGGCATCTATCACTCCCTTAAAGGACCGCAAAAACTTCCTGGTTTTTTCAATTTCGATTGGAGCGATAAAGATAAAGTCACTAGCATTTTGGGATATCACCTGATTGCTCTGGGTATCGCCGCCTTCTTACTTGTCGGTAAGGCGATGTTATGGGGCGGATTGTATGACACCTGGGCCCCCGGTGGTGGTGGTGTACGCATTGTTACTAATCCTACTCTTGACCCCAGAGTCATCTTTGGTTATCTGTTCAAAGGTTTTACAGGCGGAGCAGGTAATATTGCTAGTGTTGACAACCTAGAGGATTTAGTCGGCGGTCATATTTGGATCGGTTCGCTGCTGATCCTTGGTGGTATTTGGCACATTGTGACTAAGCCTTTTAAGTGGACTCACAAAGCCTTCATTTGGTCGGGAGAAGCTTACCTTTCGCAAAGTTTGGGCAATGTAGCCGGACAAGCATTTATTGCCACAATGTTTATCTGGTTTAACAATACTGCCTATCCCAGCGAATTTTATGGGCCGACAGTTGCTGAATCTTCCAATGCTCAGGCGCTAGTATTTCTTGTGCGTGACCAAAATTTAGGAGCAAATGTCGCTTCCGCACAGGGACCAACAGGTCTGGGGAAATATTTGATGCGATCGCCAACCGGAGAAATTATCTTTGGTGGGGAAACCATGCGCTTTTGGGATGTCAAAGCCCCCTGGCTAGAACCCCTGCGTGGCCCCAATGGTCTAGATATAGACAAACTCCAGCATGATATACAGCCTTGGCAAATTCGCCGTGCTTCTGAATACATGACCCATGCACCCATTGGTTCTCTGAATTCTGTAGGCGGCTTGGCAACTGAACTCAACTCCTTTAACTTTGTTGGTCCCCGTGCCTGGCTAGCTTCTGCACATTTTGTCTTTGCTCTCCTTTTCTTAGTTGGTCATCTCTGGCACGCCGGTCGGGCTCGCGCAGCCGCCGCAGGCTTTGAAAGAGGTATAGACCGAGAAGATGAGCCAGTTCTATCCATGCCTCCATTAGATTAGTTAGGGATCGGGGATCGGGAATTGATTGGGAATTACTTAATCCTTAAACTCTCCCTTGTCCCCCTCGTCTTTCGACTTTCCCACTCTTCATTTGGACTATGCAGTATTTACTCAAAAACCAAATCATTGACTCCGTGGTTCACATAACTTTGTTGATGTTTTTTTGTGTGATTTTGCTTTTTTTGAAAAAATTTTTTCCTGATTCAGCATCAGGTACATATCTACGACTTTTGTTCTAAATAGATGAGTATTTCTTGCATCTATAACCAGAAATTTCATACTTTTGACTTCCCCTTATGGGATACTCCTAACAACCGAAGGAAGCATAATCAATGGGATTACCTTGGTATAGAGTTCATACAGTGGTCTTAAATGACCCAGGACGACTTATTGCCGTACACCTGATGCACAATGCCCTTTGTGCAGGCTTTGCTGGTTCGATGCTTTTGTTTGAACTAGCTTTGTACGATCCTAGCGATCCAGTACTCAATCCCATGTGGCGGCAGGGATGTTTTTTAATGCCGTTCGTGGCACGCTTGGGAGTGACGAATTCCTGGCAAGGCTGGAGCGTTACAGGTGAAACCTTCGCAGATCCTGGTTTTTGGACTTTTGAAACTGTAGCCATAGCTCACATTATCTTTTCAGGTCTTGAGTTCTTGGCTGCTTGCTGGCATTGGGTTTACTGGGATCTCGCCACATTCTTCGATTCCGAAACAGGCGAACCAACTTTAGATTTACCCAAAATTTTTGGCATTCACCTATTCTTAGCTGGTTTACTGTGCTTTGGTTTTGGTGCTTTTCATCTAACCGGTATTTTTGGCCCGGGTATGTGGGTTTCTGACCCATACGGACTAACTGGTCATGTTCAAGGAGTTGCACCAGTGTGGGGGCCAGAGGGCTTTAATCCCCAAAATCCTGGTGGGGTTGTTGCTCATCACATTGCAGCAGGCATTGTGGGAATTATTGGCGGACTTTTCCATATAGTTGTTCGACCCCCCGAAGTACTGTATAGGGGGTTAAGGATGGGAAACATTGAAACTGTCCTTGCCAGTGCCCTTGCCACTTTCTTTTTTGCAGGTTTTGTGGCTGCTGGTAGTATGTGGTATGGAACTGCCACCACACCTATAGAACTCTGGGGACCCACTCGTTATCAGTGGGATCAAAGCTACTTCAAAAAAGAGATTGATCGGCGGGTGCAAGCTGGTTTAGACGAGGGTAAAACTCTCTCACAAGCTTGGTCAGCTATCCCAGAGAAACTAGCTTTCTATGACTATATTGGCAATAATCCTGCCAAGGGTGGTTTATTCCGAGTGGGTCGAATGGTCGATGGAGATGGAGTTGCACAAAGCTGGCTTGGTCATCCAGTATTCCAAGACCGTGAAGGACGAGAATTGACAGTTCGTCGAATGCCTACTTTCTTTGAAACCTTCCCAGTTGTTCTGACTGACAAAGATGGTATAGTGCGTGCAGATATTCCCTTCCAGCGAGCAGAGGCAAAATATAGCTTTGAGCAAACTGGCGTTAATGTCAGCTTCTTTGGCGGGAAACTCGATGGTCAAACATTTACAGACCCAATGACGGTGAAGAAGTACGCACGTCTAGCCCAATTGGGTGAACCTTTTGAATTTGACCGCACAATCCACAATTCCGATGGAGTTTTCCGAACTAGTAACCGGGGCTTTTTTGCCTTTTTCCACACTTGCTTTGCTTTAGTATGGTTTTTCGGACACATCTGGCATGGTTCTCGTACCATCTACCGGGATGTATTTGCTGGCATTGACCCAGAACTTGATGAACAAGTAGAGTTTGGTGTTTTCCAGAAAGTGGGAGATACAACCACACGCAAGAAGCAAGCAGTTATCTAGCTTAATCAGGTTTGTAGTAAGCGCTTAAGCGCTTACTACCACTGAATATTTATCAAAAAAAACTATCAAAAATAGTCGGGGGAATCCATGCAAGCACAAAAGTTTCAACCCAAAAAAGTCGCACCTGTACAATATCTACTCAAAAAATTAAATACTGAGGCAGGTAAAGTTACTCCTGGTTGGGGTACTACACCACTAATGGCTATTTTGATGTTGTTGTTTTTTATTTTCTTATTAATGATTTTAGAGATTGACAATTCATCAATTTTGCTTTAAGGAATCAATATGAATTGATAAATCGAATAAATTTGGGCAAATAATCATAGTTAAGAAGCTAGGGTAATAAGGAAATAGGAATAATGCAACACATTTATTTAGCTTATGGAGAGGGGCAATTTGCCTCAACAGCAACCGGAGTTCTTTTTGGTTTGATAACAGCTGTATCGTTTTGTGTTCTTTTGATAATTTATGCAGCCAACACTTATCCGGTAAACCGTAAGTAAAGTCAAGGTTTAAGGAAACAACAACTACTAACCACTAACTAGTAACAACCAAAACTCAAAAAAGAAAAAAATCATGAAAAGAATATTTGCTCTAATTCTCGTAATTTTGATTTGGTGTAGTGCTGTTTCTACTGCATTTGCAGAAAATACTACATTGGTTCCTTGTTACAAATCAGCTGCATTTGTAGAAAGGATGAAAAATGCTCCTGACAGTTATTACACTACCAAGCCATTAAAAGCTTATTCGCAGTTGCTTTGTGGTGAGGATGGTCTACCTAGAATTGCTCTTGACCGCCTTAGTCTTGCTGTTGATGTAGCAATTCCTATCGCCATATTTCTGTATACTGCTGGTTTTATTGGCTGGAGCGGTCGGTCTTACCTACAGGCAATTAAAAAACAAGATAAAGCAGAAGAAAAAGAAGTGTTTATTGATGTACCTTTATTCATCAGTTGTATGGTGATGGCTTTATTTTGGCCTCTGGCAGCAATTAAAGAATTACTAGCTGGTGAATTAGTTGCCAAGGATGAAGAAATTCCTATTTCAAATCGCTGAAATAATATTGAGAGCATATCTGAAAAGTTTTTGCCAATATACCAAGTGATTGAGGCAAGATAATTTGTATTTGAACAGCTATCCTCTCAATAATCCAAATAAAAATACAAGTTCAACAAATTTAATTTAGGTTGGAGAAATCATCATGGAAGCACGTTATTTGCTAAGATATCTTTCCACTGCTCCTATAGTTGCTACACTAACATTGGTTACTATTTCTGTAATTCTGATTGTATTGAATTATCTGTTTCCTGGTTTGCAATACGGTACTTTTTTCCATTCTTTGCCGTAATATCAAAGAAGTTTGAATGCGATCGCCGTCAAGCGGTGACATTACCAGTAACAGCACAATCGCCAAACAAGACAAGAATTTGCGATCACTCTGTGACTATCTGAATCATTTCCAGATGCTCTTCATTTTCACAGAGAAATGGTACTAGTTATGCCTGCTTTCTAATCTGAAAAAAAGGCAGAGGGCAGAGGGCAGAAGGCTGGAAGTATTAATAGAAACTTTAGTTGTGGATATAAAGCCCACTATTATAAAAAATTTGTGTCAAGCAGAGAGTGCGACGAGACAATAAGGTATCCTTGCTTTAATCCCACTATTTGCGCGTGGCTTCCCTTCTGCCAACTAAGCCTCCTGCCTTCATGAATGTAAAATCCTTGCAATCATACTGTTTGCTTGCGACTCATATCCGCCCCCAAACAAATTAAAGTGATTGAGGATGTGATACAAGTTATACAAAGTCTTCCTGCGTTCGTATCCTGGTTCTAGGGGAAACACTTCGTCATAACCATGATAAAACGCCGCAGGAAAACCGCCAAAAAGTTCGGTCATGGCGATGTCTACTTCCCTATCCCCAAAATATGTTGCTGGATCGAAAATAACTGGTTCTCCTTTGAGAGTACATCCAGCGTTACCCCCCCACAAATCACCGTGTACTAGGGAAGGTTGGGGAGCGTGGTCTGCTAATATTTCGGGAATAGCGGCTAGTAAATCTTCAGCTTGCGGAAATCTACCACCCCGTCGCCTTACTAATTGAAACTGATAACCCAGGCGATACTTACGAAAAAATTCTGTCCAATTAGATGTCCAAGTATTAATTTGGGGTGTAGAACCAATAGTATTATTCATGTTCCAGCCAAAACCATTGACTGTAGTGGCTTTGTGCATCGCCGCTAATTTACGTCCCATCTCTTCCCAAGTTTTGGCATTACCCGAACCCATTTCTAACCATTCCAAAACTAAGTAGCAATGATTACCAGTTGTTCCACAACAGATTGGTTTAGGAACGCGGATAGTGCCTGTGTTGTACATTTGTTCTAAACCCAGCGCTTCCGCTTCAAACATGGCAACTTGGGATGCTTGATTAAGCTTAACGAAATAGGTAAGCTTGCCATCCGATATGGCATAACCTTGGTTGATGCACCCGCCACCAACTGAACGTCGTTGTGCAGAGTGGAATTTTTCACCAGTGATTTGGGTAATATGGGCGTCGATGTCAGTCCACATGATTTTAGATGGGGGGTGGGGTGGTGGGGAGATGGGGAACTCACCGGACCCCACGACCGACAGGGAGTGGGGATTAGGGGCAATGGGGCAATGGGGAGATGGGGAGATGGGGTGGTGGGGAGTGGAGAAATAACCACTAACCACTAACCAATGTACAGACGTGCCATGGCACGTCTCTACAACAACTAACCACTAACCACTAACTAATGTACAGACGTGCCATGGCACGTCTCTACAACAACCAATAACCAACAAACAACTACCAACCACTAACTAAACAGGTTTCATTACTACCACACCGTATGCATCGGGGGTAAGATACTTTTGGGCTGCTTGCATTAACTTTGTTGCATCCTGTGCTTGGATGTGGCTGGGGTAGTCAAAGGCTGGTTCTAAATCACCTATTAGTGTTTGATAATATCCATATAAACCTGCGCGATCGCTTGGTGTCTCGTTGCCAAAAATAAATCTATTCGCAACTCGTTTCTGCACACGGGCAATTTCTGATTCTTGCACGAACTCGGTTTGTAAGGTTCTAATATGTTGAGCGATCGCTTCTTCCACTAACCCCACATTTTCTACTGAACAGTGGGCGGAAATATAAAATGTTCCCTGCAACTTATGAGTCATGTTACTCACAGAAATATGGGAAGCAAGTCCACGTTCTTCGCGTAACTCTCGGACTAATCTGGATATACGTCCATGCCCAAGAATTGCCGCCAAAACATCCAAGGCGTAAGTTTCATCAAGTTTGTCTAAGCCTGGAACTCGCCAAACCATCACCAGTCGTGCTTGTTGTAAGCTTTCATCAGTAAATTCTTGTCGGACAATTTCAGTAAATGGGAGTTCACAAGCAAGTGTTGGTAGTTGTTTGTTGATTGTTGATTGTTGATTGTGAGATTTTGTAAAGCCTTCTGCTATGATTTCAATTAATTTTTCTACTGGTAAATTACCCACAGCTACAGCAGTTATTGATGGCGGTTGATACCAAGTAGCGTGAAAATCTCGCATCTGTTGGGGTTGGAGGTGAGAGATTACCTCTTGTGGCCCCAATACGGGACGTCGATAAGGCAGTTGTGCAAAAGCCATCTCCATCGCTCTTTTGTAGGTGCGGCGACGGGGATTATCTTCGGAACGTCTTATTTCTTCTAAAACTACCAACCTTTCCCGTTCAAAGGCATCATCAGGAATACTTGCATTAGCTACTACATCAATTTGCAGAGGCGCAAGATCAGCAAAATCCTTAGGAGCAGTGGTGATATAGTAATGGGTATAATCCTGGCTAGTAGCGGCATTAGTAACAGCACCCCGCTCTTCAATTCTACGTTCAAATTCACCGCTGATTAGTTGCTCAGTGCCTTTAAAAATCATATGCTCTAAAAAGTGAGCCATGCCATTAATAGCATCTGTTTCTAAAGCTGAGCCAACGTTAATCCACAAACTCAGGTTAACTGCATCTATCGGCATTTGCTCCGCTATGATTGTTAAACCATTCGGTAATCGATGAAGCTTTGGTGCATTCAGACGAGGAAATTTTACCAGGGTTGAGGTCATGGGTAGTTGTAAGTGAGCAGTTACCTCTATCTTACATAGCACTTAAATGAGAATTGCAGCGATCGCTTAACTACAAAAAATTCACTGAGTTATTGCTGTATCTGCGGCACGTTTTGGCAATTTTTTCTTGGTGTTTTTGTGGTTTATTTTTACCAACCTCACCCCGTCCGATCAGACACCCCTCTCAATCAAAGGCTGTTTTTGTGAGGTTTTATACATGATTGAGTGAAAAATCACTATACATAGCAATCCTTAATCATTCGTGAAAACTTAGATCCCCGACTTCTCGGAAGAAGTCGGGGATCTGGACACCACGAATTTTCATAACTCAAATAGGATTGCTTCTTTCTATTAAATATTTGTAAATTATAATTAGAAATATTAAGAAGTATTTGATAAATATCAATGCCAAATTATCGTGTTGGCAAAACTAAATCTCGTGTCATCATCATTGGTGCAGGAATTGGCGGACTCACTGCTGGGGCATTATTGGCCCATAGAGGTTACAATGTCCTCATTCTAGATCAAGCCCTAGTGCCTGGTGGTTGTGCTTCTACATTTAAACGCAAAGGCTTTACTTTTGATGTCGGTGCAACCCAAGTTGCAGGTTTAGAACCAGGAGGAATTCACCACCGCATTTTCTCAGAATTAGAAGTTGATCTGCCGCCTGCAACACCTTGTGATCCTGCTTGTGCGGTATATTTGCCAGGAGAAAATACACCCATCAATGTTTGGCGTGATCCTCAGAAATGGCAAGAGGAACGCCAGCGACAGTTCCCTGGTAGTGAACCATTTTGGCAATTGATTGCAGAATTGTTTAAAGCCAGTTGGGAATTTCAAGGGCGTGATCCGGTGCTACCGCCGCGTAAAATTTGGGATTTATGGCAGCTAACCAAAGCGGTGCGTCCGAGTACGTTAATTACTGTACCTTATACGTTGTTTACGGTAGGGGATGCGCTGCGTGCCTACAAGCTGGCAGATGATCAGCGTTTGCGGACATTTTTAGATTTGCAACTGAAGCTATACTCTCAGGTAGATGCAGAAGAAACAGCACTATTGTACGCAGCAACGGCGTTGAGTGTATCTCAGGCACCACAAGGATTATTTCATCTCCAAGGTAGTATGCAGGTACTGAGCGATCGCCTAGTTTCTGCCTTAGAAAGAGATGGTGGTAAATTATTAATGCGCCACACTGTTGAACAAATCAAAGTAGCCCAAGCTAAAGCTAAGGCTGTAGTTATTCGCAATCAAAAAACTGGGGAAACTTGGACAGAATCAGCCGACCAAATCATTGCTAATGTCACAGTCCAAAATTTAGTGAAATTGCTAGGTGAAAAAGCTCCCTCTGGGTATAGAAAACGTGTGGCAAAATTGCCACCTGCATCAGGTGCATTTGTAGTGTATCTAGGCGTAGATGCAAGCGCTATTCCCCTTGATTGTCCCCCCCACCTACAATTTTTGTACGATGCCAATGGTCCCATTGGCGAAAATAATTCCTTATTTGTGTCTGTAAGTCATCCTGGTGATGGTCGCGCGCCTACAGGTCAAGCTACAATTATTGCTTCTTCCTTTGTAGATCCTGAACCTTGGTGGCAGACAGAAGATTACGAGGGATTAAAGCAAAAGTATACAGAAGATGCGATCACTCGTCTGGCAAAATACTTTTACTTAAAACCAGAAACTATCATTCACATAGAAGCTGCCACTCCCCGTACCTTTGCTTATTATACAGGTCGTGATCGTGGTATTGTTGGTGGAATTTGTCAAAGGATACCCACATTTGGTCCCTTTGGATTTGCCAATCGTACACCTATAGATCATCTTTGGTTAGTTGGTGACTCCACCCATCCCGGTGAAGGTACAGCAGGTGTGAGTTATTCAGCCCTAACAGTAGTCAAACAAATAGATGGGAATCAATTGGCAAAATACTAGAAAGAGCATTGGGATTATTCTCTTTTGTTACGATTTTGGCACACGATTTACCGAAAAACATCATCCTAGGCTTTAGTGTGATACAACGCCAGGGCAAGGTACGAACTTTGTGATTGAAATTCCAATTTGGCTATTCAGCTATGATACGGCTGCTTGATGATAAAAATGCTCGATCAAAATCAAACACCTTTATTAGACACCTTAAAAGTCTGTGCTGAACGTTTCCATGCACCTTTTTACACTCCAGGACATAAACGAGGTGTGGGAATTTCCCCGAAGATAGCTGATGTTTTTGGTAAAACTGTATTTCGCAACGATTTACCAGAATTAACAGAGTTAGATAATCTATTTGCACCAGCAGGTGTGATCCAACAAGCACAAGAATTAGCAGCAGAAGTCTTTGGTGCTGCACAAACATGGTTTCTTGTCAATGGTTCTACTTGTGGAATTGAGGCAGCAATTCTTGCTACTTGCAACACTGGCGATAAAATTATTCTGCCACGCAATGTTCATTCTTCTGCGATCGCAGGATTAATTCTCTCTGGTGCTATACCAATTTTTGTCAATCCAGAATACGACCCTGTTTTAGATATTGCTCACAGTATCACTCCCAACGCAGTAGCAGCAGCACTCTTCAAGCATCCCGATGCCAAAGCCGTAATCATGGTTTACCCTACATACTACGGTGTTTGTGGAGATGTACAAGCGATCGCCCAAATTACGCACCAATACAATATCCCTTTAATAGTAGACGAAGCCCACGGCGCCCACTTTGCTTTTCATCCCCAACTACCCACCCCAGCCTTGCAAGCAGGCGCAGATTTATCTGTTCAGTCAATTCATAAAACCCTGGGTGCAATGACCCAAGCATCGATGCTGCATATCCAAGGTAAAAGAATAAATCGCGATCGCCTCAACAAAGCTTTACAGCTAGTACAATCTACTAGCCCTAGTTATTTACTTTTAGCTTCCTTGGATGCAGCCCGTCAACAAATGGCGCTGTATGGCAAACAGTTAATGTCTCGCACACTGCAACTTGCTAAGGAGGCGAGAACTAGAATTACACAAATTTCTGGATTGTCAATTTTACAAAGCCCTCTACAAGGAGAGTTGGGGGGATCTCCTGGTTTTATCAGCTTAGATCAAGCACGTTTAACTGTGACTGTTTCCGGCTTAGGCATAACAGGTTTTACTGCCGAAGAAATTCTCGATCAACAGTTCGGTGTAACTGCGGAATTTGCAACGCTACAACATCTTACGTTCATTATTAGTTTAGGAAACACCCAAGAAGATATCGAGCATTTGGTGCAAGCTTTGACTAAACTTACCGAGATGATAACCTCATCCCCTAGCCTCCTCTCCTATAAAGCAGAAGGGCAGGAAATATGGGATGATGTTTTTAATGTGGGGGCTTCTGTGCATATATCGCCTCGCGAAGCTTTTTTTGCTGCGACAGAAACTTTACCAATCTCAAAAACTATAGGACGTATTTGTGCTGAAACCGTCTGTCCTTATCCCCCTGGTATCCCTGTGTTGATGCCAGGAGAAATGATTACTAAACCCGCGTTGGAATATTTACAAAAAATCCAAGCAATGGGCGGATTTATTAGTGGTTGTGCGGATACTAGCTTAAGTACAATTACGGTTGTAAAGGCTAAACTTTGATCAACTACTTGAACCAACCTTGAGAGCAAAGAGAGCGAGTTTTAGAATAAGTTGTGAACAATTTAGGCGATCGCGAAAAATTTTCTCAGCTTTGCCAAGGTTTGGGTGTCAAATGCATACTCATTGAATTGCCGCAGGGATTAATGCGATCGCTATTGCATTTAGTAGCCGCAATACTCCTTTACAAGAGATACTGGAAATTTTAGCTGCACCACAATGGTGGAATAGCAGCAAAAACCGCAGCAAATGGAAATGGTACACCAGAAAAGTACATACGCAGATCATGCCAGAAGATTTCCTAGTCGTTGTTGATGTAGCGATTGGATGGTGGAAAAGTGTTGTTGAGACATTACTACCGTTGAGTAGAGTTAATTGAGCCTGCGGTTGCCGATTTTTAATTTAACTGCTCAATCGTTCTATCAATTAAATCTACACCCTGGTGTACCGTTTCAATCAAACTCAATTCTGCACGTAACTCTGCTGCACCCACAAAACCTTTTGCATACCAAGTCATATGTTTACGGGCTTGCAGAATTCCGCGATCGCCTTTATATTCCCAAAGCGCCTGTAAATGTTCTTTGGCACATTCCAAACGCTGTATCGGTGTTGGTGGTGGTAACTTCTCACCAGTTTTCAGAAAATAATCTATCTCTCCCACCAAAAACGGATAACCTAATGTTCCCCGCGAACACATTACCCCATCAGCACCCGTTTTTTCCAAACATTGCACCGCCGACTCTACCGAAAAAATATCACCATTGGCAATCACTGGAATCGAAAGCACTTCTTTGACACGACCAATCCATTCCCAACGGGCGTTACCATTGTAACCTTGGGTGCGAGTCCGGGCATGGACTGTAATCATTTGTGCGCCTGCATCCTGCATCCGTTTAGCAAAATCCAGGATCGTAATTTCCTCATCATTCCAGCCAATACGAGTTTTTACTGTTACAGGCACATCCACAGCGTTGACAACTTCCCGTACAATTGCCTCAGCGACTTGTGGTTGTCGCAGCAGCGAAGAACCGCCACCCTTTTTGGTAATTTTATTGACAGGGCAACCCATATTGATATCAATCGTATCTGCGCCTTCTGCCACTGCTTTCTGCGCTGCTTCTGCCAAAAAATCGGGACGACAATCAAACAACTGGATGCTAATTGGTCGTTCGTTGGCGTCTACCTCCATGATTTTTGGCAATTTTTTGACATGGTGTAACTCCGTCGCACTCACCATTTCTGTGTACATCATCGAATCTGGTGCGTAGCGACGTACTAAGCGACGAAACACCAAATCTGTCACCCCAGAAAGAGGCGACTGCAAAACCCGACTGTTCACCTCAAAATTGCCAACTTTTAAAGGTGATGAGAGTCTAGCTTTGAGGATGGGAGAAAGCATAAATAATGTTTCGGTGCAAATTTTGTTATTTTTTATTTAACTATCTTGACTTTGGGATAGTTTTTGTGATTCTAGCAGAACCTCTTCTACACTCAAATCCAACTCTTTTGCTGCTTGTTCTATACTCAATCCCAATCTCAACAACAAAGGTATCATTCTAAATTTTTCTTGACGCGCACCTTCTTGTCTACCTTCTTGCCTACCTTCTTGCTTGGCTTCTTGATAAACTCGTGTCTGTTTCAAATCGCTTAACCCAAACATAATGCATTTGCGATCGCACATTCATCAAAAGCTTTTGTATTTCCCACATCTCGATGATCATAACTTAACCAAAAGACGGCAAACACGACCATCAGATTACGGTTCACCCGAATCTCAGGAAGTATTAATTCTCATACATTAGACAAAGTGAAGGCAATAAATATATGAGCCAAGTAGAAACATGAAGCATAACCGCCCTTACTAAGGTTCGGAAAACCACCCTTCATGGACTGGCTACACAGGCTCAGTATATATATCAGCATAGACTTGGGTTTTTGCCCAAGTAAAAACCAAAGGTATTGATGCTGGACTGACTGCTTTCAAAAACCAGTTAGTTCAAAAATTAGTCCCTTATACTCCCATTCATTCATTTGTAGTTATACGGAGCCAGCACCTACAATGGCAAAAGTAGTTGGAATTGACTTAGGTACGACAAACTCCTGCGTAGCAGTAATGGAAGGTGGTAAACCCACGGTTATTGCTAATGCGGAAGGTTTTCGGACAACACCGTCAGTTGTGGCGTTTGCCAAAAATGGCGATACCTTGGTTGGGCAAATCGCCAAGCGCCAAGCGGTGATGAACCCCGAAAATACTTTTTATTCTGTAAAACGATTTATCGGTCGCCGCTACGAAGAAGTTACAAACGAAGCAACAGAAGTTTCCTATAAAGTTGTCCAAAGTGGTGGCAACGTGAAACTGGAATGTCCCCAAGCAGGAAAAGCATTTGCACCAGAAGAAATTTCTGCTAAAGTTCTGCGGAAGCTAGTAGAAGACGCCAGCAAATACATCGGCGAAACTGTAACTCAGGCTGTAATTACTGTTCCAGCTTACTTTAACGACTCTCAGCGCCAAGCCACCAAAGATGCTGGTAAGATTGCGGGTATTGAAGTATTGCGGATTATCAACGAACCTACCGCCGCTTCCCTAGCATACGGTTTTGATAAGAAGAGCAACGAAACCATCCTCGTATTTGACCTTGGTGGCGGTACGTTTGACGTATCCATCTTGGAAGTAGGCGACGGTGTGTTTGAAGTGCTAGCTACTTCTGGTGATACCCACCTTGGTGGTGACGACTTCGATAAGAAAATTGTTGATTACTTAGCAGAAGCATTTAAGAAAGACGAAGGTATTGATTTACGTAAAGACAGACAAGCTTTACAACGTCTGACAGAAGCAGCAGAAAAAGCCAAGATTGAACTTTCTAGCGTTACCCAAGCTGAAATCAACCTGCCATTTATCACTGCAACTCAAGACGGCCCCAAACACTTGGATATGACTCTAACACGGGCCAAGTTTGAAGAACTTTGTTCTGATTTAATCGACCGTTGTCGTATCCCTGTAGAAAATGCTCTGCGCGATGCTAAGTTAACCAAGAATGATATCGACGAAGTCGTGCTAGTGGGTGGTTCTACTCGTATCCCCGCCGTCCAAGACGTGGTGAAGCGGATGTTAGGTAAAGAACCAAACCAAAGTGTTAACCCTGATGAAGTGGTAGCAGTTGGTGCTGCAATTCAAGCTGGTGTACTTGCTGGTGATGTCACGGGTATCTTGTTGTTAGATGTAACACCACTATCTCTAGGTGTAGAAACCTTGGGTGGTGTTATGACCAAGATTATTCCTCGCAACACTACTATTCCTACTAAGAAGTCAGAAGTGTTCTCCACCGCCGTCGATGGTCAAACCAACGTAGAAATTCACGTCCTCCAAGGCGAACGGGAAATGGCAGGCGATAACAAGAGTCTGGGAACCTTCCGTCTTGATGGTATTCCCCCTGCACCCCGTGGTGTACCCCAAATTGAAGTGACCTTCGATATTGACGCCAACGGTATTTTAAACGTCACCGCTAAAGATAAAGGTACTGGCAAGGAACAGTCCATTAGCATTACAGGTGCTTCTACCCTTGATAAATCCGACGTTGAGCGGATGGTAAGAGAAGCTGAGCAAAATGCTGCTGCCGACAAAGAGCGTCGTGAGAAAATCGATCGCAAGAATCAAGCCGACTCCTTGGCGTACCAAGCCGAAAAACAATTGCAAGAGTTGGGCGATAAAGTCCCGGCTGCTGACAAGACCAAAGTTGAAGGTTTGGTGAAAGATTTGCGCGATGCGATTAGCAAAGATGACGACGAGCAAATCAAGAAACTAATGCCAGAACTACAACAAGCGTTGTTTGCTGTTGGTAGCAATATCTATCAGCAAGCTGGTGGTGGTGCAACTGGTGATGGTACTGGTACTACAGATGCTAGTGCTGGTGCTTCCTCCTCTACTGGTGGTGGCGGTGATGATGTGATTGACGCTGATTTCACAGAGTCTAAGTAATGTTGATTGTCGTTAGTTGTTGGTTATTGGAATCAACTATCAACAATTAACAAACAACAAATTTAACAATTACCACTCAAGGTATACCTTTGGGTGGTCATTTTTTTGTTTTCTGGAGAGTTAATAGTTAGTGGTTAGTAGTTGATTGATCAGGAGATGCAAATGTCATACCCCCCAGCACCTTGGAAACTGCAAGGCTACGCTATTGCCTCATTGCATTTGCTCAATATTGACCGCGTACGCCACCTTATACCTTCTGAGTTAGAAATTATCTCTCCCTGGCCTGGTAAAACATTTGGTGGTGTGTATTTGTCTTATTATGGTTCTGGGTCAGTGCTAGAGTACAGCGAACTAATTGTTATACCTGCTTTAGTAGCTTGTCGGGGGACGGTTGGTGGTTGGGTTTCTCATATTTATGTAGATAATCCTGATTCGGTAGCTGGTGGTCGAGAAATTTGGGGACTACCGAAGGAATTAGCTGAATTTACCTGGGAAAATGATAACCGCGTTACTGTTCGGCAAAACCACAAGTTAGTGTGTAGCTTGAGCTACAAGCAGCCTTGGTTCGCGTGGCGACAGTGGTTAGGCGGGTCTGGTTTCAGTAAAAAGAATTCTGATTTACTGAGTTATATTTTTGAAGCGGAATCAAATTTAGGGTTTGTTGGTTCCCAGTTAGAAGTCCCGCCAGAAAGTCCTTTTTCTGGTATTGGTTTGGGTCAGCCACTTTTAACGGTGCGTTGCGATCGCCTGAGTTTGAGAGTACGCGCACCGGAAGTGATGAGACAAGAAACTGTGGAAGTTGCAGTTTAGTAGGGCGATCGCATTTTATTTTGTTTGAGGATGTCTTTGTAGAGAGTGCGATCGCTCTTTATCTTCTATTTTTCAAAATTTAATAGCGTGGCGTTGCTACCTAATAGTTTTATTAATAAACCGCAGAGGACACAGAGGAAGCAGAGGTAAAGAAGAGAAAAGTAATGTATAGATTGTCTATGAATGCAAGAAAAAATTTACGGTAATGACCCTGGAGAAGAGCAACTGAGTTTTAGTTGCTGATTTTTTTTAAGAAAATCAAGATGGTGTAGATAAGGATTAAACTCAGGCTGAGTTAAGACCTAAGACTTTACGTAAAACTACTTGGTCTTCTAGTTTGACTTTGAGGCGGCCTTTTTCGATGTCGCGAATCCAACTTTGACTTTTACCTGCGAGTTTGGCTAATTCTCTTTGGGAGAGATTGAGGTTTTTGCGCGCCCGTAAAATTTGTTCGCCCAGTAAATCACCAGTGGTTTTGGTTTTTCTTTTGTTTTTTGTGGTTCGGTGCTTTTTTTCGGAGTCGCCTGTTTGCTTTTCCCAGTCTGGTGGTAGGTTGAAGGACAAAATGCGGGCATTCATTAAGAGGTTCCATTTGCCACGGGGGCTGACGTCTGTCAGACGTGATGTACCGCTACCGTCGTTAATCCAAAATTCTAAGGCTTCGTCTGGATCTTCGGGAATATCAACTAGTCTCGCCCACAAGGGTTGGATTGTGGGCGGGTAGGTGACTGGATCAAAGACAGATTTCATCCCGTAGTGATTGAGGACTTCTAAATCATGTTCAAAAGTCCGCAGGAGGCGTTTGCGTTCTTCTCTTTGTCTGCACGCTTGGGCTATTTTCTCTTCGCCGTAAGCAACGCGCATTAAGGTTGGAACGGTTATGCGTTGAGAAGCCCCCATTTTGGTTTTAAATAGTAACCACAGCATTAGTCGTGCTGCACCTTCGTGTTGCTGCCAAATGCTCATGACTGTAGTTAATAAGGATTTTGGCAGACTACCGTATTGATAAAATGCTGTTCGTTCCTTACATGCTTGTTTGTTGAGGAAATACTGCGCCCAAACTCCAGCTCGAATTTTGAAGGTTAAACCAACAAGATATTTACATCCGAGATTATCTTCTTGAAAGTGACGTTGAACTTGGACTAATTCCCACAAACGGCTTCCTTTGATGGAGAAGCCTTTAAGCATACCTTGCTGGGGCCAGTTAATGGAAACGATGAGTGAGCAAGCTTGTTGGACTAAGTTGTTCATCAAAGTCAACTTGACGTTTTTGCTTAAGTCCTTGCGCTTTTCTAAGCCCAGGTATTTCTCAAGTTGGCGTTCATCGACTGTAAATTCTTGTTCCCAGGGCTGATCTAGGGTTGTTGCATATGCTGCAAATATTAGATGTAGACAAGCAGCCCTGATATCTAGTGTCTCTATGGCTTCTAATTTGGTGACAGGTTCACTACTCTGAGGTGATTTTGTCAGATGAAATGCGATCGCTCCTTTGCCTTGATTTACTTGACGACGATAGCACAAGTTTCCTTGCTCATCTGTTTCCCAAGGTAATGATGTACGTTGGGAGAGCAAATTGCAAGCTTCCCAAATGACAATTGCTGAAGCAAAGGGGTTACTCTTGCCGTTGGAAAATAAATCTGGACTGGTTACTTCTCGCAAGTCAACTTTGCATCTCCCTCTTTTAGCCTGCCAAGGTATGGGAGAATTTGTTGGGCAAGCTATCACACATTGTGGTTCAGGATAGTAACCCTCACAGTTGTTACAAAGGCACGGATCAATCCAATATTGATCATTTTCCAGTTTGATAGCACCTGTAGGACATTGAGGACGACAGTTGTCACATCCAACGCAACTATTATTAGGTATTGTGTAAGGCATAAGGCTATTGCCAATGTACTCGTTGAGATGTCTGGCTCGGATTTCTCCTGGATGTGTCCCCTATTTTCACTACTCACAACCACATCAATTACGGCAAAACATAGATTTTTATTGCCGTCGTAACCACCCACATCCATATTTGGACTTTTCATCCAATTGGAAGTTACTCTATGCTCATAACCTAGCCGAGCCTAATTAAATTCTTAATTATCTATACATTTCACAGAAATTGTTGTAGGTTTGTTCAGCATGAGCGAAAGATAATTTTTGTTAACTTTTGCATTTTCAGTAATTTCCACATATCTTCTTTACAAAGAGAAACATCTTATTGAACTTTGTTTGTTGCTAGAGTAACAATCACAAGCTGAAAGATACTGTACAGTTGTTTGTATAGCATCTCATTCTAGGAGATAGCATGGATATGTAGTTTTTTGATTTGACAAGAAGATACGTGTTTTAATATTTTGCTCATCTGTGAGAATTGGATTATTAATAATATTAATATTTAACAAAAATTATTATTCTGTTAATCATTTTACATTTTTATTGCTTCTATGCAAAAAAAGGAACGGGGAACAGGGAATAGGGAATGCATCAAGACTGATGCAGGGAAACGGTGATGCGGTAAATTATTGGATAAGCAATTAGCGGACATGATATAGCAATCCTATGTAAGAATTGCAAAGCCCAGATCCTCGACTTCTCAACAGAAGTCGGGGATCTTGTTTTTCACGAATGAGTTAGGAATGCTATATAAGCTAAGTCTACTAAAAGTAGAGCGATTAAATAAGCATTTAAACCCACTTTGGGCAGGTTTTTGCTATTAGCCCGCACTTAAGTAGTGGACGATATTTTGGTTATACTTCTGTATCTCCTAATACTTTGATCATTTGTTTTAGCTATTATTTATAGTTACTGCAAATAAATATCATCTTTTCAATAAATATTTTTATGTTTTAAAGATAATTTTTATTAGTTATTAGTCATGATTTAGTTACTGATATGTAAATAATAAATAAACGTTATTAGTAAATAATTTCATCTAATACAAATAATATTAAAAGCAAGTTTTTTGTCAGAAAGTTATGGAATTTTAACTATGTAAATCGTTATATTTGAACATTAAAAAAAGATAATTACAGTTATGTTAGTATGAGCGTTAAGCGCCAATCAAGTTGTAGATAAATTCCGGTAGGTTAAGTTCATGGCAGTACTCACAGGATTGACATTTGGCGGTAAAACTTGGACACCCAAATTCGCCCAATCAATAGATGAACACAAATGCATTGGCTGTGGCAGATGTTTTAAAATTTGTGGACACGATGTGCTGTTGTTACGAGCAATGAATGAAGAGGGTGAATTTGTAGATGATGAAGATGATGATGAAATTGAAAAGAAAGTGATGACGGTTGCTCATCCAGAAAATTGTATTGGCTGTGGTGCTTGTTCCAGAATTTGCCCCAAAAATTGTTACACTCACGTTGAATTGAATAACTAGGTACAGCTTTGCGTAAAATTTTAGCGAGGTTAAACGCAAAGGGGCGCAGAGTATTTCTATAGATAATTCGCGCAAGTAGAGGGGAATTCTCTATATTTATTTAGAGAGAATCTAAATATAGTTCATGGTAAACAATTTTATAAATATAAAATGTTAATAATTAACTACTTTTAGTTTGTTATTAAAATAAAATAACCTGGAAATAAAAACAAATTAAAACAAGTTTAAGTTATTGCCAGTTATATAGTTAAAACATCGAAAATTAAGAAGTAACTTAACTTGGATTTCAAGGGTACGATACCATATGTCAAACCCATGTTAAAACAAGTGAAAATCAAAAGTAAAAAGACAAAACACAAACCGTATAAGTAATAAAGAGGCTGAATATTATTGAGAAGTCTCTTACTACATAAATGGGTTCACTTCATGGTGCAAAAACAATTTCTTTTTAGTTTGAACTTTTGGTTTATCACTTGCAACTTAGCGACAGTTACACCTGGAACGACGTTATTCTGAGCAGGCATGTATGCAACAAATTCCTGTTTCACTGTTAACCTTAGTTGCTGGGGTATTAATTACACTCTTCAGCCTTTGGGTTGGTCAACACCATAGTCTACTGCCAATGCAGGCATCAGAACAAGCGCCTTTGGTAGACGGTTTTTTTAATGTGATGGTGACAATTGCCACTGCTTTGTTTGTGGTGGTAGAAGGAACAATTTTGATTTTTTTGGTGATGTTTCGTCGCCGTAAAGGTGATGAAACAGATGGGCCGCCTATTGAGGGTAATTTACCGTTAGAAGTATTTTGGACGGCAATCCCAACCATAATAGTCCTTGGTTTGGGGATTTACAGTGTGGATGTTTATAGCAGAATGGGAGGGTTAGAACCGGGTGGTCACAACCACACTCCAGTTCATGTTGCCCACCAAATGCCGGGAAGTGCAATTGCTGCTACTCTTAGCGATGCTTCTGGGATAACACCAGCAAATGACCCCAATATTGGCATTGGTGCGGGTGCTAAGGAACAAGGCAAAACGGCAGACTTAGTTGTTGATGTGACGGGGATGCAGTTTGCTTGGATTTTCAACTATCCTGACAGTGGTGTCACTGCTGGTGAGTTACACGTACCTGTGGGTGCTGATGTACAACTTAACCTTGCCTCTACAGATGTGATCCACTCGTTTTGGGTGCCGCAATTCCGCCTCAAACAAGATGCAATTCCTGGTATTCCTACCAAACTCAGGTTTGTCGCTACTAAAGTTGGTACTTACCCTGTAGTTTGTACAGAACTGTGTGGTGGTTATCACGGTTCCATGAGGTCACAGGTAGTAGTTCATACTCCCGAAGAATACGAAAGCTGGTTGACAGAAAACCGGATTGCCCAACAGCAGCAAGAACTAAAACAAGCTGTGGCAGTTAATCCCGCTGATTTATCTGTATCAGAGTTTCTCGCCCCTTATGTACAGAAGATGGGGATCGGGAAATAGTCTCTAATCTCTTTCCCAGTCAATGGTCAATAGTTGTTGGTTGGTAGTTGGTGTTGATTGGAAAAACCAACAAACAACAAACAACACACAACAAACAACAAAGAAAGAAAAATTATGACTCTCGAAATACCACGGAATCAACCACCTGGCAAGGAAGCCACGATTGTGGTTGCTGGCACTACTCATCATCACCCCGAAGCGTGGAAATGGTATGACTATTTCACGTTTAATGTTGACCACAAGGTGATCGGTATTCAATATTTGGTGACGGCGTTTTTGTTTTATCTCATCGGTGGACTGATGGCTGTAGCCATGCGTGCTGAGTTGGCGACACCGGATGCAGATTTACTTGACCCAAATTTGTATAACGCTTTCATGACCAATCACGGAACGATCATGATTTTTTTGTGGATTGTTCCGAGTGCGATTGGAGGATTTGGCAACTTCCTAGTACCGCTGATGGTGGGTGCTAGGGATATGGCTTTCCCAAAACTGAATGCGATCGCTTTTTGGTTGAACCCACCCGCAGGTTTGCTGATTTTAGCTAGTTTCTTCTTTGGTGGTTCCCAATCTGGTTGGACGGCTTACCCACCATTAAGTTTGGTAACTGCACCAATTGCCCAATCACTGTGGATACTTGCCATTGTCTTGGTGGGAACTTCCTCAATTTTGGGTTCGCTAAACTTTGTCGTCACCATCCTATTTATGAAGGTTCCCAGCATGAAGTGGGATCAAGTTCCCCTATTTTGCTGGGCAATTTTGGCAACTTCTGTTTTAGCACTGTTATCTACACCAGTGTTAGCAGCAGGGTTGGTTTTACTGTTGTTTGATCTCAACTTTGGGACTTCGTTTTTTAAACCAGATGCAGGCGGTAACGTTGTTATTTATCAACACCTGTTCTGGTTCTATTCTCACCCGGCAGTTTATTTAATGATTCTGCCTATCTTCGGTATTATGTCCGAAGTGATTCCTGTCCATGCGCGCAAACCAATATTTGGATATAAAGCGATCGCTTATTCTAGTTTGGCGATTTGTGTTGTGGGTTTATTCGTCTGGGTGCATCATATGTTCACCAGTGGCACACCCGGTTGGATGCGGATGTTCTTCACTATATCTACCCTGATCGTTGCGGTTCCCACTGGCGTGAAGATTTTCGGTTGGGTGGCTACCCTCTGGGGTGGTAAAATCCGCTTTACCAGCGCCATGCTATTTGCGATCGGCTTATTGATGATGTTTGTGATGGGTGGTTTAAGTGGTGTGACGATGGGAACAGCACCCTTTGATGTCCATGTCCATGACACATATTATGTAGTCGCCCACTTCCACTATGTGTTGTTTGGTGGTTCTGTGTTTGGTATCTACGCGGGAATTTACCACTGGTTCCCCAAGATCACTGGACGGATGATGAATGAAACTTTGGGCCGAATTCATTTTATCTTGACCTTTATTGGTACGAATTTGACTTTCTTACCGATGCATGAGTTGGGATTACAAGGTATGCCGCGGCGTGTAGCGATGTACGATCCGCAATTTACCCACCTCAACGAAATTTGTACGATTGGTGCATACATCTTGGGGATATCGGTGATTCCTTTTACGATCAATGCGCTGTGGAGTTGGATCGGTGGGAAGCAAGCGGGTGATAATCCTTGGAATGCTTTGACTTTGGAATGGACAACTAGTTCACCGCCTGCAATTGAGAATTGGGAAGTGTTACCTGTGGTGAGTCATGGCCCTTATGAGTATG
The DNA here is from genome assembly GCF_000317205.1 of Fischerella muscicola PCC 7414. GTDB lineage: Bacteria > Cyanobacteriota > Cyanobacteriia > Cyanobacteriales > Nostocaceae > Fischerella > Fischerella muscicola. The sequence goes on along the minus strand of NZ_AJLK01000130.1, from coordinate 3,193 downwards.
GCCATGATGGTGAAGTTCAGCCAGTTGCTGCTAATTCATAGTTGTTAGTTGTTAGTTGTTTGTAAGAACCAACAACTAACAACCAACCATCAACAACCAACTATCAACAAATAAAAGATATGGCGATCGCAACAACGACTAGTCCAAGTCATCATGAGGAACATAAGGATTTACGAGTTTGGGGATTGTTGACGTTCCTCATTTCGGAGTCTTTGATGTTTGGCGGGTTTTTTGCTACTTATTTGTTTTTTCGCGGAAGCACAGAAGTTTGGCCGCCGGAGGGAACGGAAGTTGAGTTATTAGTACCGACAATTAACACGATTATTCTGGTTTCTAGTAGTTTCGTCATTCACTTTGGTGATACGGCGATTAAAAAGAATAATCTCAAAGGAATGCGGTTTTGGTATATCCTGACTGCACTCATGGGTGCGATTTTCTTGGCGGGCCAGGTTTATGAATACATGACCTTGGGATATGGTTTGACGACTAATGTCTTTGCCAATTGTTTCTATATTATGACTGGGTTCCACGGTTTGCACGTGTTTGTGGGACTACTGTTAATTTTGGGTGTATTGTGGCGATCGCGTCGTCCTGGTCACTATTGTGCCAATAAACATACTGGCATTGAGATGGCAGAAATTTACTGGCATTTTGTAGACATTATTTGGATTATTCTCTTCACACTGTTGTACATTCTGACTTTGTTTTAGGGAAATAGTTGTTTGTTGGTAGTTGATTGTTACAAACAACAACCAACAAACAACAACCAACATTTCCAAAGGAAATTTTTATGCAAATCGACACAGAAAGGTTTTCTTGGTTTCAAGTACCAGAGGAGATAAAAAATTTACTAATTTTAGCGGCTGAGAATTGGGAAAATACTTCCGAATCTGAAAAGTATATGAATCAAGCTTTAGGCAAAACAGGGGATAATTTAGAAGTTTTGATAGCAGCTTATAGATATTTTTATTACAAATATAATTACCAAATGGCACTGCAAACTGCTGTTAAAGTTATAGATAAAATTAAAGTAGCTGAGAACTTACCTGATGATTGGCAACAACTCCAATCAATATTAATTAAACGCAAAGAAGACCCACAAATTCGATTGTATTTAAATGCTTATGCGGCTTCCGGATTAGTGTTAGCAAAACTCGGTGAACTAGAAAAAGCTAAAGAAATTAGCACTCAAGTTAAATCTATAGATGATAAGAACGATTTTGGCGCTGGAATTTTACTTGATATTTTGACTCGAGCCGCAGAAGAAGATGAGGATTGATGTGAACGAATACCGATGATTTATCTGTGTGCATCGGTGTTCATCTCTGTTCGATTTCTAAAACTTTATTTTAGTCATATTTATAATTTATATTCAGTGTAATCCATGAAAAATAGAGATTGGCATGTCAATGGAGATGGACAGTATCAAGCTTGTAAATCGGCTAGAGCATGGAACTTACTTAGAGATAATTATCGCCTTTATCGATTCTTGACTGAATTAGAAGATATTCTGAATGATGTTGAAGATGAAACTAGTCGCTTGCCAGAAATTCAGATATTAGTCAGGCGATTATTAGTAAATTCTTATTGGGTGCAAAGTCAATACTTAGAACCTTGTCCAAAAACAGGAACATCGGTGTTAATTCTCTACGATGAATTAGGTTTTCCTTTGACATTGCAAACAGTTACTTTTGCACCAGGTACAAAATCTAATATTCATAATCATGGCACTTGGGGTGTGGTAGCTTTATTAAAGGGGCAAGAAAAAAATACATTTTGGCGTCGCGATCCCAGCCAAGAATTTATAGATAAAATTGAACAAACAGGAGAGCTAACTTTATTACCTGGTGATATTATCAGTTTTACACCTGATACAATTCATTGTGTGGAAGCACTAGGTAATGAACCAACAGTTACTTTTAATATTTATGGCGAAACTGATCCAAAGCAGCGTTTTGAGTATAATGTAATTTCTCATACGGCAAAAAATTTTTAATTGATATAAAGCAATAATTTTTAATAGCAAATATTTTTGCTTTTTAATTAAAATTTAATTGTGATAGTGGTTTGTAGTGAGCGCTTAAGACTTACTGCGAACTTATCGTCTTTTGCAGTAGAGGGGAAAAGTTTTTGCGTATCAGACTACATGAAATCAGTGAACAGTGAATATTAAGAAACACTGATAACTGTACAGAAGCGATGTTCCTCGCGTCTCTAACTGATAACTGTTAAATATAGGAGATACTGCAATGGCAAGGGTGATTTTTTATGAAAAACCTGGCTGTAAGAACAATACAAAACAAAAAACTTTGCTGACAGCCGCAGGTCATGAAGTGGTGGCGTATAACCTCTTAACAGAACCTTGGACGGCTGAACGTCTACACTCATTTTTTGGCGATCGCCCTGTAGCCGAATGGTTTAACCGTGCTGCTCCCCGTGTACAATCGGGTGAGATCATTCCCGAAAAAGTAGATCCGCAAACAGCTTTAGTTATGATGCTTAAAGATCCACTGTTGATTCGCCGTCCGTTGATGGAAGTAGGCGATCGCCGTGAGGTGGGTTTTGATGCGGAAAAAATCGATGCTTGGATTGGCTTAAAGTCTAAGGATGAGACTCTTCAGGAAATAACCGACAAGCTGAAGAATCAGGATTTGCAAAGCTGTTCTCACAAGCATGGACAAGGACATGGACATAAACAAGGTTCCTGCCAGCATTAGACCTAGCTTGAAAATGGGTGTGTAGAGGCGTAGCGGCTTAATACCATTTCACGAAAATCCTGATACAAATAACTCCCCCACTCTCCCGCTCCCAGACGCTTCAAACAGCGCGTCTCTACATGTTCCCATAGTATCAACCTGAGGGGGTGACAACCGCAGTCAACTTGTGGCAGGGCAAGCCTTTCAGGTGACGGACGCCCTCAAAGATAAAAAGCAACAGCAAGATTTTTCTTATTCATCAGCACTCAAAACTCCTATTTTCACAAAGCGCGATCGCGCTCAATTAATTCTCATCTTTTCAGCAGTGATTAAAGTGAAAGGCAAGCCAAGCCTAAGTTACATCCCCCTTGTCACCCCCTCAGAGTATCAACCTTAAAGTGAAACGGTATTACTCCCTCCCCGTTTCGCTTAGGGTTGGGGAGGGGTTCTTGGGTACTGTCCCTTCTGCCATTGGCTTTGAGGTCAGTCTTTGAAAA